>NZ_JAQFVG010000240.1 GCF_029439455.1 Caballeronia sp. BR00000012568055 | reverse complement strand
GCTCGTTCCGCAAGGGTGGACCGGCTCAGCACAGAAGGATATCGACCTGACGTCGTCGATGAGCTTCGCCACACGCGACGGTGAGAACTGGATGCAGTCGCTGGATCGGCTCGTCGCGGCCTCCGATCTCTACGCGGACGTCGATTTCAACGCGCATCACGTGGCGCTTCGTCGTTCGGCGCCACAGTCGGTCGCGGTGAACTACGTCGCACCGGCGACGCCCTCGACGGCAGCAGCACAGTCTGCCTCGTCCGCCGCAGATCCGATCGCCGAGATCGCCAAGCAGAGCGGCGCAAATGTCGCTGCGCCGGCTGACTCCGT
>NZ_JAQFVG010000239.1 GCF_029439455.1 Caballeronia sp. BR00000012568055 | reverse complement strand
TGGCCGCGGTCGTGAGCTCCGGATATTGCGCGGAGTAGAGATCGCGAACATCGTCAGGCGAGAAGGTCGGCCCGGGATCCGGGAACGTGACGCCGTTGTAGACGAACTCGCGCGTGAGCTTTGCAACTGCGATAGCCATGTCTGCTCCTTAGTCGAAAAGCGATGCGAGGTTCGTGCCGGTGTTAGCCGGCTCCGACGACACCGAAGCGGACGTCGACGCGATTGACGAAGCGGCGTTCTGCTCCTGCTTCGTGTCGACATCGCTGCTGTCGCCGTCGCTGTCATCGTCATCTTCGTCGGCATTGGCTCTGCCGACCGCAGGG
>NZ_JAQFVG010000238.1:43369-68236 GCF_029439455.1 Caballeronia sp. BR00000012568055 | reverse complement strand
AATCGAAGAAGCAAAAATGGATAAACAAAGGATTTTTATTTTAATTTGGATTTTCTTTCAATGGATGTGGTTATGTACTGCTGTTTTTAGGCATGCATTTCTTTGATTTCTTCTGGTGCTTCTGCGGGTCAAATACCGGCACGCTGTGTGAGATAAATCCTAGACAGGCTGAAGGTTGCGTGAAAGTATTAAGTAATCTATCTAACATTAAAATAACGCACAACGGTTACCAGCTGCGATTTACTGTCGCAGAGAAAAGTTTTTAGTGTTTGAGATTTGCGAATTAGGGCTTAACGCCGCAGCATTCCCGACCCAAAACAGATCAATGAGCGTGAGTTACCGCGCCGACTTAAAAAATACGGCGCCGGAAATTCCGGCGCCGTATCAAATAAAAACAGCCTTTTCTTTTTAACGAAGGCAGTCACCACTTCGGCGCAAACGAAGGATTCGCGTTGCGCCGGCCTTCATCCAGCGTATCGATTTTGGCGATATCTTCCGCGTCCAGCTTCAGCTTCTGCGCATCCCAGTTCACCTGCTGATGCTCCGCATTCGTCGATGCCGACAGCACCACGATCTTGCGCGCCAGCAGCCACGCGAACGTCACCTGCGCGGGCGTCGCGCCGTGCTTGTCGGCGATCGAACGGATGGTCGAGTCCTTGTGCGCGCGTCCTTCGCCCAGCGGCATGTACGCGGTCACCGTGACGCCGAGCCGCTGCGTTGCATCGACGAGCGAACGGTTGGCAAGAAACGGACTTACTTCGATCTGATTCGTCACGATCTCACGCCCGCCCGGCGCTTTCAGCGCTTCTTCGAGCAAAGGCGCGGTGAAGTTCGACACGCCGTAGTGCCGGATCAACCCAAGCTTCTGCGCTTCCTGTAACGCAGCCAGCGTTTCGGCGATCGGCACCGCGCCCTTCGGCGACGGCCAGTGCACGAGCGCGAGATCAATCGTGCCGATATCCAGCTTCGCGTGGCTGTCCTTCAGGCTCGCGATCAGCGCATCGCGCTGCAGGCGCTCCCACCAGACCTTGGTCGTCACCCAGATATCGTCACGCGCGATGCCCGAGTCGCGCACGCCCTGACCGACGGCCGCCTCGTTGTTGTAGTACTGCGCCGTATCGATATGTCGATAGCCGATCTGCAACGCGCTTTCCACCGCCTTGGCGGTTTTGGCGGCCTCCACGCGAAAGGTGCCCAGACCGAAGGAAGGAATCGTTTCGACCATGTTTGCTCCTTGGTTTGATAAGTGACGAATGCGATCGACTGAGCGTATTACTTCGCGTCCTGGTCGAGCTCGGGATAGTGCCGGAAAATGCCGGATTCGTTGAACGGAATGCGCCGCTCCGAATCGACGTATGCGGCGATATTCGGTCGTTGCAGCACGGCATCGTGCAATGCGGCCACGCGCGGATAGTGCTTGCCGAATGTTTTCATCGCGCGAGGAAAGGCGTAATGCAATCCCTCGACCACCTGAAACATGGAGAGATCGACGTAAGTCGTCGAGTCGCCGACGAGTTGCGTGTCGCCATGCGGATTCTGTTTCAGCACACGCTCGAAATAGCCGATGAACTTCGGCACGCGTTCATCCAGAAAATTGCGTGTGCGAATTTTCGCGGCATCGACCTGATCTTCGTAGTAGAGATCGGTGGCGAGCGGGTGATGTGTGTCGTGCACTTCGGTGATCATGTCGGTGATGGTCAACTGCAAACCATTCGCGACATATCGCAGGTTTTCATCCTTCGGTGCGAGTCCGAGCTTCGGACCAAGATAGAGCAGAATATTCGCAACGTGCGAAACGATTAGTTCGCCATCCTTGATAAATGGCGGCGCATACGGAATATGCGGTTCGGACTTGCTGCTGATCAGCTTCATCATGGCTTTCGTGCCGTTGGGCGTGCGCGCGACGTCCACGTATTCCGCGCCCGCGTCCTCCAGTGAAAGTCGCACAAATTCACCGCGGCCTTGCAAGCCGTCCCAGTAATAAAATTCGTAAGCCATAAATGAGGTCCTTGTCAGGCGTCTTTCGGCAGTGCAGCAACTCGTGTTCCCGTATGCGCGTTCGATGGTTTGGCGCGTACAGGAGCCAGTGTAGAATCGATTGGCAAATTACATCGCGTCACAATCGCATCACATCGAATTCGACTCGCAAGCGGAGAAGGGATGGACAAGCAAGGCTTTACGACAGGCATCGTTCACGGCGACAGAATCACGGGCACGGAACACGGCGGCGTCCGTCAGTCGATTCATACGTCCGTGCAATACGGCTTCGAACGCGTGGAAGATCTGATCGGCGTGTTTCAAGGCACGAAGAAAGGTGGCTTTAATTACGCGCGGCAGGGCACGCCGACCACGGCCGCGCTCGAACGCAAGATCACGAGTCTCGAACAAGGCGTCGGGTCGATCTGCTTCAGCACCGGCATGGCCGCGATCACCGCAACCTTCCTTACGCTGCTGCGTGCGGGCGATCATCTCGTATCGAGCAAGTTCGTGTTCGGCAACACGAACAGTATCTTCGGCACGCTGAGAGGATTGGGCATCGAAGTCACGACCGTCGATGCCTGCGACGCCGACAACGTCAAGAACGCGATCAAACCGACTACGCGCATGGTCTTCGTCGAGACCGTCGCGAATCCAGGCACGCAGGTGCCTGATTTGCAGCGTATCGGTGAAATATGCGCTGAGCGTGGCATCGTTTATTTTGTTGATAACACCATCACGTCGCCTGCGTTGTTCAGGCCGAAAGCGGTCGGCGCGAGTCTCGTCATCAATTCGTTGACGAAGACGATTGCGGGCCACGGCGCGGCGCTCGGCGGTGCGGTAACGGACACCGGTTTGTTCGACTGGAGCGCGTACCCGAATATCGCGGATGAGTATCGTCGCGCGCCGTCGAAAGAGCAGGGTTTGACGCAGATTCGCAAGAAAGGCTTGCGCGATATGGGCGGCGCATTGTCCTCGGAGCAAGCGCATTCGATCGCGATGGGCGCGGAAACGCTGGCGTTGCGCGTGCAGAAAAGCAGCGATAACGCGCTGGCGCTGGCGCGTTTTCTGGAGAAGCACGAAGCGGTCGGACGCGTGTTTTATCCAGGACTCGAAAGCCATCCGCAGTATGCGATCGCACAGCGTTTGTTCAAGGGCGCGTCGTGGCTGCTGGCGTTCGAGTTGCGCAATGCCGATCGCATGATCGACGTGGTCAATGCGCTGCAATTGCCGATCAAAGCCACCGGATTGGGCGATACACGCACGCTCATCATCCCCGTTGCGCCGACGATTTTCTTCGAAGCCGGAGCGGAGACGCGCAAGGCGATGGGAATCTCGGATGGCATGCTGCGCTTGTCGGCGGGGATCGAAGATACGGAGGATTTGATTGCGGACTTCGATCAGGCGTTGAAGCTGGCCGTGGCTTGACGTTTTGCTGAAAGCAAAAAGGGCTGGTTCGCACCAGCCCTTTTTTTGTTTTTGCGCTTGTACGCTTGCGTTTAGCCGAACAAGCGCTCCACGCCCAACGTAATCGCCAATCCGCCAAAAATCAGCCACGCATACAGAATCGCGCCGGTGGCAATCGCACGCGGACCTGCCTGACGAATCTGCTCGATACGCGTTTCCATCCCCAGCGCCGTCATGGCCATGGTAAGGGCGAAGGTATCGAGCATATTGATGGTGTTCGTCGCGGGTGCAGGCAGCACATGCAGCGAATTCACGATCACCAGCGCAAGAAAACCCAGCGCGAACCAAGGCACCGCGATCTTGCCTTTGCCTTGCTGCGTGCCGTCCGCCCGACGCGAGCGGCTGACCCAGAAACCGACCACCAGCAACACCGGCACCAGCAGCATGACACGCGTCATCTTGACGATCGTGGCGATATGCGTCGCTTCAGGACTCACGTTGCTCGCCGCGCCGACCACCTGCGCCACTTCGTGAATCGTGCCGCCGAAGAACAGGCCCGCGCCGAGCGTATCGAGATGCAGCCAGCCTGCCTTGATTGCGAGCGGATAGAGGAACATCGAGAGCGTGCCGAACAACACTACGCTGCCCACGGCCATCGCGCTCTTGTGCGGCTTGGATTGCAGTGTCGATTCGAACGCGAGCACAGCCGCCGCGCCACAGATCGCGCTGCCCGCAGCAGTGAGCAGGGCGGTATCGCGATCGAGCTTCATCAGCTTCATGCCCGCCCACGTGCCGATCACCAGCGTGCTCACGACGACCAGCACCGATACCGTCAATCCCGACCAGCCGACCTGCGCGATCTCTTGCAGACTGACGCGCAAGCCGAAAAACGCCACCGCGATACGCAGCAGCTTGCGCGCCGAGAAATTCACCCCCGCCGCCCAGCTCTCCGGCATGCCGTGACGCAGCGCATTGCCATACACCGCGCCCGCGACGATCCCGACGATCAACGGGCTGATGCCCAACCCGGCGATCGCCGGAATCGCGGCGAGCCGCGTGACCGCTGCCGCGAACAACGCGACGAACAGAATGCCGTTGAGCTGCCCGCGCGTGTTCGATGCAGCGGGCGTCATAGTGGAAGTGGTGTGTGCGGTGGACATGAGGCGCGTCTTTCTCAAAATCAAGCGGGGATGTGCTTATCCTAATCCGCATATATGCATATGAGAAATCGTGATTTAGAATGTGAAGTATCGCCTCAGCCGATATTTGGATGCCATGACCCCGGAGCAACTGATAACTTTCGCCACTGTCGCCGAGTTCGGCAATATCAGCCGTGCGGCTGTGGCGCTGCATCTGTCGCAACCGGCCGTGTCGGGGCAACTGAAGCTATTGCAGGATGAATTCGGCGAGCCGCTTTATCAGCGGGAAGGGCGCGGGGTGCGGCTCACGGCAGCGGGCGAACAAGTGCTCGGGCATGCCGAACGGCTGCGCGAGACGTTTCGTCAGGCGCACGCGCTGCGCGACGCCTTGCGTGGCATGGAGCGCGGCACCTTGCGGATCGGCGCGAGCACGACGCCGGGAAGTTATCTGCTGCCGTATCTGATTGCCGCGTTTCACCAGCTTTATCCCGATGTCGTCGTGACCACGGTTGGCGGGAACACGGCGGAAATCGTCGCGTCGCTGGGATCGCTCGATATCGCGCTGATCGAAGGGCCAGCGGGCGACGATCTGCCGTTGGGAACGACGGTCACAGCGTGGCATGAAGATGAACTCGTCGCCATCGTCCCGGCCAGTCATCCACTCGCCGATGGCCGTAGCAGCACGACGCTCGACGATCTGAGCGCGTATCCGCTGGTGCTGCGCGAGGCCGGGTCGGGCGTGCGGCGCGTCGTCGAACGCGCCTTTGCCGATCGAAACGCCGCCATGCACGCCGCGCTTGAAATTGCGGGCGTGGAAGGCGTGAAAGAAGCCGTACGCGCGGGCATGGGCATCGGTTTCGTCTCGGCGATGTCGCTTCGTCACGAAGACGGTGCGCTGCGCAGCCTGCGCATCACGCCCGAGCCGATCACGCGGCGATTTTCGATCCTGGTTCCGCACGCGGCGACACCGTCCCGCGTCGCCGCGCGATTCCTCGAACTGTGCCTGGCGTCCGATGCACCGCGCTAGGGATTTCCACTATGGCGCGTTGTTCCTGCGCGAGCGCAATATTCGGCTTCAACGCGAGACGCTTCGGCGTCTTTTTTGAAATTTGCTGATGGAACCGGTTCCAATCGATTAATCGAGCGGATTTCGGGCGAAAAACGATGGTTAATGATCGGAAGAATCGAAAGGTGGATGTAGTGATTGTCGCCAGCGCGTTCGGCGCAGACGCGATCCGGCGCGACGGTCACGCCGCGTGGGCGCGGGTCGCCGCGCGTGCCGGTGCGGACGGTTTCGAAGTCCGCCGCGAGTTGTTCGCTCACGAAGCCGATGCCCGGCCCGACGCGCTCGCCTGCGTGGGCGAACGCATCCGCGCGGCCGGTCTCTGGTCGGTCTACTCGACGCCCGCCACGCTTTTCCGCGACGGCGGCACGCTCGACCGCGCCGCACTTTCGCTTGCCATCGATGAAGCCGCCGCGTTGAACGCGCGCATCGTCAAATTGCAACTGGGCGGGACAGAACACGGCATCGTCGCGGATGCCGCTGCGGTCGATCATCTGCTGTCGGCGGCCGGTGCATCGCAGGCGCGCATCGTGGTCGAAAACGGCCAGCTTGTCGCGGGCGGCACCATCCGCGCATTCGAAACCTTGTTCGATGCGCTGCCCCCGGCGAGCGGCATCGCCATGACTTTCGACACCGGCAATTGGCACTGGACCGCGCAGAATCCGCTCGATGCCGCGCGTCGCCTCGCGCCGCACGTCGGCTACGTGCACTGCAAAGCAGTGATGGGCGAGGGCGCACGGCGCTTCCCCGCCGCGCCTGCCGACGGCGACACGCGTTTCGCCACCTTGCTCGCGCATCTTCCGGGCGACGTGCCGCGCGGCATCGAATATCCCTTTCTCGCCGATGCCACCGCGACGACCGAATCCACCGCGTTCGATACCGACGCCGCGCGCCAGGTCGCGCGCATCGCCGGCTTCTGAGCTTTGAAAAAAGGACGAACATGAACCACCAGACTGCAGCCCTCGATGTCGTGACTTACGGCGAAGCGATGACCATGTTCGTCGCGGCCGAAACCGGCGATCTCGCGCGCGTGGGCCACTTCACCAAACGCGTCGCGGGCGCGGATCTGAATGTGGCGATCGGCCTCTCGCGGCTGGGCTTCAAGGTCGGCTGGATGAGCCGCGTCGGCCACGATTCGTTCGGGCGATATGTGCTCGACGTGCTGGCCGCCGAAGGAATCGATGCGCGGCGAGTAAGCATCGATGAACGTTATCCGACCGGCTTTCAACTGAAAAGCAAGTGCGACGACGGCAGCGATCCGGCGGTCGAGTACTTCCGCAAAGGTTCGGCGGCAAGCCATCTGTCCATCGACGATTTCGACGCCGACTACGTGCTCGGCGCGCGCCATCTGCATCTGACCGGCGTGGCGCCCGCGATCTCCGCGACATCGCGCGAGCTTGCGTTCCACATGGCGCAGGAAATGCGCAAGGCAGGCAAGACCATTTCCTTCGATCCGAACCTTCGCCCGACGCTGTGGCCTTCGCGCGAAGCGATGACCGAATCGCTCAATGCGCTCGCGGCGCTGGCGGATTGGGTGTTGCCCGGCGTATCCGAAGGCCTGACGCTGACGGGCTATGCCAAACCCGAAGATATCGCCGCCTTCTATCTCGATCGCGGCTCGAAAGGCGTGATCGTGAAGCTCGGCGCGCACGGCGCGTATTTCCGCACGGCGGACGGCGATCAGGGCATCGTGCCGGGCGTGCCGGTGGCAAATGTCGTCGATACCGTCGGTGCCGGTGACGGCTTCGCGGTCGGCGTGGTCAGTGCGCTGCTCGAAGGACGCGATGTGCGTCATGCGCTGGCACGCGGCAACCGCATCGGCGCGCTGGCGATCCAGGTGATCGGCGACAGCGAAGGCTTGCCGACGCGCGCCGCGCTCAATGAATACGAAATACAGACGGCACAAGCCGCGCTAGATGTGGCCTGAGAATAATCACAAGGCCGACCTGAGAGAATCACCGAACCCTCTTCGGAGACAACCATGCAATCTTCCACAAACCCGAAGCTCGCCGTGCGCCGCTGGTGGGCGATCATGCCGATCGTCTTTATCACGTACAGCCTCGCGTATCTTGACCGCGCCAATTACGGCTTCGCGTCAGCGGCGGGCATCAACAGCGATCTGGGCATCAGCAAGGGCTTGTCCTCACTGATTGGCGCGCTGTTCTTTCTCGGCTACTTCTTCTTCCAGATTCCCGGCGCAATCTATGCCGAACGCCGCAGCGTGAAGAAGCTGGTGTTCTGGAGCCTGGTTTTGTGGGGCGGTTGTGCGGCGCTGACGGGCATGGTGAGCAACATCCCCTCGCTCATGGCGATCCGCTTCGTGCTCGGCGTCGTCGAAGCCGCCGTGATGCCCGCGATGCTCGTGTTCATCTCGAACTGGTTCACCAAGTCGGAGCGTTCACGCGCGAACACCTTCCTCATTCTCGGCAATCCGGTCACGGTGTTGTGGATGTCGGTGGTATCGGGCTATCTGGTTAACTCGTTCGGCTGGCGGCATATGTTCATTGCAGAAGGTTTGCCAGCGGTGATCTGGGCCGTGATCTGGTGGTTTATCGTGAAGGACAAACCGGCGCAAGTGAACTGGCTTACCGCGCAGGAAAAAAGCGATCTGGATGCCACGTTGCGCGCCGAGCAAGCCGCGATCAAGCCGGTGAAGAACTATCGCGAAGCCTTCAAATCGCCGGCTGTCATCAAGCTGTGCGCGCAGTATTTCTGCTGGAGCATCGGCGTTTATGGCTTTGTGCTGTGGCTGCCGTCGATTCTCAAGAACGGTTCGGCGCTTGGCATGGTCGAAACGGGATGGCTGTCTGCCGTGCCGTATCTCGCGGCCACCATCGCGATGCTGATCGCATCGTGGGCATCGGATAAATTGCAGGCGCGCAAGGCCTTTGTATGGCCGTTTCTGTTGATCGGCGCGATTGCTTTTGCAGGCTCGTATTTGCTCGGCACGACGAACTTTTGGGCCTCGTACACACTGCTCGTGATTGCGGGCGCGGCCATGTACGCGCCTTACGGACCGTTCTTTGCGATCGTGCCGGAATTGCTGCCCAAGAACGTCGCCGGCGGTGCGATGGCGCTGATCAACAGCATGGGCGCGCTCGGCTCGTTCGTCGGATCGTATGTGGTGGGTTATCTGAATGGCGCGACCGGTTCGCCTGCGGCTTCGTACGTGTTCATGAGTGCGGCCTTGCTTGCAGCCGTATGGCTCACGCTCGCGGTGAAGCCGCAAGGTATCGTGCGTAGCGGCGTGCCAGTGCGTTCCTGAACTTCAAACAAGGCCCTCGAACATGACCAGAAAAATCGTCGCTTATAAAGCCTTGCCGTCCGATGTCGAAGCGTATCTGCGTGAACATGCAGAGATCGTGAATGTCGATGCAAAAGATCATGACGCGTTCGTCGCCGCATTGAACGACGCGGACGGCGCGATCGGCGCAAGCGTGAAAATCACGCCCGATATGATCGAAAACGCGACGCGGCTCAAAGTGTTCTCGACGATTTCCGTCGGCTTCGATCAGTTCGATGTCGCGGATCTCACACGACGCGGCATCGTGCTGACTCATACGCCGGACGTGCTCACGGAATCAACGGCGGATACGGTGTTCGCGTTAATTCTTGCGAGCGCGCGCCGTGTCGTCGAACTCGCGGAATGGGTGAAAGAGGGCAATTGGAAAGCAAGTATCGGCGAAGCGTGTTTTGGTGTGGATGTGCAGGGTAAAACGCTTGGAATCGTGGGGCTGGGACGGATTGGCGGCGCAGTAGCACGGCGTGCGGCGTTGGGCTTCAGGATGAACGTTTTGTATACGAATCGGAATGCTAACGAACAGGCCGAGCGTGATTTTGGTGCTCGACGCGTCGAACTCGACGAACTGCTCGAACGATCCGACTTCGTCTGTCTGCAAGTGCCGCTGACGCCTGAAACGCGCGGCATGATCGGTGCGAACGAATTGAAGAAGATGAAACGGAGCGCGATTCTGATCAACGCATCGCGCGGACCGACCGTCGATGAAGCCGCGCTGATCGATGCCTTGCAGAACGACACCATTCGCGCAGCCGGTCTCGACGTATTCGAACACGAGCCGCTCGCCGCCGATTCACCGCTGCTCAAGCTGAAGAACGTCGTCGCGTTGCCACATATCGGCTCGGCGACACACGAAACGCGTCATGCGATGGCTCGAAATGCAGCGGAGAATCTGATCGCCGCACTCGATGGCACGCTGACGAACAATATCGTCAATCGCGAGGTGCTCGCGCGATAGCCGCATCGAAGCGATAAAGGGATCGTGCGCGTTTGGCATGCGCTAACATGCAGTCGAACGATAAACATACGGCCATCCGACCAACATGTCCGACGATCCCATTTCGACCAGCCGTCCGCCGGTATTCGGCGCGCGTCGCGCCACCATCACCGATGTCGCGCGCGAGGCCGGCACCGGCAAGACCAGCATTTCGCGCTATCTGAACGGGGAAACGGGTGTGCTGTCGCCCGACTTGCGCGAACGTATCGAAGCGGCCATCGCCAAGCTGGACTATCGGCCCAATCAGATGGCGCGCGGCCTGAAACGCGGGCGCAATCGCCTGATCGGCATGTTGCTCGCCGACCTCACCAATCCCTATTCCGTTGAAGTATTGCAAGGCATTGAAGCCGCGTGTCATGCGCTCGGCTATATGCCGCTGATTTGTCACGCGGCAAATGAAGTCGATATGGAGCGGCGTTATTTGCAATTGCTGACCACGTATCGCGTCGAAGGGGTGATCGTCAACGCGCTCGGCGTAAAGGAAGAACTGTTGCAAGGCTTTACGCAAGGCGGCATTCCTGTGGTGCTGGTGGATCGAACGGTCGAAGGCATTGTGACGGATATGGTCGGGCTGGATAATCCGGCGGCGGTTGCAATGGCCACGCATCATCTCGTCGATGAAGGCTTCGATGAATTGCTGTTCATGGTTCAGCCCGTTACGCATGTCAGTTCGCGCCGTTTGCGCGAGGCCGCGTTTCAGGCCTCGCTCGCCGCGTTCGATACCCACGTCGTGCATGGCTCGACCTTGATTATCGATCTCGCCGATGTCGCGCCCGCGCTCGATGAACTCGATCGCCGCGTCAAAGCCGCGCATGAAGCGGGAAGGCGCATGGCGTTGTTCGCGGCGAACGGGCCGGTGGCCTTGCGCGTAGCCGTGCATTTGAAGGAGCGTCATGGCGCGGACTGGCAGGCCCATGTCGCGCTGATGTCGATCGATGATTCAGAATGGGCGCAGCTCGCCGGCATGACGACCGTGCGTCAACCGACGTACGATATCGGCCGTCGCGCGGTCGAATTTCTTCACGAGCGTCTGGGCGGCGCTGCAATGGCCGCGCGCGAATGTCTCTTGCCCGGTGAGCTTGTTGTGCGCGCATCGACCGCAAGAAAGCATAATGCGCCTCACATTTCACACGTTTCGGAAAATTGAATGGTTAGTGTAACGACGTTGATGAGCCTTGCGATTGCGACGCTCATCGTGGCCGCATTCCCGGTCGTTTTGTATCGCATGACAAGGACGCGCTTCGCGATCAAACCGCGCGAAGTGATTCTCGGCGTCGCCGTGTTCGCGCTCTTCGCGATGGTCATCGAACGTGCGCTGCATGGCTTTATGCTCAGCAATCCGACGACCTCGGCATGGCTGATGAATCCGGCGGTATTCGTGGTGTATGGCGCGCTCGCGGCGGGCATCTGCGAAGAAGTCGGCCGCTTTCTCGCGATGAAATGGCTGATCTCGCGCGAGCCGGATTCATTGACGCGGCCCGGTCCGGGACTGGGCCTCGGTATCGGTCATGGCGGGGCGGAAGCGTGGCTGGTAGGCGTGCTGGTTCAGGTGCAGTGGATCGTCTATGCCGTGCTCGCCAATCAAGGATCGCTCGACGCCCATTTCGAAAGCGCGCCGGTCGAGGCGGTGGCGCGCATCCACATGGTGCTGGCGACGTTATCGCCGGTTTCAGCGCTTATTTTCGTGGTCGAACGCGCAAGCGCCTTCGTGTTTCAGATCGGCTTCTCCGCGTTGATGTGGCAGTTGTTGCGCGAGCGCTCGCGTCATGCGCTGGGCGTGCTGATCGCGGCGCATGCGCTGGTTGGTCTGCCTGCCGCGCTGTTCCAGGCGCGCCTGATTCCACTGCTCGCCGCCGATGCCGTGTATCTCGTGTTGGGCGTGGTCGTCGCGGTGACGCTGGTGCGTTACTATCGCAGCGCCAACACCCACTGATCCGACATGGACGATTACCAATACGACTGCCCGAGCGCGGACATCGATATGCTCGCGCATGTCATCTGCGATCTCTTTCCCGAACAAACGCAATTCGCCGAACGGCTCGATGAAAACGACCGCACGGTACTCTCGATCCATTACGTGGCGATGCGCTTCGGCGCGACGGCACGCCGAATCCGGATCGATATCCGCTTCGCGCCGGATGCGCTGGCGCGTTATCGCGCCTTGCCCGTGCGGATGCACGCACGCAGCTACGCGGTGCTGCGCGCCTATGTGGAAGCGACGCTGGGATCGCTCGAGGAAATGTACGCGGAAGGCCAGACCGTGCCGCGCGAGATGGAAATCGAAATGGCCGATGATTTCGCCTGAATCGGGCGCGCTTCAGGTTTCGCTTCAGGCTTCGTGATAAACCTTCGCGAAGCGCGCCGCCTTCACCACGCCGTAGTCACCGGGCGCGTACTGCATGACCCAGTCGCCCGCGTCTCCGGTGAGAATATCGCCGTCAGCGGAACGGGCGATGGTGAACGGCTCGCGCATTTGCTTCGCCAGCACGACGCTCGGGCGGTTGCGATACGTGCCCGCGCAACCATGTTCGATGCCGGCCTCGGGCGCATACTTCGCATCGAATCGTTCACGCGATACCACCCAACGTTCACCGCCGCTGCCGGTGACGATTGCATCGCCGGATGCGTAGCGGTTCGGTCCTTCCAGACTCATCAATTCACCGGCATTCGCGGCGAATTCGACTTCGACGGCTTCGTCCTTGACGACGCGTCGTGCGGCCGGATCGGTGGCGAGATCGAGTTGGGACAAATGCGGCATAAATCACTCGGCAATAAGAGAAGTGCGGGATCGTACCGGCTGAAGCGGTATTTTGCATGATGAATGACAAAAAGGCCCGCAACTTCCGATGCGGGCCTCGTCGTTCGATTGCTTCGCTTCGGGCGATTACGGCTTTGTCGTGGATGCCGCATCGGCTGCCGCTGTGCGCGGTTTGCGATGCGCATGCTTCGCCTTTTCAGGCCCGCTGTGACGGAACGCGTCATCGGCCAATTTCTTCTGATCCGCCGACAGACTCGCGTAGAGCGGATCGAAGGCATCGACGAGACGCTTGGTGCCGTCGGCATCGGCCTGCGTGATCTGCGCGTATTGCTTCATATCGTCGAGCGCGGTCATGTGGTCGCGCTGCGCCACGCGTTGCCGATACAGATCGCCCATCGTATGCGCGTTTTCACGCATCACGTCCGCGAACTTCGACCATTGATCTTCCTGCTGCGGCGTGATCTTGAGGCTCGAATGCAGTTGCGTGATGCGTTCTTCCACGCGTGCTTCGCGCTTGGTCGCGCCCGGTGTCGAGGCCGCAGCCTGCATGGCCGGAGCGGTAGCCGCAGCAGGCGCGGACGATTGCGCGAAGGCCGCGCCGGTCATCCCGATCATGCCGAATGCCGTGAATGCAAGAATTGTTTTTTTCATTCGAAAAACCTTTCTGTCGATGTTGAAGGGCGCTGAAACGCCAGTGCTGCTCATTAGTATCACGATAACCTGACGATTCGCCCGCGATTGCACAACTGCTTACATTCGATACGTTCGCGAAAAATCGACGATGGCGACTATTGCTCACCGTCTCGGCACGAAAAGCCTCAGCGATAATGCAAACACATAACGCAAAAAGAGACGATGCCATGCGACCACCGCGCCTCGACCAACTCGACGACATCGACCGCAATCTCGTCGCGCTGTTGCAGATGAACGCCCGAGACAGCGTGGCGAATCTGGCGCGCCAACTCGGCATTGCGCGCACGACGGTGATTGCGCGTATCGCTCGGCTGGAAAAGAACAACGTGATTGCGGGCTACGGCGTGCGGCTGGGCCAAGACGTGCTCGATGCCAGCATTCAGGCGTATGTCGGCATCAAACTCGCACCGAAATACGGCCGCGACGTGCAAAAGCGCTTCTCGCGCATGCCGGAGATTCAGTTGCTTTGCGCGGTGAGCGGCGAGTTCGACTACGTGGCGTGGTTGCGCGCGGATTCCCCCGATCGGCTCAACGATTTGCTCGATGAAATCGGCGCATTGGAAGGCGTCGAGCGGACCACAACGTCGATCATTCTGGCGCGCAAGATCGACCGCGCGGGATAAACCCGACAAAGTGCATCAAACTATCGTCGAAATGACGAAGTTGATCGTCTAAGCGCATCATTTTGCGTCTGTTTTCAATATTCGCAGCCTCCTAAACTGAGTGAAGAATGCCGAGCCATGCGGTTCGGATTACGCACACAGAACGAGGAGAAGACGATGAAAGTTGCACTTATCGGCGCGGGGCTGATCGGCCAGAGCATTGCGCGTTTGCTGCGTGAAACCGGAGATTTCGACGTCGTCGCTTTCGATCGCGACGAACACGCGCTTGCCTTGCTCGACGCGCAAGGCGTGGCCACGCGCCGCGTCGATTCGGCGGATACCTCCGCGTTGCGCCAGGCGCTGGTCGGCTTCGATGCGCTGGTCAACGCGCTGCCTTACTACCTCGCGATCAGCGTTGCATCGGCGGCGAAATCGGCGGGCGTGCATTATTTCGATCTCACCGAAGACGTGCGCGCCACGCACGCGATCCGCGCCATTGCGGACGAAAGCGACACCGCGTTCATGCCACAATGCGGACTCGCGCCGGGTTTCATCGGCATTGTTGCGCACGATCTGACGCGGCGTCTCACGGACTTGCGCGAAGTGAAAATGCGCGTCGGCGCGTTGCCTGAATTTCCGACCAACGCGCTGAAATACAACCTGACGTGGAGTATCGACGGGTTGATCAACGAATATTGTCAGCCATGCGAAGCAATTCGCGACGGTCGCACGCAATGGGTTCAGCCGCTCGAAGGCGTCGAACATTTTTCGCTCGATGGCATCGAATACGAGGCGTTCAATACCTCGGGCGGACTCGGCACGTTATGCGAAACGCTGGCGGGAAAAGTGGAATCGCTCGACTATAAATCGGTGCGATATCCGGGGCATCGCGAACTGATGAAGTTCCTGCTCGACGACCTGCGCATGTCCACCGATCGCGATGGCCTCAAGACCATGTTGAAGCGCGCCGTACCGGCCACAGCGCAAGATGTCGTGCTGATTTTCGTGACCGTGACAGGCATGCGGAACGGTCAACTCGTGCAGGACGTATTCACGCGCAAGATCTTCGCGAAGGAAATCTGCGGCGCGCCAATGAGCGCGATTCAGATCACGACGGCGGGCGCGATTTGCGCTGAACTCGATTTGTTCCGCGAAGGCGTTCTGCCGCAAAGCGGCTTTATCCGACAGGAACAGGTGCCGCTCGATGCCTTCCTGAATAGTCGATTCGGCAAGCTCTATGAAGGCGCGAACGCGCTTGCATCGACGCGGGAACTGGCATCGGTGTGATCGTGCTTCAGTGATCGTGCGTCAGGGCGCGATCAGTCTTTCGAGCAGGGTATCGTAGTCGTGTTGCGAAGGCGCGGTGGTGTCGAACATCAACAGCGTCTTCGCAACCGATTCGTCGGGCACGAACAGGCGCTGACGATACGCCGCCCAATTCGCAAGTTTGTACGCATCGTTCGAATCGCCGCGCGCAACGATTCGTTCACGCGCGACGTCCTCGCTCACATGCGTCCATACGACGCGAATCGATACATCGTCATCTACTTTCAGCCACGCGCGATCGAACAGACGGCCTTCGCGGACCTCGCGGCTGAGCGGCGCGACCACCATCACGCTCACGCCCAGCGCGAGATTTTCCGCAGCGGTATCGATAAGACTGCGGTATTCGGGATCACGCAAGTGCTGAAGATACAGCGGACTGTCGCGGTCGTTCGGATTGCCGGTCAGTGCGCCGATTGCGGCTGAGCTGTAAGCGCCGTAGAGCGTGTCTTTGTCGAGCAGGCAAAAGGGTGCGCCCGTAGCGCGCATCAATGGTTCGATGAGGCGCTTGGCCAAAGTGGTTTTGCCGCTGCCTGCATGTCCGCAGAAGAAAAGCAGATGCTTCACGCCGGTTGCTCCCGCGCAGTTTTTGCGCTGTGTGGATCGATCGACTCAGCCTTGCGCGGTCGTTCGCTGATAGCGCTTCATCAGCGGTGTCGCCGTAATGCCGTGAATGATGACCGAGGCCGTGATCGTCGCGATGACGAGCGGCACCAGCGGCTCGGCGGCATCGTGCGGCGCGTGTTCGAGCGCGTAAAGCAGATAGTAAAACGAGCCGACGCCGCGAATGCCGAACCAGCTCATCAGCCTTCGTTGTCCGCTCGCCGCGCACGAACCGATCAGCGACGTTTCGACCGCCAGCGGCCGCGCGATAAAAAACAGTCCGATCAGCAGCGCGGCCACGCGCCATGTCAGCAGATCGCGCCAGAACGTGGCAAGTGCCGCGCCGACCATCAGCATGATCGCGACTTCCGCGATACGTTCAAGCTCGATCGTGAAGCCGTGCACGCGCTCCGCCATAAAAGCATGCGCGCGATCGGGATCGGCGGCGGTCGCGCCGAGATCGTCGGTATCGACCTTGCCGACCGCTTCGCCGACGGACTTGTCGCCACTTTTCTTTTGTTCGACGCGTCGCGTAGCGAGGCCTGCCGCGAACACCGCGAGAAACGCGTACGTGTGCAGCAATTCCGCGACACCGTAAGACAGCGCGATCAGGCCGAGCGCGAAAAAGCCTTCGGGGCCGAGCGCTTCACCATGACGCGTGCGCAGATAGGCGACCAGTCGCACGGAGAGTTCGCCCAAGAGCCATCCGGTCGCCAGCGCTCCCGCGATACCCCACGTCGCCTGCGCAGCGAAGGTCCAGCGCAACGCTTCGCCAGGCGATGCCTCATAGCGGCACACAGCGATGCCGAGCAGCGCGAACGGCAACGCAATGCCATCGTTCAGGCCGCCTTCGCCCGTCAGCGAAAAACGCAGCAAGTCGATATCGCCGGGCGTTTCGACTTGCACGTCATGGGCGAGGACGGGATCGGTCGGCGCGAGCATCGCGGAGAGAAGAATCGACGGACCCCATGCGAGGCCGAGTCCATACACGCCGAGCAAGGTGAGCAGAACGACCGTCAGAATCATCGCGATAAGGCCGAGCCGTACGGGCAAAATCCAGATGCGATCCGTCGGTGGCACGCGCAGGCGAAGTCCGATCGCGAACAGCGACACGAGCATCGCGACTTCGGTGATGCGGCGCAGCAGGCTCGCATCGCTGACGAGGTCGATATGCAGCAGGTTTGCTGCGCCCGGACCGAGCGCAAAACCGATGGCGAGATAGCACATGGCCGTGCTGATCGGCAGCCGTTTGAAGGTCGAACTGGCGAGGCCCATCAAGATGAGCACGCCGCCGACCACGAGGAACCATAACGTCTCGGTCATGAAGGCTTCCGTGCTTAATGTTCTGAATGCGTCGCACATTCCGAATGGCATGGCGACTTTCGTCAAATCAAGCACAGGACATGCCTATGCAAATTGCAGCGCGCCTGCTCGCGCCGAACGTTGCGCGTAACATGGCGAGGCGCAGGATCACGCATAAATTTATTGGAGGCCCGGACATGTCACAGCACTTCGATGCGGTTGTCATCGGCACAGGGCAGGGCGGATCGCCGCTGGCGGTACGGCTTGCTCAGAGCGGCAGGCGCACGGCGGTGATCGAACGGCATCTGTTCGGCGGAACGTGTGTGAATGTCGGCTGCACGCCTACCAAGACTTACGTTGCAAGCGCGCGGGCGGCCCACGTTGCGCGGACAGCAGCGAGCTATGGCGTGATGATCGGCGGTGACATCGTCGTCGATATGGCGCGCGTGAAAGCGCGCAAGGATGCGGTGATCGCGGGTTCGCGCGAAGGCGTCGAGAAATGGTTGCGCGGCACGAAGCATTTGAGCGTGTTCAACGGCCACGCGCGCTTTATCGGGACGCACGCATTGCGGATCGAAGCGAGCGATGGCACGACGCAGGATATCGATGCCGACGAAATCTTCATCAACACGGGAACGCGTGCGGCTGTGCCTTCAATCGAAGGACTCGATCGCGTGCCGTATCTGACCAACTCGACCGTGCTCGAACTCACGCAATTGCCGGAGCATCTCGTGATTGTCGGTGCAAGCTATATCGCGCTGGAATTCGGGCAGATGTTCAGACGCTTTGGCAGCCGCGTCACGCTGCTCGTGCGCGGCGAGCGAATTCTCACGCGCGAGGACGCGGACGTTGCTCAGGCGATGCAGGACGTGCTTGCACGCGAAGGCGTCGAATTTCGCTTCGGTACGGAGATCGAGCGTGTCGAAGCAAGCGCGCAGGGCGTGCGCATTCACACCGGCGATGCCGCCATCGATGCCTCGCACCTCTTGTTCGCGACCGGCCGCATTCCGAATACCGACGATCTCGGCCTGGAGCACGCCGGCATCGAACCGAACCGGCATGGAATGATCGATGTCGATGGACAACTTCGCACGAAGATCGACGGCATTTGGGCGCTCGGCGATGTGAACGGACGCGGCGCGTTCACGCACACGTCGTGGAATGACTACGAGGTGATTGCATCGAACGTGCTCGATGGCGAATCGCGCAGTGTCGATGATCGCATCATGACGTACGCCGTTTTCGTCGATCCGCCGTTCGCGCGCGTCGGCATGAGCGAAGAGGAGGTCCGCAAGGACGGCCGCGATGCCTTGATCGCCACCATGCCGATGTCGCGCGTAGGCCGTGCAAAAGAACGCGGCGAAACGGATGGCTTCATGAAGGCGCTCGTCGATGCGCGTACCGAGCGAATACTCGGCGCGTCGATTTTTGGCATCGAAGGAGACGAGGCGATTCACGCCTTCGTCGATATCATGAACGCGGATGCGTCATACAAGGTCCTGCAACGCGCGATGCATATTCATCCGACCGTGAGCGAACTGATTCCGACGCTGCTCGGCATGCTCAAGCCACTCAAGCCGATGAAGCCGCTCAGGCACTAACGCTGCAAGCAAACGATCAACCGACCGCTACGCCTCGACCGGCGGCTTGGCAACTTCCTGCTCCACATGCGCGCCACGCGTTTCGGGCATCGCGAGCCACACCAGCAATACGGCGATCAAACCGGCGGCAGCCAGCCCGAAGAAGCTGATCGCCGTGCCGAATCGATCGGCGGCGAAGCCTGCCGCCGCCGTCGATAAGGTCGCACCGATACCCGCCGCAAGCCCGAAAAAGCCGATGGTCAGGTTGTAGTGCCCGCGTCCCCCCGCGACATCCGCTGCGATAAGCGGCAACATCACGCCGAATACGGCAGCGCTGATGCCATCGAGCATTTGCACCGGCACGAGCAGATACGGCGTGCTGACGCCTGCGAAGAGAATCGCCCGTACCGGCAAGGCGCAGAACCCGAGGATCAGCACGGGCCGCCGTCCCCACTTCTGCGCCTGACGTCCGACCCACGGCGACAGCGCCGCCACGATGAACTGCGGCACGATGATGCACGCCGCGATCACCAGTTGCACGTTATCGCCCATGTGCGCGGTCACTTCGCCGGCAGCGAGATTGAGCATGGCCGCGTTCGAGAGGTGAAACAGCACTACGCACGCGGCAAAGATCAGCAAGCGCTTGTCCTTCAGCAAGTGACGCAAGGACTCGCGCTCTTCGCCTTCCGGCGTAAGTTTGGGCTTGCCGGGCGGCGTACGCGGCACAACGGGTGGCGCGTCGTAATGAATCATCCGCAATGCGACGATGGCAGGAAGCGCGAGCGCGGCCGTCAGGAAAAACACCGAACGCAGCGACAGATATTCCCCGAACGCGCCCATCAGCGCAGCGGTCAATGCGCTGCCGATCGATGCCCATCGCGCGTTGCGGCCGAGCCGATCGCCGAGATCGGCGCGCGAGACGAGGGCGAGCGAGATCGCGGCCATTGCCGGGACCAGCATGCAGCTCGCGAAGCCGTGCAGCACTTCCGCCGCGAACACGGGAACGAAGGTTGGGCTTGCCGCCAGCAGCAACGCGCTCGCGATGATCGCGACGATCGCGGAGAGGGCGGCGAACTTCTTGTTGCGCATTGCATCGACGAGCGCGCCTGCCGGCAACTGGCTCGCCATGGCGCTGATCGTGCCGACGGAAAGCATCAGGCCGATCTCGCCCTGCGTCCATTTGTTGGCCGACAGATACGACGCGATGAAGGGGCCGAAGCCAGTCTGCACGTTGGCGACGAAGAAATTCAGCCAGTCGAGCGCGCGCAGACTTCGTGCAATTACCATGCAGTTACCATGAGGTGATTCGGTTTTCGATGTGTCGTTTTCATTGCATTCGATTCATCGTGAAAGCCGTGCGCCTGAGGCGGACGATTGCGGAGCCACGGCGCCCGAAGCGGTGGTGCTGGTCTTACTTCCGGCGGCCGATGCCGTCGCCGGCGTCGAAGCTGCCGACGCCGCCACCGGAGCCGACGCCGACGCCGCCACAGGCACCGCAGGCACCACCGGCGACACCACTTTGATCGGCTGCTCGGGCGCGTAGGTCGGCGACGCCTTGAGCTGCGCATCGTTGAAATCCATCTGCAACGTCGCCTGCTTGTTGCGCGACACCACATGCAGATCGCCCCAATTCACCGCGATATGCCGTTTGTCCTCCGCGAGCGAACTCGACAGATCGAGCACCAGCGCCTGCGGTTCGGCCTGCGAATCGACCAGCACATCGACCACCCGGCCGATACGCGCGCCGCTCTTCTGCACGATGTTCGAATCGACCAGTTGCAGGAAGTTGGCCGGCGCTTCGTTGACCGGTTGCGGCTTGGGCGCAGGATCGGCCGGTTTGCCTTTGGCGGGCGGCGCAGGCTGCACGAAGGTGATCGGCGCGGTCTTCGAATTCGGCGTGAATTTGAATGCAGTCCACGGAAAATTCACCTTGCGATCGCCGACGCCGAGGAAACCGGCGAGATTCACCATCAGCAGCTTCGGTTTCGCCGACTGATCGACATATAGATCGACGGCGCGGCCCACGACTTTGCCGTCGGGACGTTGCACTTCGGCATCGAGCAGGCCGTGCAACTGGTCGTGCTGCATGATGCGCGTCGAAATGATCTGCGGCGGAGGCGGCGGCTCGGGTGGCTCGGGCGGCGGCGCAGGCGCGGGCTCGGGCGGCTTCGGTCTGACGATGCGCTTTTTGGGCTTCGGCGCGGGCGCGGGTCGCGGTGTGGAGGCCGGTTCCGGCACAGCCACCGTGGACGCGGGTTCCTCGGTTTCGGCAGCTTCGGTTTCGGTCTCGTTCGGCGCGGGAATATACGATCGCTCGACGATCGGCGCGGGCGTCTGCTGCGGCAACAGTCCACACGCGGACAGCGCGAATGCAGCGGCGAGGGGCAGGCACGTAGCGACACGCGCAGCACGCAGACGCGCAGCCACGCATGACGCGACCCACGCGGCGAGCACGATCAGGAACGCGGCGAGACCGATCGACGACATATCGCCTCGATGCGAGTTACCGCGCGTCATCACAAAAGCTCCATGTTTCCGGGCCACCTGTCTGGTTCAGATCGCCTTCACGGATGAGTCGCTCCGTGCAGGGCGGATTGAAAGGGAAAGCAGTCGCGTCAGCTTTCTGGTTTGCTGCATATATTCGCTTCTGCATGCGTTATGCATCATGCCGCGAGAGGCGCGCGGCGGTATCGGGTGCGCCCATCTTTTCGGCGGCATCGCGTGCGGAGAAGCCGTTGGCATCGCGTGCATCCGGATTCGCACCGCGCGCAATCAACATCTCGACGATATCCACGCGATTGAACATCGCGGCGATCATCAGCGCCGTGCGCCCATCCGGCGATGCGCCTTCAACGTCCGCGCCATGATCGAGCAATGTGGTGATGACGTCGGTGAAGCCTTTGAAGGCCGCGCCTGCGATCGGCGTCTGGCCATTGTCGTTGCGTAGGTTCGGATCGGCCTGGTGTTCGAGCAGAGCGCGCACGGCATCGGCGTGGCCGTGGTAGCTCGCGAGCATCACGAGGCTGTCGCCCTTGTCGTTGCGCAGATTGGGCGGCAGGCCTTTGGCGAGCAGCGCGCCGAGCATCGCGGCATCGCCACGACGGGCGACATCGAAGACTTCGCTGGCAAACGCGATCATGTCTTCGTCCGGGCCATCGTTCGCTGCATTGCCTGGTTTGTTCGGGTCTTGCATGATTCACTCCGTGTCGACCGCGCCTGGCTTCAGCGGGTGGATGGCCGTAATTATTTGCGGCTGAGATTTGCGGCTGAGTACGCTGGTCTGATGCGACGTGTTCGGGAATACCCCGGAGCATACACAGGTTTGATGCCATGCCGCGACAGGCGACGGGCGATCAGCACGAAACGCGCCACCTCCCGCTTGCTTTGGCTTGACGATGCGGCGGGCATCGCTTTAGGCTCGATACGACTTCTTTCTCTTCGCCTTTCATGACATCGACATCGACTTCACCTGAGCCTGATCCTGCCGTCCGTCGTCGCGCCCCTGCCGCCGAGCGCAATCGCGACGCGATTTTAGCGGTCCTTTCGCGCGTTTTACCAGCCAGCGGCGTCGTGCTGGAGATTGCCAGCGGCACAGGCCAGCACGCCGTGCATTGTGCGTCGTCGCTGCCGGGCATCGTCTGGCAGCCGAGCGATCCTGATTCCGCCGCGCGCGATTCCATCGCCGCATGGCGAACGCACGCGGGACTCGCGAACCTCGCAGAACCGATCGAACTCGACGTGATGAACGACGACTGGGGTATCGGCGAAGTGGCTGCGATCGTGTGCATCAATATGATCCACATTGCGCCGTGGGACGCGGCGCAGGCGCTTTTTCGCGGTGCGGGATCGCGGTTGGGCGACGGTGGCGTTTTGTACTTGTACGGGCCGTATCGACGTAACGGCGCGCATACTGCGCCGAGCAACGAAGCCTTCGACGCTCAGTTGCGTGCGACCGATCCGCGCTGGGGCGTGCGCGATCTGGAAGCCGTGCAAACGCTCGCAGAAGCCAATGGCTTCGGGCTGAACGAGATCGTCGAGATGCCGGCGAACAACCTGAGCCTGGTTTTTGCCAAAACCGCCTGACCCGCGTCCGGGCAGAGCCGACCGCGCCTAAACCCCTCTCGGCGTGTAGACTGCGAGTGGTCGTTCATAGCGTCGCACGGGGTCGCGGCGCTCCATCCGATCTCCTTTTCAGCGGAGGCGTCGTACATGCACGCAGCGTTGCCGCAGGGCGAGCAGGAAGCCGGTTCAATCGGCTCCATCGATACGCAGTCAAAACCGCCGCGCGATCTGCGTCGCGTCGATATTCATCCGGACCATTGGTATCCGCTCGCGTGGTCGCATGAAGTGAAGCGAGGCAAAGCCCACGGCGTGCGCTTCGCCGGCGATCCGATCGTGATCGTGCGCACGGAATCGGGCAAGGCCTTCGCGCTGGAGGATCGCTGCGCGCATCGGCAGGTGCCTTTGCATGCGGGCGTGGTCGATGGCGAATCGATTCGCTGCTGTTATCACGGCTGGACCTACGATTGCACGGGCAAGTGCACCGATATCCCTTATCTCGGCCGCGAACGTCTGCCTAATGGCGTGCGCGCGTATCCGTGTCGCGAAGAGGCGGGGCTTATTTTCGTATTCACCGGCGATCCGGCCATCGCGGAACAGGCGAAGTTTCCGGAGCTCGGCTCGGCGGTGGATCGCACTTATAAGACGCGCCGGTTCGGCCGCGAGGTGAAGTGTCACTACAGCTTTATGCACGAAAATCTGATGGATATGAACCATCAGTTTCTGCATCGCAAGCAGATGGGCAGCATGCGCGCGCGTTCGCTTGGCCGCCGTCACGGTGAGGACTGGGTCGAGGTCGATTACGTGTTCGCGCGCGAGGCGGGCAAACAGCCGATCGGCGAGGCGCTGGTGTTCGGGCAAAAGCGCGGCACCAAGCCCGACGATAATCTGAAGGACGTCATGACGATCCGCACGGATTATCCGTATCAGACGCTCAAAATCCGCACAAAAGACGACACCATGGTGATGGATCTATGGATTGCCTACGTGCCGCTGGATGCCGAGCAGCGCACCAATCGGACCTTCGGTCTGCTGTCCATCCGCCGCCCGAAAATTCCCGGTTTGCTCGATGCCGCGTGGCCCTTGCTCGTGTGGTTTACCGAGCGCATTTTGAAGGAAGACCGGTGGATCGTCGAACGCGAGCAGGAAGCGCATGACCGGCAGGGCGCGGACCATAATCACGAGGTGTTTCCGGTCATCATCGACTTGCGCGCCTTGCTGATGGAGCGAGGCGTTCCGCATCGCGCGGGCGTTCCGGCGCGTCGCGTGCACTTCATTCAGCCGGTGCAGGAATTGCCCACATCGTGATTGTCTGACGGCAACAGCACGACCTTGAACCACAGCAGGGAGGAACACATCATGAGCAGCGATCCAGGCGACCCGACCAGGCCGCGCGACTCTCAACCCGACGTCGAGCATTTCAACGCCGCCATCTCACACGTCGATGAATCCGTCGCAGCGGGCCACATGGCGGCGGGCGCGGCGAAGGGCATTTTGTACAGCATCATCGAGACGCTCGGCACGCTCGTCGGCGATCCGGATTTGCCCGCGCACGCGCGGTCCGGTTACGAAGGTTTGCTGGAAACCGCACGCGAGCTACGCGCGAAGATCGACTAGTAGAGCGGTAAGCCGCGCGCGTTTCATTACATCCATCTTTCTCTTTCGGGCGGCCGCGAAGCCTTCGCGGTCGCCCGATTGTCTTTTGCCGATGCATTTTGTGGCGCGCGAGCCACCCCGGTTGAGTTTACGTATGCAAAATGCAATCGGCCAGACGCAAACATTGATAAATCAAAGAGTTAAGCGTCTTTCGAAGGCTATGGCCAAGCCGATTCGGGTAGCCATCCTCTACCAATTCGCCCGCCGTCAGTCAGTTTTCTGTCAGTTTCGCGCCTGAAATGCCGAGATGTGTCTCACAGAAAATACAGGTTAACCATACAGTGCAAAAAAAAGACACGAATCCGCGTGATTCTTTCGCATTGCATCTGTAAGCCATACACTCCACATCGATAAAAGTTACGAGTTGGTACAAACCTGTCGCGGACAGCGGCATCGGTTACAGGCTCGCC
>NZ_JAQFVG010000238.1:367-43343 GCF_029439455.1 Caballeronia sp. BR00000012568055 | reverse complement strand
GAGCAGAGGAGATCAAATGAAGGGTTTCAACTTGACCAAGAGCGCGCTCGTCGCGGCACTCGCATTCGCCGCCGCAGCCCCGGCTTTCGCACAAAGCAGCGTGACGCTGTACGGTATCGTCGATGATTCGATCGTGTACCAAAGCAGCCAGACCTCGCTGGGTTCGACGAGCGGTGGCCGTTCGAACGTCAAGACCGCATCGGGCATCTGGGCGGGCAGCCGTTTCGGCCTGAAGGGCGCGGAAGATCTGGGCGGCGGCACCAAGGCCATTTTCCAGTTGGAATCCGGCTCCAACATCAATAACGGCGCGCAGCAATACACCAACGCCATGTTCGGCCGCCAGGCTTGGGTCGGTCTGACGAACGGACAGTTCGGTACGCTGACGTTGGGTCGTCAGTACACCTCGTACTACACGCTGATGGCCCCGTACAGCCCGACCAACTGGCTGACCGGCTACTTCGGCGCACACCCGGGCGATCTGGACGAACTGGATACGATCTACCGCGCAAACAACTCGATCGTCTATACGTCGCCTAAGCTCTACGGCGTGACGGTCAGCGGTTCGTACTCGCTCGCAGGCACGCCGGACAGCGTGTATCGCGGATCGACCTGGTCGGCTGCAGTCCAGTATCAGCAAGGCCCGATCGGCGGTACGGTCGCGTTCACGCGCATCAACAACTCGACCATCGGTGGCGGCGTCTACGGCACGGATTCGACGACGAACACGGCTGGCCAATCGGGCGTGTCGGCAGTGACCAACGGCTATCAGGGCGCGCAGGCGCAGAACCGCTTCGCGGTCGGCCTGGGCTACGTCTTCAACAGCGCGTGGGATATTTCGGCGACGTACACGAACGTTCAGTACATCCCGGGTATCGCGTCGAAGTTCACGGACGAGCAAGTGTTCAACACGGCCGGCACCGTGCTGCACTGGAAGGCCACGACGGCATGGGACTTCGCAGCGGGCTACAGCTACACGTGGGCCAGCAAGGCGAACGGTATCGACGATGCAGCGTCGTACCATCAGTTCAATCTGTCGCAATACTATTCGCTGTCCAAGCGCACCGGTCTGTACGCACTCGAAGCGTTCCAGCGCGCGAACGGCCGTACGCTCGGCACGCCGACGTTCACGGCAGCAGGCGCGGTCAACCGTTCGATCGCGGCAACCGCATCGATCGGCGACGGCTTCCAGACGGCTCCGTCGTCTTCGCGCAGCATGTTCGCAGCAGGCGTGGGTATCATCCACCGCTTCTAAGCTTCATCAGCGGTTTAGCTGTATCGAAAAACCGGGCGCTTCGGCGTCCGGTTTTTTTTGTTAGCGAGGCGGATCGGTGCGAACCACGGCCGCATTCGACGCGTGATGCGGCACCTTAGGCGGCACATTCGGTGGCACATTAGGCGGCACATTAGGCGGCACATTAGGCGGCACGCGCGGCGGCGGCTCCGTCTCGCGCGGCGGAAAGATCGCGCCCACGAGCCGATCGACAAAATAGAAGAACTTGTCCGATGCATAACCCGCCACGAACGACAAGGCGAGCGGTGAAATATCCTTGCCGCCTTCGAGCAATTTGCTAAAGAGTCCGATCGAAATTCCCACGATCACCGCGCTCGTCATATGCGCACGATTGGCAACTTTGGAATGCTCCGGATGAAACGTATTCGCCGATGAATCGACGTTCAATTGGCGAAGGATCGACGCGCATGCGCCCAGGCACGCGTATAAAACCGGCAGCAGGAATCCCGTCACCGCGCCGAACACGGACAGAATGATGTCGTTCGCATACAGCGCCATCGCGCGAATGTCCTGATACACCGCGATCTTTTCAAAGCCTTGATCCACGGCGTCTCGCTCGGTGGGAATGGTGGTATCGCCCGCTTTTTTCTCGGGACGCGCGAGCAGCGGCAACGTGATTTCCAGCACTTCACGCGCGACTTCCGCCTGACATTGCCAGTCGCCTTGATCTTTCGGCGGTGCTTTGGTCGCGCCCGTAGTGAACGCGGTGCGAAGACTGAGCGCGTTTTTATCGTCGGGGCAGGGTAATTTATATGGACTCCGTATTGCACCAAAACCGAGCGCCGCCGTCGCCCAGCTAATGCGCGATACATCCGAGAAAAGCTGCCGGTTATTGGTCGCGAAAGTCTGCAATTCCTCCTTGATTTGCAGGGCCGGCTGCGAATTCTGCAAGGCGATGAGCGCGCCGTCGTTGCCGCTATCGACGGCGGCATCGATCGCGGCGCGGTGCGCGAGCAACTGGTTGTGGAGCGTGAGCGCTTCGGCATCATTCGACCTGACGATATTGCCGATGTCGCCCGAAATCTGATTGCCGACGAAGAGCATGCACGACAGCGACAACACGACCACGGTCAGCGTCACGGCGCAGTACGTGTAGATGCGGATCGCGCGGCGCGCACCGCGCCGCGCTTCGTCGCCCGCGGTCTCGGCCACCACCGGCGACAGCGAATGCGCGATACGGCTCATCGCAGCGTAGAACGCGGCCTCGAGCTCCGGACTCCATGTGCGGTTCTGCAATGCCGTGCGCGCGTTCGACAGCGCCTGCACGTCCTTCTCTTCGAGCAGTCTGCCGTTCTGCGCGCCGTACGAGACCATCTCCCGGCAGTGCGCGATATCGTCGATGATGCGCGGCCCCGGATATTGCACGCGCTCTGAAATCCGGCCCATCGCGGCATAGAAGGCACTGCCGACGGCGCACGTCCACTCACCGCGATCGCAGGCGCAGCGCGCATTTCGGACGGCGTTGACATCGGCTTCATCGATCACGGTGCCGGCCTTCGCCGCGTGCGAGATCAGCATCTCGCAGCGGTCAAGATCCTTCTTCACGCGCGCGCCGGGTCGTGTGCTGCCGGAGGCTTCGTTTGCCGTGGCGTTTGCGTTGGCATCGCCGCCTGGCTCGCCAGTGGGAAGCGTCGTGGAAGGAACACTCATGCCGGTCTCCCGTCATCACCGGGCGGCGTCGTAACGCCGGACGGATATCGATCCGAACCGAATGCGCGATCCAAAGACTTTCACGCTGAGTGCGTCATGCGAGGTTCATGCGCACGACGCCGAAGGCGAACCAGAAAGTTCGCATAGCAAACGTTTGTATTGATCAGGTAGACGAATTTTAGGTGGGGAGTGTGCAGAATGTGTGATCGCATGCCCACACAAGGACGCGTTTGCATTTTGCATGTTTGATGCAAAGCGCCGCGTGCTAACGGCTTGTGCAACGGTCGGGCGCAGTGTGCTGGATTTTGGCGGATACAAGAGAAGCGGGGACGCGACGATGTTTCCAGACACGGGATGTCGGGCAGATTTTTAGCCGATATGCGATCCTTGACCGGCGGCAATCACACGCGTGACGCGCCGCGTTTCGACTGTGGGGTGAATCATGAAAACAAAGGGCTTTGCCACGGTTTTCGCCGCCGCTGCATTCACCATCGCCGCACCTGCGTTCGCTCGTGATGACGGTCCGCGTTTCGCGCAGGATCGGCTCGATACGCTCGTCGCGCAGCATGCGGAAGCGAGCCGGCATATCGCGCATGCGGATCGGGGAACGTCGCGTGAGGCGAGCGCCTTGTTCGCGCGGAAGGCGAAAGACAACGCTTCCTGATCGATCGCACTGATCGTTGAAGCAAGTTGTTCGGCTGGCGCGCAACACGCCAGCCGGGAGTGCCTTTTTGCATTCAAAATGCGTCATGCAAAAAGGCAAAGGTATGAGAATTGCTGCCGCGCCCCAAGTGTTCCGCGGCTTCAGGCCGACGATCCTCCCGTCATCCAACACTCATTCCCATGACCAGAAAAGCCCTGTGCACCGCCGTTCTGTCCGCGTCCTTTCTTGCTGCGGGCTGTGCGGGCATCGGGCCTGGCCGTTTAAAAGCGGACCAGGTCGATTACGCCCGCGCCCTCGGCGATGCCAAAAAACGTGAAATTCTTGCCGCGATTGTCGGTTTGCGCTTCGCCGATGCACCGTCGTTCCTCACCGTGAGCAGCATCATCGCCGCGTATACATTCGATGCGACGGGTGGCGCGATCCTCAACGCCGGTTCCGGCGCTCAGCCGAATTACGCGCAGGCCACGGGCAGCGTGTCGTACTCGAATCACCCGACGTTCACGTTCACGCCCACCACCGGCGATGCCTACGCCAGCGCCTACATTCGCCCGCTCGCGCCCACGCTCGTGATGCCGCTCGCAGAAAGCGGCATTCCGATCGATCTGCTGCTGCGTATCACCGCGCAGTCGATCAGCGGTTTGCAGAACGGCAATGCGCTGGGTGGGCCGAATGCATCGGGATCGCCGGATTTCTTCTTGCTTTTACAGGCGTTGCGCCGCTTGCAATTGGCGGGCGAGTTGAACATCGAAACGCGTAACGAAGACAAGAACGGCAAGTCCGGCGTGTTCATGACGTTGGGCGCAACGCGCAGTGGTGAGATCAAGCAAGTGGTCGATGATCTCACGCTGGTCCGCAAGTTGTTGCATCTGTCGCCGAAGATGAAGACATACGAAATCATCTACGGGCAGTCGTCGGATCGCGATCGCATACCAATGGTCACGCGTTCCGTGCTCGGCATTCTCACCGATCTCGGCGCGCAGATCGCGGTGCCGGACAGACAGGTGGATAGCGGCGCAACCAAGCCGAGCATCGGATTGATCGGCGGCGAAACACGGCCGACGATCATCGTGAAAGTGGGGCAGAAGCCGCCGAAGGATGCCTATGTCAGCATTCCTTACGATCAATCGGATTACTGGATCGATCGCAGCGACTTCGATTCAAAATATGCGTTCACCGTCGTGCAAAACCTGATGGCGCTCGCCGAAGTCACCGACACCGCCAAGGCACCCGTGGTCACGATTCCGGCGAATTGACCGAATCCACGCGCAAAAAAGGCGCTGTATCCGATCGATGCAGCGCCTTTCCTTACTTTCCTCGACAACGGTCCAATTACTGGCCGAAGAACGTGCTCATCGCGCGCGGCTCAGCCCGGCCCGATTGCGACGAACCTGTCGCGACCGAACCGTAGTCGCTCGATTGCGTCGAGGTTTGTGCGACTGCCTGTGCATTCACACGCGCTTCGGCAGCCTGAAGATTCGCCGGATACGATGGATCATTGATATTCGGGTTGTAGCCGGCTTTCTCCAGTTGCACCAGTTCGGCGCGGACCTGAGCGCGCGTCAGCGGCGCGTCGCTTTGTTGGGCGAAGGCGAGTGCGGGAGCGACGAGTGCGGCTGCGACAGCGACTGCGGAAATGAGCGACTTCATGATTGTTACCTCCGGTTCAGTTTGGTGTTGCTTCGAGTCCGTTAATAAGACGAGCAACTTGTGGACGGAGTTTAAAGAGGCGTCCGCTTCAGATCATTCGCGTTTCCGTTGAATGATCTTTGTCGAAATCGGAATAATGCCTGCGCGGTATGGAGTAGCGAGTGCTGGTCAAGCGCATTCTTTCCAATTTCGACAAAGATACTTTTGGCGCGATTTGGGCGTCGCAGGGTTAACGCGACGCTATTTATCGATTCTGCCAAACGCGAAAATTAATCAACCGTCCGGTCGGTTAATAGTTATACTTGCGCATCGTATCTCAAAAACTATTGCGGAGCCCCGCATGTACACCCAATCTCTCGATATCCCTTCGAGTCAGAACGCTGAACGCGAGAGCAATAACGCTTCGAACGCAGCGTCAGCCGAACAATCGCGATTCGATTCCGTGATGCAAGCCGATGGCAAGATCGAGCCGCAGGACTGGATGCCCGAGGCGTATCGCAAAACGCTCGTGCGTCAGATCTCGCAGCATGCGCATTCGGAGATCATCGGCATGCAGCCCGAGGGCAACTGGATCAGCCGCGCGCCGAGTCTGAAGCGCAAGGCGATCCTGCTTGCGAAAGTGCAGGATGAGGGCGGCCACGGGTTGTATCTCTATAGCGCGGCCGAAACGCTCGGTGTGTCGCGCGGTCAACTCGTCGCGGCACTGCATGCGGGCAAGGCCAAGTATTCGAGCATCTTCAACTATCCGACACCCACTTGGGCCGATGTCGGCGTGATTGGCTGGCTGGTCGATGGCGCGGCGATCATGAATCAAATTCCGCTGTGCCGCTGCACTTACGGTCCCTACGCTCGCGCGATGATCCGTATCTGCAAGGAAGAGTCTTTCCATCAGCGTCAGGGCTTCGATGCGCTGCTCGCCATGATGAAGGGCACGCAAGCGCAGAAGGACCTCGTTCAGCAGGCGGTGGATCGCTGGTGGTGGCCCGTGTTGATGATGTTCGGCCCGAGCGACAAAGATTCGATTCACAGCGGCCAGTCGTTTGCATGGGGAATCAAGCGTATTTCCAACGGCGATCTGCGTCAGAAATTCGTCGATGCCACCGTCGAGCAGGCAAAGATTCTCGGCGTGAGCTTGCCCGATCCGGATCTTAAGTGGAACGAATCACGCAACGCGCATGACTACGGCGAGATCGACTGGGAAGAGTTCTGGCGCGTGGTCAACGGCGATGGTCCATGCAACAAGGAACGCCTGGCTACGCGTGTGAAAGCACATGACGAAGGAGCCTGGGTGCGTGAAGCGGCGCTGGCTTACGCGGACAAGCAGAAAGCGCGTGCGCATCGGGATGCGGCATAAAAAGGGAGACGGGAAGATGAACAAGGAATGGCCGATCTGGGAAGTGTTCGTGCGCAGCAAGCAGGGACTGGATCATAAGCATTGCGGCAGCCTCCACGCGCCCGATGCAGGCGCGGCACTGCGCATGGCGCGCGATGTCTATACGCGTCGACAGGAAGGCGTGAGCATTTGGGTGGTGCCGTCAGCGGCGATCACCGCTTCGGACCCTGCGGACAAGGGCGAATTGTTCGAACCGGCGGTGGACAAGATATATCGGCATCCTACGTTTTTTGTTTTGCCCGATGAAATCAATCATATGTGAGGCGCGGGATATGTCGATTACGCATCAGCATCTCGCCTATGTATTGCGTCTCGCCGATAACGCGCTGATCCTCGGTCAGCGCAATGCGGAATGGTGCAGCCACGGTCCTGCGCTCGAAGAGGATATTGCGCTCGCGAATATGAGTCTCGATCTGATCGGGCAAGCGCGTTTGCTTTATACGCATGCGGCCACGCTCGAAGCCTCGTTGACCGGCGCGACGAAAACCGAAGACGACTACGCGTATTTCCGGACTGAACGCGAGTTTGCGAACTACACGATTGCGGAACTGCCGCACTTCGGGCCGCTTGCGGGCACGGCACGCACCGAACGCGACTACGCCGTGACTATCGTGCGTAACTTTCTTTATTCGGCATTCATGTTTGAGACGTGGACCGCCTTGCAGGCATCGACCGATGCGCAACTTGCGGCGATCGCGGCGAAGTCGATCAAGGAAACGCGCTACCACGTGCATCACGCGCGCGACTGGTTCGTCCGATTCGGTGATGGCACCGATGAGTCTCATCGTCGTGCGCAGGCAGCGCTCGATTATTTGATGCCTTATACAAGGGAGTTTTTCGCCATCGATGACACCGAACGCGCAGTCGCCGAAGCGCGCATTGCACCGCTTGCGAGCGATGTCGAAGCGACATGGCGCGAGGAAGTGGCATCGGCAATCGAAGAGGCGACCTTGTCTGCGCCTGCGGAAGTGAAGCACGTCAGCGCGGGCAAACATGGCGAGCACTCCGAACATATGGGTTATCTGCTCGCTGAAATGCAAAGTCTCGCGCGTCAACATCCGGGCGCGACGTGGTGATGAAAGCGATGGAAGCGATGGAAGCGACTATTGAACGTGCCTGGTCGGTGCTCGAATCCGTGCCCGATCCGGAGATTCCCGTGGTTTCGATCCGTGAATTAGGCATTCTTCGCGACGTGCGTCACGGCGATGACGGTGTGCTCGAAGTGGTCATCACGCCGACTTACTCGGGATGCCCCGCGATGTCGCAGATTGCCGAAGATATCGCGCACGCGATCGATCAGGCCGCGCTCGGTGCGCATCGTATCGAAACGGTGCTGGCTCCCGCGTGGACGACCGACTGGATCACCGACGAAGCGCGTGACAAGTTGCGCCGCTACGGTATCGCGCCGCCGTCCGGGCAATGCGGCCACGCGCCCGCTGAAACGCTCAAGCCAATTCGCTTCGCGCCTCGCAAGCAGGACGTCGTTGCGTGTCCACGCTGCGGCTCGCATCACACGGAAAAGCTGGCACAGTTCGGATCGACCGCATGCAAGGCGCTCTACCGATGCCTCGATTGCCGCGAGCCGTTCGATTACTTCAAGCCGTACTGAACCGATTCAACCTTCTTCGATACGCACATCATGGCTACTCCGCAATTCCATCCGCTGCGCATCCGCGACGTCCGACCCGAAACCGCCGACGCAGTCACGGTCTCGTTCGACGTTCCGCCCGCCTTGCGCGATGCGTTTCGCTTCACGCAAGGCCAATTCGTGACCTTGAAGACGCATATCGACGGGGAAGAAACGCGACGCTCGTATTCGATCTGCGTCGGCGTGACCGACTACGATCGCGACGGCGAGTTGCGCATCGGCATCAAACGTGTGCGCGGCGGGCGCTTCTCGAACTTCGCATTCGATACCCTGAAGCCAGGGCATGAGATCGACGTCATGACACCGGACGGGCGCTTCTTCACGCATCTGAATGCGGATCACGCGAAGCACTACGTAGCATTTTCGGGCGGCTCTGGCATCACGCCGGTTCTTGCGATCATCAAAACCACGCTCGATATGGAGCCGACCAGCCGCTTTACGCTGGTCTACGGCAATCGCAGTGTCGATGCGATCATGTTTGCCGAAGAACTCGAAGACTTGAAGAATCGGTATATGAGTCGTTTCTCGCTGTATCACGTTCTGTCGGACGATATACAGGATGTCGAACTATTCAATGGCGTGCTGGATCAGGATAAATGCCGCGCGTTTCTTGAGACCTTGCTCCCGGCTGACGAGATCGATGAAGCCTTTATCTGCGGTCCCGGTCCGATGATGGACGCCGCAGAGGCCGCGCTGAAGGACTCGGGTGTCGCGCCAAAACAGATTCATGTGGAGCGCTTCGGCACACCTTTGCCGCAGGCGGGCGTGCCGCAGATCGAGATTACGGAGAACACGCCGGCTGCGGATCTTGAAGTCATCATCGACGGCAAGAAGCGCAAGATGCGGTTGCCTTATCAAGGCGTAAGCGTGCTGGATGTCGGTCTCAAGGCTGGCCTCGCGTTGCCATACGCATGCAAGGGCGGGGTGTGCTGCACGTGCCGCGCCAAAGTACTCGAAGGCGAAGTGAAGATGGAAAAGAACTTCACGCTCGAACAGCATGAGATCGATGAAGGTTTCGTGCTGACGTGCCAGTGCCATCCGGTGAGCGAACGCGTGGTCGTCAGTTTCGACGAACGCTAAGCAGTACGTTTATTTCATTTCACAACGAGGTCGCCGGTGAAACGCCGTGGCCTTGTCGCGTTCCTTTATTGACGAAAACATGGCTACCGCTATTCAGGCTTCTTCGACGATCGGCGTTATCGGCGCGGGCGCGATGGGCGCGGGTATCGCGCAAGTCGCGGCGCTCGCCGGACATATGGTGTTGCTTTACGATCTCGATTCCAACGCGCTCGAGAAAGCGCGTAACGGAATTGCATCGAATATTCAGCGTTTGATCGACAAGAACAAGGTTGATGCCGAAACGGGGCGCGCAGCGATCGAACGTGTATGCGTGGTCTCTGATCTTGCCGATATGCGCGGCGCGGCGCTCGTCGTCGAAGCGGTTGCGGAACGGCTCGATGTGAAACGTGGCTTGTTTGCGCAGCTCGAAGAGATTGTGGATGATGCCTGTATTCTTGCGACCAATACATCGTCCATCTCGATCACAGCGATTGCCGCGCTCCTGCGCAAACCATCGCGCGTGGTCGGCATGCACTTCTTCAATCCCGCTCCGTTGATGGCGTTGGTCGAAGTCGTGCGCGGTCTCGCCACGTCCGACGATATTGCGCAAGCCGTTCATGCGACTGCTGCGGCGTGGGGCAAAAAGCCGGTGTATGCGAAGTCCACACCGGGCTTTATCGTCAATCGCGTGGCGCGTCCGTTCTATGCCGAAGCCTTGCGCGTGCTGAACGAGCAGGGCGCCGACGAAGCGTCGATCGATACCGTCATGCGCGATTCCGGCGGCTTCAAAATGGGTCCGTTCGAGTTGATGGACCTGATCGGACATGACGTGAACTTCGCGGTGACGAAATCGGTTTTCAACGCGTATTACAACGATCCGCGCTTCACGCCCTCGCTCATTCAGCAGGAACTCGTCGATGCAGGCTTTCTCGGCCGCAAATCGGGACGTGGCTTCTATGATTACGCTGCCGACGCGATCAAGCCTGCGGCACGCATCGAAACGAATACGCGGACGCCTTCGAAGATCGTGCTCGGCGAAACGCATCCGCTTTATGCGGCATTGCAAGCGCGAGTCAAAGGCGAAGGCCGCAATGATATTCCCGACCTCGTCGCATGTATTGAGGATGCCTACCTTTTCGTGACCGATGGCCGCAGCGCCACCGAACGTGCGCACGCGCTCGGAATCGACAATGTCGTGCTGATCGATCTCGCGCTCGACTATACGAAGGCGCAAAGCATCGCGCTAAGCCGCGCGCGCCAGTGTTCGAACGACGCCTACGCAGCCGTCGCCGGCGCGCTTGCACAAGCGGGCTATACCGTCGTTCCCTTCGCCGATGTAGCGGGCATGGTAGTTATGCGCACGGTCGCCATGCTCATCAACGAAGCAGCGGATGCCGTCAATCAGGGCGTCTGCACGCGCGCCGATCTCGATCTTGCGATGGAAAAGGGCGTGAACTATCCGCTCGGACCGCTTGCATGGGGCGATCGCATCGGCATCGCGCGCGTTCATGATGTGCTGCTCAATCTTGCCAGGCACTACGGCGAAGACCGTTATCGCGCATCGCCGCTGATTGCGTCGCTTAGATTTGCAGGACAGCAATTCCATTAATCGATCCAGGAGACAACCGTGGTTCAACCTATTCCGCAGGCGGGCGAGCTGGAACCGATCGAACGCGCGAGCCGGGACGAGCTTCAGGCCGTGCAACTCGAACGCCTCAAGTGGACTTTGCATCACGCATACGAAAACGTGCCGCACTACAAGCACGCGTTCGATGCAGCTGGCGTGCACCCCGACGATTTGCGCGACTTAACCGATCTGGCTCGCTTCCCGACGACGTCGAAGAAAGATCTTAGGGATAACTATCCATTCGGTCTCTTTGCCGTGCCGCGTGAGGAAATCGTGCGCGTTCACGCCTCGAGCGGAACCACGGGTAAGCCGACGGTGGTCGGCTATACGGCAAAAGACATCGATACGTGGGCCAACGTCACCGCGCGCTCCATTCGCGCCGCAGGCGGGCGCAAAGGCGACACTTTGCATAATGCCTTCGGTTACGGCCTGTTCACAGGCGGTCTTGGCATTCACTACGGCGCGGAACGTCTCGGCTGCATGGTCGTGCCGATGTCGGGCGGTCAAACCGAAAAGCAGGTTCAATTGATCCGCGATTTCGAGCCATCGATCATTCTGGTCACGCCGTCGTACATGCTCAATCTGATCGACGAAATGACGCGTCAGGGCATGGACCCGGCGCACACGTCGCTCAAAATCGGCATCTTCGGTGCAGAGCCGTGGAGCCAGGGTTTGCGCAGCGAGATCGAAACGCGCGCGGGCATTCAGGCGCTCGATATCTACGGGCTTTCCGAGATCATGGGGCCGGGCGTTGCGTGCGAATGTATCGAGTCGAAAGACGGGCCGACGATCTGGGAAGATCACTTCTATCCGGAAATCATCGACCCGCTGACGGGTGAGGTGTTACCCGAAGGCAGCACGGGCGAGCTCGTATTTACTTCGCTCACCAAAGAAGCTATGCCGATGATTCGCTACCGCACACGCGATCTGACTTCGCTGTTGCCGCCGAGCGCGCGTTCCATGCGTCGTCTGGCGAAGATCACTGGCCGCTCCGACGACATGCTGATCATTCGCGGCGTGAACGTATTTCCGAGCCAGATCGAAGAACTGATTCTCGCGATCCCTCGTTTGAGCGGAAATTATCAGCTTTGCATTTCGCGTGAAGGACATATGGATTCGCTGTCCGTCGCGGTCGAAGCGCGCGCCGAAGTGTGCGCCTCTTTGAGCGATGGCGAGCGCGCGGGCCTCTCACGCGAGCTACAACAGCGCGTAAAAACGATGGTCGGTGTATCAACGCAAGTGCGCGTGCTCGACTCGGGCGAAATCCCGACGACAGCAACAGGTAAAGCCAAGCGCGTCGTCGATACGCGACCTGCACTCGCATAAAGAACACACTCCGCACCATGCGGAGTGCGTCCCCATTTCCCATTATTTGAAACGTCCGATACTTTCCTGACAGCGCTGTCATTTAGCGGGGATTGGTCGGGAGAATATCTTCCGCATAAACCCTCGCAATCGTTTGTACCATTTGGTTTACCGCGTTCTGTTGTGTCATCGTAGCGACTGTTATTCGAATGACCTTCGATAACTATTCGAACACCAAACGGGGCCAGCAGAAATTCGATGTGGATCGTCAGACTCGCGCTCAAGCGGCCGTACACATTTATCGTTTTATCGCTGCTGTTGTTGATCATCGGTCCGCTTGTCATTCTGCGCACGCCGACCGATATTTTTCCGAACATCGACATACCGGTCGTCAGCGTCATCTGGACGTACAACGGCCTGCCGCCCGATCAGATGGAGCGGCGCATCACGCTCAATTACGAGCGAGGCCTTTCCGTGGCGGTCAACGATATCGAACATATCGAGTCGGAGTCGCTGCCGGGCATCGCGGTTATCAAGGTTTATTTTCAGCCAAACGCGAATATCGATGAAGCGGTGGCGGAGATTACCGCGCTGTCGCAAACGCAATTGCGCTCGTTGCCGCCGGGTATCACGCCGCCGAATATTCTGCGATTCAATGCGTCTACCGTGCCCATCTTGCGGCTCGCGTTGTCATCGGCGGAACTCACCGAGCAGCAGCTTTACGACTTCGGCAACAGCTTCCTCAAGACGCAACTAGCGACCGTGCAGGGCGCATCCGTGCCGCTGCCTTATGGCGGCAAGCAGCGTCAGATTATGGTCGATATCGACTCGCAACGGCTGCAAGCCAAGAATCTCGCACCCACCGATGTCGTCAACGCCATCACCGCGCAAAACCTGATCTTGCCGACGGGGACGGCGAAAATCGGGTCTACTGAATATTCGGTTGGGCTCAATGCAAGCCCGAACACCATCGAAGGTCTCAACGATATTCCGATCCGCACCGGTCCGGGTGGCACCATCTATATCAAGGACGTCGCGCATGTGCGGGACGGCTTTCAGCCGCAGACGAATATCGTGCGCGTGGATGGCACGCGTGCGGCGTTGCTCACGGTGAACAAGAGCGGTAACGCGTCCACGCTGGATATTGTCGCGCGCGTGAAGAACCTATTGCCCAAGCTGCGCGACATGGTGCCCGAGTCGCTCAAGATCGATCCTGTTGCCGATCAATCGCTGTTCGTGCGTGCGTCGGTAGAAGGCGTGTTGCGTGAGGCGGTGATCGCCGCCGGCCTGACCGCGCTAATGGTGCTGCTTTTTCTCGGCAGTTGGCGCGCCACGTTAATCATTGCGATCTCGATTCCCTTGTCGATGCTCACGTCGATCGTTGCGCTCTCCGCCATCGGTCAGACTATCAACATCATGACGCTGGGCGGCCTTGCACTCGCAGTCGGCATTCTCGTTGACGACGCCACCGTCGCGATCGAGAACATCAGTCAGAACCTCGAACAAGGCAAAGAACTCGAGCAAGCCATTCTCGAAGGCGCGCAGCAAATCGCGGTGCCTACGCTGGTTTCGACGCTGTCCATCTGCATCGTATTTATTCCGATGTTTCTGCTCACCGGCGTCGCGCATTATCTGTTCGTGCCGCTTGCAGAAGCGGTCGTATTCGCGATGCTCGCGTCGTATTTCTTCTCGCGCACGCTGATCCCGACGCTTGCGAAATACCTGCTGCGCAATCACGAGCATATGGGCGGCGATGTCGAGTCGATGAAGGAATCGCGCAACCCGTTCGTGCGCATTCATCTCGCATTCGAGCGGCGATTCGAGCGCGTACGTACGCGTTATCGCGGCTTTCTCGAAGCACGACTCGAACATCCGGGCCGCTTCGCCGGACTCTTTCTGCTTTGTTGTCTGCTCTCGCTCGCACTCGCGCCATTCCTCGGGCGTGACTTTTTTCCGTCAGTCGATTCAGGAGTGATTGCGCTGCATTTGCGCACGAAAACCGGTACACGTATCGAAGAAACGGCCGCACTGACCGACCGCGTGGATAAACGCATTCGCGAACTCATTCCACGTGGCGAGCTGCATTCGATCATCGACAATATGGGCTTGCCGGTGTCGGGTATCAACCTCTCGTATAACAACACGGGCACGGTAAGCACGGCGGATGCAGACGTGCTCATCAGTCTCAACGAAGATCACGCGCCGACCGAACGCTATGTGCACGAGTTAAGAAAGCGTTTGCCGCAAGAGTTTCCCGGCGTTGCATTCACATTTTTGCCCGCCGATATCGTGAGTCAGATTCTCAACTTCGGCACGCCCGCACCGATCGATATCGCTATTACGGGCCGCGACGTGCGCGGTAATCGCGAGTTCGCGAATCGACTGTTGGAGAAGATCAGGCGTGTACCCGGTCTCGTCGATGCGCGGATTCAGCAGCCTTCCGATCTGCCGTCGATCAATGTCGATGTGGATCGGACCAAAGCGCTGCAAGCGGGCTTTACGCAGCGCGATGTGGCGAACAATCTGCTCATTACGCTTTCGGGCAGTCAGCAAACCACGCCTACGTTCTGGCTCAATCCGGTCAATGGCGTGAGCTACAACGTCATTACGTCAGCGCCGCAGTACGATATGAACTCCTTACAATCGGTCGCCAATATTCCCGTGACGTCGGCGAGTGGCAAGACCAATATTCTCGGCGCGCTGGCTTCGCTGTCGCGCGGCTCGCGCGATGCCGTGGTCTATCACTACAACGCGCAGACCACCATCAATCTCTATGCGACGACCGAGCGGCGCGATCTCGGCGCGGTATCGGACGACGTGCAGCGCATCATCGACGAAGCACGCGGACACTTGCCCAAAGGCTCATCTATCGACATACGCGGTCAGGTGGAAACGATGAACACTTCGTTCTCCGGATTGGCGCTTGGTCTTATCCTCGCCGTCGTGTTGGTGTACTTGCTGATCGTCGTGAACTTTCAGTCGTGGCTCGATCCGTTCATCATCATCACGGCATTGCCGGGCGCGCTCGCGGGCATCGTCTGGATGCTGTTTCTCACGCATACCACGCTGTCCATTCCGGCGCTCACGGGCGCGATCATGTGTATAGGCATTGCCACGGCCAACAGTATTCTCGTTGTGAGCTTTGCACGTTCCGCGTTGCAGGAACATGGCGATGCCGTGCGTTCCGCGCTCGAAGCCGGCTATGCGCGTTTTCGTCCCGTGCTGATGACCGCGCTTGCCATGATGATCGGCATGGTGCCGATGGCGATCGGTCTGGGTGGGGCGGTGAACAGAACGCGCCGCTCGGCCGCGCGGTGATCGGCGGCCTGATGGTCGGCACGATCGCGACACTGTTCTTCGTGCCGGTGGTGTTCTCGATGATTTACAAGCGTCTCGAAGCGCGCAACGCGCAAGCGAAGACGAAAGAAGCGTAGACGGGGATCGAATGAAAGAGCAGTCGGAACATAAAAGGCGTGGACGTTTGTGGATGATGATCGGACTACTGATCGTCGTCGCGCTCGTGGCACAAGGCATTTTCTCGCGACATGGCGTGCATGCCGAACTCGAACACGATGCCAACGAGTACAGCATGCAAACCGTCGAGGTCATCAAGCCCGTACGTATGAAGCCGACGCAGGATCTCATGCTGGCAGGCGACGTACGCGCTTATTCCGATGCACCGATCTTCGCGCGTACCAATGGGTATCTGAAGCGCTGGACGACGGACATCGGCACCAAGGTCAAGAAAGGACAATTGCTCGCTGAAATCGATGCACCCGAGATCAACGATCAGCTTCGTCAGGCCCGCGCCGATGCACAGACCGCGCGTGCCAACTATCTGCTGGCGAAGACCACGGCGGACCGCTGGACGCAGATGCTGAAGAACAACTCGGTATCTCGTCAGGAGACCGATGAAAAGCAGGGCGACGCGCTTGCCAAGGAAGCGGCGTTCAATGCGGCACAGGCCAATGTATCGCGGCTCGAGCAGATGGTGTCGTTCCAAAAAATCTATGCACCGTTCGATGGCATCGTCACCGCGCGCAATACCGATGTCGGCCAGTTGATCGATGCAGGCAGCGGCGCGACGGGACGCGAGTTGTTTCACATTCAGGATGCGTCGTCATTACGCGTCTATGTCGATGTACCGCAAGCCTATGCGCGCCTTGTGACAGTCGGCATGCCTGCCGATCTGATCTTGAACGAAGAACGCAATCGCAAATTCGAGGGCGTGACGGTACGCACGGCGGGCGCGGTCGATCCGGTGGCGCGCACGATGCGTGTCGAAGTGGACGTGAAGAATCCGACCGGCGAATTGTTCGCGGGCGCCTATGCGCAAGTACGATTTCGACTGACGAACGCAAATCCTTCGTACACCTTGCCAGGTAACGCATTGCTGTTTCGGCCGGATGGCGTGCACGCGGCGAGTGTCGATGCGAACAATCGTGTCAAGCTGTTGCCGATCACGCTCGGTACGGATTACGGCACGCGCGTGTCGATCGTGTCTGGATTGCAAGGCGATGAGCGCGTGATTGTGAATCCACCGGATTCGATCATCGACGGCGCGATGGTTCGCATTGGCGCGCCCAAGGCAGAGAAGCCGGCGAAGCGCGGAGGCGATGCGTCATGATGCGGCCATCGCTGCTTGTCATCGCGCTGATGCAGACGATCACGCTCGGAGGATGCGCGGCCGGGCCGGACTATGTGCGTCCGGAAGTCGTCACGCCCGCGTCGTATAAAAACGCCGAGCCACTCGATGCGCCTGCACAGCAAGCCTGGAAACCCGCGCAACCCGCCGATGGCCAGCCACGCGCGCCCTGGTGGCAGGTCTACGACGATCCGCAATTGAATGCGCTCGAACAACGCATTGTGAATGCAAACCAGACGGTAGCGGCGGCGTCGGCTCGCTATCGCGGCGCGCGTGCGGTCGTGGCGCAGGCTCGCTCGGCGTATTTCCCGACCATCAGCGCGAACGCGGCATTCACGCAGACACGTGCATCGCAGAACGTGCTTTATAAATCGAGCGCGGGCGTGACCTTGCCCGACTATCTGATCGATGCGCAAATCTCGTGGGAGCCGGACCTGTGGGGCCGTATCTCTCGTGCCGTCGAAGGCGGGCAGGCCGAAGCGCAGGCGAGCGCTGCCGACTTGCAAAGCGCGATTTTGTCGATGCAGGCGGAGCTCGCCACCAACTATTTCGATCTACGCGGCACGGTGGAAGAGGAGCGCTTGCTTAAAGAAACTTTGCAGGCCTACGAAAAATCGCTGGCGCTCACGCGTGATCGTTTCGCGGGCGGTGTCGCTGCGGAGTCGGACGTGGCGCAAGCCGAGGAGCAATTGCGTTCGACGCAAGCACAACTAATCGATCTGGAGACGACGCGCACGAGCCTCGTCAATGCCATCGCAATTCTCGTTGGCGAGCCGCCTTCGACGTTCACGCTCGATGTCGCGCCGCTCAACGAGTCGCACGCGCCACCGGCAGCCGCGCTCGCTGCGTTGCCCTTGTCGGTGCCTTCCGCGCTGCTGGAACGCAGGCCGGATATCGCGGCTGCGGAGCGGCGCGTCGCGGAGGCGAATGCGCGCGTCGGCGTAGCGACGGCGGCGTTTTTCCCGAATTTGTTTCTTGCCGCGACGGGCGGTCTGGAAGCGACGCATTTCAGCGATTGGCTGATGGCGCCGAGCCGCTTCTGGTCGCTTGGTCCGTCGCTGGCTTTTACGGCGCTCGACTTCGGCGGACGCGCAGCAGCCCGTGACGCAGCGCGTGCCGCCTACGATGCGAGCGTCGCGGATTATCGCCAGACTGTGCTCATCGCGTTCGGGCAGGTGGAAGATAACCTGAACGCGCTCGAAGTGTTACGTCGCGAGAGCGAAGCACAAAGTCAGGCGGTCGATGCCGCCAAACGCGCGTTGAGCAAGGTCGGCAATCGATATGAAAACGGGGCGATCACGTATCTGAATGTGGTCGTGACGCAGGCGATCGTCTTGTCGGATCAGCGCGCGGCGGTGCGAATCGAGCGGCGGCGCATGGCGGCAAGCGTCGGGCTGGTAAAGGCGTTAGGCGGAGGGTGGTCAACCGCTGATTTGCCGAGTCGGGAGCAGGTATCGCGGCAAGAGTAAAAAACGCCGGAGCGATGTCCGGCGTTTTGCGCGCGCATTCGATTACATCGTGGCGCGAGGCCTGCAAATCATAAAGTACTGCGAACTCATCCACCACGGCATATGCGGCACCGGACTCAGATGTACCGCATCGATCACGAAGCGCTCGCTGACGAGATCGCGCAATTCACGAAAATCGAAACCTTTATGCGTGACGCGCGGATCTTGCGGACGGCTCACGGGCATGCCGATCATTGCCTTGAGCACTTCGCCGGGCGTGTATTCGGACTTGAGCGAGCGGCAGCGTATCATCCAGTTCGATACTTTCGGCGCGATGGCCAGGCCGTACATGATCGGCACCGAGATCACCAATGAACCGGTCGGTTTCAGAATGCGCGATGCATCGTCGAGCAGCGCGTCGAGTTCGTTCGCATACAAGTGTTCGCAGACTTCGAAGGCGGTGAGCACATCGACGCTATGCGGCGTCACACCCGCCAGCGATTCCGCATACCTCACTTCGGGGAACGCCGGCGCCATATACGGATCGTGACCGACCAGCGTGACATCGGGCCGCTGTTCTCCGAGCGTGTGAAGAAACAATCCCGGTCCCGCGCCGAAATCGACCACCGTTCCATAACGCGCGCAATTGCGCGTGACGAGATCGATCGCCATCGTCATACGGGTTCGGTGTGCGAAACGCGCGAGCGGATTGCCGGACTTGACGGTTTGTTCTTCGTAAGAGATTTCGCGCATTGGAATGCTCTCCCTCGTTATTTTCAGTTTTAGTGTTCGACCTTCTCTTTGGGATGCCTTATCAATTTGCTTTCGGGCGATATTGCTGCCATCGAACGTGAGGCGCAACTCGCCGCGTTAGCCATTGATCGCCGAATTGCCGCCGAATCCCGCCATTGCCATCGCTACGGCCTGCGCATTAAACGCTTGTGGAGGAGGTGTCTGAGGGGTTGTTCGACCAAGCCGAGACTACACGAAGAGAAATGCGCCGCATGCGATCAGGGCCACATTCCAGATGCGATCGACATTGAGCCAACCCGTACGTAAAAACCCGAGGCCGGTACGTTCGTGAAGCGTCATCGTGATAAGGGAAATCGCGGCGATCACTGCGAGCATGGCGGCGGTATGTACGCCGAGTGCGAGCGCGCCCGCGACGAAGGCGTCCCCGGTGGCTTGTGCAGTGAGCGCTCCCGAACAAAACGGCAGCAGAGCAGGCATGAGCATGAGGCCCGCGCCATGCGCGCTCGACATAAGAAAGGACCACAACGCGAGTCCTGCGAGGCTGGTACGCATGCCGACCGTCGGCCTTCCGCGATGCCCGCGCCACAATCGCCACACGCCCCATGCGATCAGCAATGCGCCACAGCATCGTGCGAGCGTGTTATGGCCGATGAACGAGCCGAGCGTCAATGCGCCTGCCAGCACGAGCGCCACGGACAGCGCATGGCCGAGCGCAATCGGTACGAGCGACAGCAGCGCGACGCGGCGGCTGTGCGCATACAGACCGAGCGCCACCGCAAACAGCCAGCCCATCGCGGGATTGAGGCCGTGGAACGCGCCGAGGCCCGCAGCGGTGAACAAGAGCGCGGACGGGGCGGAAATCATCGTAAAACGGCTTTGGCGGGCTTGCCGCGCGTTACGGATAGCAGAACGAGTCCGACGAGCAATCGCCGCCTTGTAGCCGGATCTGATGCGGCCGCTGGCCCTTCGGCCAGTCGATGAAGAAGTCGCGATCGACGGTAAGGCCACCGTTCGGATCGGCATCGAGCTTGACCATCCATCCGTCGATGCCTTCGGGATAGAACTGCGCATCCACCGCGCCATACAGCGAGTTGGTGAAGTAGACGCGCTTGCCGTCGCGGCTGATTTCGACCATCTGCGGCGCGCCGTTCAGCGCGCCGTTTTTTGCGCCCGCATGCGTCGCGCGCGAGACGATGCCGCCCACGCGTACCTTGCCCACCAGCTTCGGCGCGAACGGATCGGAGACGTCGTACTGCAACATATCGCCCGTGCCCCAGCACGATACGTACAGAAAACGGTCGTCCATCGAGAGATCGATATCGGACACGAGCGGCGGCACCGCGCCGAAGCCTTGCAGCAAGGGCGGCAATACGCTTGCATCGGCGGGTTCGGCGGGAATGTCGATGATTTTCTTCACCGCCCATTTGTCTTTGTCGCGATACCACGTCCAGATCGACGAAGACAGGTCCTTCAGGCTGATCACGCAATTGACGAAACCGTACGCCTTGGTCGGATCATGCGCGGGCCGCAGTTCGAACACGAGCTGATACTCGTCGCCGAAGTCGATCTCCTGAATATGTTTGCGTTTGGTGAAGTCCCAGAAATGCAGCTTGCGGCCATACTTCGCGCCGAGCAATATTTCGGGTACCAAACCATTTTCGAAAGTGTCCGGCGTGCCCCATTCGCTCGTCACCATTGTGTCGTAGCCGAGATGCCACCAGCCATCATAGGCGAGTCGTTGCGGACCGCGATCCACTTCCCATCGGCCGAGCGGATCGAAGCTTTGCTGATCCAGCATCAGCACGCCGCCAGGCGCTTTTCCCTGCGCATTACCGAGCGCGGTGATGTAGATGCCGCCGGGTCCGCAATGAACCGTATGCGGCCGCGTATAGCCGGTTTTCTCCGCGAGTTCTTCCGGTTCGATGGTCCTGACGATCTTTGGCTGCTTAGGATCGGGCTTCGTGTCGATGATATGGATGCGCGAGGATCGCAAACCCGGCACGATCAGATAGCGCCGCTCCATGTGCGGATGCGGCGCATTGGGGCACAGACACGACGAACACGCATTCCATCCGAAGTGATGCAACTCGTCGCCGATATCCGGCATTTCCAGTTCGCCGACGATCTTCGTATAGCTCGACGAATCGGGATCCACATCCACCACGGCGATGCGGTCAGGCGCGCGGCGCTCGGGATCGAAGGTCGCCACGTAGGCGAGCGTTTCGCGCGGCGCTTTGGCGGCGAGCCGCGGCGAAGGGTAAAAGCTCGGGTCCGGTTTCCATGTCGCCATGTTGCGTCTCCCCACTTGAACGTGCCTTGCACTATAGGACGAAAGCCGTTCGCGCGCTTGCAGCATGTGGAATAAACTTCTTCTTTCTATTAGAATGTACGCATCTAAACGTCTAGACGTCTAAACACATGTTCAGTTACGTCGGTGGATTGGTGTTGTTCGCTGCGCTCCTTCACGCAAGCTGGAACGCCATGCTGCATGGCAACGCGGACCGCTTTCTGTCGCTGACGTGGATGAGTATCTGCATCGCCATTGTCAGCATCGTCGCCATTCCTTTTTTGCCGATGCCACATGCGGGCGCATGGCCTTGCATCGTCGCGTCGGGACTCGTGCATATCGTCTACAACATGGCGCTGGTGCGGGCGTATCAAAGCGGTGACCTCGGCGAAACCTATCCGATTGCGCGCGGTTCGTCGCCCATGCTGGTTGCAATCGGCGCAGCGCTGTTTGCGCGCGAACATCCGGGCGTGCTTCCCATTGTTGGCATCGTGCTGGTTTCTTGCGGGATCATGTCGCTTGCGTTGCAGCGAGGCAATGTATCGAAGAAGAGTGCGATCGCCGCGTTTGTCACCGGCGCGACCATTGCCGTGTACACCGTGATCGACGGAATCGGCGTGCGTGAATCGGGAAACGCTATCGCCTATACAGCGTGGATGTTTGCGTTCTATCTGCTCATGCCCGTGCTTTTCATCGCAATGCGCGGGCCGAAAGCGTTGCGCGCGCCATCGCCGGTGGTTGTGCAGAACGCGCTTGGCGGACTGGTTTCTATCGCGGCGTACGGCATTGTGATCTGGGCGATGCAATACGGCGCAATGGGCGCGGTCTCGGCGTTACGCGAGACGAGTGTAGTGTTCGCTGCATTGATTGGCCGCATGTTCCTGAATGAACAACTTAGTGCGCGCCGGCTGCTTTCCTGCTGCGTGATCGCGTTGGGCGCGATATGCATCGGTGCCTGAAAACAGGCTTAGAATGAAGAAATCGCCTCTTGACCCGTTAAGGAGATTGCGATGACCGAACCGATGATCAGCCTGATGGCGGGAATCGTTCTGGTGTTGTGCATCGCAGTGGTTCTCGTGATGCATCACCGCCACCCGCATGTTCACACGCCCAAAGCCCGCTGGCTCGACACGCATCCGCCGCGTGAATGGCTGCGTCACAGGCATTGAACAGCCGTTGCTTACATCACATTAAAATGCGCCGGATCAACCGGCGCTTTTTTTAGCGCTTCGAGCCTTTCATGGCTTCGGCTTCCATCGCCGCATGCCATTCCTCGCTGTTCTCGATCGGGTCCATCCCTTCATCGATAAAAGCCGATGCGCGCTCCGCAATTGCACGCGTTTCCTCGTCCGTTTCGTCGTCGGACGGATCGTCTTCGTCATTACCGGGTGGCTCCAGCATGTCCTGCAACATCGCGGCCAGCTCCGGCGTGTCCCACGGTTCGCTGCGCTGCTTTTTCTTCTTGATGTAGTGCCGGATTTCGGCATCTTGTTCGGGCGTCAGCGGAAGTCCGCGGAAGGTGCGGTTTGCATCGAAATCGCTCATGAACGTTCCTCTCGCGCGTCAGGTCCGCGCTCACTCGGTTCGTGGAAGCGTGCCTATTTTAACGCTGTTCGTGTGCTCATTCGAGAGGGGGCAGTCGCCGCTCGACCGGCACGGCCTTGATGATGGACGTGCTGGTCGCAGCGCGTTCCGTGACTCGTGCAAGGATGTCGTCCAGTTGTTCGATGGAACGCAGCCAGAGCCTGCAAACGAAGCAATCGTCACCCGTCACCTTATCGCATTCGACGAACTCGGGAATGCGCCGGATCGCCTCTTCGACGAGATGCAATTGGCCCGGCAAAGGCTGCACGCGCACGATAGCCTGAAGCGTATAGCCAAGCGCGCGTGGATCGATCTGCACGGTGAAGCCGCGTATGACGCCCTGTGTTTCGAGCCTGCGCATGCGCTCGGCCGTGCTTGGCGCCGACAGTCCGATTCGCCTGGCCAACTCGCTCACCGCGATACGTCCATCGCTCGCCAACACGGCGATCATCTCGCGGTCGATCGCGTCGATGCCATTCGCATCCGATGCACTAAGGTTTCTTGCCATGATCGCCTTTGATTTCAAGGTCGTTTGAAGAACAGGCCTTATTTTATGCATGGTTTCGCGTGAGATGCATCGTTAAACTGATATTTATTGAAACTTGCTTATCATCGAATATGAATACGGAAAGCACGCATGCTGTCGTAGCGTCGCATGCGGGAGAGCAGCGGCGCGGCGCAATCGAAATGTCACTTGCCATGCTGATGTCCGGCACGATCGGCTGGCTCGTGGTGTCGTCGGGACAAACGCCTATGAACGTGGTGTTTTTTCGCTGCGTATTCGGTGGCGCAACGCTCGTTGCCGTGTGTGCAGCGTTCGGCTTTTTGAAGCGGCGATACTTCTCCTGGCGCATGCTTGGCTTGATTGGGCTTGGAAGCGCGGCGATTGTCGGCAACTGGCTGCTGTTGTTCGCGGCGTATTCGCGTGCATCGATTTCAATGGCGACCACGGTCTATAACACGCAGCCGTTCATGCTTGTGGCGTTGGGCGCGGTGTTCTTGCGTGAGCGCGTCTCGGCGTCGACGTTAGCGTGGCTTGGGATCGCGTTCGTCGGATTGGTGTTGGTGGTGCGTGTCGAGCCTGCGGTGCTTGCCAGACCGGGCCGCTACATCGAAGGCGTTGCTTATGCGCTCGGGGCCGCGTTTTTATACGCGATTACGTCGATCATCACGAAGCGGTTGAAGGGTACGCCGCCGCATCTGATTGCCATGCTGCATGTGTTGTTCGGCATGCTCATGCTTGCGCCGTTCGCTCAATTCGATCAGACGCCGGCCACCATGTTTGGCTGGGCCGATCTGATTGCGCTCGGCGTACTCAACACGGGACTCATGTACGTGCTGCTTTATGGCGCGATTCAAAAACTGCCGACTGCAATGACCGGCGCGTTGTCGTTCATCTATCCTGTGGTCGCGATCGGCGTCGACTGGTTCGCGTTCGGACAACGGCTTGCGTGGATGCAGATCGTCGGCGCGATACTGATTTTGCTGGCCGCTGCGGGCGTAAATTTGAAGTGGCGGATCATGCCCGAGAGACGTATCGAGTGAGCGTCGTATAGAATGGCGCGCTTTTCCGACTACATCGAACGTCCCGCCATGTGGTTCAAAAATCTTCAGCTTCACCGTCTTCCCGCGCACTGGAGCGTCACGCCTGAACAGATGCAGCAATGGCTCGCGCCGCTCGCATTCAGCGATGCATCGAGCATCGAAAATGAACGGCGCGGCTGGGTCTCGCCGCGCGGCAACGACTCGCTCGTCTACACGGCCAATCGCCAGATGCTCATCACGTATCGCGCGGAAAAGAAGTTGCTGCCTGCTTCCGTGGTCACGCAGTTCACGAAGGAACGTGCAATCGAACTCGAGGAACAGCAAGGCTTCAAACCCGGCAGAAAGCAGATGCGCGAGTTGAAGGAGCAGGTCACCGACGAACTGCTGCCGCGCGCCTTCAGTATTCGCCGCGATACCAACATCTGGATCGATCCCGTGCATGGATGGCTTGCGCTCGATACGGCATCGGCGACGCTTGCGGATGACATCATCGGATTGCTGGTGAAGTCGGTGACGGATCTGCCGCTTGCGAGCGTGCGTGTTGCGCGTGCGCCTGTATCGGCCATGACCGACTGGCTGCTCACCGGCGATGCACCCGCCGGATTCACGCTCGACCGCGATACGGAACTGCGCTCGGCAGGCGAAGGCAATGCAACGGTCCGCTATGTCGGCCACGCGCTCGAAGCGGAAGATATGCGCCGTCATATAGAAGCGGGCAAGCAATGTATGCGTCTTGCGATGACCTGGGCCGATCGCGTGTCGTTCGTATTGACGCCGTCGCTGACGCTCAAGCGCGTGACCGCGCTCGACGTGCTGAAGGAAGCCTCTGACCCGACCGCCGTCAACGACGACGAACGCTTCGAAGCCGACTTCGCGTTGATGACCGGCGAATTCGCGCGCATGCTCGCGGATTTGACCGAAGCGCTGGGCGGTGAAGAGGATCTGCGGGCCGCGGCCTGACGCTTCTCAACGCCTGCGTTTCAGCCTCCGTGCGAGGCGAATGCGAAGCCGTTCTTGCCGTTGCGCTTGACCGTGTACATCGTGTCATCCGCAACGGCGACGAGCCGCCAGTAATCCGTGACGCGATCCGGAAAACTGGCGATACCGATACTTGCGCGCACGAGGCCGAGACCCATCTGGCCATCGGTTTCGGCTACGGAAGCGATGATGCGCTGCGCCACGGCGGCCAATTCGGTATCGCTGGAAAATTCACGCACGAGCACCGCGAACTCGTCGCCGCCGATTCGCGCGACCACATCCATATTGCGCACCGTCTGCCGAAAGCGTCGCGACACCGCAATCAAAAACTCATCGCCGATGCGATGGCCGTGCGTATCGTTCACGCGCTTGAAGCCATCGAGATCGACGTACAACACCGCGATACGCGCATCGGGCGCGCCATCGGCCAGGCGTCCTGCGGCTTCTTCCAACGCTGAGAACAGCTTGCGCCGGTTCGGCAGACCGGTCATCGGATCGTGCAGCGAGGCCTGCTCGAATTCATGCGACATGCCCGCCAATTGTCTATTGCGTTTTGCATACATTCCGAGTGCGGAAATCAGCACGCCAAACACGATCGCCGATAACGCGATCAGCGTATGCGAAACGCTGATCACGCGCGTGCGCACGTCCGCGCTCGAACGATCGCGTTCGGCGCGCCAATACGCGTACGCGGAATCGAGTGCTTTGCTTGCCGCCATGAAATCGCTGGCGGGAGACAGCACAGTGGACGGCAAGGGCGGAGCGGCCGTCGGACTGGATGCGATCAAGGCATGCAGACCCGCCAGCCGCGCGGCGAATTCGATGCGCGCCTCACGATACGCAATCACGTGATGCGTATCGCCGGGCGGTGCGCCTTGCAGGGCGAGTACGGTTCCGCGCGCGGCATCGGCGCGTTCGACCGTTTCCAGCACCAGCCCGACGTATTCCTGCTGCAATTGCGCGGTGAAAATCGCCCGGACCTGATAGGCCAGAATCAGCAGGCCGATCAGCAAACACAGTAGCGCAGCACCCGCAAGCGGTGCGGGACCGGGCACGCGTGCGCGCGATACCAAAGCGCGAACGCGATCGAACGCGCGCAAGCTGCGCACCTTCAAGCTGTCATACGGAACATACTCGGCTTCTGGATGCTGCATGCCATCCGCCGCGTCGCCGTCAGGGACGGGAATATTCCTCTCGCTGGCGGGACGTGCCATTGCGTTGTTGTTGATAGCTCACTCGATGAAAGAAAGCGCCCATACGCGCGAACAGGCCCGTGTCGGACTTGGCGCGCGCAACGTGACGGCGCGCGGCCTGTGTCTGTGCTGAGCGGCCTGTGCGCATCGGTACGGCGGCGGTCTGCGCGTTGCCGCTGACCTTGCGTGCCGAACCCTGTGCGACGGGCGCGCTATCGCTGCCAGAAGGGGCGGTGACCGTGGCGAAGGTGGTTGAATCGTCCGTATCGTTTATTTCGGCGAGATCGGTGGTTTCGGGCGTGGCGGGTGCAGCGGGTATCGTGACGATCGACGTCACAGGCGGGGACGTCACAGGCGCGGCTTCGACCGCGCCGCCCGATTGCGTCTGCGCCAGTGCCGGTTGTTCGATGCCGAGGGTCTTGCGCGCGCTGGCCATCGCTTCGGCGTAGACGCGTTGGTCGTGCGTGAACCACATGCTGTAGGCCACGGTGCCGAGCACGCCGATACCCAGCGCGGTCGCCGAGGCCATCCACAAGGCGAGCCTTCCGAAGCGTATCGGTGCAAGCGGTGCGCGCGCAGGCGCGTAGGCATCGTCGCGTTCGAAGACGGCGTCGGCCGCGGGCACGGTGGGATCGTTCGCGGGGCTTGCACGGCCCGTGACGCGCTCATCGGGCAGTTTGGCTTGGTGAGGCATGACAGCACTCTCCGGAAGGTATTCGTCGGACGGCGGGCGCGCTCAAGAACAGGCGCGTTCTCGCCGATAACAGCGTTGGCGCAGCACGCATTCGCGGCGTCGCATCTCATCCACACGGACTGCATCCGCATCAATGAACCGATGAAAACTGGTGCGACTCATCAGACACATTCCGATTAAGCCGCAACAATGTAACTCTCGCCATGGACCTGGAAATTTCCGCCAGGTGCAAGGCGCTGAATCCATCAGGCGAAGAACTTCGCACGAAGTCCGGCGATGCCGCCAGAGCGAATCCGATGGCGCTAACCGCCGTCAGAGGCCGATGTGCGATGTGTGCAACGCGCGGTGAGTTTTGCATTCGATGCGCATTGCATGCATAAAACCGATACTACCGTAGCAGGTCCCGGGCCTGACCTTTGGAGCAAGGCTTCCAGTGGTTTTTGTCAGACGCTGAATGCGCCGTTATGTGGGGTAGCGCACGGAAGAATTTTCGTGGCGCAATTGCAGCGGATTGAAGCGGGGTCAATCGGTCGTAAAGGGCTGAACCGGTCCGCTGGCCGCCGTACCGAAACGCTCGAATTCGGAGATCACCTGTGCGCCAAACAGCAGCAAGGCGGCCAGCGCTTCGAGACTGAACAGCACGACGATCGAAGTCGTCAGCGAGCCGTACACCACACTGACTTGCGAGAGCGTGGCGAAATACCAAACGAGCACATGTCGCGTGATTTCCCACAGCACGGCCGCGGTGATACTGCCGAGCAGCGCGAGCCGCAAAGAGGGCCGTCCGACCGGCATCACGAGATATATGGACGTGAGCACGAAGATTTCGCCCGCCACGCCGAGCAGATACAACAGCAGGCGCGACACGCCACGCAAGGACACTTCGACGCCGAGCAGATCGATGCTGTTCGAGCCCATCGCCTGCAAGCCGTTCGAAACGAATGTGACAATCAGCATGCCAACGCCGAGAAAAAGGATGTAGCAATAGGGCAGCAGCGCGGACAGCAAAAAATGCCGACGCCGGATCGCCACGCGATGCACGAAAATCACCGACATCGCGTTTTCGAGCACGGTGAAGGCGAGCGAACTGAAGAAGATCATCGTAATGGCGAGCAGCCAGCCGATCACCGCGCGATGCGCCAAAAAATTCGCCAGTTCGCGCACGATGGCGCGGGCCTGTCCGGGCACCAGCCATTCGAGCAGACGCGCGAGCGTATCGAGCAATTCCTGCTGCCCGATAAATTTCGACAGCACGATCACGATAAGAATCAGCAGCGGCACAATCGACAACAGCGCGTAGTACGCGACCGCGCCCGCGAGCAACATGCCTTGATTGGCGCGAAAAGCCTTGATTACGCGCATCACGAAGCCGAAGGGATCGTGCGCGACGCTTTCGATCTGCGGACCCAGCACCGGGCCGAGAATCTTCGACATGAACGCTCCGCAATGCAAACGGGCAGGGAACGCCGACTGCACTGCGTCATATCGGGTCGGCGGCATCGGCTGAAACAGCAAGCCGCCTTACATCGAGCAAGTTTTACACCAACGCGGTCAATCCAAGCGGCGCGCCTCCTCACGCGCGGCGGCCTGCTGCGCCGCTTCCTCGAAAGCCAGGTCCAGCACGGCGTCGATATCCTGAGCCGGTAACTCTGCCGCGTCGATGTTGCGAAGGCGGCAGAACAGTGCCAGCGCTTCGGCGGCAGCGATAAATGCGTCGTTCATTTCGGGAAGGGGCAAGCGTTTTTTTCTCATGATGAACCCCATAACGGCATGGTCGTGCGCGGACTTTAGACATCGCAAAACGCCGAATATAAGGGGAAACAGTCCCTGTTTTCGTTCAACTTCGCGGCCACATGCATTACTCTTTCTTGCATCGGCCGAGCATTTGCCGATAACCGGCGACGCAAACGATTCAATCGGAATACAACCGGCCCTGGAGAGCACCATGCCCGCTTCTCACGCCGCAGATTCTTCCTCGCTCGACCCGACGGCCGACGTGCAGATCGTCAATGCCGACGAACGTCTCTACAACCACGATCTCGCGCCCGTGCCGCGCGCGCGGCGCACATGGAACGGCTACAGCATCTTCGCGATGTGGATGTCGGATGTGCACAGCGTCGGTGGCTACACGTTTGCGGCGAGCCTGTTTTTGCTGGGTATATCGGGCTGGCAGGTGCTGCTTGCGCTGACCATCGGCATTCTGATCGTGTATGTGCTGATGAACTGGGTCGGCAAACCGAGTCTTAGGCACGGCATTCCGTTTCCGGTGATGGCGCGCGTGTCGATGGGCGTGATGGGCGCGAATCTCGCCGCGCTGATTCGCGGCGTGGTCGGGATCGTTTGGTACGGGGTCCAAACTTATTTTGCGTCGAAGGCAGTCGCCACGTTGCTGTTGCTGTTTGTACCTTCGGTGGCGAGTTGGCGTGCATCGAGCTTCGTGCATCTCGACATGCTCGGCTGGGTCAGCTTTCTTTTCATGTGGCTGCTGCAACTCATCATCTTTCAGCGCGGCATGGAGATTATCCGCAAGTTCATCGATTTTTGCGGACCGGCCGTGTACGTGGTGATGTTCGTGCTGATGGGCTGGATCTTGTATCGCGCGGGGCTGGGCAGTCTCAATCTCACGCTCGGCGGCAAGGTGCTTTCCGGCGACGATCAGCTTCACGCGATGATCAACGCCATCTTGCTAGTAGTGAGCTATTTCGCTGCTTTACTGCTTAATTTCGGGGACTTTTCGCGCTTCGCCAAGAGCGAGCGGCAGATGAAGATCGGCAACTTTCTTGGTCTGCCGTTCAATTTCGTGGCCTTCGCGATCATCACCGTGATCGTTACCGCAGGCAGCGAAAAAGTCTTCGGCACGATGATCATGGACCCGGTGGAAATCGTCTCGCGCATCGAGAACAAAGTGTGGGTGGCGATCGGCAGTATCACGTTCATCATCGCGACGATGGGCATCAATATCGTCGCGAACTTCGTGTCGCCTGCGTATGACATCGCCAATCTTTTTCCGAAGCATGTGGACTTCAAAAAGGGCGGCCTGATCGCGTCGATTCTCGCGGTCATCGTATGCCCGTGGATCTTCGTCGATAGCCCGAAGGCGATCACTATTTTCGTCAGCGTTTTTGGCGCCGTGCTCGCGCCGATGTATGGCGTCATGATGGCCGACTACTACCTCGTCAAGCATCAACAAGTGAACGCCGCCGAGCTTTATACGATGCAGCCAGGCGGCCGCTTTTACTACGACGGCGGCTGGAACAAGGTCGGACTTGCGGCGCTGCTTTTATCGGGCGTGATTTCAGTCGGCTGGGAATTATCGACGCAAATGCTCAAGCTGCTGCCGCCGAACAATCTCGGCTGGCTGATCGGTGCGGCAGCGGGCGCGTTGCTCTACGTGATGTTTATGCGCGTGGCGAATCGCCAGTGAATGCGCTTATTTGAGCCACTTGCGCACGTCGTCTTCCCATGCGGGCTGGCCGCAATTCTGCGGATTTTCCGGCCCGAGCACGGTGATATAGCCCTTCGTTTTCATGCACGCTTCGTAGGTGCGGACTTGCAGACACTGTCCGGGGCCGGCTTGTTTTGCAGTGGCTTTGCAGGCGTCCATCGCGCGATCCATGCCGCTGAAATCAGCCGATGTCGAGTCGCCATTTCCAGTGGGAGGATTGGCGCTTGCCGAGAATTCGACGGGGCCGGTGCAGGCCGAAACGCATATCGCGGCAACGACGCATGACAGATTCACGAAGCGCATGTTCATCTTCTGATTTCTCCGTAGGTAAGCCTTCGCCTATTATCTCCGCTGTTTCGCTCGCTTTTCCAGTTTTGATTTCACACGAATCCGCCTGGAGTTCCGGATGCAACCGACGACGCTGATCCGCATCGCCGCAGTCTGGTTTTTCGCATGCCTGACACCAACCGCATTTGCCGAAGACCTGTCCTTCGGTCCGAGCCAGCTTTGCGGTCTCACTGCCACGCGCGCCGATGCATCGCCCGCTGCGCAGCAGAAGATCGCACAGGGCAGGAATGGGCCGATCGCTTATGTGCGCTTCGGGCACGGCGCGCCGCTTTTGCTTATCACCGGCTATCGCGCGACGATGAGCGAGTGGAACGCGTATTTTCTGGGTGAACTGGCGCGCCATCATGACGTGATCGTGTTCGAGAATCGCGGAATCGGTGATTCGAAAGCGCAGCCTGGCCGATACGGCCCGGACTACGGCATTCGCGATATGGCCGCCGACGCAGCCGATCTCATCGCGGCATTGAAGCTGTCACGCGTGGATGTCGTCGGCTGGTCGATGGGCGGCATGATCGCGCAGCAACTCGCGCTCGATGCGCCCGCCAAGGTCGAATCTCTGACGCTGATTACGACTGCGCCGCCCGGCCCGCAGGCCGTGCCGCTGACGCCGCAGGTGCAGGCGGTGTTATCGGAGAGCGGGGCGGGCGCGTTCGGCAAGATTATGGCCGTGCTCTTTCCCGCCAATGCCGTCGCCGATGCCACGCAATGCTTCGTTGGCGATATGTTCAAGCCGCGCGGTTATCCGAAAGCGAGCGTTCCTGACGCGGTGGCCGCTCAGCAAAATCAGGCCATGTCGCGCTGGTTCGCCGATTCCTCCGCCGCCGATGCGCTGCGCCGTTCTCCGGTTCGCGCGCTGGTCATTTCAGGCGCGAACGACGACGTCCTCAACGATGCCAACGGCCGCTATCTGGAGAAGCTCATTCCACGCGCGCGACTGATAACTGTCGATGACGCAGGGCATGCGCTGATGTACCAATATCCGATCGAACTGGCTCGGCATATTGATGCGTTCGTACGACGATGACGTAGCCCGCTCACGCATGCGACACAAGCCAATGCCACATCAAGGGCCCTGCAATCGTCGCCCACGTCAATGCGCAAATCAGTATCGCGACGGTGACTGCGGCGCTGCCGCAATCCTTCGCGCGTCCTGACAATTCGTGCCGTTCGAGCGAGATGCGATCGACCACCGCTTCGAGCGCCGAATTGATCAGTTCGACCAGCAAGACCAGCAGCACGGACGCCGCCAGCAACACGCGTTCGACCGCGCTCAAGGGCATCAACATCGCCACCGGCAGCAGGATCGCGGCGACGCATACCTCTTGCCTGAAGGCACTTTCTTCGCGCCACGTCGCAGCGATGCCATCGCGCGAATGACGCAGCGCAAACCAACCGCGCAACACGCCTTGTCGCTTGAGTTTCGACTGCGTTTCAGCCGATGAATGAGTTCGGTTCATTCGTTGAGTGTGGCATAAATTCCTGCGCGCGCACTTGAGACGATCGAGCGGTCTTACGAGACGCCGGCACATTCGCAAACACGCGCGACGCCACTAATCTTCCTCCATCGCAGTTCGACTCGAACGCAAAGGAGAAGGGAAATGGATACCCGCAATGAAAGTAATCACGCCGCTGAGCGCGCACCACTGCCCGTAGCGTTTTTCGGCATTGCCGTCGGCATACTCGCGCTCGCTGGCGCATGGCGCGCGGCCGCGAAAATCTGGACCTTGCCGCATGCTGTTCCGGTGATGCTGACCGCAGGCGCGCTCGCGTTGTGGATCGCGCTGATGGCCGCATACGCGCACAAGTGGCTGACGCATCGCGACGATGCCATCGCGGAAATGCGCCATCCGGTGCAGTCGTCGTTTGCAGCGCTCGCGCCGGTTTCGACGCTGCTCGCCGCGCAGGCCGTGCAAGCCTATTCGCACGGTCTCGCCATCGCGCTGTTCGCGATCGGCGCGCTGAGCCAACTCGCGCTCGGTGCGTATCTGCACGGACGCGTCTGGCAAGGCGGCCGCAAGCCCGAATTGACGACGCCCGCCATGTATCTGCCGACGGTCGCACCGAGCTTCGTTGCCGCCACGGCGGCGGCCGGTCTCGGCTGGACGCAACTCGGCGCGATTTTCTTCGGCGCGGGCGTGTTTTCGTGGCTGGCGATCGAATCGATGATCCTGCATCGTGCGGCCGTGCATGACCCGCTGCCGGAAGCGCTGCGTCCGAGTCTTGGCATCCAGCTTGCGCCGCCGGTGGTCGGCGGGGTGTCGTATCTCGCCATCACGCACGGCGTGCCCGATGTCTTCGCCTACATGCTGCTGGGCTATGGGTTGTATCAGGCCCTGATGCTGTCGCGCCTTGTGCCGTGGATTCGTCAGCAAGCGTTCGCGCCTTCGTACTGGGCCTTCAGCTTCGGCGTGGCCGCACTCCCGACGATGGCGATCCGCATGGTCGAACGCGGCGCGACCGGTGCCATGGAATTGCTGGCGCTTGGTTTGTTCTTGGCCGGAAACGTGGTGATCGGCATCCTGATCGCCGGTACGATCCGCGCGATGCTGAACGGCAAGTTGCTGCCTTTCCAACCCGCACAGGTCAAGCAGGCGTAATGCCGGGAAGCACTTAAGCCATCTTGCCGGCGAGCTTGGCTTCGACCGAATCGCGCAGGAACGCGATCCACGTTTTGATCTTGGCGTCGAGATATTGGCGCGATGCGTACATCGCATAAATGGTCATGGTCTGGAGTTCCCACTCCGGCAGCACGCGCACCAACTCGCCGCTTTCCAGCGAGGGCAGCGCGGACAGCGCAGGCAGCGGCGCGATGCCCAGACCATCGGCGACGGCGACGGCGAGTGCATCGGCGGAATTCACGCGCAGGCGGCCCGGCGGCAACTCGATCTCCACACGTCCGGGCGGTCCGTCGAACACCCAGCGATCGACCGGGAAGAAGGTCGTAACCAACTGCAAACAAGCGTGCTGCGTCAATTCTTCAATGTTTTTCGGCACGCCCGCCGCCTTCAGATATTTGGGCGATGCGCACAGCACGCTGGTCATCGAACAAATGCGCGTGGAGACGAGGGCGGAATCGGGCAGCGACTTGGTCGTGACTTGCAGAAAGACGTCGTAGCCTTCATCGAGCATATCGGGCACTTGCTGGGACAAAGTCAGTTCCACACGAACCTGCGGATGCGCCTCCAGATACTGCGTCAGCGCCGGCACGACGTAATGCTGGCCGAAGGTGATCGGCGCGTGCATGCGCAGCACGCCGTTCGGCAGCACTTGCGCATCGCCCGCTTCGGCTTCGGACAGATCGACCAGCGCGGTGACTTCCTTGCAGCGTGCAAGGTAGCGATTGCCCGCATCCGTCAGCGCGACGCGGCGCGTCGTGCGATTGAGCAAGCGCGTGCGCAGATGCGTTTCCAGTTCGGTAATGGCGCGCGAAGCCTGCGCGGTCGTGATGTCCAGATGCTGCGCCGCGACGGTGAAGCTCGACGCCTCCGCCACCCGCACGAAAATCCGCATGCTCCGCAAGAGGTCCATCGCCCGGCATCCTTTTTGAGAAGCCGAACTATCCCACGACGGCGCGCGCACGCGCAACCGCGCGGTTTTCAGGATGGCGGCGGAGAACCGGTCGAAAGTGCCGGACACACGCGGTTACAGGCTGAGATTCGGCATTCACATCTGTTACAGGCGCTGTAACGCGCGGCGCGTGGCGCGTGGATAAGATGGATTCATGGCCGTATTCCGGCTGTGGACAGCGAAAGAGTTTCGAAGCGATTCGAACTAGAAGAGGACGACATGAACGTCAAGGGTTTGATCGGTATCGGCGTGGCGCTCGGCGCGGGGCTGGCTTGCGGCGTCGCCAATGCGGGCGGGGTGGGCTTCGGCATCAATCTGGGTGTGCCGGTGTATAGCGCGCCGGTTTATGCCGCGCCGGTTGCGCCGGTGTATGCCGCGCCGGTTTATGCGCCGCCGCCTCCGCCGCCGCAAGTCGTGTACGAGCAGCCGGAACCCGTTTATGCCGCGCCCGCGCCGATCTACGCGCCGCCGCCTCCGCCTCCCGCTTATGTCGCCGCTGCGCCGGTCGTCGTGGTCGGCTGGCACGGTGACCGTTACTGGGATGGATATCGCTATTGGAATCGGCGTGACTGGTATGCGTATCACGGTGGCGGCTATGGCTATCGCCACTGGTAAATCAGCAACCCTCGGGGAGGGCATATGACCATGAAAACAGCATCGACAATCAAACGGGTGGGAGGCTTGACCGCCGCGCTCGCCCTTGCAGCGGGCTTGAGCGGTTGCATCTATGCGCCGCCTTACGGCTATGCACCGGCGCCAGCACCGGCCTACGGTTATGCCTACGCGCCGGGTTACTACGCGGCACCGGCAGTCTCGGTCGGTGTCGGCTTTGGTGGTGGATACGGCGGGTACGGACATTGGCACGGCCGCTGAACTACCTTGGCAACGCGCGTCCGTTGGAACGCGCGTTGCTGCGCTTTCTCGCATTCCTGGAGAAACGCGACATGATTGATGAGACGCTTTCCTTGCAGTCGGCTGACACGCACTGCGAGTCCTTTTTGCTCGATGCAAACGGCTGGGTGCCCAACAACACGCGGCTGCCGGTGCTGATCTGGCACGGCGCGCTCGATCCGCGCGAACGCGATATCGCCGGTCACTTTGAAGCCTTATTTGCGCAGAACGGCTGGCCGCCGCAGTGGCGCGACGGCGTGTTCGACTATCACCATTTCCATTCGACAGCGCATGAAGTGCTCGGCGTCGCCTCGGGCGATGCGGAGCTGATTATCGGCGGGCCGAAGGGCCGGGTCATCGCCCTGCGCGCCGGCGATGCGATCCTGCTGCCTGCCGGAACGGGCCACTGCCTGCTGACAAGCGGACGGCGCTTTCAGGTGGTCGGCGCGTATCCGCCCGGCCAGCAATGGGATATTCGCCGCGACGCGCTCACCGACGACGAGCGTCGCAATATGGAAGCCTTGCCGTTTCCGAAACGCGATCCCATCGCGGGCGAGGGCGGAGCGCTCACGCGTCTCTGGAAATAGCCGACTTTGCGCCGAGCAAGGGCACGCGCTTGATAAAGCCCGTCGCCAGCGCGGTGCCGATCAGCACGATCGCGCAGGCCGCCACCATGCCCATCGACACGCGCTCGGCCAGAAACATCGCGCCCCACAGAATGCCGAAGATCGGAATGACGAAGGTCACGGTGATCGCGCGCGCTGGTCCCGCGACCGCGATCAAATGGAAGAACAACATATACGCGATGCCGGTGCACGCCACGCCCAGCCCGAAAGCCGCGCCCCACGATTGCATAGACACCGCGCCCGACGGCCACCAGAAAATGGCGAACGGGATCAGGGCGATGGTCGCCGCGCTCATCGTGCCGGCCGCGACCGTCAACGAGTCCACGCCCGTCAGATGCCGCTTCGTGTAGCTCGCCGCGATGCCGTAGCAGAGCGTTGCCGCCAGCGCCGCGAGTGCGGCAAGCGCGGTCGCCATCGGTGACAAAGGCGCGGCGGTGGCGTCGTGCACGAACATCTGATCCCATACCAGCGCCAGCACGCCCGCAAATCCGATCGCCAGACCGGCGACGCGCAGACGGCTCAGCCGGTCCTTCAGCCACAGAAAGGCGACCAGCGCGCCCCACAACGGCGTGGTCGCGTTGATCACCGACGTCACGCCCGCCGATAACGTGTACTCCGCATAGGCAAACAGGCAGAACGGAATCGCCGAGTTCAGCATGCCGACGACGAACAACGGCCACGCGCGCTGACGCATCGTCGAAAAAGCTGGACGCGATGCGCCGCGCAATACCAGCACAATCAGCAAGAACGCCGCGCCGATACCCACGCGCAGGGCCATCAACGGTGCAACGCCAAGATCGGTCACGCCGACGCGGATAAACAGAAACGAGCCGCCCCACAGCGCGGCGAGCACAACGAGTTGAATCAGATTGACGGGCTTCATGGCGGGATTGGCTCGGGAGTAAGTCGCGAAGCCATGTTAGTGGCGCGGCGGATCGCCTTGTTTCGGCGCGGCGTGAAACGAATTGTGCGGCCGCCTGATCGCGTGTGGTGTGGGCTTTGCGCTGGCCATCGTAGGCGCGCGGCATTGGCTCGGCAAACGAGCAATTTTCACGGCTATGTGAATAAAACTACGATATTCGTCCGTTTGGATTATGACGTTCGGCCAGCTTGAAGTCGGGCGCATTCGATGCGACTCTAGTTAGACGAACACGGTGTTTTTTGCAGAGCAAGGAGAAAGAACATGGACAATGCAAACGGTAAAGACGTCGGGGCACCGCAAGCTTCCGTCGATACACCGCCTTTCTCGCGCAAATCCGCGTCGGAGCGAGCTATCGCGCCGTATCACGTGCACGGCAGCGTGCTCGAAGGCGGCGACAGTCCCGCCGTGCTGGCGCAGCCGGCCGCCGTGCATGCCGAAGGGCAGGGCAGCACGTTTCGCCCGTCCCCGCGTGCGGCCAGGGCGGCGCATCGCGCGCGTCGCGCCTTGTCCGATGCACGCGACGCGGTTTCCGTGCGTTATCGCCGTGCAAGCGACGGCACCGATGACTTTGTGCACGACAATCCGTGGAAGTCGATTGCGCTGGCGGGTATCGGCGGCTTTCTGTTTGGTTTGCTGATCTCGCGTGAATAAAAAAACATGCGTACGAAAGGCGGGTCTCGTCCTTGCTGAACCGATGGTGACGACGCGGCGACCCAGCGCCGCGCCGAACCGAATATGGACCAACCAGCCTACGAAACACGCGCTGCCAGATGCGAAATCTGGAACGAACGCCGCTCCGACGGACAAAATTACGGACAGGAGCGCCGCCGCGTTCTGATCGTGCATGCGGAATCGAACGTCGGTGACTCGTTCGCGCTGATGCTCGCCATGCGCGGCTATGAAGCCGTGCAGGTCGGCAACGTGCCGGGCGCGCTGCAATTCGCGTCGGAATGGCATCCGCAAGTGGTTTTTGTCGATACGCGCATCGGCAGTACGCAGGCATCGCACGATCATGCGCTGGTGCGCGCATTACGCGAGCAGGCGCAAAAACTGGCGTGGCTGGAGGCGCAGATGATGATCGCGTTCGCATCGGACGAAACGAGCGATCCGCGCGACGCGATGCTGGCAGCGGGCTATGACGGCTTCGTTCGTACGCCGTGCCCGATATGGAGAATGTTCGACTTGCTGCGCCGTTATTACGCGCGTTGAGATTCAAAGAGGGCGGGCGCGCCGCCCTCGGCGGCCTTACTTGAAATCGAGCGTTTCGAGTTCCACTGATTGACCGTGATTGCGTTCGAGTGCGCGGCGCGCCGCATCCTCGATTTTTACGCGTCCTCCTTCGAACGCGTTGAGGAGGTCGTGTGAAGAGGTACCGGTATTGCCGAAGTGATTGTTGAGCGCATCGAGGGAGACGCTGCACCAGACCTCGCGGCCATCAACCTTGGCCTCGAACGCGACACGCGCCGCTGCCACGACATGACGTCGCCCGCTGAACTCTATCGTCATCCTTATCACCTCCTGTTATTCGTTCGGAACATGCTGAGTGCGACTGCTGCACGCTTCGCAATGCCAGCGGCGCTGATTCAACCAGCAGCGATCCGCGCATACATTCACGCGTCGCGCCGCCGCTACATCATACGCCCGCTCAGCAAAAGATAGCGTGTCGAGGGTTTGCAACGGGCGTGCCCGAACCTTGCAACGCGCGATGTCCGAACCAACAACAGGAGCAGCCACCGCGATGTTTCATGCCGTAGCTGCCGGCTTCTTCCTGTCCCGCCGATCCCACCGCACCGCCTGATTTACCGAACGTAGGTGCGCCGACGGTCACGCGTCCGGCAATCTCGCCGCACTTCGGGCAGGCTGCCGGTTCATCGCGTTCTGCAATGCGGCGGACCGTTTCGAATGCACCGCAATCCGCGCATTCGTAATCGTAGACAGGCATGGTGTTTCCTGACGTCTCTTTGTATTGACTAACGTTTCAGCCTGGGCAAAGCGCGCAGCGTCACTTCTGCTGCTGCATGCGCGCGCGTGCTTCGGGGATGGATTCGAACGCGCCGGCGTTTTCATCGAAAACGGAGACCTGTCCGTGGCCGATGTCGTAGACCCAGCCCTGCACCTGCAATTGTTTCTGCGCAAGCCGGCCTGCCACGGCCGGATGCGTGCGCAGATGCGTCAGTTGCAGGCGAATGTTTTCTTCGACCATCGCCTGCACGATTTTTTCTTCTTCGAGCTTGCGCGCCTGCACGACGCTGCGCGCGGCTTCCGCATTGCGCAGCCATGCGTGCACGGTCGGCATTTCATCGGCGATAGTCGCGCCCGAAGCGAGTCCCTTCATCGCGCCGCAATCCGAGTGGCCGCAGATCACGATCTGACGCACGTTCAGCGCGAGCACCGCGAATTCGACCACCGCCGACACACCGCCCAGCATTTCGCCGTAAGCCGGCACGATATTGCCGATGTTGCGGCACACGAACAGCTCGCCCGGCCGCGTCTGCGTAATCATTTCCGGCGACACGCGCGAGTCGGCGCAGGTAATGAACAGCGTGTGCGGCGCCTGCTGATGCGCAAGGCTCTTGAAAAGCGCTTCGCTGTCGGGGAACACGGACTGGCTGAACGCCTCGGCGCCGTCGAGCAAGTAGCGGAGGTCGGGCGTGTCGGAGCCGGCGCGTTCTTCGTTCATCGGGGATTTGTCGGACATGGGATGGATGCCTCTTGTTGCGTTTTCGTGTGCGGCGAACCGCGTCAGGACGGAAGCTTGAGGGGTTTTGAGATGACACGCAAGTCGCGTGCAATGCGCGGCAGCATTCTTACCGGACGACGTGAGCAGCGCGGACAGCCTCACGCTGCGTACGCGCGTCAACTTCGCGCAACGGAATGCTTTTTCATGAGTTACGGCTAAGCAGTTCTCATCACACGATAAAACTTCGGTTTTTCCGAACCAAAACGCCTGAAATCTCATGTTTTTCGGCTGCATCACTTCCTTTACGATGACTTCATCGAAAGCAAACAGTAAGGAAGAGAGATGAAATGCCCAGTTTGCCCGGCCACGGATCTGCTGATGACTGTGCGCGAGGGCATCGAAATTGATTACTGCCCGAAGTGCCGCGGCGTGTGGCTGGATCGCGGCGAACTCGATCAAATCGTTCGCCGCGCAGCACAAGCATCCATTGCCGATGCCGCCGATCCGGCGCACGAGCCGTATCGCGATGAAGACGAACGCGACCGACGCCTCACGCATCGGATGGATGGCTACCGCTACGGCGATTCACGCGATAAACGCGCGCATCAGCGTCGAAAAAAGTCGTTCCTCAACGATCTTTTCGATTTCGATTGAAGTCATTCACGTTGGTCCGCAGCAAACACCGCACGTCATTCACTCGGAGAACGGCACATGGCAACGCTCAGGCAGGTCCTCAACACCAAGCAGGACAACGCGATTCACACGATCGACGCCGAAGCCAGCGTATACGACGCGGTCGCGCTGATGTCGAAGACGGGCATCGGCGCGCTCGTGGTGACGGTTGGCGGCAGGGTGGACGGCATGGTTTGCGGCATCGTGACCGAGCGGGACTACGCGCGCAAAGTGATCCTGCGTGACAAGTCTTCGCGCACGACGACCGTCTGCGAAATCATGACCGCGCCGGTGATGTCAGCGACCTCGTGCGCGAACACGGAGGACTGCATGGCGCTGATGACGCGTCAGCATATCCGGCATCTGCCGGTGATCGAAAGCGGTCGGTTGATTGGGATTGTGTCGATCGGCGATCTGGTGCGGCTGTTGATCGAAGAGCAGCGGTTTGCAATCGATCAGCTCGAAACTTACGTGCGCGGACCGCAACTGGACCAGGCGACCTGCGCGCTGACGCGCCGCAGTCCGTTACCGGAAACACTCGCGACGCGCTTATTTGAGGAACATTGAAATCTAATGAATTTCGTTTCTCATACGCGCGATGATGGGTGAAATGACACCATGTTCACCGGAAACGACTCGATCACAGACATCGAGCAGATGTCGTAATTCGTCCCATTTGCTTACCACGCCCATTCGTTCGATACCGGCCATATTCTGAAGAATGGCCGGATCGGTTTCAGCCGTAAAAACGATGATGGGCATAGCGCGATCGTAATTGCGTATGGTGCGGAGGCAATTCAGATCGGTGAACCAGGACTCACCGTGAAAATACCATGGATCGATGATCAGCAAGTCGTGCCGGTTGTCCGACATGGAGCTGATTAACTCGAGTTTCGAGGATGCGATATCGATTATCTTTACGCCGAGATCGCGCTGGAGATAAGCCTGAAGGCCCTCGGCGTACATTGCCGTTGAATCGGCAATTAAACATCGTTGAAGCAGACAGTCACGTTTCATCGGAAATCTGGAATTTGAAGTATTTAACATTCGCGTTCATTTTCGTGGTCGTGCATAAATACTTTAGTTTATTATCGACTACTTTAATCGCCATTGATAATTTGTGACAATTACGAAGAGCGAGAAATCGATTAATTTATCGCGTCTGGATGCAGAACACAGACTGAAGTGCTGCAGTCCCATTTAATGAGAGATTTTTATTTTGACTTTGATGGACGAGTATTGCTTACTGCGTCGAAGTTTTGGAAATTGGATGTCGGAACGCAATCAGCCGCGGGTTGGGACAGGTTTCAAATGCGACATCTGTAGATAGCCAGAACACGACATTAGGATATAGCCGCTACACATGATGTCACGGCTATTTACAAATGTCTGCTGCCTGACTCAGTAGAAATGTCCGATTCCTCTGTGTCCCAGCCAACAACATCGTGTTGAAGCAGACAGCCTGAACGGGCAGGGCGCTGACGCATCGGCGTCACGATCCGCCCGCTGCTGACTTGCTGTTGATGGGCTGCGCGCCGCGCTTTTGTTCGTGCAGCGCCACCATCGTTCGCTCCATATCCTGTTGCGTGAACTCGCGCTGCTTCTTCGTGCCAGCCACCCGCTTGCCCGCACGCACCGCGGCGCCCCGATGCGTGCGCGAGGGCGCCGTGCCGATGCTACGGTTGTCACGCTGCGCCTGCATCGCCTGCGAGAGCTCCAGGACATGCGCCAGTCGCTTGCACTCGACCACCGCCCCCTGATCGACCTCCGTGAGTCGGTCGTACTGGCGGCTCACCAGCAGCCGATCGCCGGCATGCAACTCCATGCGCCCGTCGGGATACTCCCACACCTCGATATCCCGATGAATCAATGCCCGATTCGCCTCGGTGTCCTCCAGCAAGTACATCACCCGGTCGTACTGCACCGTGAGCGCCTTGGTGACCCGACGCGCTTCGCGCCACGTCAGCGCGCGCGCCAGAGATTCATCGTCGCGCAACGGCCGATGCGCATCGAACGTGCTGCGCGGCGGCTTGGCAAAGCGTGAGTTGTAGTCGGCCATGAAGCAGGGCGCATAGGCGTTGGCCGCCTCCCAGGTGCTGATCCCGCGCAAGCGCAACTCCTTGACCAGCCGGTCCTGCAAGGTCAGATTGGCGCGCTCGACACGCCCCTTGGCCTGACTCGTATTCGCGCAGAACGCGTCGATGTTCAGCTCGTACAAGGCCCGCCCGAACTGCGTCACGCCTTTGCCGGCGGTCTGCGAGCGGTTCCTGACGTAGAAGACGCTGGCCTTGTCGCTGTAGAACGCCACCGGCTTGCCATGCGCATGCAGGTACTTCGATAGCGCCTCGAAGTAGCTGAAGGTCGATTCGGTGGCCGTGAAGTGCAGCGTCATCAGCCGCCCGGTCGCATCGTCG
>NZ_JAQFVG010000238.1:0-330 GCF_029439455.1 Caballeronia sp. BR00000012568055 | reverse complement strand
GATAAATACCAGCAGCGTGCACGCGGGCGCGCGATCCTCGAACCAGCGGTGATCGCTGCCATCGATCTGGATCAGCTCGCCCAGACACGCGCGGCGATTGCGCGGCTGGTGAATCCGCGGCGGGCGCTGCTTGCGCGGCACCCACAGTCCTGCGGCCGTCATCAGCGCGCGAATGGTCTCGACCGCAGCTTGATGCCGTGGCATTCCCGTAGCTTCTCGCACGCCAGCGTCGGACCAAAATCGGCATAGCGTTCGCGGATCAGCGCGAGCGCACGCTGCGCCACGCCTTCGGGCAACTGATGATTGCCGCTGCGCCCGCGCTTGCCCGAG
>NZ_JAQFVG010000237.1 GCF_029439455.1 Caballeronia sp. BR00000012568055 | reverse complement strand
GGGCCTGCTTGGCTTCGGCTTTGCGCGTACGTTCGGCGAGCCTTCGGTCGATCGGGCGATTGCGTTTGAAGAATCGCATGAGCATAAAGATGCGCCGATGGCCATGCCTCAGGACGCTAAAGCCGCTAAGACCGATAATGCCGACGCTTCGCACGATCATGGCGGTGAAGAACTCGTTAGCCGGCCTACGCAAGCAGGCATCGGTTTGTTGACCGGTGTGTGCGTATTCGGCACGGCGCTTGGCGGCATTTTCTCGCTTGTGTTTGGCTTCGCTTACGGGCGTATCGGCGGGGCGCTGCATGCGCGTGGCGCGGCGGCGTTGCTTGCGTTGCTGGGTTTTATCAGCGTGGCGATCGGGCCTTTTCTCAAGTATCCGCCTAACCCGCCTGCAATCGGCAATCCGGATACGATCGGGCCGCGCACGGCGCTGTTCTTCATCATGATCGCGATTTCCATTTTGGCGATGGTGTTCGCTGTCTGGTTGCAGCGCCGCTTGCAGCCTACGCAAGGCGGCTTTAACGCGACCTTGATCGGCGCGGCGGTGTATATCGTCGTGATCGCGATTGCGCTGTTTGCATTGCCGACTATCGATGAAGTGCCGGCGGATTTTTCGGCATCGCTGTTGTGGCGATTCCGCATTACATCGGTCGGAATCCAGGCGATTATCTGGACTACGCTCGGTCTTGTGTTCGGCGCGTTTGCTTCGCGTGAACTTGAGCGCCGGCCAGCAAGGCGAATGGCTGCGGCTTGAGTTGCTTAGGTCTTAGTTAGCGTTTAAGCCCGCGTTTCCTAAAGGACGCGGGCTTTTTCGCTTAGGGCGCGTAGCTTAAGCGAGCACGGCGCGCCAGCAAATCCGCTAAGACAATTTTCTTGGCGGCATCGTCCATTGATTTGAAATGCTTGATTTCCGCGCGGCTTCTAAAGCAACCGGTGCATAAGCCATGTCCCAGATCGATTCGACAGACATTGGTGCAAGGCGAACCGACAGGCGTTTGAGTCTTGGCTCGTTCGATGGTGTCAGTAAGATCGAGCGGAATGGTCATAGTGGTTCGCCGCGAAATAGCGCTGCGGCTGCAATTGGATTCGACGGCCAGTAAGCATGCATGTATGTCGCCGTGATGTTCCCCTGACGATACAGCGCTTCGCCCGCCGCCCCCGTGGTTGCATGCGATGCAGTGAGCACGGGCTGCATCGGCGTGACGAGCGTGGAATAGTGGAACGTGTGCCCGGTCATTGCGCCATGCGAGGTATCAATGCGCTGCATGGCGAGGCGTGCCAGGCGACGTTGCATCGCGGCGTTACCGGGAAGAATGCCTAGCATGGCGTGGCGCGTGCCTTCGATATCGGTAAGCGTATCGAGCAGATAAAGCAGGCCGCCGCATTCCGCGACGATCGGTTTTCCCTGCGCCGCATGTTCCTTGATCGAAGCGCTCGTTTGAGCATTTGCGGCTAGCGCGGCGGCATGCAATTCCGGATACCCGCCGGGAAGATAAAGCGCATGAGCGTCTTTGGGAACGGGCTCGTTTTCAAGCGGCGAGAACGTGCTGACTTGCGCACCGAGCGCTTTGAGCAGATCGACATTCGCGGGATAAATAAACGAAAACGCCGCATCGCGCGCCATGGCGATATGCAGTCCGTCAAGCAATCGAGGCGGCGCAGCAAGCGTGCTTTCTTCGAAGTGAACCGGCGGTGGCAGTTCTGCGAGCGTAGTCAATGCAATGGCATCGGCGGCGCGATCCAGACGCGCATCGAGTCCCGCGACTTCCTGCGCTTGCGTCAAACCGAGATGACGCCCGGGCAACGCGATATCGTCCGCATTCGACAGATGCCCGCAATAACGCAGCCCTTGCGGAATGGCTTCGGACAACATTTGCGCATGCCGCGCCGACGCCACGCGATTCGCAAAAACACCATGAAATACGAGGTCTTCGCGATAATGCGCCAATCCAAACGCGATCGCGCCGAAGGTCTGCGCCATGCCGTGCGCGCCGATCACCGCGAGCACCGGCACGCCGAACGCGGCGGCCAGATCGGCGCCGCTTGGCGTGCCGTCGAATAAACCCATGACGCCTTCGATAAGAATCAAGTCCGCTTCGCGTGCGGCTTCGCTAAGCAATGCACGGCATGCGTCGAGGCCCACCATCGAAAGATGCAGCGAATAAACCGGCGCGCCGCAAGCGCGTTCGAGAATCATCGGATCAAGAAAATCCGGGCCGGTCTTGAACGCGCGAACCTTAAGACCGCGCCGCGCATGATGACGCGCAATGGCCGCCGTCACCGTGGTCTTGCCTTGATGCGACGCGCTCGCGCCGATGAATAACGCAGGGCAGGCTGGCATCGCGTTCAGAACTCGACGCCGCGTTGCGCTTTCACACCCTGCTCGCGATACGGATGCTTCACGATCCGCATTTCCGTCACGAGATCGGCGAGTTCGACGAGTGCGTCGGGCGCATGTCTTCCAGTGACGACGACATGCAGCATGGCAGGCCGCGCCTTAAGCACCTCAAGCACTTCATCTAACGGTAAATACTCGTACTTGAGCACGGTATTGAGTTCATCGAGCACGACCATTTGATATTCACCGCTTTCGATCATGCGGCGCGCTTCATTCCAGCCTTTGCGCGCGGTCGCCATATCGGCCTCGCGGTTTTGGGTGTTCCACGTATAGCCGTCGCCCATGGTCACGAAATCGCAATTCGCAATTGCGCCCAAAAAATCGCGTTCTGAGGTGTGCAGCGCGCCCTTGATGAACTGCACGACGCCTAGCTTCATGCCATGCCCAAGCACGCGCACGGCCATGCCGAATGCGGCCGTGGTCTTGCCTTTGCCATTTCCCGTATTAACGATCAGCAAGCCCTTCTCATGATCGGCGGCGGCCTGCTTTTTTTCGTGGCCTTCACGGCGACGCTGCGTCATACGCAGATGCGATTCGGTATCGGTTTTCATGATGCTTTTCGTGCAATCGCAACGGTCACGCCGCCCGCGATGGTTTTGGGTACGACGAGTGTTTCTATGGCCATTGCGCCGCTCAATAGCATGGCGCAAGGCTCGCACACGCCGTTCACGTTCAAATGCTCAAGCGCATGCGTTGAAATCGCGCCTGGCACGCTTGCGATTTCATCGGCGCTAAAGAAATGCAAAGCCAAACGATGACGCTCGCAGAATTCACGCAAACCGGCTTCGTTTTGCTTGACATCGATACTGGCGACGGCGCTAAGCGCGCTAAAGTCGAGCGTGCCGAGCGCCTGGCGCACCGCATGTTCGATTTCAGCCGCACTCACACCGCGACGGCAGCCAATACCAGCCACTAAAGACATGATTCAAGCGAAAAAAGGGACGTTCAAGCGCCGCACGATATCACAAGAAACGCTTTGGCGAGGTTGCCTCTTTCTTGACGCTGAAGCGCCTAAAGCCTAGACTTTCACGCAGTTTTGGTGCTCGCGCGCGAGCTTCTTTCGCGCGCAGTTAAACGGGAAGCAGGAAGTGTTTTTCCTTGGCAATAAAGCTAAAGAAAGGCGCCGAACTCGCTGCACCCGCAACGGTGACACGACCGCCACGCAAACCTTGCGTGGCAAGCCGCTTCAGCGCCACTGCGCATTTTTGCGTGGGAAGGCAAGATGGTTTAGTCGTCAGCCCGGATACCGGCCGGACTCTTAGCGGGTTCGTTGTCGCGGGGATGCGGCACGGCCCATGATCCACCAAGACGCGCGTTTCACCTCATGTTTGCCGCGATGCCGCTCGCATCGCTTAAAAAAACGCGCGCATACGCAGTCTGGAGCCACGATGCAAACTCGCAAAATTCCCGTGACGGTCGTGACCGGTTTTCTCGGCAGCGGCAAGACCACGCTCATGCGCCATATTCTTTCCAACGCGCAAGGCTTGCGCATTGCGGTGATCGTCAATGAATTTGGCGAGCTTGGCATCGACGGGGAAATTCTTAAGGGCTGCGGTATCGGCTGCGACGACGAAGCGGAATCTCAAGACCGCAATCTTTATGAATTGGCTAACGGTTGTTTGTGCTGCACCGTGCAGGAAGAGTTTTATCCGGTCATGGAGCAATTGGTCGAGCGGCGTGAAAATATCGACCACGTGTTGATCGAAACGTCGGGCCTCGCTTTGCCTAAGCCGCTCGTGCAAGCCTTTAACTGGCCGTCCATCAAAAATGCCTTTACCGTCGATGCAGTCGTCACCGTGGTAGACGGTCCTGCTGCGGCAAGCGGTCAATTCGCGGCCAATCCCGTTGCCGTCGATGCACAACGCAAGGCCGATCCGAATCTGGATCATGAGTCGCCGCTGCATGAATTGTTCGAAGATCAGTTGTCGTCGGCGGATCTGGTGATCGTCAACAAGACGGATTTGATGGACGCGGATGCGCTCGCAAAAGTCGAAGCGCTTGTGCGGCCCGAGATTCCCGCAGAAGTGAAGATCGTGCCCGCGCAAATGGGCAAACTCGACGTGCATACGCTGCTCGGCTTGCAGGCGGCATCGGAAGAAACCATTCATTTGCGTCACGATCATCATGGTTCGCCCGATGACGATGGCCATGCGGATCATCATCACGATGAGTTCGATTCGGTAGTAGTGCAGGCGAAAGTTGAATCGCGCGAGCAGGCGATTGCGGCCTTGCATACGCTGGTCGAGCAGCACACGATTTATCGCGTTAAAGGCTTTGCGGCGCTGCCCGACGCTGCCATGCGGCTCGTCGTACAAGGCGTGGGTCGTCGCTTCGACAGTTACTTCGATCGCCGTTGGGAAGCCGGCGAAGATCGCACGCAAAGCCGTTTCGTGCTGATTGGCGAAGACCTCGAACGTGAAGCGCTGCAACGCGCCTTCGACGCCGCGCTGATCAATACGTCCGTGCAGGCCTGACGCCATGCATTTGCTGCGCACGACACCGGGAGGCTTTGTCGATGACGCGCAAGGCGTCATGCGAATCGATCAGACGCGCGCACCCATTGTCGTGCTCAGTTCTGCAGATACCACGCTCGCGCTGCTGGCAAGCGCGTTTTCGCGCCTGGAAACAGGCTTTCCCGAAGTGCGGCTCGCCAATCTTGCGTTTCTGCGTCAACCGGCTTCGGTCGATTTTTATATCGACGACGTACTGCGTGACGCGCAAGCGGTGATTGTCGATCATCTCGGTGGCGAATCGTATTGGCCTTATGGCATTGAACGTCTCGTTGCGCTTGCAAAGCAGAAAAAGCAAATGCTTGCGATGTTCTCAGGCGATCTCACCGAAGACCCGAATTTGATTGGCAAGAGCACAGCGGATGCTGCGTTTTGCCGCGAGTTGTCGTCGTATCTGCGTGAAGGCGGCGCGCGCAATGCAGAGGAATTCTTGCGTGCGATAGCGCATCGTGCGCTTGGATTTGGACGTGAACCGCACGCGCCGAGTCCTTTGCCGGTGGTGGCGCTTTATCATTCGGAGCACGAAATTGCTTCGATCAAAGACTGGCAGGCACGATGGACCGAGGGCGCGAGTGTCGTCGCGATCTTGTTTTATCGCGCGCATCTGCAATCCGGCAATACGGCCGTATTCGATGCGCTGATCGAATCGCTAGAAAAAGAAGGCCTCAATCCGCTGCCGATTGCAATTTCATCGCTTAAAGAAAGTGTGAGCCGTGAAGTGGTCGAGCGTTTGTGCCGCGAACATGGCGCAACGCTGGTCCTTAATACGACTGCGTTCGCAGCGGGTGTGATCGGCGATGAAACGCCATTCGAAGTCGCAGGCGATGCGCCCGTGCTGCAAGTGATTCTTAGCGGCGGAAATCGTGAAGACTGGCTTAAGGATAATCACGGCCTTAATTCACGCGATGTCGCCATGCACGTTGCGCTGCCGGAAGTTGACGGGCGCATCATCACGCGCGCAGTGAGTTTTAAAGGACTCGCCTATTACTGCAAGCACACGCAAGTGGATGTCGTGCGATATCAGCCCGACAGGGAGCGCGTGCAGTTCGTCGCAGAACTAAGCCGTCGCTGGTGCAAGCTGCGCATGACGCCAAATGCGCACAAGCGTATCGCGCTGGTGCTGGCGAATTATCCGGCAAGCGAAGGGCGCATTGGCAATGGCGTGGGACTGGATACACCGGCATCGGCTATCAATATTTTGTCGATGATGTCGCGCGAGGGTTATCGCATCGGTGCCATTCCGCAAGATGGCGACGCGCTGATTTATGCGTTGACGCAAGGCGTCACCAACGATCCCGTCGTGCGTGATTTGCGCCCGGCCTTGCAAAGCCTCGCGCTCGATGAATACCTCGATGCGTATCGCGCATTGCCGCTCGATGCACGGCAAGCGCTGGAAAAAACATGGGGCGCGCCCGAGCAAGATCCGACCCTGCGGCGCGGCCGCTTTATGATCGCGGGCCTGCGCTGCGGCGAAATCTTTATCGGCATTCAGCCTTCGCGTTCGCGCGAACGCAACGACTACGCGAACTATCACGACGCCGAACTCGTGCCGCCGCATTCGTATCTCGCGTTCTATTTCTGGCTGCGCTTGCGCTTTAATGCCGATGCACTCGTGCATGTCGGCAAGCACGGCAATCTTGAATGGCTGCCGGGGAAAAGCGTGGCTTTGTCGGCGTCGTGCTGGCCCGATCTTATTCTTGGGCCGATGCCGCATCTCTATCCGTTTATCGTCAACGATCCGGGCGAAGGCAGTCAGGCGAAGCGTCGCGCGCAGGCGGTCATCATCGATCATCTGATGCCACCGCTGACGCGCGCGGAAAATTATGGTCCGCTGCAAGACCTCGAACGTCAGGTTGATGAATATTACGAAGCATTGATGGTCGATGCGCGCCGCGCGAAGCTGTTGCGAAAGTCGATACTGGACAATATCGTGCAGAACCGTCTGCACGAGGAACTCGGTGTCGATGCGCCGCGCGATACATCGAGCGAAGACGTGCTGCTTACGCGTGCCGACGCGTATCTGTGCGAGCTTAAGGAAGCGCAGATTCGCGATGGCTTGCATGTGTTCGGTGTATCGCCCGAAGGTGTGCAAAGACGCGATACGCTGCTTGCTTTAGGCCGTTTTCCTATCGGCGATGGAGACGGTGCGAACGCCAGCTTCATCACGGCAATTGCCTGCGATCTGCAACTGCACGATGACTTCGATCCGCTCGATGCCGACTGGTCCGCGCCGTGGACCGGTGCGCGTCCCGAAGCACTATCGGTGCAAAACGACACGCCGTGGCGTCACAACGGCGACACGCGCGAAAGGCTCGAATCGTTCGCCATGCAACTGCTTGAAGACGAAGCCGATGCACCCGGACCCCGCAGCGCAATGGTGCTTAAAAGATTGCGCGGCGACGTGTTGCAAAGACTCGACGCATGCGGTCCGCAAGAGCTCATGCAGCTGAAGCGCGGACTCGAAGGCCGCTTTGTGCCACCCGGCCCGAGCGGACCGCCATCGCGCGGCAGGCCCGATGTCTTGCCCACGGGCCGCAACTTTTATTCGGTCGATACACGCGCCTTGCCCACGCAGGCCGCGTGGTCGCTCGGCGTAAAGTCAGCGAACGCTTTAGTGGAGCGCCATGTTCAGGATCATGGCGACTTTCCACGTGCAATCGGTTTGTCGGTATGGGGCACGGCGACCATGCGCACCGGCGGCGATGATATTGCGCAGGCCTTTGCGTTGATCGGTGTGCGACCGAAATGGGCGGCGGGGAGTCATCGTGTTACGGACTTCGAAATATTGCCGATCTCCATCTTTAATCGTCCGCGTATCGACGTGACGCTGCGCGTGTCAGGCTTCTTTCGCGATGCCTTCGCCAATCTCATGCATCTGTTCGATGCCGCCGTTCAAGCCGTTGCTGAACTCGATGACGAGCCGGATGACGTGAATCCGATCCGCGCACGGATACATCGCGAGCGCGATGAACTGATGGCACGCGGTATCGACGCTAAGGAAGCGCGCGCGCGTGCGGGCTGGCGAGTATTCAGCACAAAGCCGGGGGCTTACGGTGCGGGTTTGCAGGCGTTGATCGACCTCAGGCAATGGCAAACGGACGCGGATTTGTCGGCGGCCTACCAAAGCACCGGCGGGTTTGCGTACTCGCAGGGCGGCGACGGGATCGAAGCGCGTTCGAGCTTCGGCACGCGTCTTTCGACGCTCGATGTCGTCTTGCAGAATCGGGACAATCGCGAACACGATCTGCTCGACTCGAACGACTATCATCAGTTTCAGGGCGGCATGGTGGCAGCGGTGCGTCATTTATCGGGCGTGCAGCCGCAGACGTATAACGCGGATCACAGCAATCCCGCCGCGCCGCGCGTTCGTACGTTGAACGAAGAGATTTCGCGTGTGGTGCGTTCGCGCGTCGTCAATCCGAAGTGGATCGATGGCGTGAAGCGGCACGGCTATAAAGGCGCATCCGAACTTGCCGCAACGGTCGATTATCTCTTTGGCTACGATGCGACCGCGCGCGTGGTGTCCGATCATCAATATGCGCTCGTCACCGATGCCTACGTCAACGATGCAGAGACGCGCGAGTTCATGCACGAACACAATCCGCATGCATTGCAATCGATTTGCGAGCGTCTTCTGGAGGCGATGGAGCGAGGCTTGTGGCAGGAACCGGGCGCGTATCGTGAGGATGTCACGCGTCATCTACTGAATGTGGAACAGCAAATGGAAGGCCGGCAGACGTGAACGAATCGACTAACTATCCGGTGTTTCCGTTCACCGCGCTCGTTGGACAAGAGGCCTTGCAGCAAGCGTTATTGCTCGCCGCGGTCGATCCCGCATTGGGCGGCGTGCTCGTCAGCGGCCCGCGCGGCACGGCCAAATCGACGGCGGCGCGTGCGCTGGCCGAACTCTTGCCTGAAGGGTGTTTTGTGACCTTGCCGCTCGGCGCAAGCGAAGAGCAATTGATCGGCACGCTCGATCTTCAGGACGCGTTGCGCGACAGCAAAGTGTCGTTTTCGCCGGGACTGCTCGCCAAGGCGCATCTCGGCGTGCTGTATGTCGATGAAGTGAATCTGCTTCCCAATCCGCTCGTCGATCAATTACTCGATGTGGCGGCGAGTGGCGTGAATATCGTCGAACGTGATGGCATTTCGCATCGGCATGAAGCGCGATTTGTGTTGATCGGCACGATGAATCCCGAGGAAGGGGAGTTGCGTCCGCAATTGCTGGACCGCTTCGGGTTGGCGGTCGAGATCAGCAATTGTTTCGAAGCAAACGTGCGGCAGCGGATCGTGAAGGCGCGGCTTGCATTCGATACGGATGCCTTAGCATTTTGTATGCAGCATGCCACGCAGCAGCACGCGCTCGAGCAGCGTATTCATGCTGCGCGCACCTTGCTCCGAACACTCGATTTCGACGATGCCGTGCATGCACGCGTCAGCGAGCTTTGCATCGCCGCACATGTCGATGGCTTGCGCGCCGACCTCGTGATGCTGCGGGCGGCGCGTGCGCTGGCTGCGTTGGAGGCAGCTTCACGGATCGATGTATCGCATGTCGAGCGCGTGGCGGATGCGGTTTTGCTGCATCGCAGACGCGAGCATGAAGCCTCTGCGCCGCCGCATCGGGAACCGGAGAAAGAACCGCAGAAAGCAAGCCCTAACGAATCCGATTGGGGTTATCTGCCACCCGAGCCGACCGGCACCGTAAAGGTCAAACAAGTCAGGCCACTCGCCGCAAAAAAAGCCTGAACCATCGAAGAGAAAGCGCCGATGCTCAGTCAAGCGGGCATCGTCTTCGATGGAACGAAGCGCGGGCAAAGGGCCGTTTCGCTGAACGCGATGGCGAAGAAAGCACGGCCATCGACTGGATGGGTACGTTGCGTGCAAAACGCAATATGCCATTCGATGCCAAGCATCTTCGCTTTCGACGCACGCACGCAGACGCCGCAGCATTGCATTGCTTCGTGCTCGATTGCTCCGGCTCCATGCTGGCGCGCGAACGCTTGGCCCGTGCAAAAGGCCTGCTCGTTGCCTTGTTCGATCGCGCCTATCGTGAGCGTGCGGAAGTGGCGCTGGTGTGTTTCGGCGGCGGGCGCGCGGAAGTGCGACGTCAGCCGGGCGCGGCGCATTGGTGGAACGAGCGCTGGATTGCGCCGATCGGCGGCGGTGGGGGCACGCCAATTAGTTTGGGACTCCAAAGCGCGACGAATGTGCTGGAACGTGCTGCACGCCGCAAGCCCGCGCAGAAGCGCTGGCTCTGGTTATTGACCGATGGACGCACCAACGAGACGCCCGCCGTGCCGCATGGCGCGGATCGTATCGTCGTGGTGGATTTCGATGAAGGCTTCGCGCACGCAGGACGTTGTGAGACGTTCGCGCGCGCGTGGCGAGCCGAGTACGTTCACTCGAACGCACTCGCTCATTCGTACCAGCGCGGCGTATAAACCCACTCGCCGACACGCCGCGTCGTCGATGAACCGACGATCACCATCGTGCGCATATCCACGAGTTCGCTGCTCAATTCGCCGAGCGTGATGATGCGCAAGGTCTCGCCCGGACGCCCGATATCGCGGCCTAAAACCACGGGCGTGTTGGCATCGCGATGTTGCCGTACGGCTTCGATGGCGCGATCGAATTGCCACGGCCGTGCCTTCGAAAGCGGGTTATAAAAGGCCATCACCAGATCGGACTGACCCGCCAGCGCGATCCGTTTTTCGATCACGTCCCACGGCTTCAGATTGTCCGATAACGACAGCACGCAGAAGTCGTGACCCAGCGGCGCACCCGCACGCGCCGCCGTTGCCAGCGAAGCGGAAACGCCGGGGACCACCGCGAGTTTTACTGCATGCCATTCCGGATTCGATTCGAGCGCTTCGAGCACGGCGGCGGCCATCGCAAAGACGCCCGGATCGCCCGACGATACGACCACCACGCGTCGTCCCTCGCTTGCCAGTTCGAACGCATGACGCGCGCGTTGTAACTCTTCGCGATTGTCCGTCATATGCGCGCGCTGATCGGCGCGCAAGGGACCGGCCATGCGCACATAAGTCTCGTAGCCGAGGACGTCTTGCGCATCGGCGAGTGCGGCTTTTGCGGCGGGCGTCATGAGTTCCGCGCTGCCGGGACCGAGGCCGATCACGGTCAGCGTGCCGCGCGCGTGGCCGATCGTTTCGATATCGACCGGCGCATCCGATACATGTAGCGCGACACCGTGGGCATTCAAGGCCTGCGTGGTATCGAACGGTATGTTGTGTGCAAAACGCAACGGCACATTGAATACTCGCGCGGCCGTTTCCAATGATTCCGTCGATGCACGCGCCACGATTCCCGCCAGCGCAAGCGGCGCAAGTTCGAACGATCGCAACGCATCGCGCAGGCGTTCGATTACATCGGATGACGAAGCATCTTCGATCCATGCCACGATGCAGCGAGGATGAATCACGAGTCCTTCGGCATTCGCTCGCGGCGTCACGCGCACCACGCGATCGGCGTCTTCAGAGCGTGGCAAATCAGCATGATCGAGCCACGGCGCATGACCTTCTATCCGCACCGATTCACCGCTCAGCAAATCCGACACAAAACGCTTGCCGTGCTCGATATCGGCCAGTGCGTAACCTTGCGGCGGCGCAAGCAGGCACGTACCGAAGCGTAACTCACCGCTGGTTGTAATCGCAGGCGCAACATCCAGCGTTTCGCCGATTTCGCGCGCGAGTACGTTCACGCCACTCATTCCGCCGAGCAGGGGCACGACCGCGCTGCCGTCTTGCGCAACCGCGAGCACCGGCGGTTCAGCGCTCTTATCCGCCAGCGACACAGCCAAGGCGCGAATCACGATGCCCGCCGAACACAACGCAACGATAGGCGTCCCTGTGGCATAAAGCTCACGCACATGCGCGCCAAACTCTTCATACGCGATATCCGCCTGCACGCGGCTGGCAAGCGCATGCACGAGCGCTTCGGGATAGCGCGCCTGAATACGGCGCGCAGTATCGAGCGCCGCGCTTCCCAGAATGACGATCGCCAGCTTCATGCCTGCCATTTGGTCCCCGGTACGACGAGCAGCGAGAAATAGGGCGATGCCATCGGATCGACTTCATCGAGCGGCACGATACGCTGATTCGCCATCGTCGCGCGTTCCACGTAATGCGCGCGTGTGTCGAGGCCGAGTTCGGCAAGCACGCGCCGCACTTTTTCGAAGTTTCGTCCGAGTTTCATGATGACGGCGGCATCTGCAGTTTGAAGTCGCGTCTTTAGTTCGGTTTCCGAAAGAACGCCAGACAACACCGACAAACTTTGATTGCGATACACCAGCGGCAAGCCCAATACCGCGACGCCGCCCAGCATCGAACATACGCCGGGTACGACATGCGCGTCGAATTGCGTGGCAAGCCGGTCGTGCAGATACATGTACGAGCCGTAGAAGAACGGATCGCCTTCGCAGATCACGGCGACGTCGCGGCCCGCTTCCAGGTGACCGGAAAGCGTGAGCGCGGATTCATCGTAGAAATTGCTGACGATCGTCTCGTAACACAGCGGCGGTTCGAGCGCTTCGGTGGTCACGGGATAGACCAGCGGCAAGCGCGTCTGCGACTCGTCCAGATGCGATTCGATGATGCCGAACGCGTTGCCTTTCTTGCCCTTCGCAACGAAATAAGCGACCACGGGCGCGGCTTTCAGCAAGCGCAGCGCTTTTACCGTGATGAGTTCCGGATCGCCGGGGCCGACGCCGAGGCCATAGAGCCGTCCCTTGGTCATTCGGCCTCCGAAGCAAGTGCGTTCACTGCGGCAGCGGCCATCGCGCTGCCGCCGCGCCGTCCGAGCAGCGCGACGAAGGGCACGCCACGGCTATCCGCTGCGAGCATTGCTTTCGACTCCGCCGCGCCGATGAAACCGACCGGAAAGCCCAGAATCAGCGCGGGTTTCGGTGCGCCCGCGTCGAGCATATCGAGCAGATGAAACAGCGCAGTCGGTGCATTGCCGATGGACACGATCGCGCCTTCCATGTGCGGTCGCCATAGTTCGAGCGCGGCAGCGGAGCGCGTATTGTTCATGGCGCGGGCGCGTTCGGGAACGGTGGCATCGCTGAGGGTGCAGATGACGCGATTATCGGCGGGCAGGCGCGCACGCGTGATGCCTTCGGCGACCATGCGTGCATCGCACAGAATCGGCGCGCCGTGGGCGAGCGCCGCGCGACCCGCTTTTCCCGCGCCCGGCGAGAAGCGCAGATCGCCGACGATATCGACCATGCCGCACGCATGAATCAGGCGCACGGCGAGCTTTTCCAGATCGTCAGGAATACTGGATAGATCGGCTTCGGCGCGAATGGTCGCGAACGACTGGCGGTAGATTTCCGCGCCGTCGCGGATATAGTCAAGCATCGGCATGGCTCCGGGCGAGCCGTGCGGCCGCCTCTTCAATGGTGAGCGCGCGTGCTTCGAGCCGCGCGTGTTGATACAGGTCGTAACGGCCGGGCGCGACTGTGAGCAGCGTGGTTTCGACTGGGCGTGCCGCCGCGCAGGAGCGTTCGCAACCGGTTAGATGAACTTCGCAATTGTCGGGCAAAAGCGCAGCGAGTCGTTCGGCGTCAGCTTTGGTATCGGCGTGGCTTTTGATGCAGCCCGATGAACCCGCGCATGCAATGATGCGCGCGAAGGGCGCGTGCGGATCGGTGGCGAGGCCGAGTGCGTTTAGACGCGCGAGCGTGTCTTCTGAGCCTGAAGGAATAAGCACGCTCTGCCACGGCGTGACGATGATTCGATCGAAGAGACTCGCGAGCGCTTCGAGCGTGGCTGCATCGATACGGCCCAGCGGTAACTGCGCGCCGACATAGCCGTCATGCGCGCCAAGCCTGAGCGATGCATCGACAGGCGCACGCCGCCATTCGGGCGCTAGCGTGATCGAAAAAGCCAACGCTTCGACAAAAGATGTGGTGCCGATGCGTCCAAGCACATCGCGCATACGCTTTTCTTCGGGCAATGCAAAGCGAAGAAACGCATGCAGCACAGCCACGACGAACGGCACGATATCAGCCGAATCAATCACGCCCGCAGCGGGCGAATCATCGGCGCGATGCGGCATCGAGCCTGCAAAACCGAACGCGTAACGCGCGCCGTCATCCAACGATGAAAGCCACAGATCTTGCGGATGATCGAGCATCGCAAGGCGCTCGCCGCTATCGAGTTGCAACGCGAATTTCGGCGATAAGGCTTGCAATGCGATGTCGCGCTGCAATGCATCCAAGATGCAAAATGCAAGCGCGCGTGTCGTGTCGCTGGCAAGCGGACTCAGCATGAGATTGCGCAGATCATCGCCATTGACGTGCGCCGGTCCGAGGCCGGCATCGAAGGCAAGTTGAATCAGATGCGCGTGCGCATCGTCACTAATGCCGCGCAATTGCAGATTCGCGCGATTGGTCACCTCGATCACGCCCGAGCCGCATTCACGCGCCGCACGCGCCACTGCACGCGCCTGTTGCGCCGACATCTCGCCGCCCACAAGCCGCAGGCGTGCAAGACCGCCATCGCGCGCGGGCACGATACGCATCAGGCCCGGACACGCGGACGGGCGCGATGTCGTAACAGGCGAACTCGGAGCGGATGAAGTCAAAAGCATGACCCGTGGGCCGGTCGAAATCAGTGGCAGTGGAGCGAGGAATCGCTGCGTACAATTGCGGGGCAGGCACGGATTTCCGTGTTCCCTTTTAAGCGCTTGCTAGCATGTTTTCATGCCGCGAAAAGCATGAAGGGCACTGATGATCGGCTGTATTATGCCCGCTTTTATGGACCTTCAGACCGCTTCGCGTATCACGCAAATCACGCAAGCGTCCCGCAACATGTTGAAAGGAGATGGCGCATGTCCCCTTGGCTGACGGTAGTGGGAATCGGCGAGGACGGTTGGCACGGGCTTTCGCGCGAATCGCGCCGCGCGCTGCTCGACGCCCGCGCCATTCACGGCGGCGAGCGTCATCTCGCCTTGCTGCCCGCGCGTGTGGCCGCACGCCGCGTGCCGTGGCCCAAACCCTTTTCTATCGATGCCGTGCTCGCCGAACACGCGAACGGCGTCGAATCGGTCTGCGTGCTCGCAAGCGGCGACCCGATGTGCTTCGGCGTCGGCGCGACGCTCGCGCGTGAAGTCACCGCCGATGAAATGCGCGTGATTCCCGCGCCTTCTTCACTGTCGCTGGCTGCGGCGCGCTTGCATTGGGCCTTGCAGGATGCGGCGTGTGTATCGCTGGTTGGAAGGCCGGTGGCGTCGCTGTTGGCGCATATGTTTCGCGGCGCGCGGCTGCTCGTATTGAGCGCGGATGGCGGCACGCCCGCCGCGATTGCATCGATTCTGATGGCGCACGGATTCGGGCCGAGCCGCATGACCGTGTTCGAGCATCTGGGCGGCGCGAACGAACGGCGTATCGATGAACGGGCGGACGATTGGCGCGAGCCGATGGTCGCCGCGCTCAATCTGGTGGCGATCGAATGCCGCACGCATGCGGGGCACGCGGGTCCGCCGCTGACGCCCGGTTTGCCCGACGATGCGTATCGGCATGACGGTCAGTTGACCAAGCGCGATGTGCGCGCCGTGACGCTCGCGCATCTCGCGCCGCAACCGGGCGAATTGCTGTGGGACGTGGGCGCGGGATGCGGTTCCATCGGCATTGAATGGATGCGGGCGCATGTGGCGTGCCGCGCGATTGCGATCGAATCGAACGGCAGCAGGCAGCGTCTGATCGAACATAATCGCGACGCGCTCGGCGTGCCTGCATTGCAACTCGTCCGAGGTGAAGCGCCGGATGCGCTCGATGGTTTGCCCGCGCCGGACGCGGTGTTTATCGGCGGCGGCGTGACCGCGCCCGGCGTGCTCGATGCGTGCTGGTCGCGCTTGCGGCAAGGCGGCCGGCTGGTGGCGAACGCAGTGACGCTGCAAAGCGAAATGGCGCTGGTGCAATGGCGCGCGACGCATGGCGGCGAGTTGACGCGCATTGGCATTGCGCAGGCCGAACCGCTCGGCAGTTTCGATACCTGGCGTCAGGCGCTTCCGATCACGCTGCTGCACGCGAGCAAAGCGTGATGCGCATGCTCTTGCTCGGCGGCACCGGCGATGCGCTTGCCATCGCGCGCACGCTCGATATGCCGCACGTTTATAGCCTCGCGGGCCTTGCACGCGTGCCAACCGATTTGAAATGTGCGGTACATGTCGGTGGTTTCGGCGGCGTGGCGGGACTCGTGACGTATCTGCGCGAAGAAAACATCGACATCGTGATCGATGCGACGCATCCGTACGCGGCGCAAATGAGCCGCCACGCGCGTGAGGCGTGCACGATTGCATCGACAAAATTGTGGGCGGTGCGGCGTCCGGCGTGGCAGCAACAAAAGGGCGATGATTGGCGTGACGCGGCGGATTGGCACGGCATCATTGAGCAGATCAAAGCGTTTGAACGGCCGTTGTGGACGCTCGGACGCGAGCCGCTTACGCATCTGCACGAGATTCCCGAATCGCAATTCTGGACGATCCGCTGTCTCGATCCACAGCCAGGCAACGCGCGCGCGAAGATTATCGATGCGCGCGGCCCGTTCGATATCGACGGCGAACGCGCCTTATTCGATGCGGCGCGTATCGATATCGTCATCAGCAAAAACAGCGGCGGGCGCGCGACGGAAGCGAAACTCGCGGTGGCGCGCGAACGCGGCTTGCCTGTCGTGATGCTGAAACGTCCCGCATTGCCCGCCGCCGACCGCGAATTCGACGATGCCGCCAGCCTCGTCGCTCATCTTCACTCGATCTTATGACCATCTATTTCATCGGCGCCGGACCGGGCGATCCCGAACTCATCACGGTCAAAGGACAACGGCTGATTCGCACTTGTCCCGTGATTCTGTACGCCGGTTCGCTCGTGCCGGAGCAAGTGCTCGACGGACATCGCGCGCATAGCGTGGTGAACACCGCTGAACTCGATCTCGATGCAATCGTCGCGCTGTTACAGCAAGCGCATGCAAAAGGCGAAGACGTCGCGCGCGTGCATTCCGGCGGTCCGTCGCTTTACGGTGCGATCGGCGAGCAGATTCGGCGTCTGAATATGCTTGGGATTCCGTATGAAATCGTTCCCGGCGTGACGGCGACAGCGGCGTGCGCGGCCACGCTTGGGCGCGAACTGACGCTGCCGGGCATTTCGCAGACCGTCATTCTCACGCGCTACGCCACCAAAACGTCGATGCCGGAAGGCGAAGCGCTCGCGGATCTGGCGCGTCATCGCGCGACCATGGCGATTCACCTCGGCGTGCGTCATATCGAGCGGATCGTCGCGGATCTCACGCCGCATTACGGCGCGGATTGTCCGGTGGCGGTGGTGTTTCGCGCGAGTTGGCCGGATGAGGAGCGTGTGACGGGGACGCTTGAGGATATCGCCGGGAAAGTGCAGGCGTCGGGAATGGAGCGGACCGCACTGATTCTGGTCGGCACAGTGCTCGATGCTGCCGATTTCGCAGATTCGACGCTTTATGCGCCTGAGGAAACTTTACCAACCATCACCAAACCCCCGATTTGAAACGGTTATTTGCATCTTTTCAGATGCTGCAATGCGGCGATTGCGGGTAAACTCTCATTCCTCAGAGTGGTTCCCTTTTATCGTCCTGCGCGTCGCCGCCGCAGGCTTTTACCGCACGCTGCATGTCGGAAAAATCACAACGTCTCGTCGAGCTGGACTTCTTTCGTGGGCTGGTGTTGCTCATCATCGTCGTCGATCACATCGGCGGGAGCATGGTTTCGCGCTTTACGCTGCACGCGTTCGCGCTGAACGACGCAGCGGAAGTCTTCGTGTTTCTCGGCGGATTCGCCACCGCGACCGCATATCTGTCGATGGCGCGCCGCCGTTCCGAAAGCGCCGCGCGCGTGCGATTCCTGAAACGATCGTTCGAAATTTATCGTGCTTTTCTCGTCACCGCCGCGCTGATGCTGGCCGCGAGCTTCCTGCTGCGTCCGCTGTTCGGCCACGCGCCGAATCTCGCGCTCCACGATCTCGACAGTCTGATTTCCGAGCCGGTTGCGTCCATCGCGCAAATTCTGACCTTCGAGCGCCAGCCGTATCTCGCCGCCGTTCTGCCGATGTACGCGCTGTTCGCGTTGTTCGTGCCGCTGATCTTGCCGCTGGCCCGCAGCAAACCGTGGTTGCTGCTAGGCCTGAGTCTCGCGTTGTGGGCGTTCGCGCCGGGAATCGGCGAATATATGCCTTCCGTCGATGACAACCTCTGGGACTTCAACCCCGCCGCCTGGCAACTGATGTTCGTGCTCGGCGTGCTGGCCCGCGCGCAGCCGATTTATCAGCGTGTCAGTGCGCACAAGCTCGGCTGGGCAGTAAGCGCGGGTGCGGTCGCGCTGATCGCCGGGATGGCGTATTACAAGCTGCTGGTGCTGCCGCCGGCGCTGGACAGCGCGTTCAAGCGCGATCTCGCCGGCGTGCGCGTCATCAATTTTCTGGCGATTGCGTGGATCGCGACGAATCTGGCGCGCTATGGCGTGATCAAACGAATTGCATCGCGCCTGCCGTGGGTCGGCGCGGTGGGGCGCGACGGCATGGCGTGCTTCGTGATGGGAACCGTGATTTCGCTGACCGTCGATTCGATTCTGTTCACGCTGACGGACGGCCTCGTCAACGTCCCTGCGGGCCTCGCAGGTGACGCCATCGCGATTTCGCTGCTGCTCGCCGTACCGCAAGTGCGTCAACCGATGATGGGGTGGTTCGCATCGAAATGGCGTGCGCCTGCGCCGAGAGCGGTGGCTATCACGGACAACCGATAAAGACTGGCGAGAGCGATCTCGCCGTTTTTATTTCTTGAAATCGCAACTAACGGTCTGAAATTTCGGCACCGGTAAATTCGAGGCACAAAGCTTGCAATAAGCAGGGCCGGATAAGCAAAAACCAACCAAAACGGACCTGCCATGCTCAAACTTGCCATTCTTTTCGCCATTATTTCCGTCGTTGCCGGTCTGTTCGGCTTCACGCGCGTCTCGTCGGGCGCAGCGGGCATCGCGAAAATTTGCTTTGTAATCTTCCTGATTCTGTTCGTCGTGTTCCTGGTGCTCGCGATTACAGCCGGTTCGCTGGTCTTGTAACTGACTGGCAAAGCAGCCGAAACCGCGCGCTTTCTCGCATCGACCGGGATAGGCCGACGGTGCTACATTCGCAGACGGAGACGCTCACGCGACCGCCCGCCGACCGGCGCGGCGGCGCATGAGCCAAAAGTAGCGAACAGGAGAGCGCGATGCAGCATGCCATCGGCGCGGCTTTGCGGCCGGCACAGCACGACGTCATTCACGCGTCGCACGAGCGCTCGGCCACCTTTGGCCTTTTTTCGACGATGCGTCCCGATTACGCCGTCCTGAGCGGCGCGGAACTCGCCACCAAGCTCGACGAAAGCCATGCGCTGTTCGCCCACGCGCGACCGGTGATGGAAACGCTCTACGCGCAGATCGCCAATACGCACAGCATGATCGCGCTCACGGATGCGAGCGGCCTGATCCTCCATTCGCTCGGCGATGACGATTTTCTGGCGCGCGCGCAAAAAGTCGCACTGCGCGCGGGCGCGGTGTGGAGCGAGGAACATCAAGGGACGAACGCCATCGGTACGACCATCGCGGCGCGTGAAGCGGTCACCGTGCACGGCGATCAGCACTATCTGCGCGCCAATCATTTTCTGACCTGCTCGAGCGTGCCGATCCTCGATCCGCGCGGCAATCTGAGCGGCGTTATCGACGTGACGGGCGATCGGCGCGGCTATCACCAGCACACGATGGCGCTCGTGAAAATGTCCGGCCAGATGATCGAAAACCGGCTGATCGCCGCCACGTTCAGCGATGGCGTGCGCATCCACTTTCATAGTCGTCCGGAGTTTATCGGCACGTTGATGGAAGGCATCGCCGTATTCGATCTCGACGGGCGTTTGCTGTGCGCGAATCGCAGCGCGCAGTTTCAGCTTGGCGTCGAACTCGGGCCGCTGCGCGGACAAACGCTCGGCTCGCTGTTCGGCGTGAATATCGACGAGATGATTGCGCGCGCGGGCGAACCGGCGGCGCGGCTGGAATTGCATAGCGGCGTCGGCGTATTTGCGACCGTGGAATATCACGCGCGACCGGTTTTCAGCACGCCAAAACCGGCCGTCAAATCCAGTCTCGCCGAACTCTGCACCGGCGACGCGCAGATGCAGGATATCGTCGATCGTGTGCGCAAGATCATCGGCAAGAACATTCCGATTCTGATCGGCGGGGAGACGGGCGCGGGCAAGGAAATGCTCGCGCGCGCCATTCATCGCGACTCGCTGCGGCGCGCGGGGCCGTTTATCGCGGTGAATTGCGCGTCCTTGCCGGAGACGCTGATCGAATCGGAATTGTTCGGCTATGCGCAGGGCGCGTTCACGGGCGCGGCGCGGCGCGGTGCGGCGGGCAAGATCGCGCAGGCGAACGGCGGCACCTTGTTTCTCGATGAAATCGGCGATATGCCGCTCGCGCTGCAAAGCCGTCTGCTGCGTGTATTGCAGGAACGCGTGGTCGAACCGCTCGGCGGTGCGCGCGCGGTGCCGGTGGATTTCACGCTGATTTGCGCGAGCAATCGGCGGCTGCGCGATCTGGTGACGCGCGGGGAGTTTCGCGAGGATTTGTATTACCGCGTGAACGGGCTGTCGGTGACGTTGCCGCCGCTGCGCGAACGCTCGGATTTGCGCGCGGCGGTGCTCAATATGCTGCGCACCGAATGTTGCGATGAACGCGCGGTCGGTATCGACGAAGAAGTGTTTGCGCTGTTCGAGCGGCATCGCTGGCCGGGCAATTTCCGGCAGTTGAGCAACGTGCTGCGCACGGCAAGCGCGATGCTCGACGATCACGAAGCGCGTATCCGCATCGAACATTTGCCGCGTGATTTCGTGGAGGAGATGGACCACGAGGACGCATTGATGCCGATGAAACCCGACGCGCGCCTCGCCGATATCGAAGCCGATGCCGTCGCCGCCGCGATCGAAACGCATGGCGGCAACGTATCGGCGGCGGCGCGGGCGTTGGGCGTGTCGCGCACGACGATATATCGAAAGTTGCGCGTTTAGGGCAGTTAAGGCAGTTCAGGCGCGCGCGATGTCTCGTCCGGCAACGCGCCACTGTGATCTTTCAGCGCCACGCCCGTCAGCTTCACGCGACGCGCTTCGTTCAAGAGCCAATGCAGTTTGAACGCGGCCGCGTCGTAAGGCAGTCCTTCGGGCCGCACGTTCGATATGCAATTGCGCTCTGCATCGCTTCTGCCGGTGCGCGGCGCGTACGTCACGTAAAGCCCGAGACTGTCGGGCGAACTCAGGCCCGGCCGCTCGCCGATCATCACCACGACCATCTTCGCCCGCATCAATTCGCCGATGCAGTCGCCCAGCGCGACCCGCGCCTGCGTCGCGATTACGATCGGCGCGATATTCCAGCCATCGAGCTTCGTGCGCAGGCCTTTTAAAAGCGGCACCGCATGACGTTGCGCAGCGAACGCGGACAGGCCATCGGCGATAACGAAAACAACGTCTGGATCGCTGGCGTGTTGCGCCAAATGCGCGGCGCTTTCATCGCTCAGACGACGTCCCAGATCCGGGCGACGCAAGTAATGATCGCGATCCGGCGCGGCGCTCGCGGCTTGCAGCGTGTCGAAGCCCGCGTGCTTGAGCGCTTCCGACAAGGCTTGCGTATCGAGCGGTTCATGCACGGCGTCGCGCGCCTGCGCATGCGCGAGTTGGAACGCCAAAAGCGGCGCGGTCGGCAAGCTGTTGCCCGCGCGTCCGAGCGCAATGCGCGCGTTCGTGAAGCGCCTGAGCGCGTCCCACGGGTCGGCGTTCGTCATGCTTCGATCCATTCGAGCAAAGGTTGACGCGACGCGCTCAGCAGCGCGCCTTGATCGTTCGTCACGCGCATTTTTTGCAGCCACGCTTCGAATTCCGGCGCGCGTTTCAGATTCAGCACGCGGCGGATATAGAGCGCATCGTGAAAGGACGTGCTTTGGTAGTTGAGCATCACATCGTCCGCGCCGGGAATGCCCATGATGAAGTTCACGTTGGCCGCGCCCAATAGCGTGAGCAGCGTGTCCATATCGTCCTGATCGGCTTCGGCGTGATTCGTGTAGCAAATATCGCAGCCCATCGGCACGCCGAGCAGCTTGCCGCAGAAATGATCTTCGAGTCCGGCGCGAATGATTTGCCGGCCATCGTATAAATATTCCGGGCCGATAAAACCGACCACCGTATTCGTCAGCAGCGGCTTGAATCGCCGCGCGACCGCGTAGGCGCGCGCCTCGCAAGTCTGCTGATCGACACTGTGATGCGCGTTTGCCGATAGTGCGCTGCCTTGCCCCGTTTCGAAGTACATGACGTTGTCGCCGACCGTGCCGCGTTTGAGCGATTGCGCCGCGTCGTGCGCTTCTTCGAGCAGCTTGAGCGTGACGCCGAAGCTCGCGTTCGCCGCTTCCGTGCCCGCAATCGACTGAAACACCAGATCGACCGGCGCGCCCTGTTCGATGGCCGTGAGCGTATTGGTCACGTGTGTCAGTACGCAGGACTGCATCGGCACGTCGTAGCGCTGGCGGAAGTCGTCCATCATCGCCAGCAATTTGCCGATGGCGGCGGGCGAATCCGTGGCGGGATTGATGCCGATGACCGCATCGCCGCAGCCGTAGAGCAGGCCGTCGAGCATCGATGCGGCGATGCCTTTGACATCGTCGGTCGGATGATTCGGTTGCAGGCGCACGGAAAGGTGGCCGGGCAGGCCGACCGTGGTGCGAAACCGCGTGATAACCGGCCGCTTTTTGGCAGCGAGAATCAAATCCTGATTGCGCATCAGCTTGGAAACGGCGGCGGCCATTTCCGGCGTGATGCCCGAGGTCGCGGCTTCGAGCGCGGCGGTATCGGTGGTATCGGCGAGCAGCCATTCGCGGAATTCGCCGACCGTCAGATGCGCGATGGGCGCGAAGGCTTGGGCGTCGTGGGTATCGAAAATCAGGCGCGTGACTTCGTCGCTTTCGTAGGGAATGAGCGCATCGTCGAGAAAGCTGCGCAGCGGCAGGTTCGCGAGCGCCATTTTTGCGGCCACGCGCTCTTCTTCCGTCGATGCCGCCACGCCCGCGAGTTCATCGCCCGAGCGTCGCGGGCTGGCGCGTGCGAGCAAAGTCTTCAGATCATCGAAGCGGTAACGGCGCGCGCCGATCGTCTCGAACCAGGACATCGCCATTTCTCCCGTTGCGGGTCACGATTCTCATACTGTAGCCGTTTCGCCCGCGCGCCAAAAAAAGCCCGCCCACGCCGATTGACGCGCCCATGCGATAATTTTTGGCCTCTTTTGCTTCCCGCCGCCCGTGAAAAGCCTGCTCGTTTCCCTCGACCGATTGCGCGATTTCGACGATATCGTCGATGTCCGCACGCCGCTCGAATTCGCCGAAGACCACGTGCCCGGCGCAATCAATGCGCCTGTGCTCAGCAACGAGGAACGCGTGATCGTCGGCACGATGTACGCGCAGGTTTCGCCGTTCGAAGCGACGCGCGTGGGCGCGGCGATGGCGGCGCGCAATATCGCGCATCACATGGACACGATTTTTGCGGGCAAGCCGCGCAACTGGCGTCCGCTGATTTATTGCTGGCGCGGCGGCAAGCGCTCCGGTTCCATGACGGCCATGTTCAATATGGTCGGCTGGCAGGCGCGGCAGCTCGAAGGCGGCTACAAGACGTATCGGAGGGAGGTGCTGGATCGGCTGACGACTTTGCCGGCGCGTTTTCGTTATGTCGTGTTGATCGGGCATACGGGCAGCGGCAAGACGCGTTTGCTTCATGCGCTGAACGAAGCGGGCGCGCAAGTGCTCGATCTCGAAGGCATCGCGGCGCATCGCGGTTCGCTGCTGGGCGGCTTGCCGGGGCACGCGCAGCCGTCGCAGAAAGCGTTCGATTCTGCCTTGATCGGCGCGTTGAGCGCCTTCGATCCGGCCTTGCCCGTGTTCGCGGAAGCGGAAGGGCGGCGTATCGGTTCCATCACCATGCCGGATGCGATGCTCGCGAGTCTGCACGCGGCTTCGTGCGTGGAAGTGTCGGCGCGGCGTGAAGATCGCATCGCGTTTCTGTTGCAGGATTACGCGCATCTTTTCGATGACCGCGCGTTCCTCAAAGCGCAATTATCGAAGTTCATCGGGCTGCATAGCCGCGAGCGCGTGGCGCACTGGCATCGACTGATCGATGATGATGCGCGCGCCGAGCTGTCCGCTGAACTCATCGACCAACATTACGATCCGGCGTACGCTCGCAGCAGTCGCGCGCTGTACACGCATTTGCCGCACGCAAGCCGCATCCTGTTCCGCCCGAACGATGCCGACAGCATCGATCAGGCGAAAGCTTTGCTCGCGCAGCTTGCCGAGACCACGCCGGTACTGGGCTGACTTTTTTATCGACAATTCAAACGTTATGAATAACGCGCTCCCTCACTCTCGCGTCTCGCGCGGCTGGCTGGTGTTTTTGCTGATCGCCGTGGTCGGACTGTTCTACGTGAAGTGGTTTCCGTACTACAACCGCGCGTTCGTCGCGGCGAGCCAGCATTCCATCGGCAAGTCGATTCTGATGGGCACGTCTGCGACAGCGCCCGCGCCGTCGTGGCAGGCCGCGCTCGATTACGCGCTCGCCTACGGCAAGGCGATCTGGCAGGCGATGGTCTTAGGCCTTTTGCTCGGCTCGGCCGTGCAGGCGCTGATTCCGCCGCGCTGGGTCGCGCGGGCGCTGGGCGAGCACAACTTCGGCAGCGTCGTGAATGGCGGGCTGATGTCGCTGCCGGGCATGATGTGCACGTGTTGCGCGGCGCCGGTCGTTGCGGGTTTGCGTGCGCGCGAAGCTGCGCCGGGCGCGGCGATCGCGTTCTGGCTCGGCAATACGGTGCTCAATCCGGCCGCGCTGGTGTTTATGGGCTTCGTGCTCGGCTGGCAGTGGACTGGCTTGCGGCTGATTCTCGGCGCGCTGATGGTGTTCGGCCTCGGCTACGCGGTGAATCGGATGGTGGCGCCTGAGCAAGCGGCGAAATCGCGCGAGACACTTGCCAAGCTGGTCGATGAAGACGTGCCCGGCACCGCGTTCGCGCGCTGGCTGAAGATTCTCGGCCGCATGAGCGTGCGGCTGATTCCCGAATACATCGTGCTCGTGCTGTTGCTCGGCGCGGCGCGGGCGTGGCTGTTTCCGCATATCGGACCGGATATCGGCAATTCGGCGTTGTGGATCGTGGCGTTTGCCATCGCCGGCATGTTGTTCGTGATTCCGACCGCAGGCGAAGTGCCCATCATTCAGGCGATGCTGTCGCTCGGCATGGCCGCCGGTCCCGCGGGCGCGTTGCTGATGACCTTGCCACCCGTCAGTCTGCCATCGCTCGCGATGTTGGGGCGCTCGTTCTCGACGAAGGTGCTGACGTTCGTGGCGGTGTCGGTGGTGGGGTTAGGGATTGTTGCGGGCGCGCTGGCGGCCATGTTGTTCTAGTGAATCGAAGCCCCCAGCTTAATCAGCAACTTGAACGGCAGCGCGAGCAACATCGCGCCGCCGACGCCCGCCATCCACAACGCGACGAACCACGACAGCTTCCTGACTCGCTCAGTGATAGTGATGTTCACCATGTCGCACCTTCCCTCTGAAAACCCAATAGCCCAGCGTCGTATAAGCGATGATGACGGGCAATATCACCGCCGCACCGACGATCGTGAATAGCTGGCTGGAGCGCGGCGCGGCCACATCCCACAGCGAGACGCCGGGGAAAATCTCGTGCGGCGAAATGCTCAGCACCAGCCCCGTATAACCGAGGAACACGAAACCGAGCGCCATCGCGAACGGCCACGTTTCGTGCTTCGAATTGATCGATCGACGCATCAGGTAAGCACATGCGGCGACCAGAATCGGCACCGGCAACATGCGATAGAACCACGCTGTATCGAACCAGCGCGACGCGATGCCCGCGTCCTGCAACGGCGTCCAAATACTGACGACGGCAATCGTCGCGAGTTGCAGCAGCGTCAACGGCCACACCACGCGATACATCCGCCGCTGCAAATCGCCTTCGGTTTTGGCGATCAGCCAGCACGCGCCGAGCAGCGCATACGTGATGACCAGCGCCGCGCCCGTGAAGATCGCGAAGGGCGAGAACCAGCCGAAGGCATCGCCGGAAAAGCGGCCATCGGCGACGGGAATGCCATCGAGAAACGCGCCGAGCCCCACGCCCTGAAAGAACGTCGCGCCCGCCGATCCGCCGATAAAGGCAAGGTCCCACATGTGTTTCGTGCGCTGCGCCTTCGCGCGAATCTCGAACGACACGCCCCGAAAAATCAAGCACACGAGCATCAAAATGAGCGGCAGATACAGCGCGGACAGCACGGTCGAATAGACCATCGGGAACGCGGCGAACAATGCCGCGCCGCCGAGCACGAGCCACGTTTCATTGCCATCCCAGACGGGCGCGACGGTGTTCATCATCACGTCGCGGTCGTGTTGATCGGGGAAGAACGGAAACAGAATGCCGATGCCGAGATCGAAGCCATCGAGCACGACGTACATAAACAGGCCCAACGCGATGATCGCGGCCCACGCAACGGTGAGATCCATAAACTCAAGCTCCTTCGATGGATTGATGCGGCAAGCTCAGCGGACGACGCGCGTTGCCATCGTGCGAACCAGGCACTTCGGTTTGCGATCCCGGCAACGCGGGACCATGACGCAGCAGCTTCAGCAAGTAGTAGATGCCGGTGCCGAAGACGATCGAATAGACGATCACAAACGCCAGCAGCGACACGCCGACTTGTTGCGCGGTGACGGGCGAGACGGCATCGGCGGTGCGCATCACGCCGTAGACGACCCACGGCTGACGGCCCGCTTCGGTGGTGATCCAGCCCGCCAGCAGCGTAATGAAGCCGCTCGGTCCCATGAACAACACGAAGCGATGGAAACAGCGCGCATCGAATAATTTGCGTTTTCGATGCAGCAGCCACGCGGCGATCGACATCAGAATCATCAGCACGCCAAGACCCGCCATCACGCGGAAGGTCCAGAAAATCAGCGTCGAATTCGGGCGATCTTCCTTCGGGAACGTCTTCAGGCCACGTATTTCGCCATCCCAACTATGGGTGAGGATCAGGCTGCCGAGATGTGGAATTTGTACGGCATACTTAGTAGTTTCCGCTTCCATATCCGGAATGCCGAAGAGGTTCAGCGCGGTGCCGCCTTTCTCCGTTTCCCAGATACCTTCGATCGCCGCGATCTTCGCGGGCTGATACTTACGCGTGTTGAGACCGTGCGCGTCGCCGACTACAGCTTGAATGGGCGTCAGTACGAGCAGCAGCCAGAGCGCCATCGAAAAAGTCTTCTTGATGGCCGGATCGCGGCGGCCTTTCAGCAGATGCCACGCGCCGGTCGCAGCCACCACCAGCGCCGCGACGATAAACGCCGCAATTGCCATATGCGCCAGTCGATACGGAAACGACGGATTGAAGATGATCGCGAACCAGTCCACCGGCACGACATGATCGCCTTCGATGCGAAAGCCCTGCGGCGTCTGCATCCAGCTATTCGAGGCGAGAATCCAGAACGTCGAAATAAGTGTGCCGATGGCGACCATCAACGTCGCGCCGAAGTGTGCTTTCGGGCCGACTTTGTTCCAGCCGAACAGCATGATGCCGAGGAAGCCTGCTTCGAGAAAGAACGCGGTCATGACTTCGTATGTGAGCAGCGGGCCGGTGATCGGACCGGCGAAGCTGGAGAAGCCGCCCCAGTTGGTGCCGAATTCGTAGGCCATCACGACGCCCGACACTACGCCCATGCCGAACGCGACCGCGAATACTTTCGACCAGAACAGACACAGTTCCTTGTAGACGGGTTTGACGGTCTTGAGCCACGCGCCTTCGAGCACGGCAATGAAACTCGCCAGACCGATGCTCAAAGCAGGAAAGATGATATGAAACGAGACGGTGAACGCGAACTGGATGCGCGCCAGATCGAGTGCTTCGGGAGTGGAGTGCATGATGGTTTTCGATGCGTAAAACGGGCTTTGACGAGGCGCAGATTAGTCCTATTTCGAGAGATGTGTTGCGATGCGTCAGACAATGCGCAGCGCGCGAAAATGCCGCAGTTTCAGGCGGTTCTGTGCGTATCCGATTGATTGGTTTATGTTTTTGAGATTGGCGCGGAGATCTGCGCGACGATCGAGGCGCGTTTTTTGCGACAATCGACCGCACTGCGTCATGACAAGTTGCCGCACTTGGAAAGCCGGTGCGCAGAGGCAGTGAAACGAACTTTGACGCGCGATCGAGATAAGCCCATCGTCGCGCGCGAGTACCATAATGGGTTTTGTGCGCGAGCATCGCGCGAGCGGGACGGAGAACACTATGCGCCTCGATGACGAAGCAGAAAGTCAGAACGTAGAAGACCGGCGCGGCGGAGGCGGAGGCTTCCGAATGGGCGGCGGATCGATCGGTATCGGCACGATCGTGGTGGCGCTGGCAGCCTCGTATTTTTTCGGCATCAATCCGATGACCATCATCAACGGCGCGCAGGTCTTGCAGCAGAGCGCGCCTCAGCAGCAAGCGCGTCCATCGAACGCGCCGCCTGCGAACGATGCCGGCGCGGTGTTCGTGCGCCGCGTGCTCGGCAACACCGAACGCACGTGGCAGCACATTTTTCGCACGCAGTTCAATCAGGACTATCCGGCGCCCAAGCTCGTGATGTTCACGGGCGGCACGCAGACCGCCTGCGGGCGCGGCGAAACCGCGATGGGTCCGTTCTACTGTCCGGCGGATCGCAAGGTGTATATCGATCTTTCGTTCTACCGCGAATTGCGCGACCGCTTCGGCGCGAGCGGCGATTTCGCGCAGGCGTATGTGATCGCGCATGAAGTCGGGCATCACGTGCAGAACGTGCTCGGCATCATGAACAAGGTCGATGGCGCGAAGTCGCGCATGTCCGCTGCGCAGGCGAACGCGCTGTCGGTGCGCGTCGAGTTGCAGGCCGATTGCTTCGCGGGCGTGTGGGCGAATGTCGCTCAACAGGACAATGCCAAGCTGATCGAACCGGGCGATTTCGAGCAGGGTTTGAATGCGGCAGGCGCGATCGGCGATGACCGTTTGCAGCAGCAATCGCAAGGGCGCGTGGTGCCTGAAGCGTTCACGCACGGCACGAGCGCGCAGCGTCAGCGCTGGCTGCGTCGCGGTTTATCGACCGGTGATGTGCGTCAGTGCGATACCTTCTCGGCGCAATCGCTTTAAGTGCATTGAATACGCGGCGACGGATTTTCATCGACTTATTCAGCGACTTACAATCGCTGACAGCCCGTTCGCCGCGAATTCTTTAGAATCGCGGGTTTTCCGGCGCGTTGTTCGAAACATAGCGACGGCTTAACGGAGCATTCAAGCACCTTCCATGAAGCGCATTCTGATCGTCAAAGTCACGTCGCTCGGCGATATCGTCGAGACGCTGCCGGTCGTGTCCGACCTGCGGCGCGCTTTTCCCTCCGCGAAAATCGACTGGGCCGCCGACGCTGCCTTCGCCGATATCATCCGCTGGAATCCGGGCGTCGATCGCGTGCTGAGCGCGCCTTTGCGCAAGTTCAAGAAGGCGCGCAACTGGAACGATCTGAAGGATATCGCGGCGTCGATCGGCGAATTGCGCGCGGAAAAGTACGACGTCATTGTCGATATTCACGGCGTGTACAAGAGCGCGATCATCGCGTTCATTGCGCGCGGGGCGGAGCGCTTTGGTTACCTCAACAAGGATCTCGGTGAGCGCGGCGCGGCCTTCGCCTACAACCGCCGATTCGGTCCGCGTCCGCTGACGGATGCGTGGCGCGGCATGCGCGTGAGCGTCGCGGATGCGCTCGGCTATCGTTTCGATGAAACGCCCGACTACAACATTCGTTTGCCCGCGCTCGACCACGATCTGAATATCCCGCGCGGCAAACCGATCGCCATGCTGTTCCACGCGACATCGGCCGATGTGAAGAAGTGGCCGAAGGACCATTGGGCTGAAGTGGGGCGCTGGCTTGTCGAACGCGGCTATACGATCGCGCTGCCGTGGGGCACGGAATCGGAGCAGGGCGAAGCGCAGGCAATCGCCGCGCTCGTGCCTGGAGCGCTCGTGCTGCCGAAACTGACAGTCGAAGAATGCGCGAACTGGATTCAGGCGGCGGAACTCGTCGTCGGCACGGATACGGGTTTGGTGCATCTCGCGCATGCCTTGCAGCGACGCACGGTGATGCTGTTCGCGGCGACGTCGCGCGAGCATTTCGGCATCAGCGCGCCGGGGCGTTCGGTGTCGGTCGGCGATCACGATGCATCGCCGAATGTGGCGCAAGTGCTCGCGGCTATCGAACGCGTTGCGCAGACTCAGTCGGAGTCGGGCGCGATCGTTCGCTAACATCGGCTATCGCCCGATGTTTATGCGCATAAAACTTTTTATGAGATAACGCAATCGCGGGCTGAGTAAGAACGACTGTTCGCGTGAATAAAAAGGGACACTATCGTAAAAGTTGCCGTGGGGCTCTTGACGAAATTTTGTCTTTTCAGGACGATTGCAAAAAACGCTTAAAACCAAAACGCAAATGTCCGAAGATAACGTCGCTCCAGCAGGGCCGGCGCTTGTTCGCCTCGGTCCGTCAGATGTGCCCGTGAATTCACCCCTGGATTGGCCGATCCAGGCAGCAGATGGGGCACTCCTTTTCGAAGTGGGAACCGTCGTGCCCGACGAGGGTGCGCGATCGTTCCTCTTTCAGCAATTCGAGCTATATCGCCCCGCAGACGAACCTCCGCCGGCGGCGGCAAAGGACGACGGTTCGAAGGACGAGCCGATCGGACTCGATGGGATCGGCTTGATGATTGGCGGGCGCGTCGGCCTGCGCGGCACGGGCACGACCGGCTCCGCGATGTACGCGAGCCGCGTGATCGGCTTTTCGAATCCGCGCCGCAACGGCGAGCGATCACTCTTCATCACGCAACCGACAATGGCTGGCTTCGGCCCGCTCAATCTGTCGCGCGGCGAGCAGGTGGAACTGGTCGCGCTGACGGGCAAGGGCGTGTTCCGCTTCACCTGCACCGTCGATGCCACCAGCCGCGAGCCGTTCAATTACGTCGTGCTCTCCGCGCCCGGCACGATTCGCCGCTTGCGCGCCCGCAAATTCGCGCGTATGCCGACGCGGCTGGCCGCGCGCTTCGCTCCGGAAGGCGCGGCGGAAAGCGACTGGCAACTGGCACGCGTGAGCGACATCAGCCCGTACGGCATGTCGCTGACCGTCATGACCGTGACCGCGCGCGTGGGCGATCGCCTTCAGGTGTCGTTCCACTTCAACACGGACGGCATGGACGTACTCGTCGATGCTGTCGCTGTCGTGCGGCACGTCGGCGAGCCGGAGGCGGCCACGGGTTTCGTGGCCTACGGGCTGGAATTCGAAGCGCTGGAGCCGTCGCAGCGCATCGCGTTGAAGTCGTTCATGGCGGAGCACAGCTAAACGCGCAGGTTTAGATTCAGCCTTCCGGAAAGCCGTCAGGGAACAGCCGCTGAATGGCCGATTCGAAATGCTGAATCGGCGCAGCGCCGCGTAGCGCGATGGGCGGCGGCGGCTCCTGGCTGGGCGCGCCATCGCGCGAAAGTACGGCGAACGGCACGCCGCTTACGCCGAGCTTTTTCGCGAACTCTTCGTCTTCGATGACGAGATCGGTGTACGTGCCGTCATCGAGCGATTCTTCCAGCAGTTCCGGATCGATGCCGCACGTCGCAGCGATATCGAGCAGCGCGTCCGCGTCGCCGATATCGATACCTTCCTCGAAGTACGCCTTGAAGATCGCGCGATGCACGACGTCGTATCGCCCGGATTCGCGCGCGAACATGGCGGTTTCGAAGGCTTTGCGGCTGCGCGGCGCGACCGGCGGCATGCGCATCAGCAGACCGCGCTCGTCAGCGAGCGGCACCACCGAATTTTCCCAACTCGTCACGATGGACTCGCTGTTCGGATCGGGCAGCGGCGTGGGTTCCGGGCGCAGTTCGAACGCGTGCCAGCGGATTTCCACGGCTTCACCGTAGGCGTTGCGCAGTTGGTCGAGCACGGGCGTTTCGAGATAGCAGAAAGGACACGTGAAGTCGGACCAGACGTCGATGAAGAGTGTGGGGGTGGATGCCATGAAAGCCTCGGAAAACAGATGATTTGACGCGCGAAGCTATAGCCAGTGCGACTTGTGCTTGCTGCGAAAACCGATATGTTATCGCGCGCCGTTTTGTACCGCTCCGTTGAGGTCCTGCAAAATCGAAAGCGTCGCCAATGCACGCGCCCGCTGCACACCCCCGCTGCACCCCGCGACCGCTTCCGCTAGGATCTGACACGATGCGTCGCAAATCGCATCCGACAACACCATCGATCACCGCGCGCCGGCCGGCTAAAAGCAGGCACGCCGCGTGCGAAAACATTTATCGCAATTCCACTTCCCAGCTTTGGAGAACTCTCGTGCAAAAGACTGCATCGGCAAAATGGAGCGGCGGTATCAAGGACGGCAAAGGTTTTATTTCGACGCAAACCGGCGTGCTAAACGAAGCGCCGTATGGCTTCAAATCGCGCTTCGAGGAAGGTCCGGGAACGAATCCGGAAGAGTTGATCGGCGCGGCGCACGCGGGCTGTTTCACCATGGCGCTGTCGCTGCAACTGGAGATGGCCGGCATGAAGGCCGAAAGCCTGGAAACGAAATCGACCGTCACGCTCGACAAGGACGGCGAAGGCTTCACGATCACCGCCTGCCAACTCGACCTGAAGGCGAAGATTCCCGGCGCCGACAAAGCCGCGTTCGATAAAGCCGCGCAAGCCGCGAAGGAAGGCTGCCCGGTATCGAAACTGTTCGCGGGCAATGCAAAGATTACGTTGAACGCTGAATTGGTCTCTTAATCACGACAAGAGACGAAGCACAAACGCGGACGCGCATTCCACGCCGTCCGCGTTTTTTATCGCCTACGCGCCGCCCGTCCGCGTTTTCTGCGCGGCCTTGTGCGCGTACATGCCGACATCGCTTTCCACCAGCAGGTCGATCACCGTTTCGTGCCGCGTCGGATCGAATTGCGTCTGCCCGACGCTGAAGCGGATCTCATAACCACGCTGCTCGCGCGCATTGATCGATGCCAGCACATCGCGCAGCCGCTCGATCACGCGGCGGGTTTCGTCGTCGCCAGCATCGTCCAGCAGGGCGACGAATTCGTCGCCACCTAGCCGGCCGATCACATCGCTGTCGCGTAGCAGCGCGCCGCGCAAAGCTTCCGCAAACGCGGCAAGCGCGCGATCGCCTTCGGCGTGACCGAATCGATCGTTGATCTGCTTGAAGCCGTCGAGATCGAAAAACAGCAGCGATGCCTGCCGCCCGAGCCGCTTGCACACATTCAGGCCGTGCTGCGCGAGTGCTTCGAAACCGCGTCGGTTCGCCAGCAGCGTCAGTTCGTCGATGGTCGCGAGTTCGATCGCCGCGATTTCCTGCTCCGCGATCTGCGCGAGATCGCGCAACAGGCCGCGCTCTTCGGCGTCGAATTCGCGCGGGCGGGTATCGATCAGGCAAAGCGTGCCGAGCTTGCTGCCGTTCGGCACGGTGAGCGGCTGGCCCGCGTAGAAGCGAATGCCCGGCTCGCCGGTGACGAGCGGATTGTCATGAAAACGCGAATCGGCGCGCGCGTCGGGAATCATGAACACGTCGTCGTGCATGATTGCGTGGCCGCAGAAGGAAATGTCGCGCGAGGTTTGGGATACGCCCAGCCCCGCACATGATTTGAACCACTGACGGTTTTCGTCGATCAGGCTGACGAGCGCGATGGGGACATCGAACAGGCGGCGCGCGAGGCGGGTGAGCCGGTCGAAGCGCTCCTCGGCGGGGGTATCGAGCAATTTGAGCGTGCGCAGCGTGGCGATGCGTACGGGTTCATTGACGGGGATCGGTGCAGCTAGCATATATTTCCGGTTTCCTGAACGTGTCGGCGGCGACGGAACATTTCCTTATTTTGCGACAAATACGCGAATCGTTCAGCCGTTTTCCGCGTGCATCATTTAGTTGCCCGCGCGCAGCGGTTTCGACACGCTGTTTTCGCTATCATGCCGATGACTCCGCGTCCTATGCGTCTTTAAGTCACGCCGGTCTGATCGCACTCCCGGCGCGCGTCCGGGTCCGACCAACTCGACTCTCTGATCTTCAACAGCCAATAAAAGGAGCGCCGATGAAACTCAAGCTGGACTGGACCCTCATCACGCCGATCATCGCGCTCGTCGTGCTCGCCGCCACCGCGATGCTCCACAGCAATCTAATGCTGGTGCTATCCGCCGTGGCGCTGGCGTTTTCGGTGTTCGCCGCCGTGCATCACGCGGAAGTGGTCGCGCATCGCGTGGGCGAGCCGTTCGGCACGCTGGTGCTGGCAATTGCGGTGACGGTGATCGAAGTGGCGCTGATCGTCTCGGTGATGCTTTCGGGCGGACCCGAAAAAGCCGGTCTGCCGCGCGATACCGTGTTCGCCGCGATCATGATCTGTAGCGGCGCGATCGTCGGCTTATGCCTTTTGGTGGGTGGTTTGCGGCATCACGTGCAGGCGTTTCAATTGCAGGGCGCGAGCGCCGCGCTCGCCATTCTCTGCGCGCTTTCCGTGCTGACGATGGTCCTGCCGAACTTCACCAGCACGATCGAAGGGCCGACGCTTTCCACGTCGCAGCTTATTTTCGTGGGCGTCGTATCGCTCGTGCTGTACGTGACTTTCGTGTTCGTGCAGACCATCCGGCATCGCGATTATTTTTTGCCGCTCGAACCGGAGTCACTGGCCGAAGCGCGCGAAGGCGAAGACGAAAACGCCCCGCACGCGCCGCCGCCCAGCAATGGCGAAGCGTGGCTCGCGCTCGGCTTTCTGATGCTGTCTCTCGTCGCGGTCGTGGGTCTGGCGAAACTGTTGTCGCCAGCGGTGGAAGCGGGCGTGGAGGCTGCGGGTGCGCCGGAAGCGGTCGTCGGCGTGGTGATCGCGGCGCTCGTGCTGCTGCCCGAGGGACTTGCCGCCTTGCGTGCGGCGCGCATGAACCGCTTGCAGACGAGCCTGAATCTGGCGCTCGGCTCGGCGTTGGCGAGTATCGGCCTGACGATTCCGACCGTGGCCGTGGTGTCCATCGTCATTGGTCAGCCGATCAATCTCGGCCTCGCGCCGAAGGAAATCACCATGCTCGCGCTGACGCTGCTGGTGTCGGTCATTACGCTCGGCACGGGACGTTCGACCGTGCTGCAAGGCGTCTTGCATCTGGTGATTTTCGCGTCGTTCCTGTTCCTGACGGTCGTGCCCTGAGGCGGACGCGTTCCCGCAATTTGTTACCATTCGAGGCTTTCTCACGCGCGGCGTTTTCGGCTTTCAACTGGCTGAACGCGCCGCGCGGCATCAACCGTAAGTCGAAAGTCTCGAAGGAATGGCATGTCACTGAAGAAGTCCGCATCGTTCGCGATGCTCGCCGTACTCTCCGCCGCAGCGTTTTCCGCGCACGCAAAAGAAATCACCCAGATCCGCTTCGCCGTCGATCCCTCTTATCCGCCGTTCGAATCCAAACAGGCCGATGGCAAGCTCGCCGGCTTCGATATCGACCTGGGCAACGCGCTGTGCCAGCAGATGAAGGTCAAATGCGTGTGGGTCGAAAATAATTTCGACGGCATGATTCCCGGCCTCAAAGCCCGTAAATTCGATGCCGTGTTGTCCGATATGGGCATCACCGAAGAGCGTCTGAAACAGATCGATTTCACCGTGCCTTTGTACGACACGCACGCGCAGCTGGTCGCGCGCGCCGGTTCGGGCATTCTGCCGACGCCGCAAGGGCTGAAGGGCAAACGCGTGGGCGTCGAGCAGGGCACAGTGCAGGAGCGCTACGCGAAGGCGAAGTGGGAGCCGCAAGGCGTGGCCGTGGTCGCGTACGCCGATCAGGAGCAGGTCGAATCCGACCTCGTCGCAGGCCGGATCGACGCGATTTTTACCGATGCCGCGCAAGCCGCCATCGGCTTTCTGAAGAAGCCGCAGGGCAAGCCGTTCGCGCTGGTCGGTCCGATCGTCGAAGACAAGGCGATCATTGGTCCGGGAACTGCTATCGGATTGCGCAAGGGCGACACGGACTTGCAGAACGGCCTGAATCAGGCGTTCGCCGAGATCAAGAAGAACGGCACGTTCAAGCAGATCATGGCGAAGTATTTCCAGACCGATATCTCCATCCAGTGAGCGTCGGCTGACGCCCGAGCTTCGCACGCATCGCACGAAAAGGCATCGCACGCGGTGCCTTTCGCATTTTGACGAGGGAGTTTCGAAGATGCAGACACGCCACCATCCGCTGGTCGGCGCATCGCTCGGCACGGGCCGCGCGATCACGAGCTACCGTTTCGGCCCCGGCGATGAATCGCTGCCGTCGGTCTACATTCAGGCGTCGCTTCACGCCGATGAAGTGCCCGGCATGGTCGTCGCGTGGTATCTGAAGCAGTTTTTCGCGGAACTGGAGGACGAAGGGCGGCTGCGCGCGCGGATCACGCTGGTGCCGGCCGCCAATCCCGCCGGTCTGAACCAGCACTGGTTCGGCGTGCATATGGGCCGCTTCGAGATGGCGTCCGGTCACGATTTCAACCGGCGCTTTCCCTCGCTCGGCCCCGACCTGGCGATGCGCCTGCGCGACCTCCTCACCGATGACGCCGCGCACAACGCCCGCCTCATCCGCGCCGCGATGCGCGATGCGCTGGCGGCGCGCAAGCCATCGACGGAACTGGAGTCGCAGCGCGTCGAATTGATGAAACTCGCGTGCGATGCCGATCTGGTCATCGATCTGCATTGCGACTGGGAAGCCGTCGCGCATCTCTACACCACGCCCGACGCGTGGCCCGCGATCGAACCGCTTGCGCGGCTGCTCGGCAGCGACGCGCACCTGCTCGCGGATGTCTCGGGCGGCGAGCCGTTCGATGAAGCGTGCGGCGCGACATGGCGTTACCTGCGCGATGCCTTCGCCGATTATCATCCGATTCCCGCTGGCCCGACCGCGGTCACGCTCGAATTGCGCGGCGTGCGCGATGTATCGCACGAACTGGCGGCACTGGATGCGCAGGCGATCGTCGATTATCTGGCGCATTGCGGCCTGATCGACGACGAAGCGCCCGCGCTGCCCGCGTTGCGCGCGCCCGCAACGCCACTGGCTGGCTGCGGCTACGTGTACGCGCCGCATTCGGGCGTGATTCTGCATAAGCGCGAGATTGGCGAACGCGTGCGCGCGGGCGAAGTCATCGCCGAAATTCTTGATCCGTTCGAGGACCGGTTGACGCCGCTGTTCGCGGGTACGGACGGTTTGCTCTACGCGCGTCACTGGACGCGGTTTGCGACGGCGGGAATGCTGGTCGCGCGGATTGCGGGCGAAGGTGTAGCGCGCAGCGGTGATTTGCTGGTGCCCTAAGCATCGACTTGAGGCGATACTGCTCGCTCAACCAAAGGCGAAGGAGAACGAAAACATGCTGAAGAACATCGATCCGCTGCTCAACGCTGACATCCTGCACGCGCTGGCGGCCATGGGCCACGGCGACGAAGTCGTGATCTGCGACGCCAATTTCCCCGCCGATTCCGTCGCGCGCCAGACCGTGCGCGGGCACGTGCTGCGCATGGACGGCGTCGGTGCGCCGCGCGCGGTGCGGGCCGTGCTGTCGGTATTGCCGCTCGATACCTTCGTCGATGATCCCGCGTCGCGCATGGAAGTGGTCGGCGATGCATCGGCGCTGCCGGCGGTTCAGCGCGAAGCCCAACGCGAAATCGACGATGCCGAAGGCCGCAGCGTGCCGTTGGCATCCGTCGAACGATTCGCTTTCTACGAGCGCGCCAAGCAAGCCTATTGCGTGATCGCGACCGGCGAAGCGCGCGGCTATGGCTGCTTCATCTTCAAAAAGGGCGTGCAATTGGCGCCGGATGCGCCCGAGCAAAAATGACCGAGCGCGCGTGTGGTTTGTGTGTTGGGATTTTGACAATTGGTTGCAATGCAGCATGAAAAGGGTATAGTTAGGGTTATCCCCTAGCTACTTACCCTGAGAGACGTTCATGAAGACCACTGCTCAACAATCTCTGCTCGTTTCGTTTGGTTCCTTCCTGCGCTCGGCCAAGGCCACGCTGCGCCGCGAATGGAATCGCGCGCTGCAATTGCACCTGCAGAACTGCGAAATGCTCGTCGAATCGTATCGCCGTAAGTAAGTAAGGCGGTCTGCGGGTCAGAAACCCGCTTGGTCACAGAGCACGTTAAAACGCCCCGGGAACTGAATCGGTTTCCGGGGCGTTTTGGTATTTACACGGCCTGCGTCAGCCATGTCGCGACGTCGCGCATCACCGGTTGCCAGTCGCCTTCCTGACGCTGTCTGAAGACCGTCGCATTGGCGATCCACGGCGAACTCGTGCCCGTAAGGCCCCAGCGCCAGTCGCCGGACGTGTTGACGGGCACGCACGTTAGCTTGCCGATCATCGCGGCGCAGTTGGAGACGCCCGAATCGACCGAAACCACGGCGTCGAGTTGTTCGATACACGCGGCGGTGTCATCGAAATGATAGATGCCGGGGGCATACACGCTAACGTTGCCCGCGGGCACGCCGGCTTGCGATTCCAGCAAAGGGTGATGCAGGTTGACGAAGTGCACGCGTTCGGACACGGATGGGTCCTGCGTCAGCAGGTCGATCTGCGCGAGCGGGATGCTGCGGCGCGCCGCCCAGCAGCGCATCTGGCTTCCCAATTCGACGTGATGCCGCTGCTCGCAATCCCAGAACAAGCCCACCAGTTTCTTGCCCGGATGCTTTGCCCTCAGTTGCTGCGACCAACGTGCGGCGATGTCACGTTTTTCTTCCGGCGACCGGAGGTACGGCACGAACGGGCGGCCGGGCGTTCCAGCGCTATTCGCAAGCAGCGGCGCGAATAGCAGCGGCGCATGCAAATCAGGTGCGAAATCTTCGATGTCCGCGAGAAGTTCGTCGGGAAGTGCGGCATTCGCCGCCAGCGGGCGTGGCGCACTCACGACGCGGCAGTCAGGCAAGGACGCCTGCATCAGCCGATGGATCTGCAAATCGCATGTCAACATGACGGCCGCGCCTGCCGCCAGCCATTGCGCCATACACGCGCCGAGCAAAAACTGGTCACCAAAGCCGAGTTGATGCGTGATGAGCACGCGCTTGCCGCGCACATCCGATTGACCGTCCCACTGCGGTATATGTGCTGGTCGATAGCTTCCGCCTGCGCCTTCTGATTGATTGCGCCAGGTCCAATGCGCAAAGCCGCCGCCATCACCGGCTTTGAGCCAGGCTTCGCCGTAGTACTGCGTCGCGGTTGCGACGAGCGCCGCGTGCGATTGCGTCGCAAGGCGTCGTGCTTCGTCGAGTTGCGGAATGGCCCGCGCGAGGTCGCCTGCCATCATCAGGCTGTAGCCAAGCGTCAGCGCATAGAACGCGGGATGCCACGGCCGTGCCGGGAGCCGCAGCAGCGATTCGACTGCTTCCGCGTGTGCTCCAACGAGATTCAAAGCTGCGTGCCGCTGCAGCAACAGCAATTGATCGTGCGGACTGAGCGCAAGCCCGCGGGTGGCCCACGGCAGTACGGCTTCCTCGTGTTCAAGGGCAATCAGCGTTTCGCAAATGTCGCGAATTGCCGCGAGGTCGTTCGGGTCGCCTTCATAGCGGAACTGCGCTTGATGGAGCCGGTTCAGGAGTTCGTCGCTCATCGATGGATCTCAGATTCCCATGGTTGCGCGACAGATGCCAAAGCAATACATGAGTAATTGCATCATTTCGCTCGAAGTGAAAGTGCGAACATCGAGTTCGTGGATTATTTGCATAGCAGTTTTATCGTCAATATGGCTCCAGAGATGGCGCGCGCTGTGGAAACCGAAGGTAGGCTGGTCCGGAAGTTCATATTCGTAAGCGAACCGTCGCGCCACGTCAGGCGGCGCAAAACGAATGCCGAATTCCGATTCGAGCGTGGGTCGATATACACGAATCCGCCGTGCGTACCGAAACTTTTCGAAGGTCTGCGATTGACTCCGCATTACTCGGCATAACTTGACTTCTAACTTTCTTTGAAAGCGATTTTCGTCATTATCGTTGATCTATTGCGCGCGAAACGGGCTATTCGAAAAACACTTCAAACTGCCATACCGGAGCGCATTGAGCTTCTGGCTGATCTTTGCGACTCGAATAGCCTTGACATGCAACCAAATGGTTGCATAATGTCTCCATGGACGACAACGATTCGGTGTTCCGCGCATTGGCCGATGCCAGCCGCAGACAACTGCTCGATCGGCTACGCGAAGTAAATGGTCAGACGCTCGGTGATCTGTGCGAAGGACTCGGCATGACGCGGCAGGCGGTATCGAAACATCTGGGCATTCTCGAAGCCGCGAATCTGGTTTCGACGCAGCGTCACGGTCGCGAAAAATGCCACTTTCTGAACGCCGTGCCCATCCATGAAATCGCGGAACGCTGGATCAGCCAGTTCGAACGTCCACGGCTCGACGCATTGTCCGACCTCAAACGCAGGCTCGAAACAGAAGGAGATGCAGACGATCATGGCTAGCGAAACTTTTATCTATGTGACGTATATCCGCACGACGCCGGACAAGCTCTGGTCCGCGCTGACCACGCCGGAATTCCAGCGTCAGTATTGGTTCGGCATTCATCAGGAATCCGAATGGCGAGCGGGTTCATCGTGGAAAATGCTGTTCACGGATGGCCGCGTCGCGGATTCGGGTGAAGTGCTGGAAGCGGATGCGCCGCGTCGGCTCGTGCTGAAGTGGCGCAACGAGTTCCGCGAGGATTTGAAAGATGCCGGCTATTCGCGCTGCACTTACGAACTCGAGCCGCACGAAGAAGCGGTGAAACTCACGGTTACGCATGTGAGCGAAAGCCGCGCGTTTATCGAAGCCGTATCGGGCGGATGGCCGAAGATTCTGTCGAATCTCAAGTCCATGCTGGAAACGGGGCAAGTGGCGTTCGTCAACAAATAAACGCAAAAACGGCGCGCATCCGTTGAAGATGCGCGCCGTTTCTTATCGAGCGATGCAACCGATCAGATCGCCCAACCGCCGAGATAGAACACGGCGAGTACCAGCGCAATCGCCACGGTCCCGACATTCAGCTTGCGATACTCGCCAGCGATCAAACGTCCCACGACCAGCGTGCAGAACCCAAGCATAATGCCCGTCACGATATTCGCCGACAACACGATATAGACCGCGCAAACGAGGCCCGACATCGTATCGACGGTATCGTCCATGTGGAGCTTGCTGACGTTGCTGAGCATCAAGAGACCGACGTACATCAGCGCAGGCGCAGTCGCATACGAAGGCACCAGTCCCGCGAGCGGCGACATGAACATCACCACGAGGAACAGCACGCCGACCACGCTTGCTGCCAGCCCCGTCTTCGCGCCTGCCGCCACGCCCACCGACGATTCGATATACGCCGCCGCCGGCGCACCGCCGAAGCATGCCGAGAAAATCGAGCTGAGCGAATCGGCGGTCAGGGCGCGGCCGCCGTTGACGATGCGCCCGTTCTGATCGATCTGGCCTGCCTGACCGGCGACGGCGCGGATCGTGCCGGTGGCATCGAACACGGCGGTCATCACCAAGGCGAGCACGCTCGGCAACACGGCCATCGACAATGCGCCTTTGATGTCCATCGCGCCGATCAGCGATGCGTGGCCCGGCGCCGACAGCGAAGGCAACGCGAACACACCATGAAAGCGCACGGACGGATCGAAGATCAGACCGATGGCCGACAGCGCGATCACCACGAGCAGAATGCCGCCCGGCACACGACGCCGCTCAAGACCGAAGATTGCGGCAAGACCCAGCACCGACATTAGCACCGGAAACGCGGTGATATGCCCCAGCGATACCGGCATGCCCGGCGCCGGATTCTTGACGATAAGTCCGACATCGTTGGACGCAATCAGCAGCAGAAACAAGCCGATGCCGATCCCCGTGCCATGCGCCACGCCCGTCGGCAGATTGCGCAGAATCCACGAGCGCACGCCGGTGACGGAGATCGCGGTGAACACGAGGCCCATCAGGAACACCGCGCCCAAGGCAACCGCAGGCGACAATCCTTTACCGAGCACCAGACCGAAGGCCGTGAAAGCCGTCAGCGAAATCGCGCAGCCAATCGCGATCGGCAAACGTGCCCATACGCCCATCAACAACGAGCCGAACGCCGTCGTCAGACACACGGCAACGAAAACCGCGCTGGTATCGAAACCTGCTTTGCCGAGCATGCCCGGCACCACGAACACGGAATACACCATCGCGAGGAACGTCGTCACGCCCGCGATGATTTCGGTCTTCGTCGTACTGCCTGTTTTGGAAATGCCGAAGTATCGATCGAGCAGGCCGCCGCTTGCGGGCTGAACGTGCTCTTCTTGCTCGGCGGGGGAAAGGTCGATGTCGCCGATCTGTCTGGCGGAAGAATCCAACATGAGCTGCTCCTTTATCAGCACGCTGAAACGGCATTCCGTGAACGCTTTATCTGCGAAGCGCACTGCGGGTCCGTCTTCAGGGTCGTCTCGAATGTAATTCTGGTAGATGCCAGGTGTCGGCTTTCCGCGCAGTGGGTTGGCGCGTTTAGCTGCACTCGGTCAGGACAGAGACTAGGGGAACAGAGCGCATGGACCAATCCCATGAAAAACATGCCGGTCATGCCGATGTGCTTATAAGCTGCGAATCCCGCATGGGACGGGCGTCGCGCGAGGAGGCAAAAAGGCCGGACTAGGGCAAACGCCTAGGCCGGCCGACGTGCCTTCAACGTGATCAAATCATCTAAACATCACTGAATCACGCGCGATACACCGCGTCCGCGCGGATCGGACATCGGTTCAGGCTTGTCGCCGTCGATGCGAATGGCCTGGATATCGCCATTGAAACCTTGCATCGTGAATTTGTAGCCCTTTGCTTCGAGCGCCTTCACGACTTCCGGATCGAGCTGATGATACGGCTCCTGGAAGATCGTATTCGGCGGCAGCAACTGATGATGGAATCGCGTAGCTCCAACCGCTTCGGGCAGCGGCATATTGAAGTCGTACACGTTCGAAATCACCTGAAAAATCGACGTGAAAATGCGCGAGCCGCCCGGCGTGCCGATCACCATCGCTACCTTGTCGTCCTTGGTGAGAATGGTCGGCGTCATGGAAGAAAGCGGGCGCTTTTTCGGGGCGATGGCGTTGGCGTCGCTGCCGACCACGCCGAACATATTCGGCACGCCCGGCTTCGACGCGAAGTCGTCCATTTCGTCGTTGAGCACCACGCCCGTGCCTTCCGCGATCACGCCCGAACCGAAATAACCGTTGATCGTGTATGTGTTCGATACCGCGTTGCCCCACTTATCGACCACGGAGTAGTGCGTGGTCTCCGCCTTCTCGGGCATCGATGTACCGAGACCCGGCTGCACGCTCTTGGTATCCGACGGCTCGTTCGGATTGACCTCTTGCGCGCGCTTCAGGATGTAGTCGTCGTTGGTGAGCTGCGCGACCGGCACCTTGTAGAAGTCGGGATCGCCGAGATACTGCGCGCGATCCGCGAACACGCGCTTTTCGATTTCCGCGACCAGATGGATGTACTGCGCGGAGTCGAGCGGCACGCCGTCGAACTTGTCCTTCAGATCGGCCTTCATCTTCAGCAACTGCACGAGGCCGACGCCGCCCGAACTCGGCGGCGGCGCGGTAATCACGCGATAGCCGTTCCAGCTTGCGGTGATCGGCTGACGCCACACGGCCTTGTAGTCCTTCAGATCGCGCGCGGTGATGAGGCCGTGGCCTTCCATGCCCTTGGCGATCATGTCGGCGGTATCGCCTTCGTAGAAGCCTTTCGCGCCTTTATCGGAAATGCGTTGCAGCGTCTTGGCGAGGTCCGGCTGCTTGAACACTTCGCCCGACTTCATGCTGCCGAAATAGAGATCGAAATTGGTCTTGCCGCCAAACTCCTTGGCGGCGTCGTCGCGGCGCTTGACGAGTTGATCATCGACGACAAAGCCATCTTGCGCATACTTGATCGCGGGCGCGAGCACTTGCTTCCACTTGAGTTTGCCGAAGCGTTTCTGCGCTTCCCACATACCCGATACCGTGCCCGGCACGCCGACCGCGCGATAGCCATACAGACTCATACCCTTGATGACTTCGCCTTTATCGTCGAGGTACATATTGCGCGTGGCGGACATCGGCGCGCGCTCGCGATAATCCAGAAAGTACGGACGATGATCGACGTAAAGCGTCATGAATCCGCCACCGCCGATATTCCCCGCTTCCGGATACGTCACTGCCAGCGAAAACGCGATAGCAACGGCTGCATCGACGGCATTGCCGCCGAGCTTGAAGATTTGCTCGGCGGTATCGGCGGCGTATTGGTCGGCGACTGCAACGGCTGAACTGGTCAGCACTTGCGGCTGCGTGTCGGAGGTTTTGGCAAACGCGGGCGCGGTGGCGACGAAACCCGCTGCCATGAGCGCCGAAGTCAGCACGGCGTTCAGCGCGAAGCCACGGATGCGCTGCTGTTTTTTCATCGACATCGTTCTCCTCTTTCTGGTGCGAATTGGTGCGATTAAGTTAGCGCTTATACCACGAAGGCCATGCGGCGACGCAGCACGAGAAATAATTCGGCGCATTGATGCGTTGGTTCGTGCCAGCAATTTTTTGGCCACGTGCGTGTCGCGGATACGCCTTGAAAGAAGGCGCAAAATGCATGAATCGCACAATCAGGAGAGCAACATGAACGCGAAGGTCGATCCCATTCCGAAGGACCGTCAGGGCGTGATTCCGTATATCGCGGTGGCGGGCTGCGCAAGCGCCATCGAGTTCTATACGAGGGTGTTCGGCGCAACGGAGACGTTTCGCATGGAGCAGCCGGACGGGCGCGTGGGGCACGCGGAGTTGTCGATCGGCGGCAACGTGATTTATCTGTGCGATGAGTTTCCCGATTACGGCACGACTGGTCCGCTGACCGTTGGCGGCACGCCCGTGATGCTGCATCTCTACGTCACTGATGTCGATGCCGTCGCCCAACGCGCAGTGGATGAAGGCGCGACCATTCTGCGTCCCGTCGAAGACCAGTTTTACGGCGATCGCGGCGGCAAGCTGCGCGATCCGTTCGGTCATGTATGGTGGATCGGGACGCACATTGAAGATGTATCGCCCGAAGAGATGCGGGCGAGGGCGCAGAAGCTGTTTGGCGGATAAACGCTGTTTCAGTCTTCGAACGAGTAATGCTCGACCACGCGCCGCACCGACTCGCGGAACGAAGCAATCAGGTCCGAACGAATCCCGCTCGACGGATACGACAGCGCGTATTCGTATTCGATATCCGTCTCGAACTCGCGCACCACCACGCCGTGCGCGCGCCACACTTTGGCCGCGAACGGCTCGACGATCGACAAGCCAAGACCGCCCGCGACCATCGCGTAGCGCGTGTGGGCGGTATCGGTGAGCACGGTGTAACGCGGCCTTTCTTCCGTCGATGAAATCAGCGATTGCTCGGCCTCATAAGGCTGACGCGAATTCGGCAGCCAGCCGATCAACTTCTCGCCGCGCAAATCATCCGGCCTGACGATCTTCTTCTTCGCGAGCTTGTGCGTGGCGGGCATCGCGCAGCGGGCGCGCGCCTTCAGCAGCGTTTCCACTTCGATGCCTGCCACCGCGGGAAACGCCTGACTCAATGCAACATCGGCCTTGTGATTCTGCAAATTCACGAGCACTTCCGGCACCTTCACCGAATCGACCTTGATTGGCACGGTGGGATGACGCGCGGTGAAATCGGCGAGGACGGGCGGCAGCAGCGTGGTCGCGAGCACCGGCATGCACGCGATGGTCAGCGCATCGGACGCTTCGTCGCGAATCATTTCGGCGACCTGCTTGAGGCGTTCGAGCCCGAGAAAGTTTTCCTCGACCGATTTGAAGAAACGCAAGCCGGCCGTGGTCGGATTCAGGCGTCCACCGATGCGGCTGAACAGACTGAAACCGAGATCGGCTTCCAAATCGGCGATCAGACGGCTGATGGCGGGTTGAGTGACATGCAGCTTGCGTGCTGCGCCGACGCTGGTGCCGGTCATGATGAGGCTGCGAAAAGCCTCGATTTGGCGAAAACGGATCATCGTACGAGCGGCTTGGATAAAGCCTGAAAATAGCAGCCGTTTTTGGCGGCAGGGAGCCGAATCTTATAGGAAACAAGCGCTTGCCGCCGCTTTGTTTGGTTCTGTTGCAATCGCGAGTTCCTGCCAAAGTGTGGGAAATGCACGACTATTCGAAAAATTTAGTCACTATAACGACATGTGAGTGGCATCCGAATTATTGATGCGAAATACTCGCCGCCAGCCTGAAGCGTGAATGAAAGCAATCGATCACGCGAAGGGTGTTGCCAAGCGTCGACAATGCAGCGCAATGCCCGTTTAAGAAAGCCTGTCGTTAGGTTTGCTGAGTTTCGTTCGATTGCTGTTTAGCTCAACTGCGCTAAAACTTTGATCGACGACGACGCGTCCAGCGGCATGCAACAACGAACACACAAGTCGAGACAAGAGGTCCCCATGCAGTTCTTTTCCGCATCTGCTTCAAATTCGTCCGTTCTTCGTCGTGCGCCGAGTGCGCGTGGTTTGTTTCTCGCGGTGAGTGCCGCTTGTGCGTTCGGTGCGACGGCGCTGAATGCGTCGGCGGCGAATGTGCCTGCGGGCGTGACGCTGGCGGCGAAGCAGGAGTTGGTGCGGAACAATGGTTCCGAAGTGGAAACGCTCGATCCCGCGCTGGTCGAAACGGTCGTCGCAGCGAATGTCGCGCGCGACCTGTTCGAAAGCCTGACGATGACCAATGCCGACGGCTTGGTCGTGCCCGGCGTCGCGCAGAAGTGGGAACAGAAAGATGCGACGACGTGGGTTTTCCATCTGCGCAAGGACGCCCGCTGGTCCAACGGCCAGAACGTGACGGCAAACGATTTCGTCTACGGCTTCCAACGCTTTATCGATCCGAAAACGGCGTCTTCCTATGCCAGCGTGTTCGGCGCGTTCCTGCTGAATGGCCCGGACATCGTCGCAGGCAAAAAGCCGGTGAACACGCTCGGCGTGCGCGCGATCGATGCTTACACGGTCGAGGTCAAAACCGCAGGACCGGTGCCGTTCCTGCCTGAATTGATGTCGAACCAGAACTTCGCGCCGATCCATCGCGCGACGGTCGAGAAGTTTGGCAAGGAGTGGACCAAGCCGGGCAATATCGTATCGAACGGCGCGTTCAGTCTGAAGGACTGGCAGGTCAACAGCAAACTCGTGCTGACGAAGAACGCGAACTACTGGAACAAGCAGTACGTGCAACTGACGCAGGTCACGTATCTGCCGGTGGAAGACGAGAACACCGACGTCAAGCTGTTCCAGTCGGGCGAAAACGACATGACGTATCAACTGCCCACGGGCACGTACGCCAAATATCGTCAGCAATTGCCGAGCGACACGCGCAACTCGCTGATTCTTGGCACGCGCTACTACAACTTCAATAATCGCGATCCGCTGTTGAAAGACGTGCGCGTGCGCAAGGCTTTGTCGATGGTGATCGACCGCGATCTGCTCGCGCAGCGCGTCACCGCCGATGGCCAGACGCCGATGTACGGTCTGATGCCCAAGGGCGTGAACGGCGCGGATGTATCGAACTACGAATGGTCGACGTGGCCGATGGCCAAACGCGTGGAAGAAGCGAAGAAGCTGCTCGATCAGGCTGGCGTGAAGCCCGGCACGAAGCTGCGTTTCGCGACCAACACCAGCGATTACAACAAGAAGATGGCGCTGTTCATGGCATCGGAATGGAAGACGAAACTCGGTCTCTCCATGGACATCGAAGCGATGGAATTCAAGGTGCTGCTGAAGAAGCGTCACGAAGGCGATTATCAGATCGCGCGTAACGGCTGGGTCGCGGACTACAACGACGCCACCACTTTCCTCACGCTCGTGCAGTGCAATTCGGAGCAGAACGATAACTTCAACTGCAATCCGAAGGCCGACGCGCTGATCAAGGAAGCCGGTCAAACCACCGATCAGGCCAAGCGCACGCAACTGCAGACCGAAGCCGCGAAAATCATCATGGACGATTATCCGATGCTGCCGCTGCTGCAATACGGCCTGCCGCGTCTCGTGAAGAGCTACGTGGGCGGCTACTCGCTGAAGAATCCGATGGATCACTACGGCAGCAAGGATCTCTACATCGTCAAGCACTGACGCACACACGGAGATAAACCCATGTGGTCCTACGCTCTGCGCCGCGTGCTGCTCACGCTGCCGACGCTCCTGATCGTCGTGACGGTCTGCTATCTGCTGCTGCATGCCACGCCTGGCGGCCCGTTCGACGGTGAACGCAAGGTGTCGGCGGAAGTGCTGGCGAACCTGCAAGCCAAGTATCACTTAGGCGAGCCGCTGTGGAAGCAGTATCTGCTGTATCTTGACAGCCTCGTCCACGGCGATCTCGGCGCGTCGTTTCGATACGCCGACTGGAGCGTCAACGACCTCGTGCTGCGCGCGCTGCCGGTGTCGCTCGCGGTCGGCGGCGGCTCGCTGGTGATCGCACTGATCGTGGGCGTGGTGCTCGGGATCGCGGCGGCGTTGCGGCGTAACAGCATGGTCGATTACGTGCTGATGTTCATCAGCAATTCGGGCAGCGCGTTTCCGTCGTTCGTGATCGGGCCGGTGCTGATCCTCGTGTTTGCCATCGGCCTGAAATGGTTGCCCGCAGGCGGCTGGAACGACTTCCAGCTCCGCTATATGGTCCTGCCGATGCTCTTGCTCGTCATGATCAACGTGGCCACCGTCGGACGCGTCACGCGCGCGAGTCTGATCGAAGTGATGAACACGCCGTATATCCGCACCGCGCGCGCCAAGGGCTTGCCGATGCGCGCCATCGTGATGCGTCACGCGATGAAACCGACGCTGATTCCCGTGGTGTCCGTGATCGGCCCGCTGGCGATTTCATCGATCACGGCGGCGGTCGTCACGGAGTCCGTGTTCGGCCTGCCGGGCATCGGCAAGCTGATCGTGAACGGCGCGGCCAATCGCGACTACACGCTGGTGCTCGGACTGGTCGTGCTCGTCACCGTGGTCGCAGTGCTGCTCAATTTGCTGGTCGATCTCGCCTACGCGTGGCTCGATCCGAAAATCCGTTACTAAAAGAGGCGCACGATGAAAACTGCATCCCTGGCGCCCATGCTGGAGCAAGCCGTCGCGGGCCGCAGCCCGTGGCAGGACGCGCGTCTGCGCTTCTTGCGCAACAAGGCGGCGGTCGTGAGTCTGGTGCTGCTCGTGTTGATTACGCTCGCGTGCATCGTCGGACCGTGGCTGCTGCCGAACGAATTCGATTCCGCCGACTGGAACGCCATGAGCGTCGCGCCCACGTTCGAAAACTGGCACCTCTTCGGCACCGATGAAACCGGCCGCGATCTGCTGGTGCGCTGCCTGATCGGCGGCCGCGTCTCGCTGATGATCGGCGCGCTCGCCACGCTCACGTCAGTGGCGCTGGGCATTGCGTGGGGCGCGGTTGCGGGCTTCGTCGGCGGGCGCATCGATAACGCGATGATGCGTTTCGTCGACATGATGTACGCCATTCCGTATCTGCTGATCGCCATTCTGATGGTGACGTTGCTCGGCCGCGAGTTCTACCTCGTCGTTATCACCATCACGATTTTTTCGTGGATGGACATGGCGCGCGTGGTGCGCGGCCAGACACTGTCGATCCGTTCGAAGGAATACGTCGAAGCTGCACGCGCGATCGGTGTGCCGACGCGCCGAATCATCACGCGGCATGTGGTGCCGAATCTGCTCGGCATCGTCGCGATTTATACGACGGTCACCGTGCCGGGCGTGATTCTCACGGAGTCCGTACTATCTTTTCTCGGACTCGGCGTGCAGGAGCCCATGACGAGCTGGGGCGTGCTGATTCAGGACGGCGTCGGCGTGATGGAAGCCGCGCCGTGGATTCTGCTGTTTCCGGCGGCGCTGTTGTCGGTGACGCTCTATTGCATCAACTTCGTCGGCGATGGTCTGCGCGACGCGCTCGATCCGAAGGACAGGTGACATGCCGCTACTCGAAGTCAATGACCTTCAGGTCGAATTCAAAACGCCCGATGCCACCGTGCGCGCGGTCGGCGGCGTGAGCTTCGCGCTGGAAGCGGGCGAGACGCTCGGTATCGTCGGCGAATCGGGGTCGGGGAAAAGCCAGAGCGTGCTGGCCATGTTGGGGCTGCTGGCATCGAACGGGCGCGCGCAGGGGCAGGCGCTGTATCGCGGTGAGAATCTGCTCGGGATGTCCGCGAAGGCGCTGAACCGGATTCGCGGCAATCGCTTGTCGATGATTTTTCAGGACCCGATGAGCTCGCTCAATCCGTATCTGACCATCGAACGGCAGATGACGGAAGTGCTGGAACTGCACAAGAACATGACGCGGCGCGCGGCGAAGAAGCGCGCCATCGACATGTTGGAAGCGGTGCGGATTCCGGAGGCGGCACATCGGATCGGGCAGTATCCGCACGAGTTGTCGGGCGGCATGCGTCAGCGCGTGATGATCGCCATGGCCTTGCTGTGCGAACCCGAAGTGCTGTTCGCCGATGAACCGACCACCGCGCTTGACGTCACCGTGCAGGCGCAAGTGCTGCAACTGCTGCGCGACCTCCAACGCGATTTCGGCACGGCAATCGTGTTGATTACGCACGATCTCGGCGTCGTCGCGGGCCTGTGCGAGAAGGTCATGGTGATGTACGGCGGCCGCGTGATGGAACAGTGCGATGCGCCGACGCTGTTCGCCAAGCCATCGCATCCGTACACCATCGGCTTGCTGCGTGCGTTGCCGCGTCTGGATCACGATGGCGCGGACCTCACCGGCATTCCCGGCAATCCGCCGAATATGGCGCATCCGCCGGCGGGCTGTCCGTTTCACGAGCGTTGCGCGGATGCCAGCGCGGAATGCGCGGCGAGCGCGCCAGCGTTGCAATCGGTTGATGGCACGCACTGGCTGCGCGCCTGCCATCGCCCCATTCACGCGATGAAAACGCGCTATCTCAATCAGGAGACGACCCATGTCTGACACGACGATCCTCTCCGTGCGCGACATGCGCGTGCATTTTCAGGTGAAGCCGAAGAACCGCTTGCCGTGGGCCGCGCGCCGCACGCTCAAAGCCGTCGATGGCGTGAGCTTCGATCTGAAGGCGGGCGAAACGCTTGGTGTCGTCGGTGAATCGGGATGCGGGAAGTCCACGTTGTCGCGCGCCATCCTCAATCTGATTCCTGCGACGCATGGCGAAATCGTGTGGATGGGTTCGGATATGACGCGTGCGAATGCGCGCGACTGGCACGCCGTGCGCAGCGACGTGCAGATGATTTTTCAGGACCCGCTGGCATCGCTCGATCCGCGTATGACGGTCGGGCAGATTATCGCGGAGCCGTTGATCGAGCATCGGCCGGGCATCGGCAAGAGCGAAATTCAGACGCGGGTGCGCGCGATGATGGCGCGCGTCGGTCTGCGCGAGCAGATGATCAATCGCTATCCTCACGAATTTTCGGGCGGGCAGTGCCAGCGGATCGGCATTGCGCGCGCGTTGATCGTCGAGCCGAAGCTCGTCATTTGCGATGAACCCGTTTCCGCGCTCGATGTATCGATTCAGGCGCAGATCGTCAATCTGCTGAAGTCTCTGCAAGCGGAGATGAAGCTGTCGCTGATCTTTATCGCGCACGATCTGGCCGTGGTGCGTCATATCTCCGATCGCGTGATGGTGATGTACCTCGGCCGCGTAATGGAACTCGCCGATAAACACGCGCTCTACGGCACCCCTCGCCATCCTTATACGCGCGCGCTGCTGTCGGCGGTGCCGGTGCCCGATCCATCCGTCGAACGCGGCAAACGCGTGCAGATTTTGTCGGGCGATATCCCCAGTCCGATCGATCCGCCTTCCGGCTGCGTCTTCCACACGCGTTGTCCGATGGCCGAGCCGCGTTGCTCGCAAGAAATCCCCGTATTGCGCCCGCTCGAAGACGGCGCGATGGCCGCATGTTGGTTCGCATGACGATCCCGTAATCGAGCACACGCAACGGAGCAGGTTCCCCCGCAGTCCATAAGCGGTCTTACTCGCTTCGCTATCCGAACGATTCGTTCGCCCCGACATGGCTGTGTCGAAGGGCGCGGACGCTTGCATCTTGTCGTTTGGGTATCGACGTGAAGTTTTCCTGAAAGCAGCACGAAGGTTGAGTCAGTAGTTGGAGATCCTTTTAATGAAAAAACAAAAAGTTTCGGTCGCATTGTCCATCTTGTTGTTCTCTGGCGCGATGGCTGCACAATTTCCGGCGTATGCGCAGCAATCGCCGCAATCCGTCGCTCAGGCCGCGCCTCAACCGGACGAGCAGCCGCTTTCGCGTCACACCGAAACCGTGCCGGATTCGCCGCCGAACACGGAAGCGGATGCGCCCGTGAGCAACCAGGCGAAGTCGAAGGGGTTTATCGAAGATTCGCATTTGAACTTGCTGTTCCGGTCGTTTGCGGAGCATGACACGTTCAATACGGTCAAGAAGAAGGACGCGTGGGTGCTTGGCGCGCAAGCTGTGTTCGAGTCCGGCTATACGAAAGGGCTGATTGGTCTCGGCGGCGATATCTCGCTGTTCGGTGCGCTGAAGCTCAACGGCGGACGGAGCGGTGCGGTCGGAAGCAACAACAATCAAGTGCACGTGGCCACCGACGGCGGCGGTTATAACCAGCTCGCGTGGGCGTATCCGGGTGTGTGGGATGTGAAAGCGCGTGTCTCGAATACGGTCGTGAAGTACGGCCAGCAATTGTTCGACGATCCTTTCCTCTCGCCGCACGACAATCGCGCGCTCCCGCCGACTTATCGCGGCTGGTCGCTCGTCAGCAATGAAATCAAGGATCTGACATTGAAGGGCGGCACGGTCGATGGCGTGCTCGCGCGCGGCATGACGACGGTGACGGGCCTCACGACCGAATACGGCGGCACGCACGTTTCGCAATTCTCGTACTTCGGCGGCGACTGGACGCGCGGTGACGATACGGCCGTATCGCTCTATGGCAGCGTCGCGAACAACGTGTGGCAGCAGTACTACCTGACGGCGACGCAAAGCATCGGCGATCCGAAGGCGATTCGCTGGACCGGCTCGTTGAACTACTACTACACGGGCGCAATCGGCGACAAACGGCAGGGCGCGATCAACAATAACGCCTACAGTTTGGCGCTCGCGGGCACGCACGGCGCACATACGCTTCAGTTCGCGTTCCAGCAGATTGTCAGCGATCAGACCTTCGACTACATGGGGCAGTCGGCTGGCGATTTCCTCTCGAACTCGCTCGACGTTGACTACAACCAGCCGCACGAAAAGTCGGTCAGCCTGTCGTATTCGCTGAATTTGAAGAATTACGGCGTGCCGGGCGCGAAGGTGACGATGTGGTCGGCGTACGGCTGGGGCGCGGACGGCAGCAATATGGCTTATGGCGGATCGGCGCAGGCGGGCAATTATCTGGTGAACGGTCAGGCGCTTCACGGCTCGCACTACGAACTCGGCATTATCCCGAGCTACACAATTCCGGAAGGCAAGTTCAAGAACACGTCGATCAAGTTCTACTACATGTACCACCACGGCAGCACTTACTATCCCGACACGACAAGCAATGTCTATCGTCTGATGGTCAACGTGCCAGTCAACGTGTTTTAAGCTTCAAAGCAAAAACAGGACGGGCGACCCGGCGGTGTCGCCCGTTTTCTTTTTATCGAGCGCGCGCTGTCTGCACTGGCCCCATGCGATGCGCGTCTGATGGTTCGCCGGCGGATGGTCTCCTCGCTCGCTTATCCGAAGCGACGCCTTACGGCGATATCCGTCGCGCGATCCTTGGGCATCTGTCGATCGCCTGAAGTATCAGCGTGGAGGTAAGGAGCAGGGAGAACACAGCCATTCCGACGTAAGCATCCATTCGACTCTCCGATTCACCCGGCGATGTGCCGATGAATTCAGTATCGTCGAACGATCGTGCGAAGAATACCCGGCACGCGCGGGGAAAACCGCTGAAGTAAGAGACTGCCGAATCGATTCCCCCGGAAGGAGGGAATGGAGATCAGAAGCGCGTCCCGAAGCCGCATCCGCCGAAACCGCCGCCGTTGGTGGCAAAGCCGCTGCATCCGAACAGCCCGCAGCCGCCGAGCGTCAGCGTCGCGCTGATGAGAAGTGTGGTGATGAGAAGGCGAAGGTGTTTCATCGGGAGACCAATGCGCAATAACGACCGCGATTCTCCCGGAACGCGGTCGTGCGTATGTCACAAATCTTGGCGCATCAATGTTGCGGAATCGGCAACTTCAACTCCTGGCCTTCCCCGGCAATAGCGAACACCAGCAGCTTCGCGGGCTGCGTCGCGCTGGCATTTTTCGATACCACGTGATGCGCGCCCGGCGCTTCGTACCACGATTCGCCCGGCCCATACGTCTTCGGCGGCGACCCTTCGAGTTGCGACGTGATATGCCCCTGCAGCACGTACGCGAAGATCGAACCGGGATGCATATGCGCTTCGGATGCCTGTCCCGGCTTGTACGACACGGTTGCGATCAGCACGTTCTTGCCGGGCGCTTCGGGAATCGACTGCTTCATCACGGGCGCGATGGTTTCCGCGTGGGCGGCCAGGCTCGAGAGCGCCAGCATCGAAATCAAAATGAGCTTTTTCATGACGATGTCCTCACGCGGGCAGCTTGCGGAACGCGATCGCGAAGCGGTTCCAGGCGTTGATCGCGGAGACGAGCAGCGTGAGTTCGACGATTTCCTCATCGCTGAAATGCGGCTTGACGGCTTGCCATACGGAGTCGGGCACGTGGTCGTGCGAGACGAGCGTGAGCGCTTCGGTCCATTCGAGCGCGGCGCGTTCGCGGTCGGTGAAGAACGGCGTTTCGCGCCACACGACGACCGTGGCCAGACGGCGCTCCGTTTCGCCGCCCTTGCGTGCGTCGCTGGTGTGCATATCGACGCAGAACGCGCAGCCGTTGATCTGCGAGGCGCGCAGCCGCACCAGTTCGGTCAGCGACTTTTCCAATCCGGATTTAGCGATGCGTTCTTCCACGCCCATCAGCGCTTTGATGGCGGCGGGGCTGGCTTTGTAGAAGTCGAGACGGCTTTCCATGAGGTTCCTCTTCGCTTTAAAAGTGCGCCGCGTGGCGCGATGTAAGAAGAGTAGGCCTCGATGTGGCTGTTTGGAATGACCGGTTTTTGGGATTTTCAGGTGACCAGTGCGGGCCAAAAAAAGCCCGCATCGCGAGCTTCACAGCGATTAATCCAGTGCCGAAGCCGGCCCGAAGAACTCATACCGGCTCTGCGCCTCTGGCACGCCGAGCGCCTTCAAATGCCGCTTCATCGCCCTCATAAACGGCTTCGGGCCGAGAAAATAGACATCGACGTCGCGGTTTGTCGGTAGCCACTGATCGAGCAGTTTTTCATCGACGAAACCGATGCCATGCGCCGCCTGATCGCCGTCGCGCTCGTTCTCGTAGCAATAGAAACGCTGAAGCTGCGGATGCTTCGCGGCCAGTTCCTCCACGGCGTCGCGGAACGCGTGTACGCCGCCGTGCCGCGCCGCGTGGATGAAATGCACCGGCCGCGTCGCGCCCGAGGAAAGCGCCGCGTTCAACATCGCCAGCGTCGGCGTGATGCCGACACCGCCGCTGATCAGCACCAGCGGCTTCTCGTTATGTTCGAGGCTGAAATCGCCAGCGGGCGGATACAGATCGAGCGCATCGCCCGCCTGCACATGCGCATGCAGATATTCCGATACCACGCCGCCCGGCTCGCGCTTCACGCTGATCCGATACTCGCGCCCGTTCGCCGCCGCCGATAGCGAATAATTGCGCCGCGTCTCCACGCCATCAATCACGACGCGCAAGCCGATGTACTGTCCCGGCTGAAAATCCAGCAACGCGCCGCCGTCCTCCGGCACGAGATAGAACGACGTAATCTCATCGCTCTCGACGACCTTCCGCTGAACCACGAAGCGCCGCGTGCCGCGCCATCCACCGGTCGCGTTTTCGCGCTCGCTGTAGATGCCTTCCTCCAGCCCGATCAGCAGATCCGCAAGCTGTTGATAGGCTGCCGCCCATGCGTCGATCACGGCATCGGTGGCGATCTCCGGCCCGAGCACTTCGCGGATGGATTGCAGCAGGCAGCCGCCGACGATCGGATAGTGTTCCGGCTGAATATTCAGCGCGACATGCTTGTTGATGATCTGCCCGACCAGCCCGCCGAGTTTCTCTAGTTCATCGATATGCCGCGCGTACATCAGCACGCCGTTGGCGAGCGCGCGCGGTTGCGCGCCGTCGGCTTGATGCGCCTGATTGAACATCGGCCGCACTTCAGGATACTCGGCGAGCATCTTGTTATAAAAGTGCGTGGTGAGCGCCTCGCCGCCGCTTTCGAGCAGCGGAACGGTGGCTTTGACAATGGCGCGATGTTCGGCGGATAGCATGTGAAATCTCCTTGCGTTGAAAGGGCGAAGCGGGTTGCTTCGTTGATGCGGCATAGACATACACATTCCGTGCCACGATAGAATGCTATGTAAATCAACGTATTGAGCCATATCATGGTCGAATCGACTCTGGTCAAAAAGACTGCTGAAGTAGTCGCAATGACCTCGCGCGTGCTGCTTGACGCGCTGGTTCCGCTGATCGAAGACCTGTCGCGCGACATGCCGGAGACGGAGCGCTATCGGCGTCTTTTGCGCACCCTGCGCGCGCTCTTTCCCGGCGATGCTGCCGCGCTCCTGCGTCTGGACGGTGACACGCTGGTGCCGCTCGCCATCGACGGTTTATCGGGCGATACGCTCGGGCGGCGCTTTCGCGTGGCCGAGCATCCGCGGTTCGCGCGCATTCTGGAGCGCGCCGAGCCGACGCGTTTTCCCGCGCATTCCGACCTGCCCGATCCCTACGATGGTCTCGTCAAAGGCGTGGCCGCCAAGCTCGAAGTACACGATTGCCTTGGCTGCCCGCTCGTCATTCAGGATCGTCCGTGGGGGCTTTTGACGCTGGATGCGCTCGATCCCGCCCAGTTCGACGATATCGATACCGCGTCGCTTCAGGCGTTTCTCAGCCTGACGGCGGCGACCGTCAGCGTGGCCGAACGTATCGATACCTTGGCGCGCACCGGCGAAGCGGAGCGGCAGCGCGCGGAGCTTTATCGGCAAGTGAGCAGCGCGCGCGAGATTATCGGCAGCAGCGAACGGCACAAGCGTCTGATGGAAGAGATCGCCATCGTCGCGTCCAGCGATCTGACCGTGCTCATCACCGGCGAAACGGGCGTTGGCAAGGAACTGGTGGCGAGCGAGATTCACGCGCTGTCGTCGCGCGCGGATCGGCCGATGGTCAGCCTGAATTGCGCGGCGTTACCGGATACGCTGGTCGAAAGCGAGTTGTTCGGGCATGTGCGCGGCGCGTTTTCGGGCGCGTCGTCGGATCGGCGTGGAAAGTTCGAACTGGCCGATGGCGGCACGCTGTTTCTCGATGAAGTCGGCGAACTGCCGCTCGCCGTGCAGGCCAAGCTGCTGCGCGTGTTGCAGAACGGACAGTTGCAGCGCATCGGCTCGGACAGCGAACATCGCGTCGATGTGCGTCTGATCGCCGCGACCAATCGCGATCTCGCCGAGGAGGTGCGCGCGGGGCGGTTTCGCGCGGACTTTTATCATCGGCTGTCGGTTTATCCGCTGGTGGTGCCGCCGCTGCGTGAGCGTGGGCGTGACGTGCTGCTGCTCGCGGGCTTCTTTCTCGAGGAAAATCGCTCGCGCCTCGGTTTGCTGAGTCTGCGTCTTTCCGCCGATGCGCAAGCCGCGCTGCTCGCGTATCGCTGGCCGGGAAATGTGCGCGAGCTCGAACATCTGATCGGACGAAGCGCGTTGAAAGCGCTCGCCGCGCTGCGCGAACGGCCGCGCATTCTCACATTGACCGCCGCCGATCTTGCGCTTGGCGCAAACCTCAAATCCGCCGAGCAAGCGCCGCCATCGATCGCGCCGGGCACGGATTTCCGCGAGGCCGTGACCGCGTACGAACGCTCGCTCATTCAGGACGCACTTGCGCGTCATGAGCAGAACTGGGCATCGGTGGCGCGCGAGTTGGGCATCGATCGCGCCAATCTGAATCGTCTGGCCAGACGGCTCGGTCTGAAGTAAGCGCACATCGACAGTTTCACACACGCCGCTTGACGCGCTTTTCTCAAAAAGATATCGCTAGACGAGAAAAGCGCTTCTGCGATGCATTCATTCGCCCGCGAAGCGATCGTTGCTTATCTCAAAATAATGCGTTTGTTTGATCGAACGCAAAAAACGCACAGCTTCGTCGCACGCAGCGAACGCCTTCATTGGGACAATCTGAGTACTGGAGAAAACGGTGTCGCTCTCCTAACATCGGAAGAGCCAAAAGACCCGTCGGCAAGTGAAAGCAGCGTGCGCATCGCCCACAACGATGCGCGCGACATCGAACACGGCAATGACAACGGGGGTGACGTGAGAAACGTGGTCAAGCGCAGCGCCTGGGTTCTGTCCGCGCTATTCGCGTTTTTCAGCGCGTTTTTCTGCATCGACGTGAATGCGGCCGATGCACCGCTCGAACGCGCGCCCGATACCATGCAGGCGCGCGTGCTCGGCTGTGCGGCGTGTCACGGCGCGCATGGCGAAGGCACCGATAGCGACTACTTCCCGCGTCTGTCAGGCAAGCCTGCAGGTTATCTGTACAACCAACTATTGGCGTTTCGCGACGGGCGGCGCAAGTATCCGCCGATGAACTATCTGCTGGCGTATCTTCCCGACGCGTATCTGAAGCAGATTGCCGATTATTTCGCGGGCGAGCGTCCGCCGTTCCCGCCGCCGTCCGCCGTCACCGTCGATACGAAAACGCTCGATCTCGGCAAATCGCTCGTCACAAAAGGCGATGCCGCGCGCAAGATTCCTGCATGCGTAAGCTGTCACGGCCCGCTGATGACCGGCATGGAACCGGCGATTCCCGGCTTGCTTGGCTTGCATTCCGACTACATCAGCGCGCAGTTGGGCGCATGGCGATACGGCACGCGCACGACCATTGCGCCGGACTGCATGGCGCATGTGTCGCGGCTCTTGTCCGACCGCGATATCACTGCGATTGCCGCGTATCTGGCTTCGGTTCCCGCGCCGACGGATGCCAATCCGATTCCCGCCGGCTCGCTGAAAATGCCGCTTGCATGCGGCAGCGTCCAACCTTGACGAGGACCCGACACGTGCGCCGCTTTCACTCACTCAAAGCGCTGACCGTCGCGGTCTTCATGGCGGCGTGCATCGCGCCGTTTTCGCCTTTCTCGCAGGCGCAAGCACAAGCTCAGAGCGATGTCATCAAGCGTGGTGAATACCTTGCGCGCGCGGGCGATTGCATCGCTTGTCATACGCTGCCGGCGGGCAAAACATTCGGCGGCGGCCGTCCGATGGAAACGCCGTTCGGCACGCTCTACACGCCGAATATTTCATCGGACAAGGACACGGGCATCGGTAGCTGGAGCGCCGACGAGTTCTACACGATGATGCATACCGGCAAGTCGCGCGACGGTTCGCTGCTCTATCCGGCGATGCCATATACGTCGTACACCAAAGTATCTCGCGCCGATTCCGACGCCATCTATGCGTTTCTGATGTCCACGCCCGCCGTGCATCAACCTAATCGTCCGCATGAATTGCGCTTTCCCTTCAACAAGCGGCAATTGCTGCTCGGCTGGCGCTCGCTGTTTTTCAGGGAAGGCGAGTATCAGCCGGACCCGAAACAATCGGCGGAATGGAATCGTGGTGCGTATCTCGTCGAAGGACTCGGACATTGCTCGATGTGCCATACCGCGATCAACGCGCTGGGCGGGAATGTATCGTCGAAAGCGTTCGAGGGCGGGCTGATCCCGATTCAGAACTGGTACGCGCCATCGCTCACATCGAACAAGGAAGCGGGTCTTGGCGACTGGAATATCGATGAAATCGTCGGCTTGCTGCACGCGGGGGTATCGAATAAGGGCGCGGTGTATGGTCCGATGGCCGAGGTGGTCTACGACAGCCTGCAATACCTGAGCGAAGACGATGTGCACGCGATGTCCGTCTACCTGAAAGCCTTGCCTGCGCGCTCCGGTGACAAGTCCGCGCCGCCTTCGCAAGCGGTGGTCGAACAGAAGACCAGCTTATCGCCGCTCGGCAAGAAGATCTACGACGCCCAATGCGCCGAATGCCACGCGACGCAAGGTCAGGGCAAGCCGCCCGATTTTCCGCCGCTCGCCAACAATCAGTCGATCGTGATGAGCAGCGCGGTGAATCCGATCCGCATGGTGCTGAATGGTGGCTATCCACCGGGAACATTCAAGAATCCTAAACCTTATGGCATGCCGCCGTTTGCGCAGTCTTTATCGGATGTGGAAGTGGCGGCGGTGGTCACGTATATCCGCACCGCGTGGGGCAATCATGGCGCGCCAGTGACGGTGAAGGAAGTCAACGAGTTGCGTTCCGCGCCGCTTTATTGAGTATCGGATACATCATGAATGAAGACACCGAAGATGACTCGAAGCTCGACGAGATCGTGCGCAGCGGGCCGGGCGGGGCGATCGTGCTTGCGGGCATTGCGACTGCCATCGTGATCGGCATCTGGTTCGTGTTCTATTTCACCGTGTTCCTGCCTCGCGGCGTGATTCAGTGAGCGTTTATGGCCATTCAACCTGCTTCGCATGAAGTCGCTGAACGCGTCGAACGACGTTGGGCGATGGTCGTGCTCATCATCGTCACCGTGCTGGTGGCGATGGTGGTCTACACCGGCCTGCACTGGGCGATGATGCCGCCTTCGCGCGTCGAAACCGTTCGCCCTGAAACGCTGCATATTTCCGGCGAATTCGTCGAAAGTAATCTGGGCAGCGCGGTGGAACCAGATGGTTCGGTAACCGTACGAATTGTCGCGCAGCAGTACTCGTTCACGCCGCAATGTCTGGTGGTCCCGGCAGGCGTGCCAGTCACGTTTCGCGCCACGAGTTCGGATGTGATCCACGGCTTTCTTATCACCGATACCAACATCAATTCGATGCTCGAACCAGGCTACGTATCCACCTTCAAGACGACGTTCAACGCGCCGGGCGATCACACCATGCCGTGCCACGAATACTGTGGCACGGGGCATCAGAACATGTGGGCGCATGTGAAGGTGATCGATCGCGCCGAGTTCATGCAGATGGCCGATCAACTGCCAGCCAATTCGCGGAGATTGTCCTGTGTTCATTAGCAAGCGACTCGTACTGGCGCATTTCTGGCTCGCGTTCATTGCCTTCGGTGTCGCGCTGTTGCTCGGCGCATGGCAAATGCTGGTGCGTAGCCCTTTGCATCCGTGGTTGCAGAATCCGGAGTTGTACTATCGATCGGTGACGGAGCATGGCACCGTAATGGGCTACGCGTTTCCTACTTTGATCGCGATGGGCTTTGGTTATGCCGTCTGCGAATTGGCCTTGAAAAAGCCGCTCGTTGGCTTGCGCTGGGCATGGGCCGGTTTTGCGCTCGTCGCGATAGGCGCGGTCACAGCAAGCGTGCCGGTTGCAATGGGCCTCGCCTCCGTGCTCTACACTTTTTATCCGCCGATGATCGGTCATGCGGCGTATTACATCGGCGTGGTGTTCGTGGTGGTCGGCTCGTGGGTATGGGTCGCGCTGATGTCGGTGAACCTGGCTTCGTGGAAGCGTCAGAATCGCGGCAAGACCGTGCCGCTTGCAATGTACGCTACGGTTGCAGGCGCGTATCTTTGGGGCTGGACCGCAGTGGGCGCGGCCATCGAAGTGCTGTTTCTTATCTTGCCCGTTGCGCTCGGTTTCAAATCGACTATCGATGCTGGACTCGCACGCGTGTTCTTCTCGTGGACACTGCACGCGGTCGTCTATTTCTGGCTGATGCCCGCGTATATCGCCTATTACACGATCGTTCCACGCGCGATCGGCGGCCGCCTGTATAGCGATGCCATGGCGCGCATCTCCTTCATCCTGTTCCTCGTTGTGTCGATGCCCATCGGCATTCACCACTTGTTCGCCGACCCGCAAGTCGGCTCCGGCTTCAAGTTCATGCACTCGGTGTTCACCGCGCTCGTTGCCGTGCCGACGTTGCTGACCGTGTTCACCATCTGCGCATCGGTGGAAATCGCGGCGCGGCTGCGCGGCGGCAAGGGCGCGCTCGGCTGGATCAAGGCGCTGCCCTGGTCCAATCCCATGATGCTCGCGCTCGCATTTTCGTTCGTTATGCTTGGCTTCGGCGGCGCGGGCGGGCTGATCAATATGAGTTATCAGCTCGATTCGACCGTGCATAACACGCAATGGGTCACGGGGCATTTTCATCTGATCTTCGGTGGCGCAATCGTCATCATGTACTTTGCAATTGCCTATGATTTGTGGCCGCATCTGACCGGGCGCGCGTTGCAGAGTTTGAAGCTGATGCGCTGGCAATTGTGGCTGTGGCTGATCGGCATGATCGTGCTGACATTTCCGTGGCACTTCGTCGGCATACTCGGCATGCCGCGCCGCATGGCCTTCTACGATTACAACGATCCGGCGCTCGCGGAGCAGGCCATTTCCGTCATCATCAGTGTGTTCGGCGGCTTGATATTAGTGGTATCGGCGATACTGTTCTTCGTCGTGGTGATTAAAGGTCATCGCGCGCCGGAGGTCGCAGTGGAAGCGTTCACGTTCAGCCGCGCAGTGCATGAACCGCACACCATGCCGGTGGCGCTCAACACGTTTGCGTTATGGCTCGTATTGATGATTGGCCTCACGCTCGTCAACTACGGCTATCCGATCGCGCAACTCGTCTCGCGCGGCGATACATCGGTGCCCGCGGTTCCAATCGGAGCGCAGCGATGAGCGACGAACGTCTCTTCAGTCTCCGCAATCGCTGGTTCACGATCAGCGTGTTCGGCACGATTGCACTTGCTGTCATCTCCGCGTTAATCGGCTTCGTATGGCTGCCCTCCGCTCAGCGCGACTCGCAGTTCACTGGCATTTGGAACGCGATTTGTAGCGCGGCGGGCGTGCCGCGAGAGTGGTATTCGGGTGACGAAGTGATTATCGGACCAAAGGTCAAATTGTCGAGCGTGCAGGTCACGCCGCAATTGCTCGCGTCAGCAAGCGCGAATTCGGTCGGACGCGGCGCAACGCTCGCATTACGCTGCACGATGTGCCACGGCGAGCGCGGCATGAGCGATGCGAATTCGCCGAATCTCGCGGGACAATATGCGTCCGTGATCTACAAGCAACTGATCGACTTTCAGACCGGCGCGCGCAGCAACGCGGTCATGTCGCCGATGGCCGTCAACCTCAGCGATCAGGACATGCGCGATCTCGCCGCGTACTACGCGAGCCTGCCGCGTCCGCCTGCACAGCGCAAGGTGAGCGCATCGCTTGCGCCGCCGATCGTCGCCCATGGCGCGCCAATGCGCAATATCGCGCCGTGTGCGGCTTGTCATGGTGGCATCGACAATAAAGCGGGCAGTCCGTGGCTCGATGGTTTGCCGGCCGCTTACACGAAGGCGCAACTCACTGCGTTCCACGATGGCACGCGCACCAACGATATCAACGAAGTCATGCGCAACGTGGCGCGCAATATGACGCCCGAGGAAATCGACGCAGCCGCCGCCTACTACGCGCGCCAAATGAACGGACAGTAAAAAGGGGCTTCGTTGCTTCATCGATTCGCTTTCTGTATCGTGGTTCGAAATGTCGTACGAACCGGATACACGTAATGGAAGCGATAAAAACCGATGTATTGATCGTAGGCGCTGGGCCGGTCGGCCTGTTCGCCGCATTCGAGGCGGGCGTGATCGGCTTAACCTGTCATATCGTCGATGGACTCGATCGCGTAGGCGGGCAGTGCATCGAACTGTATCCAGACAAGCCCATTTACGATATTCCCGCGATTACCTCATGCACGGCGCGCGAACTGGTCGAGCGTCTGATGGAGCAGATTCGCCCGTTCGATGTGCCGATTTCGCTTGGTGAGCGCGTGCAGTCTGTCGAGCAGCGAGAGGACCATCGCTGGACGGTGTGCACTGAAAAAGGCACCACGTTCGATGTCGCCGCTATTCTTATCGCAGCGGGTAATGGCGCGTTCGTGCCGCAACGCTTGCAGGTTCCGCAAGCCGACGCGCTCGAAGGCAAGTCGGTGCATTACAGCGTGGCGCGGCTTGCTGATTTTGCTGACCGCGAAGTGCTTGTTGCGGGCGGTGGCGATTCAGCTCTTGATTGGGCGCTTGCTTTGAAGGATGTCGCGAAGAAGCTCACGCTGGTGCATCGGCGCAATGGGTTTTCTGCGGCGGCAGCTTCCGTTGCGGCGATGAAACGTGCGGTGGAAGCGGGCGAAATGAACTTCGTGGTCGGCATGATCGATTCGCTCGATGCACCGGATGATGTGCTGCGTTCTGTGCGCGTTAAGCATGTCGATGGCACGACGGATCTTGTGGCGGATGAGCTTGTCGTTTTGTATGGACTGGTTGCGGACCTTGGGCCGATTGCACAATGGAATCTTGATGTGCGTGGCGGGCGGATCGAAGTGGATACTTCGAATTACGAATCATCGCGGCCAGGGATTTTTGCGGTGGGGGATATTGCTAATTATCCTAATAAGCAGAAGCTGATTTTGTCGGGGTTTCATGAGGCTTCTCTGGCCTTGCGGCGGGCGTTTGCTTATGCTTATCCTGAGAAGAAGCGGGTGCATGTGCATTCTAGTTATGATGCTAAGTTGGCTGAGAAGGTTCGGAGCGCTTAGTTTTCTTGCTGCTGTTTCTTGTTGTGCTGTTTAGGCAGTAGCCGCCTCCCCGGCGGGGGGTAACTTTCTTTGCTGCTGCAAAGAAAGTCACCAAAGAAAGCAGCTTTTTCAACCAGACACTGCACGTTGAAAGGGCAAGTGGATTAATGTTTTCGCTTGGTGACAATAGCCCGCCGCCACGGAGGCCTGCCCGGCCTGTCAAGTGCTCGGTACGCGCCATTTAAGCACCTCTATTTCCTTAACCAAGCGGCACGCGCTCATCCGCGCGGCGTGTTCGGCGCTCACGCGCCATCGCCGTAGGGGTTCGCCAGGGAAACACAGAGAATGCGTAGTATCACGAACTTTAAAGCGTCATCGCTTGAACGCTATTCGGCCCTACCGTTACTTTGAGGTTTGCGGGAATTGAAGCGCAAAACGACGTTGGGCCGAATAACGTTATCGCGATGTGATTTGCTTTGGCGTTGTCTCGGCACTCTGCCGGGTTCCCTCGAATAACGCCCGGCGGCGCGCAAGGCGCGCACGCTGGAAGCATGAGCGCGATCCGCTTTGCTAAGGA
>NZ_JAQFVG010000236.1 GCF_029439455.1 Caballeronia sp. BR00000012568055 | reverse complement strand
CAAAAGCGCTTTATGGTCCGCGTCACTATCGGCTCGCGAAATGAGGTGAACGTCCAGTTCGGCGGACGTGAGATTCAGCTTCTGCGCGTATCGCGTGAAGTATTGCCCGCGCTTGGCCATGTCCCCGCTGTGCTGAAAACACTCCACAGACGATGCGGAGAGACCCTCGCGGGCCGCTTGCTCGCAAGGGTGATGAGAAATGAGAATTAGCGAGTTGGTCAGTGTGTGGACGCGTCGAGCACTTTTACGCGTGCCCACCATCGTGCGCCCGAAGGCAATGCCCTGACAAACGCCAGCGACTGCGCGTCCTCGACCGACAGTTCAATGAACGTGTCGTTGAGGAGCGCCATGTGCAAGTACAGGATGTTGGCGAGCGCCAACACGCCGTGCTGTTCCCCGATGCCGGTGAGTGTTTCCACCGCATCGATTAGCTCGGCATGAAACTGCTTCGCGTCGGCCGCGAGGCACAGCGCATGATCCGCCTCACCGATCGCCGCCATCACCGCGCTTGCCTGAGCGCCGGTGTCTTCCGGTCCATACTGCGAGGATTTGATCCAGCCTCGCCCGAGCATGTCGTTCAGGACATCATCAACGAGGTCAGTGCATGAATAAGCCATCAAAGGCTCCTTAAAAAAATAACGGAGGAGCGTCCTTGTGGGGCAACTCCCCCACAAGGGTTGATAAACTCAGGCAGCGAGCGCCTGAACGTCGATTACTGCATCGGCCTCAGCGACCAGATCGGGCGTCTGCGAGATGAAGAACTCCCGCTGATAGCCACCCTGGCGCAGAACCTCGCGCTTCATGCTCATGAACTGCACTTTGCGCTGCGGATCCAACGGCCCGTCTGACTCGTCGCTGAACAAGGTCTGATACGGCTGGCCGGTGTTCTGAGCCAGATAAAGCGCAATGCCGCGCGTGAGACATTCGTTGATCCATACCTTCTGTCCACCTGACATCACTGACACTGACTTGCTGCTGTCGGAATCAGCATCGTGGACAAGGATCTCGAACCCCTCGCGCAACTCACCACTGGCAAGCGCTCGCTGGGTGCGAATCTCGACCGTGAAGCGCATGCCGTAACAGGCGAGCAAAAGCTCGTTGACGGTATGGGTCAGCGCCGGCCCCGCGTCGTCGATGGTGAGTGCAATCACGCCGTCGTTGCCGAGTCCCTTCGCCAGCAGCTTCCACTGCGCGATCTCATCCGACAAGCGATCCGCTCGAAATTGCGTCGCGGAGAACTTCTCCAACTCACGGGTCAATGCTTCGCTTTCCGCCTGAAGCACGCTTTGCGAACGGATCAATGCTTCGATCCGGCCATCGAGCGACGCCAGGACTTCGCGGTTCGCAGCAAGATCGCGATCGAGCTTCGCGATAGCGGCCGTCACATCGACAGCTGCCAGACGCGTCACCTCATCGGCGATGCGAGCCAGTTCAGCGGTCATACGGGTCTTCTCGGACTCGTACTTGGCCGATCTCGCGGCGCCCTCTTCTGCGATCGAGCGGACTTCCGCTTGTGCGGTTTCCAACCCTGATGTAGCTGCATCCAGGAGCGGCTTGCTCGCAGCGAGTTCCGTCGCTAACTGCAGCGCACGTCGAAGCTTGCCCACCTCATCGGCGATAGCCAGCATCTCAACGCGCTTTGCAGCCAGATTTGCCGGCACCGAGGCCAACTCGCCAGCTTCCTTCAGCTTGAGGCGATACTTCTCACGAAGATCGGTCACCGACACCACGTAGACCGCCGCTTGCGCTTTTGCCTGCAGCGCCTGCGACAGGAGCGGACAGCTCGCGTGCATAGCATGACCCACGCAT
>NZ_JAQFVG010000235.1 GCF_029439455.1 Caballeronia sp. BR00000012568055 | reverse complement strand
ATCCTGCTGCGTCTTCATGGCCGCCTGCGCTGCATTGTTCGCCTGCTGGTCCACCACATTGGCAGATTCCTTCACGGCGTCGCTGCGTTGCTTGGCGGCCATCATCGAGATCAGATCACCGTTCTGGCTCGAGATGATGTCCAGCATGTGCGTCGTCAGTTGCGCCGTGGCCTCCATCGTCGGCGACATGTTCAACTGGTCCTGGATCTCCTGCCGGCGTTTGGCAAGCGTGCCGACGTGCGAAATCACGTCGTTTCCCTGTTGGAATAACTGCTTGGCTGTCTTGTCGTTGTTCTGCAGCAGCGTGTTCTGATCCGCAAACCATTGTTCCGGTGTCTTGCCGGATTGCGT
>NZ_JAQFVG010000234.1 GCF_029439455.1 Caballeronia sp. BR00000012568055 | reverse complement strand
CGACTCCTACCCGCCGTTACCACCTATCTCCAACACAAAATACCTCACCAAAGCGTCTAAAAAAACAGGCGCGCTTTGGCGACGCACAATTCACCTCACCTATTAGAAGGTGAAAATTTGCCGCTGGGGCAATAAAACCTCGGCAGGCGCATTGGCAAAAAGCTAGGCGTGCATCAACGCAAATCAGGCTATTTGCCTGTGGTTAGTTTTTGTTTACAAATAAAAAGAACCAACCACAACCACAGGGAACACGTATATTCAATCAAATCAGTTAGTTAGCAAGGCAAGGTGAGGCATCTTGTGCTTAAGGTGCTGTTGATTGAGCCACAAAGTGCCGGGTTTACCACGCGAAGGTGCCGTCTTTGGGCGCGTACGGTGAGGAGATTTCCACCGAAGGTGAGGCGATTTGTGCGTGCAAGCCAATCAAGGTGAGGTTTGCTGTGCCAACGGCGTGCGAATGGTGAGGTGTTCTGTGTTGACATCTCACCCATCCCGCAGTAACTTCTGCCCGCAAACAAATAAAGGCGCACGAGGAAAAGGGAATGACCACAGGCAGTCAGGTCGCAACGTCCAGGCAACTGGCGCTTGCGCTATTCGACGATGCAAACGCCGAAGGCCTGCCTGTCGATACGGCGCGAAGCGATATCGGTTTTGCACGCAAGAACGTGCTGATCCGCATCGTCGATCTTGGGGTGGCGGCACGGCGGTTGATCGACGCGGCGTACTTTATCGTTGCGCAGGACGAGAAGATTCGCGACCTGTACGACGTCGAACTCGATTACTTCAAGTGGCTGATGCGCTACGCCAGCCGCAACAATGCGCACCTGGAGCAAGTCATCACCGAGGCGCAGCGCGCGCTTATTCAGGCCACAGCCGAAGCCGAGGCCGATGGCACCAAGCCGTTCGGCTCCGTGCAACTCATCGGCCGGATTTCGTATGTCGGCGGGCGGTTTCAATTTCGCGTTCCGCCGGATCTCATCGGCATCATCCGTGGGCCGGGGAAATCGCACTGGCTGAGCCTGCGCATTACGTCGCTGTTCACGCTGAGTTACGCGCGCGTCATGTACGACCATCTGCTTCCTTATGCCGATGAAGGCGTGACCGAATGGTTCAGCCTCGACGAACTGCGCGCGTGGCAGGGCACGATGGGCGCGAAGGCGCAGGAGTTCAAGTACTTCAAGCGTGACTGGCTGACGCCCGCCGTTCATCAGATCAACGAAGTATCGGACCTGCATTTGTCGTTCGAGACACGCAACGAGCCGGGGTCCCGCAAGATCGGGCGGATGCGGTTTCGAGTCGAGCGAAAGGAACTCGCCGAGCGCTTGCTCCAGACGCACGAACACGCACAGGCGCTGTATCAATCGTTGAAGCAGGAGATCGGACTGTCCAGCTCACAGTTCAATCAGATCGCGTCCGAACGGGACACTTATACGGATGAGCGTCTGGAGCAGGCGCTCGAACGCACACGCTTCAGTCTGAAGCTGGGCAAGGTGTCCAAGAGTCCGGCAGGCTTCTTTATGAAGGCGCTCAAGGAAGGCTGGATCGTTTCGGATGCCGAACGAAAAATGGTGCTGATTCAGGACGAATTGGCGCTCACCGACCGCAAACAATCCGAAGCTATCGAACAAACCGAAAGCCGCCGCGCGCTACAACTTGCCGCGCAAGATGTCCACGCGCAAAACAAGGTGGTCAGCGAAGTCCGTCAGGGTTGGGATGCCTACGAAAACGCCCCGCCGAAACAGCGTGAAGATTGGCGGCGTACCTATCGGTCGAGTCCGGGCGGCAAGCTGACGCTGCGCAGACTGGGTATCGATCCGTCTTCCGATCTGGACGATGAAGTCCTCCGCCGCTATCCGGACCTGCGCGATGGATTCTCGGGATACGTATTCAGCAAATGCCGATCGGGGAAGGGCAAGTGAGTGTCGGGTTCGCGTGCCATGCTTGCGAGCCCAATCGAACAACAACAATGCACTGATCGATGACCTCACCCGAAGAAACGCTGATCTCCTCTGAAGCCCTTCACACGCTCGCGCGTCACGCCTTGCTCAGCACCGGCGCGACCGAAGCGACCGCCGAGGCCACCGCGAAAGCCCTCGTCTATGCCGATGCCCGCGGTCTCTCGTCGCACGGCGTCGCGCGCTTGCCGATGTATCTCGCGCAACTGCGCAACGGCCGTGTCGATCCGCGCGCGGTGCCGGCGATCGTGCGCGACAAAGGCGCAGCATTTCTCGTCGATGCCGCCGATGGCCTTGCGTTCGGCGCATGCGAACTGGCGATATCGACGGCAATCGATCGCGCGCGCAACTTCGGCACGGCGGTGGCGAGCGTCACGCGCAGTCATCATTTCGGCGCGGGCGCGTATCACCTCGAGGCGGTCGGCGCGGCGGGACTGGTCGGCCTCGCGTTCAGCAACGCGCCGGGGTCCATGCCCGTGTGGGGCGGCTCGCGTCCGCTGCTCGGCACCAATCCGATCGCCGCGGTGTTTCCGCGTGCCAATGCGTCGCCGTTGATGATCGACCTGTCGTTATCGCATGTGGCGCGCGGCAAGATCATGGTCGCGGCGCGCGACGGCAAGCCTATCCCCGAAGGCTGGGCGACCGACGCCGACGGCCAGCCCACCACCGATGCCCGCGCCGCGCTGGCCGGCATGATGCTGCCCTCGGGCGGCGCGAAGGGCGCCATGCTTGCCCTGATGGTCGAATTGCTCGCGGTGGCGTTGTCGGGCGCGCAATTCGGTGCGGAAGCCGGTTCCTTTCTGACCGCCGATGGTCCGCGTTCGGGCATCGGCCATTTGTTCTGGCTGCTCGATCCTTCCGCGCTCGCCGGTGAACGTGTCTATCAGGCGCGCATCGAAACGCTGATCGAACTTATGCTGATCGATGACGACGTACGCTTGCCGGGCGATCGGCGCGAGGCGATCGCGGCGGACAGCGCGCGCGAGGGCATCCGCATCAATGCGAAGCTGATTGCTGAGCTTCGCGCGGTCTGACGTCTATCACGCAACTAACTGTCGATCCGACCAACGTCATTGATCGACGTCATCGACGCAGTGAGTAAAGGAGCTAAGCATGCGCCCGCTCGATGGAATCAAGGTGATCGCGCTGGAGCACGCGATTGCCGCGCCTTTCTGCACACGCCAACTCGCCGATCTGGGCGCGCGCGTGATCAAGATCGAGCGGCCCGGCGTGGGCGACTTCGCGCGCGGTTACGACACGCGCGTGCGGGGCTTGTCATCGCATTTCGCGTGGACCAATCGCTCGAAAGAAAGCTTTGCGCTCGACCTCAAAAGCGACGATGCCGACGCCATTCTCCACGCCTTGCTCGCCGATGCCGACGTGCTGGTGCAGAACCTCGCGCCCGGCGCGGCGGATCGGCTGGGCCTGAGCCATGAGGCCTTGCGCGAGCGCTATCCGCGCATCATCGTGTGCAATATCAGCGGTTACGGGCCGGATGGTCCGTATCGCGACAAGAAAGCCTACGACCTGCTGATTCAAAGCGAAGCGGGTTTCCTCTCCGTCACCGGATCCGATAACGACGTCGCCAAGGCAGGCTGTTCGGTGGCGGATATCGCGGCGGGCATGTATGCGTTCACCAATATTCTCGCGGCGCTGATGCAGCGTCAGAAGACAGGCGAGGGCTGTCGAATCGATGTGTCGATGCTCGAAAGCATGACGGAGTGGATGAGCTTCCCGCTGTACTACGCGATCGACGATCAGACGCCGCCGCCGCGCTCGGGTGCATCGCACGCGACCATTTTTCCCTACGGTCCGTTCGATGCGGGCGATGGCAGTGTCGTCATGCTCGGCTTGCAGAATGAGCGCGAGTGGGCCGTCTTCTGTCGTCAGGTTTTGCAGCAGCCCGAACTCGCAACCGACGAGCGCTTTGACGCCAATCACAAACGCGTCGCGCACAAGAGCGAACTGCGCGCGATCATCACCGAAACCCTCTCGACGATGACCGGTGCGGAGATCATCGCGCGGCTGGATGCGGCGGGCATTGCGAACGCCAACGTGAACGATATGCACGGCGTATGGCGGCATCCGCAGCTCGAAGCGCGCGGGCGCTGGACCGAAGTGGACAGTCCCGTGGGCAAGATTCCGGCGATGTATCCGCCCGGCATTCCCGATGCGTTCGCGCCGCGCATGGACCCGATTCCCGCGCTTGGTGAGCATACCGAAGCAATTATGAAGGAACTGGGATTCGGGCATTCGAAAAGCGAAGACGATGCGGGCTGAATCCGCTGCCACGCACCGCTTTGCACTAACGATCAATACTCGTTAGCCGATGCCATCCGATGATGAGCAAAGATCGCGTCGTAGCAATCGAACGCGGTATTCGCGGGCAGCGCCTCACTTGCGATCGTCACCGCACGATCGAGCGCGCTTCGATCAAGCGCCTCGATCACCAGAAGCCCTGCGAACGCGCCTTCCTGACTGCTGCGCATCGACTTTTCGCGTGTGGCGATTGACGTCGCATCGGTCTGCACGGCCATCACGCGCGCCGCCACGATCCAGTCAGTCCGCGCAAGCGTATCGAGCAACGTCTGCGCATCGGCGCCTTGCAGCGCTTCCGGTAAAGCGTGTTCGAATCGCGCGATCGCGATATGCGCGCCATTGCCGCGCGCGTGGCCGCTCGTGCGTGTCACCGTGCCGCCGCCGCGCCGGAAACGCATCAGCGATGGCATGATTTTCTGCGTCCACGGCGTTGGCGCGTTGAGCCGTTCGAGATAGCCGTTGCTCGACATGACGTTGGCATCGGTCAGTTCGTATAGCATAAGAAATTCGGATGGCTGAATATCGCGCCGTTTGAACACGCGGCCCGACTGAAAACCCGGCACGCCGACGCGCTCGAATACGTGCTCGCGCGTAAGCCAGTGAAGATAGTCGATTTCCGTTTCCGCCGCGATCGTGCTCCAGATCGCCAGCAAGCCGTTCGGTTGTTCAGACATTACTTCCTCGCTTCTAGATAGTTCGTTATGCAAATGGTCAGACGCTCGCCTGGCGCGCGTTGGTGGCGTGTTTGCCGGCCACGTCATCGGCGGAATCGAGACGGTTCATATCGATACCCATCGTCTCGGGGCCGATCGCGATCATGCAGAAGGAGAGGGCGTTGATCGCTGCCACGAGCGCGACGAGAATCCACGGCGAACCGTGGCTCAGGTTCAGCAACCACGTCGCCACGACAGGAATGGGACCGCCTGCCAGCAGGCTCGCGCCGGTGAAGGCCAGCGCCGAAGCGGAATAGCGGACATTGGTCGGGAATACTTCGGCAAACGCGACTGGCTGAATGCCGGTCTGCACTTGTGTGAAGCCCATGAACAGGCCCATTGCCAGCGCCATGGTCGCGAAGTGCCTGGTTCCGAGCATCGGAAAGTAGAACATCATGATGATGAACGTGGCCGCCGATGCAATCAGCAACATGCGCTTGCGTCCGATCCGATCGCTCAGCATCCCGCCGATAATCGACCCGCACACCGCGCACGCGTTGGCGATCATCAGCAGTGTGAAGCCGGTCTGCTTCGGCACGCCGAGCGAGTTGGTCAGATAGCCCAGCGTGAACACGACGGCGAGATAAAACAACGCGGTCGGGCCGCAGAAAAACAGCATCATGCGAATGATGGTTTTGCAGTGCAGACGGAACGCATCGCGCAATGGACTGCTGACGGTGGCGACAGCCGATTGCTTCATCTGCACGAAAGCGGGCGTTTCCGCCACACGCAGTCGGATATAGATGCCGACCAGCACCAGCAAAAAGCTCATCACAAAGGGAATGCGCCAGCCGAAGCGTGTGAACGATTCAGCGCTCATGGTGGCCGACAGCAGCAGCAACACCGCATTCGCCAATATCTGACTCAGCGGCGCGCACATGCCGATGATGCCCGAGTATTTCCCACGCTTGTCCGCTGCTGCATGTTCGAGCGCCATCAATTGACCGCCGGTGGATTCACCGCCGAGCGCGAAGCCCTGAATGATGCGCAAAAGCACCAGTAAAACAGGCGCGAGCATGCCGATCTGCGCATACGTCGGCAATAAGCCCATCAGCACGGACGTGATGCCCATGACGGAAACGGTGCCGAGCATCAAGTTTCGTCGGCCGATCTTGTCGCCAAAATAGCCGCAGATGATCGCCCCGAGCGGACGCGCCGCCAATCCCACGCTGAAGGTGGCGAGCGAGGCCAGCAGCGCGGAGTTCGGTTCCATCGCGGGGAAAAACAGCTTGGGCAGCACGGTCGCGGCAACCGATCCGTACAGCGTGAAGTCGAACCATTCGAGCGCGGTTCCGACCGTGGCGGCACTGACCGCGCGCTGTGCCATCGAACGTGTAGAGCGTTCAGGATGATGATGCGGTTCCATTGACGTGTCTCCTCCAGATTATCAATAAGGCATCCGAAATAATTAATACAAAAGCTATGACGATGCCTTCTTCAGCTTGTTATTCGGTGATGGTCACAGCGTAGTTCGGGCCTTGCATGGCTCGACGCAGCATCGGCGAGACGCCGCTGGCTTCGGACAGTTCGTGAGCCGTTGACTTGAGCGGCGCGACGAGTTCGTTCATGCGGGCGTCGGTGAGTCTCGACAGCGGACCGGCAATGATGAGAATCGCGCGGACTTCGCCGTTATTTGCGTGCACGGGCGTGGCCATCGAACTCATGGAGGGCAGGAACATGTCCTGTGTCGTGGCGTAGCCTTGCGCGCGGGCGGTTTCGATCATCGGCAAGAGCGTTTTGAAGGTGGTTGGCGCGCGCGGACCGAAATCTTCCGGTTTGCCGAAACCTTGCTTCGAGACCAGCCGCATGGCGTCTTCATCGCTTTTGCCTGCGAGCCATATGATGCCCGCTGCGCTGCACGAGAGTGTGACCGGTCGCCCCATTTCGGGATCGTAGCGAATGCCTTGCCGCGCGCCCTGCGCCTTCGCGACATAGATCAGTTCTTCGCCATCGACGATAGCCAGCCGCACCAGTTCGCCCGACGTAGCCGCGAGCCGTTCGAGAATCGGCTGGGCGATATCGACGATGCCGCCCGCGCTCAAAAAGCGCAGACCCAGCGACGGCATTTTCATCGTCAACGTGAATTCGCCGCGCCGCTCGTCCTTGCGAACGTAATCCTGCTCCATCAAATCCGCGAGCAGCCGATGCACGGCGCTGACCGGCAGTTCGAGACTGTTCGACAGCTCGGAAAGCGTCTTGCCCTCGGGCGAACTGGCGAGTTCTTCGAGAACGCGAAGGATGCGGTCGGCTACGGCGCTCATAGGCGATATTGGCGTGATTTTTCAGGTGCTTGCGGCTAGTGTATTGCAAAGCCTTTGCAAATTGCAAAGCTTTTTCACTTTTGCTTCGCGCGAATTCAGGGCGCGAAACTCGCACCGCTAATCTGCCGCCCGAAATCTCCGCCCGCCGATACACCGCCTGCATCAGCAGCACCGCGCCGCGCGGCGGTGGCGAGAACTTCGAATAGACGAACGTCGCGGTCATATCGACTTCCTCCACCAGCGGCCGGACGGTGCAATCGGTGGCGGCGGCGAATTCATCGACGATAGCGAGGCCCAGACCGCCGCGCACGAGCGCTAGCGCCTGATCGGCGCGGGTGATATCGACCACTGAAGTCAGATCGACATCGGCTTGCTGACAGGCTCGGGCGACCACGGTGCCGAACGGAATATCGCGGCGAAAAAGAATCATCGGTTCGGCGACGAGATCGGCGAGGGCGATCCGCTCCTTCGCCGCCAGCGGATGATCGGCGGGCAGCGCGCAGACCATCTGTCCGCGCATAAATGGCACCACTTCGAGATGCTCGTGCTCGATAGGCATCGACGTCACGGCCACATCGACCGCTTTGCTCAGCACTTCCAGCGGCATATCGGACATCAGCGTCGTATGCCAGTCGATACGCAAGCCCGGCATGCTCCGCTTCAATTCGACGATGGCGGGCGCGAGAATCGCCGGACCGAGCGACGGACTGCACGACACGCGCAGCAGACTCGCGGGACCCAGAGCCAGCGCCCGCGCGAATTCATCGACACGCAAGGCCGATTGATAAACCTGCTCGACTTCGCGAAACAGCGCCTGCGCTTCCGCCGTGGGAATCAGCCGGCCCTTGGCGCGTTCGAACAGCCGCAGCCCGAGCGTGGTTTCCGTATGCGCGACCAGCTTGCTCACGGCCGGCTGCGACACATAGAGCATGCGCGCCGCCGCGTTGATCGAGCCGGTCAGCATGACCGCGCGGAACACCTCCATTTGCCGCAGCTTGAAGCGCATGTCGTCGCCGTCCGATGGAAGGATTAACCAAAAGTTATAGCTTAGCTGAAACTCGGCATACGACAGCGGCGTGACAACTCCCTAGTATCTGGACACAACGATAGATACGAACCAGATACGAACGGAGACAGCATGAACCCACTCGATACCCCGAGCGCGCTGGGTACGCGCGCCGGCGCGCCTGCATCGGCGGCAACGGCTACGCGCACGAAAGCACGCTTCGGCATCCTAGCGCTGCTGGCGATCGGCACGATGATCAATTACCTCGACCGCAGCGTGGCGGGCATCGCCGCGCCGTCGATGAGTCACGAACTCGGCCTCACGCCCGCGCTGATGGGCGTGATCTTCTCGGCGTTTTCGTGGACGTACACCGCGTCGCAGATTCCGGGCGGCGTGCTGCTCGACCGCATCGGTACGCGCTGGACCTACTTTTTCGCACTCACGCTGTGGTCGTTCTTTACCGGCTTGCAGGGGCTCGCCACCGGCTTCGTATCGCTCATCATCATGCGGCTGTTGATCGGCGCGGCCGAAGCGCCGTGCTTTCCGACCAACAGCCGCGTCGTCGCGATGTGGTTCCCGCAGAGCGAGCGCGCCCGCGCCACCGGCGTCTATACCTTCGCGGAATATGTGGGCCTGGCGTTTCTGAGCCCGCTGTTGTTCTGGTTCGAACATCGCTATGGATGGCGCGTGCTTTTCGGCACAGTCGGCGCGGTGGGCATCGTGTTCGGCGCGGTCTGGCTGATGCGCTTTCGCGAGCCGCATCAGTCGAAATCGGCGAATCGGGCGGAGCTGGATTACATCGCGAGCGGCGGCGGCGTGGTCGATGGCAGCCGCGATGTCACGCAATTCCGCTGGTCGGATATCGGCGCGTTGCTGCGTCAGCGCAGCATGCTGGGCATCTGTATCGGCCAGTTCGCGTGCAATTCGACCAACGTGTTTTTCCTGACGTGGTTTCCCACGTATCTCGTCACCGAACGCCATATGCCGTGGCTCAAAGTCGGGCTGGTCGCGGTGCTGCCGTTTATCGCGGCATCGGTCGGGACGCTGGCGGGCGGCTGGATTTCGGATGCGATGTTGCGCCGTGGCATCTCGCTGAACTGGGCGCGCAAGCTGCCGGTGATCGCCGGACTGCTCGGCGCGGCGAGCATTGCGCTGGCCAATTATGTCGATTCGACCGGCGCGGTGATCGCGATTCTCTGCGTCGCGTACTTCGCACAAGGCATGTCGGCGCTGGCGTGGATGATCGTCTCCGATATCGCGCCGAAGGGTTTGCTCGGACTGAGCGGCGGCATCTTCAACCTGTTCGCGAATGCGGCGGGCATCGTCACGCCGCTGGCGATCGGGCTGATCGTCGGCGCGACGGGATCGTTCGTGTATGCGCTGGCCTTTATCTCGGCGGTGACGCTGGCGGGCGCGCTGTCCTATCTCTTCGTCGTCGGCGATATCAAGCGCATCGTCCTGAATTCTCATTGAAAAGTTAGAGGAACGTATTGTTATGACTCACTCACTCGACGGAAAGATTGCGATCGTCACGGGCGCGGCGCGCGGTATCGGTCTGGGTATTGCGCAGCAGTTGAAGGCGGCGGGCGCGCACGTCGCCATCTGGGATCTCGATGTCGCCGATTGCAGCCCGAAGCGTATCGGCTTCGAAGCGGATCACGTGCAGGCCGTCGATGTTTCGTCATACGAAGCAGTTGAACGCGCCTTCGCCGCAACGGTCGATGCGCTCGGACATGTCGATATTCTCGTCAATAACGCGGGCATCAACGGGCCGGTCGCGCCGAGTTGGGAATATCCGGTCGAGACGTGGCAGCGCGTTTTAAATGTCGATCTGAACAGCGTGTTCTATTGCTGCCGTGCTGCCGTTCCGCATATGCGGGCGCGTGGCGGCGGACGCATTCTCAATGTTGCATCGATTGCGGGAAAAGAGGGCGTGCAGTACATCTCCGCATATTCGGCGGCGAAGGCGGGCGTGATCGCGTTCACCAAGTCGGCGGCGAAGGAACTGGCGCGCGATAACGTGCTGATGAATTGCATCGCGCCTGCAATGGTCGAAACGGAGTTGTTCGGCGAAATGTCCGCTGAGCATATCGAGGCAAGCAAGGCCAAGATTCCGATGGGCCGTTTTCTGCAAATCGAGGAAGTGGGGAAGATGGCGAGTTGGATCGTGAGTCCTGCGTGTAGCTTCACAACCGGCTTCACGTTCGATCTGACCGGCGGGAGGGCGACATATTGAACTCCGCGAACGCTTTGGCGCGGCCGCTCGCGGTTGCGCATCTCACCGCGCTCGATGTCGAACCCGTGCGATGGGTGCGCGTCGCCGCTGCTGCGGGTTTCGATGCCGTGGGCTTGCGTCTGCATCCCGCAACTGACGGCGGCATCGCCTATCCGTGCGATGTGGCGAGCGAAGCGCATCTGGAATTGCGGCATACGCTGGCAGGCGAGGGCATCGGCGTGCATGACGTGGAGTTCATTCCCGTGGTGCCGGGGCTGGACGTGGCATCGTTCGAAGCCTTGTTCGATGCAGCGGCATCGCTCGGGGCGCGCTGCGTGAACGTATCCGGCGACGACCCCGACACCACGCGCCTCGCCGATACGCTCGCCGCACTCGCCACGCTTGCAGAACCGTTCGGATTACGTATCGATCTGGAATTCATGCGCTGGCGGCATGTGGCTTCGCTCGAACATGCACGCATGGTGGTAGCGCGCGCGGCGCATCGCAATCTCGCGGTGCTGGTCGATGCGCTGCATCTGTCGCGCTCGGGCGGCATTCCCGAAGACATAGCCGCGTTGCCGCAAGCCTTGATCGGCTCGGCACAGTTATGCGATGCATCGCCCCGGCATCCGCAATCGAACGAGGAAGCGATTCGCGAAGCACGCGAAAACCGACTCGCTCCCGGCGATGGCGCGTTGCCGCTCGATGCGCTCCTGCATGCGCTGCCGCCGCAAACCATGCTCAGCGTCGAAATGCCGATGCCCACACTCGCGCTTCAGACACGCATGGAGCTTGCCTACGCCGCGACGCGCGGCGTAATCGAAGCCTGCGCAATGGAGGCGCAATGAGCGTATTCGACGAAGACAAGATCGATTGCCACTGCCACGTGTTCGATCCCGCGCGATTTCCCTATCGCGACGACACGCCCTATCGTCCGGCGCAACAAGAAATCGGCACGCCCGCGCAGTTTGTCGAAGTGATGAACGCATACGGCGTTCGTCACGCGCTGCTGGTCGGACCGACGAGCGCTTATCGCACCGACAATCGCTGTTTGATGGATACGCTTGCACGCTACGAAGGCCGTTTTCGCGGTATCGCGGTGGTGGATAACGCAATCAGCAAGGACACGCTTCGTGCGATGCAGCGCGAAGGCGTCGTCGGCGTAGCCTTCAATCCGGCGATGGAGGGCATCGAAGCGGTATCGGATGCGGGCGCGTTGTTCGCTGCGTTAGCGGATCTCGGCATGATCGCGCAGGTACAAGTGGCAGGCGATCAGATGGTGACGCTCGCGCCCTGGCTCGCACAGCAACCAGCAACCTTGTTGATCGATCATTGCGGGCGGCCGGTGAGTGACGAGGGCATCGGACAAGCGGGATTTCAGGCGCTGCTGCGTCTCGCGGATAACGGCAGAACCACGGTCAAGCTTTCCGGCTGGCAAAAGTATTCGCGCCTGCCTTATCCGTACGATGACTCGATGCCTTACGCGCAGGCTTTGCTGAAGGCGTTCGGCCCGGAGCATTGCGTATGGGGTTCCGATTGGCCGTTTCTGCGCGCGCACGAGCGTCTGGATTACGGCCCGCTTCTGAGCTTATTCAAGAAAATTGTTCCGGATACCGAATTACGTCGGCAGATTCAATGGCACACGCCGCGACGCCTTTTCCATTTTTACTAAATAATGCGTTCGCGGTCGGTTCGGTATAAGGTGTGTCGTCACGCTTGAAGGAGCAAAGAATGAATCGATTCGATTATGCGCGCGAGGATATCGGCAATCTGGTGTTGCTCGAACACGTGAATCTCACGATGCCCGATCAGCGTGTTGCGACTGCGTTTTTTGTGAGCGGATTGGGCCTGACGCGCGATCCGTATCTGAATACCGGCGTAACCAATATGTGGATCAACGTCGGGCGTTCGCAGCTTCATTTGCCGCATGGCGAGGCGCAGCGTTTGCGTGGACATGTCGGGCTGATACTCGGTGAACGTGATGCGCTTTTGAAGCGTCTGCGCGATATTCAGCCCGTGCTTTCTGATACCGCGTTCGCATGGACCGAAGCCGAAGATCGCGTACAGGTGACGTGTCCGTGGGGTAATCGATACGATTGTCTCGATCCGCGCGCGGGCATCGATCTGGGTATCGCGTATGTGCAATTGGATGTACCGCCAGGACGCGCACATGCAATCGCCGCGTTCTACCGCGATATGTTCGATGCAACCGTTCAAACGAACGACACGCGCGCGGTGATCGATATCGGCTCTCATCAGCAGCTTGTGTATGCGGAAACGCCCGCCGCGAATCCGCATTACGACGGGCATCACATCCAGATTTACGTCGCCGATTTTTCGCGGCCCTATGCGCGGCTTGCCGAACGCGGACTGACTTATGGCGAGGAAGCGCATCAGTACCGTTTCCGGCAAATTATCGATCCCGCGAACGGTGAGCCGTGCTTCGAACTGGAGCACGAAATTCGCAGTCTCCGGCATCCGTTGTATGCGAGGCCGCTGGTGAATCGAAATCCCGAGCACAGCACGCGGAACTTTGTGGCGAACGAAGCGTCGCGTCGCGGCGCGTTTTAATCCAACATCCAGCGTCAAGCGCGGCTCGCGCTTTCCTCTGCTGCACGAATAACGGTTTAGTATGGTGCGCTTCGATCCTACAAGCCCGCGTTTCGATCACCTGCATGCAGACGCCTCAATTCCTATTTTTCAAGCGCCCCTGGTGGGGCGTCATGGCGCTCACCTTCGCCGCGTTCATCTTCAATACCACGGAATTCGTGCCGGTCGGCTTGCTGACCGACATCGGAGAAAGTCTTCACATGCGGCCGACCGATGTCGGCGTGGTCATGACCATCTATGCGTGGACCGTGTCGATCGCGTCCTTGCCGCTGACCTTGTTCGTGCGCGAAGTCGAGCGGCGCGCCTTGCTGATGCGCGTGTTTATCGTGTTCATTCTCAGCCACGTGGTGGTCGGCATTGCGCCGAACTTCGAAATACTCGTGCTGGGAAGAATCGGCGTCGCGTTTGCGCATGCCGTGTTCTGGTCGATATCGATACCGCTCGTCGTGCGATTGGTCCCGCCCGACGGCGAACGCCGCGCCTTGGCGATGGTATCGATCGGCACATCGGTGGCGATGGTCGCGGGCGTGCCCATCGGCCGCGCCATCGGCGATGCGCTCGGCTGGCGCGCGACGTTCCAGGTGATCGCGTGCGCGGGCGTGCTCGGCATGGCCGCGCTGTGGGTGACGCTGCCAAAGCTCGACAGCCAGGGTTCGGGTTCGCTCGAAAGCGTGCCGATTCTCTTGAAGCGCCGCATGCTGGTGGTGCTTTTTATCGTGACGGTGCTCACGGTCTGCGCGCACTTCGCGGCCTACACGTATCTCGAGCCGTTCGCGCGGCTTATCACGCACGCGAGCAGCGGCGAGGTCACGTTCCTGCTGGTCCTGTTCGGCGCGGCGGGCGTGCCTGCCGCGTTCTGCTTCAGCCGCCCTTACGCGAAAGGACCGCGGCGATTTTTGCTTGCCACGGTGTTTGCCATCGCGTGTTGTCTGACGCTGCTCTGGCCGTGCGCGCAATATTTCGGCGTGTTGTCGGCGCTGTTGCTGGTGTGGGGCATTGCGATCATCTGCTTTGGACTGGCGATGCAGGCGCAGGTGCTCAGGCTCGCATCGGATGCGCAGGATCTGGCTATTTCGATGTTTTCCGGGCTGTATAACATCGGCATCGGCGGGGGCGCGCTGCTCGGAAAACTCGTCGCGCACGATATCGGACTGGACTGGATCGGCGCGTTCGGCGCGATGGTCGCGGCTGCCGGCACGCTGCTGTGCGGGCTGGCGTTCGCGGCATCGCGCCGATACGCGCTCAATCGAGGGCCGGAATAGCGGTCGCGCGGTTCGCCGTCGCCCGCGCCAATCGCTAAAATCACGGTTTTAGCCGGAAATACGCGCATGTCTTTCGCCTCGCTTGGCCTGATCGATCCGCTGCTGCGAAATGTGCAGGAGCTTCATTACCAGACACCTACGCCCGTTCAGGTCAAGGCGATTCCCGCCGTGCTCGGCGGTCGCGACGTGATGGCGGCGGCACAGACCGGCACGGGCAAAACGGCGGGTTTCGCGCTGCCGCTGTTGCAGCGGCTGGTGCAACACGGACCGGCCGTATCGAGTAATCGCGTGCGCGTGCTCGTGCTGGTGCCGACGCGCGAACTGGCCGAACAGGTGCTGCAAAGCTTTGTCGCGTACGGCAAGGGTCTCGACTTGCGATATCTTTCCGCGTACGGCGGCGTCAGCATCAACCCGCAGATGATGAAGCTGCGCAAGGGCGTGGACGTGCTCGTCGCCACGCCGGGCCGTTTGCTCGATCTGAACCGTCAAAACGCCGTGCAGTTCGATCAGGTGCAAGCGCTCGTGCTGGACGAAGCCGATCGCATGCTCGATCTGGGCTTCGCGCGAGAACTCGACGCCATCTTCGCGGCCTTGCCGTCGAAGCGTCAGACCTTGCTGTTCTCCGCCACCTTCACCGACGATATCCGCGCGATTGCTGCGAAGATTCTGCGCAATCCGCTCGATATCAGCGTCAGCGCGCCGAACGCTCCGGCCAGCAAGATCAAACAATGGGTCGTCACCGTCGATAAGCGCAACAAGCCCGAGTTGTTTTTGCATCTCGTGGCCGAGAACCAGTGGACGCACGCGCTGGTATTCGTCAAAACGCGCAATGGCGTGGATTACCTCGCGTCCATGCTCGATGAAGCAGGCTATGCCGTCGATACCATCCACGGCGATAAACCGCAGCCCGCGCGCATGCGTGCGCTGGAGCGCTTCAAATCAGGCGACGTGCACATGCTGGTCGCCACCGACGTGGCCGCGCGCGGACTCGATATCGACGACTTGCCGCTGGTCATCAACGTCGATCTGCCGATCGTGGCGCAGGACTATGTGCATCGGATCGGACGGACGGGGCGCGCGGGAAACAGTGGCGTGGCCGTGTCGCTCGTTTGTGCCGATGAAGCGCCACAACTCGCCGCGATCGAAGCATTGATCGGGAAGACGCTGCCGCGTGAAGAAGTGCCGGGATTCGAAGCCGATCATCGCGTGCCGGAGACTAGTGCGGCTGGCGAGTTGATTAGGAAACCCAAGAAACCCAAGAAGCCGAAACAGCCGAAAGTGCAGGGCGAGCAGAAATCCAAGCCCGAAAACACGATCATGCCCGGCAGCAATCCATTCAGCGTGAAAAAGCCGCGCAGTAAGCCCGCTGGCAAATCACGCAGCCGCTGATTGATTGATCGTCGGATCGAGCAGAAGTGGCTCGACGCCTTGGCGCTTGCGAATGAGATCGTAGACAAACGCACCGGGCACGGTCTCGGTGCGCGTCAATTCGAGCGTGACCTCATGCAGAATCGACTGATTCCGTTCGAGCAATTCGAAACATCGCGCGTTGATATCGTTGAGTAAGGCATTGGCCTGCTCGACGGCGCGATCGATTTGCCGTCCGGCATTGTCGCGCGGCAACGCGGCGAGGCTGAACAGATTGCCTTCGCTGCCGAAGCCGAGCCGCGACACCATCTCCAGACTGATGCGCGATGCCTCCTGCAAATCCTGCGCCGCGCCGCTCGATGCTTCGCCGAACACCAGCATCTCCGCATTGCGTCCGCCGAGCAGCACCATCAGTTCCTTTTCCAGTTCGCTGCGGCGATAAAGATGCTTGTCCTGCGGCTTCGTGATGAGCGCCATGCCCAGCGCGCCACCGCGCGGCAGCACCGTCAGTTCCTCCAGCACGCCCGCGCCGAGCAGCGCCGCGACGATCCCGTGCCCCGCTTCGTGCACGCCGACACGACGCACTTCTTCTGCATCGAGCGACTTCTGCGCGCCGGTCACATCACCGATGCGCACGACTTTCACCGCTTCGCTCAAGTGGTCTGCATCGATCATGCTCGCGCCTTGCTTGCGCGCGATCAGCCCGGCTTGATTGACGATCATCGACAGCGCCGCAGGCGACATGCCGACCGTAAGGCGCGCGAGCCTGTCGCAATCGATATTCGCTGCGCGCGAGGGCAGCTTGCTCAGGTAATACTCGAAAATCTTTAAGCGATCCGAAACATCCGGCAACCGTACCTGCACGATGCGATCGAAACGGCCCGGACGGCGCAGCGCTTCATCGAGATTCTCCGGAAAATTGGTCGCGGCAACCAGGATCACGCCTTCGTTTTGCTCGAAGCCATCCATCTCCGCGAGCAGTTGATTGATGATGCGGTTGCTCTCGGCATCGGCGGAACCGGACGCGCCGTTGGTGCGCGCGGCGAGGCCATCGGCTTCATCGATAAAAATCACCACGGGGCTATGTTTGCGCGCAGTCCTGAATAAATGCTTGACCTTCTGAATGCCCGCGCCGTAATACTTCGCGCTGAAATAACTCCCGGTAATAGCGATGAAATGCGCGCCGCATTCCCCCGCCAGCGCCTGCGCCAGCCGTGTTTTACCGACGCCCGGACCGCCCGTCATCAGCACGCCGCACGGCGGCCGAATGCCCATTTTCGTGAACGATTTCGGATCGCGCAGATAGGCCTTGATGTCTTCGAGCGCGGCCTTCGCTTCGCCCGCGCCGATGACATCGTCGAAGCTCATATCGGGCGGCTCGCCGAGCAGCGTGGCGTCGCCTTTCATCTCGCGGCGCATGTACCAGAGCATCAGGACCAGCATCAGCAGCGAGGGCAGCATGCCGGCCGAATCGCGCAATACGGTGAGCAGCGAACTCAGGCCCGTTTGTGTGCCAATGGACACATTCGGCAGCCACGCAATCTGGTAATCCGGCGCGCTGCTCTGTCCCTTGCCTGCGTTGAGCAGCAGCGATTGCGAGAACACGGCGAAGCGATCGGTGACGAAATAGCGCGCGCCGTCTTTGGTGGACACGAGAATGGCATCGAGCGTCACGCCGATCGCGGCCACGCGCTTGTCGTGGATATCCGCGAGCATGCGCGAGGCGTCCTTCTCCGTGCGCGCCCATCGCGAGGGGTCCTGACGCATCTGATAGACGATGCCCGTCTGCGACGACGGCTTGTCAGCCTTACCCGCCGTAACCATGGCGATCATGACGGCGGCGAGCGCAGCAAAAGCGATCAGCAGCAGACGCCGGCCGCGCCGTGTCCACCGTCGATTCTTCCCCGATTTCATGAGGTTGGTCCTCGTATTCGATTCGTATTGGCGCGTTCCTCTCGTGCGGGAACTTAGGTGATGAATGTTGCGCGCGCTGAAAAATGGCGTCCGTGCGGGTGACCGCTTTCGTAGGAGAAGTGCGTTCTCAGGGTAAACCGCAGAATCGCGATAAATTCTTGGATATGGTTGGCGTACGGAGTATATTCACATCCACGGCACTCGAAATCTCCGTTCGTGATCCCGATGCCGATATCTCCGGGCGAGCCTTATAGCCAACATGATAAGGATGCCAAACATAATGACGCTGACCTTCCCGCAATCACGATGACAACCGATCTCTCGCAACACGCGCTGCGCCGTCGCACGGTGAGTTGGGTGGTGGCGCTCGCCACCGTGGGCCTGATTTTCGATGGCTACGATCTGGTCGTGTACGGCACGGTCGTCTCGGGCTTTCTACGCGATGCCTCGCAGATCGGGCGCGTGACGCCCGCGACCGCCGGTGCGCTCGGCAGCTATGCGTTGGTCGGCGTGTTGGTCGGTGCTTTGCTGGCGGGCAGCGTCGGCGATTTGCTCGGCCGGCGCAAAGTGATGCTGTTTTCGTACGCGTGGTTTTCGGTCGGCATGGCGGTCACCGCCATCTCCACCACCACGGCGATGTTCGGGCTGATGCGCTTTATCACCGGACTCGGCGTCGGCGCATTGGTGGCGACGACGGGCGCGCTCGTATCGGAATATGCGCCGAAGGGCCGCAAGAATCTCTGCAATGCCATCACGTATTCCGGCGTGCCTCTGGGCAGCTTGCTGGCGGCCATGCTGGCCATCCTGTTGCTGCACCATATCGGCTGGCGCGGCATGTTCTGGATCGGCGCGTTGCCGCTCGTGACGCTGTTGCCGATCGCATACTTCAAGATGCCGGAATCGGCGGCGTGGCTCGTCAGCCGAGGTCGCCTCGATGAAGCGCGCGCCGTGTCGGAGCGGACCGGTGTGGCTCTGCCTGAGCGCGTCACTGTCACGCCCATAGCATCCGACAAAGCAGGCTTCGCTGGACTATTCGGTTCCTATCTCTTTCCCACGATCATGCTCGGCCTGATGAGCGCGACGGGACTGGTGCTGGTCTACTCGCTGAACACCTGGCTACCCGAATTGATGCTGCGCGCTGGGTTCGACGCCAAAGGCTCGCTGTCGTTTCTGCTGGTGCTGAACGGCGGCGCGGTGATCGGTGCGCTGGCGGGTTCGCGCATGGCGGATCGCTTCGGTCCCAAGCCGGTGGTTGCGGCGTGTTTTCTGATCGGATCGATATCGATTGCACTGCTTACGTTCAACGTGCCGGTCGGCATGCTCCTGGCGCTGGTCGCGATCGTCGGATTGGGCACCAGCGGCACGCAGACTTTGATCTATGGCTTCGTCGCGAATTACTATCGAACCAATGTGCGGGGCGCGGGCGTTGCATGGTGCGCCGGATTCGGGCGGCTCGGCGGCGTGATCGGTCCGGTGCTGGGCGGCGCGCTGATCAGTTCCGGCCTCGCGCTCAATTCGATCTTCTATGTGCTGGCGATGATCGGCATCGTCGGGACGGTGTTGACCTTGGTGGTGCCGAAGGCGCACGGTGCGCGTGAGATGAAAGCGGCGCGCGATGTGCCGGTGCTCGGGCCGGAAGCCGAGAAACTGTGAGTTCGACGTGTAACGCGCATCTATTCTCGGAAGTTTGGGCTATGACGGGCGTCACGCGCTTTTCGTAGCCGCGCGGCGCAGCAACCGTGGATCGGTCTGCCATTCGTCGCGTGTGCCGATCTCGATCTGCGCGAAATGCGGATGGTTTGGATTGAGCAGATAGTTCGTTTCGGCAGGCACGACCGAACTGGGAACCGCGAGCACAGCGCTCACTCGTTGGTGTACCCACGCAGCGCCCATTTGCTGCAATTCAGCGCGCGCATCGAGCTCGCGCCAGTCGCGCGGCAAGCTCGCGGCATCAATCCGTTCGATAAGCGACTCCGGAATTCGAGCCGGAATCATGATATAGCGCGCCCGCAGCGGCGAGTCTTGCACCAGCATTTCAAGCAAAGCGAGCGACTGCGTTTGCGCCGTATAGACGACCGCAAGACCCTTCGGATTCCATCGCCCGCCATAGAGCCGTGCGCCTTCGCCTGAGAACGCGCTGTCGGCGAAGCGTTCCGTCGTCACGCGCCACACCGACACCGTCATGCGAACACGCCATGTTCGATGCGTCCGAGCGTATCCATCACGCTATCAGCACCGATGTCCGTATCGATCAGGCTCAGCGGGGTGACGTCGCCCAGCGCCGCCGCCGGTGCCTTGAGCCAACCGATGGCCAGGTCGAGGTCCTCGAACACCTCGGCTGCACGCGCGGCGACGCGCGCGAGCCGCAGCAGCTTGGCCGATTCCTCGCGGCTGAACACGCCTTCGCGCTTGCGCCGGGCCAGCGTGCGCTCGGGGATATCGAGCGCCTGCGCCAGTTCCGCCTGCGTGATTTCGATCGATTTCAGGATCGAATCCAGCGCGTGCGAGGATATGCCGTGACGGACCACATCCACCCAGTCAAGGCCGGAACGCGGGGCGCGCGGTAAGGTCGAGCGTCCGCCCAGAAGCGAATCAGCAGAAATTTTGTCGATGACGGTCATGGGTATCTCCTGCCAAATCTGCCATTTGGCATCTATTTTACACCAAATTGGCAGGAGACGATGCTTCGAATCACGGTTGCGCCGTCAGCGGCGGCCCGAGAAACTCGATATGCCACTGCGCACCGAAGCGCGCGAGCGTCGCGTGATCGGGAATGCCGTCCGCCATCACGTCGCGCAACTCGCTGAAGAAACCGGTTGCGTCGAAACCGGGCGAAATCAGGACCAGCATGCGCGAGGGCTCATCATCGATATTGACGAAGCGATGCGTGGTGCCGACGTGCGCGGTCAGCGTTTCGCCTGCCTTCACGATCTGGCGTTTGCCATCCACCTCGAACAGATAGCGTCCTTGCAGCACATGGAACACTTCGGTTTCGTTCTCATGCCGATGCATCGGCGGGCCGAAGCCCGGTGCGTCGTGTGTTTCGATCAGCGTGGCGCGCCCCTGCGTCGCCGATGGCTCGATCAAGACCCCGAGTTCGAGGCCGATCGCAGGAATGCGGATGGCGCTGTCCGTGATCGTGTCGTCGTCGATGAATTGCCGTTTCATGATGTCGGTTCCTTGCGATCAATGGTGATCGAACAGTGCGATCTGCTTCGACTTGATCATCGAACGGACCTTGCTCATGAACTTGGTCTGCGGATCTTTTTGGCATTCCTGAGCAACGGTCGCAGCGACGGGCTGCATGGTATCGATCACGGTGGTTTCGGTGCCTGTCACGCCGAGTTTGTCCACGCCTGCAACCCAATAGACGAGCGCGGGCTTATACGCATCATCGACCTGAACGAAGTCGGCACACGTCATTTTGGCGGGCGCGATTTTCTGTTCGGCTGCGCGTGCCAGACCGGATACACCGACGACGAGAACACACATGGAGGCGGCTACAATTTTCACGAGTTTCATTTGGTACTCCTTGATGGAAAGTGATATTCGAGACTGCCTACGCATCGTATCGATGCAAAGTTAGCCGGGAATTACCATCAATGAGCGAGTGCGGCGCGCGCTTCTGACGACACGCGATGCGTCATCGACTCGGCGCGCCGGAGCGTCCAGCCGATGCCGCGCACGTTGCGAATGAAGTTGCGTCCGAAGCGCTTGCGCATGGAATGAATCAGCACGTCGAGCGCGTTGCTTTCGACTTCGTTCCCCCATCCGTAGAGACGCTCTTCCAATTGTGCGCGGGAGAGAATGGCGTCGGGACGTTCAAGCAGCGCGTGCATCAACGCAAATTCGCGCGCGGATAGCGGCGAAGTCACGCCGTCGCACGATAAGGTTCGACGGTCCAGATCCAGACAAAGCGCATCATTGCCGATGCAGGAAGTCGCATAACCCGCCTGCCGGCGCAGCACGGCGCGAATGCGAGCCAGCACCTCGCGCACGTCGAACGGCTTGAGCACGCAATCATCCGCGCCGATGTCGAGGCTGCGCACGCGCGTGGCCGGATCGTGGCAGGTGGTGAAGGTCAGCATCGGCACCTTATTTCCAGACTCGCGCGATGCTTTCAATATCTCCAGACCGCCGCCGCACAGAATGCCCAGTTCCAGCAGTACGACCGCGTAGTAACTCGTATCGATGGCGAGACGGGCGGCTTTTGCATCGCGTACCCAGTCCACCCGATAGTCATGGTTTCTCAAAGCCCGAAACAGCGCCTGCCCAACGTCCAGATCGTCTTCAATCAGTAACACTCGCATGATGCCCCTTCGTTTGTCTGAATGGAAAATACGTAGGCCGAAATAAATTCCATGCTCTCAGCCTGAGCGCCCGACGCAAGGATCATGAAGATCAGCCGAGCGTGAGCCGCTTGTGCGCGTGTCGAAGAAGATCATACGAATCGCGCCACCCGAGGTTCTGATGGGCTCTTATATGTATATCCAGTTAGATACCAGTTCGTCGAGTGGCGCTATATTAGGAACGGCGGTTTGGGGCCGTCTTGTCAATTTGGCCCTTGAGAAATGACGATTTCGGCATAGTTTCGAGAATTGCAATGAATCGCGCTGGCGAGGTGATTTACCAATAAGAACCGGGCGGAAAAAGAATCGAACGTTCAGGAAGCCTTGTCGTTTTTCGGCTTGTTCGTGTCGCACGGCCGAAATTCGCTTGTGGCGCAGCCTTTCAAAAAAATAATGGCGGCGTCTAGTGGTTTTCCATGAGTCGCGCATCGTAATTTCAGGCTCATTTGCCGTAGCCATGATCAGGTTTCCTTACTGAAGGAGCCATCATGAGCTTCACGCCTGAAATCGTTATTGTCGTGATCGTTGCCGGACTGCTGTGCGGCTTTCTGAATACCGTTGCGTCATCTGGTTCGGCGGTCTCTTTGCCTATTTTGATGTCCGTCGGTCTTCACGCTGCGGCTGCGAACGCCACCAATCGCATTCCTGTGCTGGTCGGTGCGATTGCCGCAACGGTCGGACTCGCGCGAAACGGGGCGATTCCCTGGCGGCGCGCGTTGCTTGCAGCCGCGCCGCTCACGGCAGGCGCAGCGCTCGGCGCGATGGCGAGCGAAATCATTCCAAGCCATGACTTACGCAAATTCATTGTCGGCGCGGTGGTTCTGGCGCTTGCTCTGATATTCACCAAGCTGAAGAATCTGCTGAGCGCAACGGGAGATGGAGATGTCACGCTCGGCATCAAGACGATGTCGCTGCTCTTTCTCGTAGGTATCTGGACAGGTTTTATCGTGCTCGATTCAGGCACGTACATGCTGCTCGTACTCGTGCTCGCAGCGGGGCTGACGCTTGTCGAAGCCAACGCCATCAAGAATTTCGCCACCTTGCTGACGACCGCCGCCGCGATGGCCGTGTTCGTCCAGCATCAAAGCATCGACTGGTCGATTGGCGGCATCATGGCGGTCGGCAGTCTGATCGGAGGATTGTTGGGCGCGCGACTTGCCGTCTCCGACAAGGCGCGCCGCTGGATCGTTGCATTGCTGGTAATCGTGATCGTCGCTGAGTTGATTCATCTTGCCGTTCCGATCCATTGGCTCGATTCGCGGATCATCCCGGCGATCAACGCTTACGCCGACAACGCGTTGGATTGAATTGATATTCCTTTTTAGTTGAGCTTCACCGTGGGCCTTACACGCTGACGCAACCACTGAATCGCCCCATACATCGCCGCGCGCCTGATTCCCGTCAGCCCGATGATATGCCTGCGATATAGATGCCGATAACACGAAGCGGCAAACCATCCTTCGATAAATAGCGGCCCGCGCAGCAACTCGCTCATCAATGCACCCGCCGCGCCCGCATCGCCGAACGAAATGAGCGTGCCCTGATCGCGATACGAAAAGTGCGGCACGTCGCGATTGTCGAGACGGCGCATGAGCGCGTCCGCGAGGTACACGGCCTGCTGATGCGCGGCCTGCGCGCGCGGCGGCACGAGCGCTTCACCTTTCGATGCGGTGCACGCGGCGCAGTCGCCCATTGCATAGATATCCGAATCGTTTTCCACTTGCAGCGTGCCATCCACGATCACTTGTCCGAGCCGATTGAGCGGCAACCCGGCAAGCTGACGCAACACGGGCGGTCCTTCCACGCCAGCGGCCCAGATGGTGATATCGCTGGCGAGCGTTTCGCCATCGGCGGTGGCGACCGTTTCCGCACCGACCGATTGCACGCGGCAGCCCAGCCGGACGTCCACGCCGAGTCCCGCGAGCACGTCCTGCGCGCGCGCCGAGATGCGCTCGGGCAGCGCGGGCAACACGCGCGGCGCGCCTTCCAGCAAACGAATGCGAATATCCGTGGCCGGATCGAGCGATGCCATGTGATCGTCACGCACGCGTTGCGCCGATCCGCGCAAGGCTGAGGCCAGTTCCACACCAGTCGCGCCCGCACCGATGATGGTCACCGACACCGGCGTGCTCGCCGCGCCGGGCGTGGCCTGCCGCGCGTGACTTGCACGCAGCAGGCTCGACACCAGACGCCGCCGGAAGGTTTCCGCCTGATCGACGGTTTCGAGCGTCAGTGCATGATCCGCCGCGCCGGAAATGGAAAAGAAATTGGTGACGCTGCCGAGCGCGAGTACGAGCGTATCGAAGGCGAGCGTTCTGCGCGGCAGCAGCACGCGGCCATCGACATCCTTCGTTTCATCGATAACGATCTCGCGCCGATCGCGATCGATGCCCGCGAGCGCGCCTTGCTCGAAGCGAAAGTGGTTCCACTTGGCGTGCGCCGCGAAGTCGATCTGATGACTCGATGCATCGATCTGACCGGACGCCACTTCATGCAGCAGCGGCTTCCAGAAATGCGTCGGATAACGGTCGAGCAGCACGATTTGCGCGCGGCGCGCCTTGCCTGCGCCATTGCCGAGCCGTGTCGCGAGTTCCAGTCCCGCCGCGCCGCCACCCACGATAACGATACGAGGCGACGAATCGATATTCTGTTGTGCGTATGAATTCAGCATCATGGCTCCATCTATTGATCTGATGAACATGTTGAACCGAACAGCGCGGCTTCTTGCTGCAAGGCATCTTTCAGCGCCACGCACTGCGTGATACCCGAACTGCGCGCTTCTTCAAAGCCGCCTTCCTCCGCGCCTACCGCCACCACGCGATGCGCGGGCGTAGCGAGCGTATGAAGCGCCACCGCATAACGCGACTCGGTTTCGGCCGAAGCGAGAATCGAAGAGAAGAACGAAATACCTTCGTCACCGAGTTGTTCGGTGATGGCGTCGTTCAGGCGCGCGGCGTTGAGATCGCTGACGAGCAAAAGCGGGTAACCGTCGTCGCGCACGTTTTGCAGAAAGCGTTTCAATGCGGCATTGGTGTTCGCGCTGCGTGCGTTCCATACGGGGTCCATGTTCGCCACGATTGCTTCGATTGCCATAGTGCTGTCTCCCGGAGTCGTTGAATTCATGGGTCGTCGGATGAAAAAACGCTATTGACGACTGCGTGAGAAAAACTATAAGGTCCTGAAAATATTTGCGCTATTGAGTATTTATAACCGACTCATAAGTTTTTACTAATGTTTAAAACAACCAGCTTCAGACAGTTGCGAACCCTGCAAACCGTAGCGCGCGTAGGCAGCATTTCGGGCGCTGCCGATGAGCTTCATCTCACGCAGCCTGCGGTTTCGTTGCAGATATCGTTGCTCGGTGAAGCGGCAGGCACGCCGCTGTTGCGACGCGTGGGCCGCGAAGTGCAGCTCACCGCCGCGGGCGAAGTCATGGCGCGCTATGCGAACGAGATACTGAGTTTATGGACCGAGGCCGGTGAGGAAGTCGCGGCGTTGCGCGGAGAACTCGGCGGAACGCTGCGCATCGGTGCGATCACGACGGCGGAATATCTCGTGCCACCGCTGCTCGTGCGCTTTACGCAGGAACGGCCGGGCGTGAAGCTGCAATTTCGCATCGGTAATCGCGATGACATCGTGCGCATGCTCGCGACCAACGAGATCGATCTGGCCATCATGGGCCGTCAGCCGCGCGAATTGCGCACGATCGCAGCCGCATTCGCCAAGCATCCGATGGCCTTTGTCGCTGCGCCCACACACGCGCTTATGCAGGCGAAGCGTCTGCGTCTTGCCGACCTCGAATCGGCGAATCTGCTGGTGCGGGAACGCGGATCGGGCACGCGCGTGGCGATCGAAGGCTTGTTCAAGGAAGCGGGATTGAAGCTGCACGCCGCGTCGGAATTGTCGAGCAACGAGGCCATCAAGCAACTCGTCGAGGCGGGACTCGGCGTGGCGTTTTTGTCGCTGCATGCGTGCGCGCTGGAGATGCAGGCCGGGCTGCTCGCGACGCTTCCGGTGCCGTCCACGCCAATCGAGCGGGCATGGCATGTGGTGCATATGTCCGAGCGACGCTTGCCGCAGGTTGCCCAAGCGTTTCGCGAGTTTCTGATTCAGTCGGGCGAGGCGGCGGAGGCAAGCGCGCCGCCGGAGAAAACCAAGGCGCGGCGCGTGGCACGCAAGGCATGACACGCGCATTTATTACGTATACCTATTCACGCCATGCAACCACGTGGCGCACTTCCTGATAGCTGCGCAATCCCGCCACGCCAAGCTCACGCCCGATGCCGCTCAGTCCCAATCCGCCCCAGCACACTTGCGGAAAGATCAGTTGCGGCGTGTTGATCCACACCAGCCCCGCACGCAGGGCAAGGCGATATCGGCGCGCGACGGTATCGTCGCGTGTGACGACGGTGGCGACGAGGCCATAACGCGTGTCGTTGGCGAGCGCGATGGCTTCATCGTCGGAACGGAATGATTTGATACACGCGACCGGGCCGAACACTTCCTCGGCCCACAGCACGTTCGACGTATCCGGCTCCGCAACGACGACCGGCGCCATGAAAAAGCCTTCGCCACAGGCACTATCCAGCGCGCCGCTGAAAGCGATATTCGCGCCTTCCTTTACGCCTCGTTCGATCAACGCCTCCACGCGCGCGCGCTGCGCATGCGAGATAAGCGGTCCCATCGAAACGCTTTCGATGTTCGGCGGCGCGACCACGAGCGCGCGCACCGCGACCTCCAACGCGGCCACGAACTTCCGATACACCTCGTCGTGCACGATGATCCGCGACGTGGCCGAGCACATTTGCCCCGCGTTGGTGAACGCGCCGCCCACCGCAAGCGCGACCGCGTGATCGATATCGGCATCGGCGCGCACGATCAGCGCCGATTTGCCGCCGAGTTCGAGCGTCACGCGCTTCATGTCCTGTGCGGCCGTTTGCATGACTGTGCGGCCCACGGCGGTACTGCCCGTGAACGATATCTTGTCGATAAGCGGATGCGCCGCAAGCAGCGCGCCGACCTTGCCATCGCCATTGACGAGATTGACGACGCCATCGGGCACGCCGGATTCCGTCATGATCCGCACCAACCGATGCTCCACCGGCGAACTCAGCTCGGACGGTTTGAGCACGACCGTGCAGCCTGCCGCGAGCGCGGGCGCAATCTTCCACGCGGTGGTGACCATCGGGAAGTTCCACGGCACGATCAGCGCCGCCACTCCGACCGCTTCGTGATGGCGCTCGCCCGTCACGCTGTCATCGGGCAGGGCGATGGAATCGGCGGCGAAGAGTGATGCGTCATCGCATAGGTCTGCGTAGTAATTGAACGTGGCGATGGCATCGCTCACGTCGATATCGGCTTCGATTGGCGGCTTGCCGCTCACGCGCTGTTGCATGTCGCTGAGCGTGGCGCGCTCGGTTTCCAGCCGCCCGGCGATCTTGCGCAGCACCGCGCCCCGCGATGCGGGCGCACGCTCGCGCCAGGCATCGAGCGCGGCGTGCGCGGCACGCACGGCGGCATCGATTTGCGCGGCATCGGCATGTTCCTGCCAGCCGATTATTTCGCCCGTCGATGCATTGTGGATCGGATTGCCAGTTTCGGAATCCGAAGCAGTGCACGAAGCGCCCGCGATGATCGCCGCGGGCAGCGTAAAGGATTCGAATCGAGTGGTCATCAAAGTATCAGCGGTAGTTGACGCCCGGCATTACGCAGAGCATTTCGAACGCGAGATTCGCGCCCACGAGCGCCGTGGTGCCGGCCTGATCGTAGGGCGGCGACACTTCGACGAGATCCGCGCCCACTACATTCAGCCCTTTCATGCCGCGTACGATTTCGAGCCCTTGCTGCACGGTCAGGCCGCCCACTTCGGGCGTGCCGGTGCCGGGCGCAAAGGCCGGATCGAGTCCGTCGATATCGAAGCTCAGATACACGGGCGTCTTGCCCACGCGTTCGCGCACTTCCGCCATGAGCGGCGCAAGCGATTTGTTCCAGCATGCTTCGGCCTGCACGACGGTGAAGCCTTGCGCGCGGCACCAGTCGAAGTCGTCGGCGTGATAACCCGTGCCGCGCAGACCGATTTGCGTGACCTTGTCGCATTGAAGCAGGCCGTCTTCCACCGCGCGGCGAAACGGCGTGCCGTGCGCGATTTTCTCGCCGAACATGGTGTCGTTGACGTCGGCGTGGGCGTCGATATGTACTACGGCAACCTGGCCATACTTCTTGTGCAGCGCGCGCAAGATGGGCCATGCGATCGTATGGTCTCCGCCCAGCGTGATCGGACGGCAGCCGTTCGCGATGATCTCGTCGTACGCGGCTTCGATCAGCCGCATCGAGTCCTTCAGATCATAGGGATTGGTGGCGACGTCGCCGATATCGGCCACTTGCAGCGGATCGAAGGGCGCGGCGCGCGTCGCCATGTTGTACGGACGAAGTAATACGGATTCCGTACGAATCTGACGCGGTCCGAATCGCGCGCCCGAACGATTCGACGTGCCGATATCGAGCGGCACACCGACAAAACACGCATCGAGTCCGTCGGTGCTCGTGGCGTGCGGCAGACGCATCATGGTGGCAATGCCACCGAAACGCGGCATATCGTTTCCACCGAGCGGCTGGTTGAGTTCGCGCTGCATGGGCTTGTCTCCCGTCTTGATTGTGATGGACGGGGCGATGTTAGGCGAACGGGGCACCGCGCGAATTACGAAGTGGAGATGTTTACATCGAACCGATTCAATGTGAATGGGCCTTCACAACGTCATTTACAACGTCAACAAGCCGTGACACGTCTGTCCCCACGCGATCAGATCGCGCTTGGTGCGCACGCCGAGCTTGGCGAACGCGCGCTTCACATACGACTCCGCCGTGCCCACCCGCACGCCGATGATTTCCGCAGCCTCGGGCACCGTGCGGCCCGTGATGAGATGCGCGCAGATTTCGTACTCGCGTTTGGACAGGCGAATATGATCGGCGGCGATGCGCGCGTCGAACTGCGCAAGCGGATGCAGAAACGACGTCGGATGCGCGACGCGTTTCGCCGCGCTCGTCGAAGCATGCAGTTCCAGCAGCGGAAACAAAAATTCGCTGACCTGACGAAATCGATTCATCTCGGCGAGCGTGAACGGCGGCGCGTCGAGCGCGCGTTCCAGCGCGATCGAATCCTGCGCGTGCGCTGTGCCGCGCGCGAGCACGCATTCATGTGCGATCAACGCTTCATCGAAGAGACGCTGACGGAATTCGCCAGGCGGAATTGCGCCGATATCGCGCACCACGAGCATGGTGCCGAGCTTGCCGCGAATGCCGGCAAAAAGCGGATCGCTGTCGTAGAAGCGGTCGTAGTAGAGCGTCATGACGTCGGAAATCACGCTCGTATCCATGCCGACGCCGCTGCTGCCGATCCACTCGCAGCGAAAGCCCGTCGGCTTGCTGCGATCAACGCGCGAGCGCTCGATATGCACGACATTCAGCGGCACGATTTCGTTCAGCAGCAGCGTAAGACGCGGCACGAAATCCGGCGTGCCGACCGCTTCGATCACTCGGCCGAGCGTCTTGAACGAGAGCGGAAATGAATCCGTGTCGGTGTGGAATTGGGGATCGTAGAGCATGGCGCGCCCCAGGAGAAAAGGCCATGTCATTTTAGTCGATGCGCCCTATCCCTTGTACGGCGGGCGTTTGCTGCTACCTCGGTATTTACCCGGAGAGTCTTGAAACGCGGCTTGTCCCCCCTGCGGGGGGGCATACCGGGGCATTTTGAATCGGTAACTTTGCCGGACCGGTTCAATCGATAACAACAGATCAAGGGAAACACATGAGCAAGCTGATTCAGGACATCGCGCCGCTGGGCGAAGGCATCGGACAATTTACGAAGCTGGAATACGGCATGGACGAAAGCGACTGGCGCGCAGCCGTTGGGCAGAGCGGCAACTACGTGGTCGGTTGGTGGGAAGGCAAGGTCGGCGCGGTGGATTTCCCCGCGACCACCGCGGATGAAGCCGTGTGGCTCGTCGAAGGCAAAATCGCATTGACCGATGTGAACGGCACGCGTAAGGAATTCGCCGCCGGCGAAGGCTATCTTTTGCCAGCCGGTTTCGCGGGCCGTTGGGAAACCATCGAGGACGCGAAGAAGTTTTATATCGTGCTCGAACCGCAAAGCTAAAGAAAGGTAAGTAACGCTAAGCATTGCGCGCCGCGGTTCGCACGCGGCGCGCTCCAGTCAGCAGTGAACTCCAATCATGAGGAAGGTTGCGCGCAGCGCTTGCGCGAGGGCTTCGTTCGTCCCGCAAGCGCCGAGCGCAAGAAAAGGAAGCACGTCATGAATGAAAGCGCCCAATTTCTCGAAGCGGATTTCGCCGCGCCCGATGCGGCCACACGAACGCCTGCGCGCGACAAGAACCGCGCGCCCGTCGAACTGGGCGTCGAAGAAGCGCTCTCGCGCACCAAGCTCTCGCCGTACTGGCTCGACAATCCCGCCGAGCCGCCCGCAGAAGCGCCGCTCACAGGCGATACGCGCGCCGATCTGCTGATCGTCGGCGGCGGCTTCACGGGGCTGTGGGCGGCCGTGCAAGCCAAGGAACAGATGCCCGAACTCGACGTCGTGCTGATCGAAGCAGGACGCGTCGCGCATGGCGCATCCGGGCGCGCGGGCGGCATCATTTCGACATCGGTGATGCACGGTTTGCCGAACGCGGTGCGCGTGTTTCCGAACGATATTGCGGAGCTCGAGGAATTCGGCCAGCGCAATCTCGATGGCTTCGAGGCGACGCTCAAGCGCTATGGCATCGACGCGGATATCGAGTGGAACGGCGAGATGACGGTGGCCGTGGACCCGGAGCATATCGATCATCTGCGTGCCGATCACGATCTGCACAAATCGTACGGTCACGACGTCGTTTTGCTCGATGCCGCCGCCACGCGCGCGCAACTCGATTCGCCGCTTTTTGCAGGCGCGCTCTGGTCGCGTAATCGCAGCGGCATCGTGCATCCGGCCAAGCTTGCGTGGGGCCTGAAGCGCGCGGCGCTGCAACTCGGCGTGCGGCTCTATGAACATAGTCCGCTGACCAGCGTGTCCGATGAAGGCGAGAGCGTATTCGTCAGGACACCTTCGGGTAGCGTGCGCGCGCCGCGCGTGCTGTTCGGCAGCGGCACCGCGAAAGTCGGTATCGCCGATATCAACCGGCGAGTGTTGCAAGTGCGCGATCATGTGCTCGCCACCGAGCCGCTTACCGAAGAACAGCTTGCGCGCATCGGCTGGAAGCAGCGTCAGGGCATCTACGATACGCGCACGCAACTCAATTATTTCCGCCTCACGAAGAACAACAACATCATCTTCGGCGGGCTTGTGAGCTATCACTTCGATGGCGATCCGAACCCGGCGCAGGACCAGAAACGCGAGACTTATCACCGGCTCGCGCAGGCTTTCTACAACACGTTCCCGCAACTCAGCGATGTGCGCTTTTCGCACGCGTGGGGCGGGCCGATCGACTATTGCTCGCGCGGTTCGGTATTCGCGCGCCGCTATCTTGGCGACAAGGCCGTGTTCGTCGCGGGCTACACGGGCTTTGGCGTGGCCGCGAGCCGATTTGGTGCGTTTATGGGTCTGAATATTCTGTTCGATCGCGACAGCCCCGAACGCGCGCTCGATATCGCCAATCAGCGTCCCACGTACATTCCGCCCGAACCGGTGCGCTGGCTGGCCGCGAAAGTGACCTTTCACGCGTTCGACGGCGCGGACGCCGAAGGCGGCTGGAAACGCGCGTGGATCAAAGGCATCAAGGCGCTGGGCTTTCCCATGTGAGCGCGCCCGCATGTTCTCCAATACTTCCGATCTCGATCTGCGCCTCGTGCGCATCTTTCTCGCCGTGGTCGATGCGCGCGGCATCACCGCCGCCGAAGCCACGCTCGGCGTGCGTCAATCGACCATCAGTTCGCAATTGACCGCGCTCGAGGCGCGAATGGGCTTCAGGTTGTGCGAGCGTGGACGCGGCGGCTTCCGGCTCACATCGAAGGGCGAGCGATTCGTGGTGTCGGCGCGCGCGCTGCTAGCGGCGACATCGCAATTCGTCGCGCAGGTTCGTGATATCGACCGCAAGTTGGTTGGCACGCTATCGATCGGATTGATCGGGCAGGCGTCGCATGTTGAAAACGCGCGGCTGGCCGAAGCCATCGGCACGTTTCGCAAGCGCGATCAGGCCGTGCGCTTCGCCATGCACGTCGCGCCGCCGCAAGAGCTCGAGGAAAGCCTCGTGAATCATCAACTCGATCTGGCGATCGGGTACTTCTGGCATCGCGTGGCTGGTTTGTCGTACAGCAGGCTTTTCAGCGAGCGGCAAGTGATTTGCTGCGGACGCGGACATCCGCTCTTTCACGAAGACCCGCACGTGACCATCGACGATCTGCGCGCGCACGACTGGATCTGGCGCAGCTATCCCGTGCCCGAAGAACTCGTGCGTATCGACGAGCGACGCGTGACGGCGATTGCGGACAGCATCGACGCGGCGACGGTGCTGATTCTGTCGGGCAGTCATATCGGCTATTTGCCTGCGCATCATGCCGAGCCGTTCGAGCAGCGCGGATTGATTCGCGTATTAGGCCGCACCGCGTTCGGTTTCGACGTGCCGCTGCATCTCGCGATGAAGCGTGATATGGCCGATAAACCTATCGTCAAGGCCTTCTGCGAAGACCTTTTCGCGGTCTACGGCACGCGCGCGAGCGAACCGCAATGCGAACTCACGTCATAAGTTATACAGAACATTTGCCGCAACCAATGTTTCGAATACGCAATATGGCGCGCGCGCACGTGTTTTAGAGTGACCGCCGATAAGAAGGGCAGCGCATAAAGAAGAGCACGATATCCAAATGGAGCGAGACACTATGGCTGACAACACGAGTATTACGCAGGTCGAAACATTCGGTTTCGAGCGCATTCCAGACGCCTCGCGATACGCGCGGCCCATCGATCTCTTTCGCCTGCTGTTCGGCGGCTGCAATACCTTCTCGACGTCCGTGCTCGGCAGTTTTCCGATTCTGGTCGGGCTGTCGTTCGAAGCGAGTCTTTGGGCCATCGTCACGGGCGTGCTCGCGGGCACCTGCATGCTCGCGCCGATGAGCCTGTTCGGGCCACGCAACGGCACCAGCGATCCCGTATCGTCGGGCGCGCACTTCGGCATTCACGGGCGGATCGTCGGATCGTTTCTTGCGGTGCTGACGTCGGTGGCGTTCTTCTCGCTCGCCGTTTGGAGTTCGGGCGATGCGCTCGTCGGCGGCGTGCATGACATGGTCGGCGTGCCGGTGAATCCGTGGACGCTCGGCTCGGCGTATATGGTGTTCGCGGTGCTCGTGCTGGTCGTGTGCGTGTACGGCTTTCGATTTATGCTGTGGGTCAACAAGATCGCGGTGTGGGCCGCGAGCCTCATGTTCCTGCTCGGCGCATTCGCGTTCGCGAAGGCCTTCGACATGCACTACGCCGGCACGCTTCAACACGGCAGCGCGGGCTTCTGGGCCGCGTTTATTGGCGCGATGCTGGTCGCGCTCAGCAATCCGGTGTCGTTCGCTTCCACGCTCGGCGACTGGGCGCGCTACATTCCGCAATCGACGCCGCGTTACCGTGTGATGGGCGCGGTGTTCGCCGCGCAAATCGCCACGTTCGTGCCGTTTTTCTTCGGTCTGGCGACGGCGACGATCATCGCTACGCAGGCGCCCAGCTTTATCAGCTCGAACGATTACGTTGGCGGTCTGCTCGCGGTATCGCCGCACTGGTTTCTGTTGCCGATGTGCCTGATCGCGATCATCGGCGGCATGTCAACGGGCACGACCGCGCTCTACGGCACGGGCCTCGACATGTCGAGCATGTTTCCGCGATACCTCAACCGCGTGCGCGCAACCTTGCTGATTGGCACGCTGGCCATCGGCTTCATTTTTCTCGGCCGCTTCGCGTTCAATCTCGTTGAAAGCGTGGCGACTTTCTCGACGCTCATCTGCACCTTTAGTTGCCCGTGGATGGCGATCATGGTGATCGGCTTCGTGCAGCGCGGCGGCTTTTATCTCTCCGACGATCTTCAGGTGTTCAATCGCGGCGAGCGCGGCGGCCACTACTGGTTCACGCACGGCTGGAACTGGCGCGCGATGGGCGCATGGCTGCCGGCCGCGATCATCGGTCTGATGTTTGTCAATCTGCCGGGACAGTACGTCGCGCCGCTGGGCGCGCTCGCGGGCGGCTGCGACCTGAGCGTGCCGGTCTCGTTCGCCGTGGGCGGCATGTTCTATCTGGCGATGCTGTGGTGCTTCCCCGAACCCGATGCCGTGCATGGTCCGCAAGGCCGCCGTCTGGTCGGCGCGCGTCACGACCGCACGCATGTGGCCGCACCGATGATCACGCCGCGCGTGCGCGATCTCGAACGCGTCGAATAAGCGCTTCTCTTTCTAAAACACGACTAACGGTCAAGCCATCGCCGCGACAGGAGACAGGCAGCATGAATTCGAAGATTGTATTGGCGGGCGCGTTGTTGTTTGCGACCGCCGTCGCCCATGCACAAAGCAGCGTTACTTTATTCGGAGTGCTGGACGAAGGCATCAACTACACCAGCAACGCGGGCGGCCACAGCGCATGGCAAATGTCAGGCGTCGATATGGTAACGAGCCGTTGGGGCGTGAAAGGCAGCGAAGATCTCGGCGACGGACTGCACGCGATCTTCGATCTGGAAAGCGGCTTCACGCCGGAGAACGGCCAAGCGTATTACGGCGGCCGTCTGTTCGGTTATCAATCGTACGCCGGACTGCAATCCGATACATTCGGATCACTAACATTCGGTCGGCAACTTGACACGGTTAGCGATGTCATCGGTCTGATGACGGCCAACGGTTACTGGGGCGGCTATTTGTTTTCACATCCGCTCGATAACGACAACACTGATTCCACGTTCCACGCGAACAACGCGGTCAAATTTACGAGCGCCGAATACGGCGGCGTGACGGCCACGGCCTTGTACGGATTCAGCAATCAGGCGGGCGCGTTCGCGAGCAATCGCATGCTCGGCGCGGGCCTTAAATACAGCTATTCGACATTCACGATCGGCGCGGTGGTCGAGAACGTGTCGAAGCCGGGAACGACATCGGCGGGCGCAGTGGCATCTGACGATACGAATTGCGTGGCGTCGAATCAGAAGATCTACGGAATCGGCGCAAGCTACGGCGCGGGCGATGCCACACTCGGTCTCGTCTATACGCATGTGAACGTGGAGCAACCGGTTTCGTCGGTTTATACGGGCGAGCTCGGCCTGAACAACGCGGGCCTGCGCTTCGACAACGTGGAATTCAACCTGAAATACGACATTCAGCCCGATGTTTCCGTCGCCGCCATGTACACCTACACGATGGCGCACCTCAAGCAAGCCGGCACCGAGCGCGCGATGCACTGGAATCAGGCCGGGCTGATGGCGCAGTATTCGTTATCCAAACGAACCAGCGTGTACACGCAAGCGGTCTATCAGAAACTGAGCGCGGGTAATACCGGCACCTCGCTCGATACGGCGTTTATTCCGGGCGCGGCGGGGGTATCGTCGAATGCGCATCAGGTGGTGGCACGTGTCGGGATGACGCATTCATTTTGATATTTCGGATGACTACGTTTATCAATCCATTGTCTTTTCGAGCATCTGCTTGTGAAGGCGTTCGGTTTCGTCATCGACCGGAAGCATCCACTCCATGCGCAACTCCTGCGCGGCGACGGTCTGCGGTGTGCCGACCGTCGTCACCATCGAAAAGAATCGCAGCGTCGTATCGTTCCGCGTCAGAGCAAGCGGTACGACGGGCGTATCCATGATAACGGTCAGACCTTTCGGCGTTTTCCAGTCGTCCGGCACGTCCGGATAAGCAAGCAGACTTTCCAGCAGCGCTTCGGTCTTCTCATCGATATGACGTCCGACCGACTCGCGATACACCCGATGGATCAGGCTCATCGCAAGCTCGTTCCAATTCGCGATGTAAGGGCGCAGACGCTTCGGATCGAAGATCGTGTGCAGGATATTGTGCGGTCCGGTCCACGTCGATGTATCCGTAAAGCAATTAAACAGGCGCGTGAGTCCGTCATTGTTCATCAGCACATTCCAGTAGCGGTCCATGACTACGGCTGGGTAAGGCTCGGCTTGACGGAGCATGCGTCTGAGCGCCTTGGTCACGCCCATCATTTCGGCGTCCTGCCAATCACCATCAGGATAGATCGGCGCATATCCTGCCGCGATCAGCAAGCCGTTCCGGTCGCGCAGCGGAACATCCAAAGACTCCGCAAGGTCGATAAGAATCT
>NZ_JAQFVG010000233.1:412-7788 GCF_029439455.1 Caballeronia sp. BR00000012568055 | reverse complement strand
GCTCGGCTTGCCGAAAACGCTTGTTACGCGCGAAGCGTATATCCGCGATCTTTCGCTGATGCTCGATGCCTGCGCTAATCGTAGGATTCCGATCTATATCAGCTCGGCGGGCGGTCCCGGCATTCGCGAACACGTGGATTTCATGGTCGATGTGATCGCGGAGATCGCGCAGCGCGACGGTTATCGCTTCAAGGTCGCGAAGATTTATTCGGACGTGGACGCATCTTTTGTGCGCGATGCGCTTGGCAGCGGTCGCATTTCGCCGTGCGCATCCGCGCCTGAATTGAAGGCGGAGGATATCGGTGCGTCGTCGCATATCGTCGCGCAAATGGGCGCGGAGCCGTTCGCGAAGGCCTTGCGCGAGCATCCGGACCTCGACATCATCATCGCCGGCCGTTCGTACGATCCTGCGCCGTTCGCGGGCTTGTGCATGCTGCATGGTATCGAGCCGGGCATTTACTGGCATATGGGCAAGATCGTCGAATGCGGCGCGAACTGCGCGGAGCCGAAGGGCAAGGTGATTCTCGCCACCATTCGCCGCGACAGTTTCGACCTCGAACCGATGAACCCGCTGGAGCGCTGCACGCCTGCATCGGTGGCGGCGCATACGCTGTACGAGAAGACGCGCCCCGATCTTCTGACCGGTCCCGGCGGCGTGCTCGATCTGCGCGAGGCGACCTACGAGCAGCTCACGGAACGTGCCGTGCGCGTGCGCGGCAGCCGCTTCATCCCCGCCGATGACTACACCGTGAAGCTCGAAGGCGCGGGCGTGGTCGGCATGCGCACGATCTTTATCGGCGGGATTCGCGATCCGATTCTCGTCGGCCAGATCGACGATTTTCTGGCGCGCATCAAAGCCTACGCGCATGAAACCTATCCCGAGCTGCGCGATGGCCGCGCGATGCTCAACTTCCACGTCTACGGCAAGAACGGCGTGATGGGCAGCTTCGAGCCGCTCGCGGACACGGTGCTGCACGAAATCGGTCTGCTCGGCGAAGTGACCGCGCCCACGCAGGAACTCGCCAATGCCATTTGCAGCAGCGTGCGGATCGACGTGCTGCATACGCCTTATCCGGGACAAGTGGCCACTGCAGGTAACTTCGCCATTCCGCTGAATCCGCCGGAGAATCCGATCGGCCCGGTCTGTAAATTCACGGTCTATCACGTGATGAAGATCGACGACGCCGTGTCCCTGTTTTCGATCGAAATCGTGGAGGTTTGATCAGCATGACGAATAATGTACCAACGCTGCGCGATCTCGCCAAAGTGATCCGCAGCAAGAACTCCGGCCCGTTCGAAATCACCTTCGACGTCATCTTCGACAACGTGCCGACTTACGAGCGCGTCAAAGCCAGCGGTGCGCTGACCGAAGCGCTGATCTGCAAGCTCTACAACGTCACGAAGGAAGACATCGTCACGATGATGTTCTTCGATCCCGCGCGCGCCTTCAAGCTGACCCTCAAGCGCTCGTGGGCGCAAGGCAGCGTCGGTGAACGCGATACGTTCGGCGCTCAGCAGCACGCGCCACTTCTGACCGTGGAGATTCCCGGCGTCTGATTTGCAGCTACAAAAAAACAAACTAATGGAGACAAGATGGTCAACGATTCGGATATCCGGCGAGTGTCATTCGCCAGCGCTATCGGCGCGACGTTGGAGTGGTACGACTTCTTTATTTTCGGATCGGCGGCGGCGCTGGTCTTCAACAAGCTGTTTTTTCCCGCATTCGATCCGGTAGCGGGCACTATCGCATCCCTGGCGAGTTTTGCGATCGGGTTTATCGCGCGTCCGGTGGGTGGCATCGTGTTCGGGCATTACGGCGACAAGATCGGTCGCAAGGCGATGCTCGTCATCAGCCTGATGATGATGGGCACGGTGACTTTCGTGATCGGACTGTTGCCGACGTATCAGAGCATCGGTCTCGGTGCGCCGATTCTGCTGACCGCGCTGCGCTTTCTGCAAGGCTTTGCGGTCGGTGGCGAGTGGGGCGGCGCGACATTGATGGTGGTCGAACATTCGCCCGCAAACAAACGCGGCTATTACGGAAGCTGGCCGCAAATGGGCATTTGCGCGGCGCTGATTCTTTCCAGCGGCGTGATGACCCTCGCTACATCGATGACCACGCCCGAGCAATTTGCGGCATGGGGATGGCGCATTCCGTTCCTGTTGTCGGGCGTCCTCGTGGTGTTCGGCGTAATCATTCGACGTCGCGTGTCGGAATCGCCGAGCTTCAAGAAATTACAACGTTCGCATACCGAAGCAAAATTACCGATCGCAACCGTGCTCGCGACGCAGAAGAAACGCACGTTCCAGATCGTGATGGCGCAGGCGGCGGAAAATACGAGCTTCTTTGTGATTTCGGTGTATGCGCTGGTGTATCTCACGCAGAATCAGCACATCGACAAGCCGCTGGCGTTGCGCGCGTTGCTGATCGCATCGTTTGCGACGCTGATTGCGCAGCCGTTCTTCGGCAAGTTGTCGGATAAGATCGGACGCAAGAAGGTGTATATGGGCGGGATGATCTTTCTCGGCGCGTTTATTTTCCCGTTCTTCCATATGCTTTCATCGGGCAGCTATCCGATGATCGTCGCGGCGATGACGCTTGCGCTCACCATCGGTCTCGGTACGACGCTCGCCGTGCAGCCTGCGCTGATCAGCGAGCAATATCCGGCGGCGATCCGCTATAGCGGCGTGTCGGTGGCGTATCAACTGGCGACGGTCATCTGGAGCGGCCCGACGCCGATTCTCGCCGCGATGTTCGTGATGTGGGCGGGTGGATACTGGCTGCTGGCGGCGTATATCGTGTTCGCGGCGGTGGTGTCGGTGCTTGGCATCATGCCGCTGCGCGAAGCGGCGGGTGTAGAACTCGCGAGTCTCGAAGATGGTTCGGATCGCAACGTGACGCACGGAATGGCATCGATCAATACGGCATTGCAGGGAGAACGTGCATCGTGATTCGCTTCAGGATTGGTCATGTAACGGCGACGCTGATTCAGGAAACAGTCGATAAATCATTCGATTTCCTAAAGTTTTTCCCTCAGGCCGACGCAGAACTGCGCGACGAGAATCTTTCGTGGATGGCCCCCGGCCATTACGATCCGGCGACTGGCCGCATGTTGCTCAGCATGCACTCGTGGTTGCTGGACACGGGCCGTCACAAGATTCTGATCGATGGCTGCGTGGGCAATGACAAGGACCGGCCGGGCCGTCCGGACTGGTGCAATTTGCAGACGCCGTTTCTCGACCGGCTCGCGCTTGCGGGCGCGACTCCGGAACAGATCGACTACGTGTTGTGCACGCATCTGCATGCGGATCATGTGGGCTGGAATACGCGGTTGATTGGTGACCGCTGGGTTCCTACGTTTCGTAATGCAAAGTATGTGTTCTCGAAGACCGAGAACGACTACTGGGCCGCGCGCTATGCGGCGGATGCGAAGAACCACCACATTCTCGGCTATGTGGACAGCGTGTTACCGGTGATCGAAGCAGGACAAGCGATGATCGTCGATGACTACGCGGAGATTGCCGATTGTTTGTCGATCGAACCCGCGCCGGGACATACGCCGGGGCACGTGGCGATCTGGCTGAAGTCGAAGGAAGAATATGCCGTGATGACTGGCGATATCTTGCATCATCCGATTCAGGTGAAGTATCCGCAGTGGAGTTGCTTCGGGTGTATCGATCAGACGCTTTCTGCGCGGACGCGTCGGAGCGTGCTGGAAGCGACTTGCGAGCGGCGCGCGTTGTTGCTGCCGGGGCATTTTATGGCGCCGCACGCGGGGTATGTGGATGAGGGTGTGGGCGGTGGGTTTGCGTTGAGGTGGGCGGAGTAGAGGAGCGCCCCGTCACGCGGGGCGCTTGCACATGAATCAATCGCGATTCAGCGCCGTGTTCAACATTCGCAGCAGCGTCTTTCCGTCCGGCGTGAAGTCGGTGCCGAAGCGCACGAGACCGGCCTGACGCATATGGCACACCATCGTGAAACTCAGCAGCATGCCGGGCTCCGGCTCCTTGATTTCGATATCGACCGACTTCAAACGCGGTTCGTATTCCAGCAGCGTTGCCTCGATCTCGTTCTTTAGCCGATGCGAGGACGCCGGCATATGCCGATAAATCTCGGACAAATCGTCCAGCCCATAAGCCGGCAGATGCGCGAGCGCGCGCCTGCGGCTGTTCAAAATGCGCTGGATGTTGTCCTGCACGGAATGGAACGTCTGGTCTTCGGGCGAATGCTCGTGAATGGCCGAGCCATCCGCGAAATGGCCTGTGATGCGTTCGAAGAGGCCGGGGCCTGCGCGCGTGGGCATGTTCGTATCGTCCACTCAATGCGCCATACGCACGACCGATGCATCCAGCCATCCGTTGATCGCGAACCACATCAATCCCAGTGCGACACACGCGAGCGCGGCGCAAGTGAGCGGCGATATTCGGCTCGTCCACGAACGCGAAGCGTTTGCCTTCACGACGATCGAGGCGTCGTTGGTCGCTTCGCTGGTTGCCGATAACCCAAGCCGCTGATCGATGCTCCGTCTGAAGCGGGCACGCGCTTCCTCGCCTTCGCGTGCAAAGCGGCCCAGAAAACCCAGATCCAGCACCGCGCCGAAGATCTCCAGCAGCAGGCGCTCGGTACGCGCCTGTTCAAGCCAGCGCTCCATGCGCCGTACGAGTTCTTCGCCTGCGTCGTTGCTCCTGAACTTGCCCAGTTGCAAAGGATTGAATTCCCAGGTGTCGCGCTCGTCGCCGATTAAGCAGCGCAGCGCCGTCTCGTCGATCAGGGCGCATTGCGCGTACTGAGCGTCTTCAATCATTTCAGGCGACATTCCGCGCATACGAAGCTCCGCGCCCAACTGATCGAACTGCTTTTGCGCATCGGCGAGCAGCGTTTCGGCGGAGGGTTTCGCGTCACCATGAAGATCGGCAATCGTGATCGCCGTGTCGCGCAGTGCGACGGGCAGCAAGTCGATCATGGCGCTCATGTCGGCAACACCGCGTAAAGCTCGAGCGACACTTCCGGAATCGATGCCGGCACATAGAACTGACATGCGCGGGCGGCCGTCATGCGTTTGAACGCTGGGTGCGCCGCGTCGAGCGCGAAGTACTGGTTCTCGACACGCACGGGAATGGCAGCGGGCAGCCGCGACATCGACTTGATTGGGATGCCGGACAGCGCGGAGTTGACGATCTGCTCGACTTCATCCGGCGCGCCTGCCTTGCACAAGCGCGGAAACTGTTCAATGAGCGCATGCGCGGGCATCGCGGCCTGAACCGAGAGATAGTAATCGGCGCCTTCCACGAGCCGTTCTTCCTTGATGAGGCCGGTCCACATCGTGCCGCGTACGCGTTCCAGCGCGATAGGCACGACGCGTGACGGAATCACCGTATCGAGCAGATTGCGAATCAGCGATTCGAGTTCCGCGAACACGGGTTCGGGCGCGGCGTGGTCGTAAGGTGGAATGGCCTGCAGCGTGTCCGTAGTGGAGAACGTCAGCAGCGATCCCGCCAGCTTCGACAACAACGCGTAAAGCCGCTCGGGATGCTGATTCGGCGCCTGCACGAGACGCGCGAGTTCCGGCCACGACGAATTGACACTGTGCAAGAGCCAGAACAGGGAGACATCGGCGACGGCGAAATCGGCAATCTGATCCGAGCGCTCGCGCCGGCGCACCGCAAGGCTGCCGCTCTTGGCGCTGAGAATTTCGGACAGACGTTTCAGCCGCTCGACCAACGTTCCGTTCGCCGACAGAAACAGGCACGGCGGCACGAACGAAGCATCCGGTTCGAATCGTCCTTGGGCATTGCGGATCAGCCGCGCCACCGGGCACGTCACGTAATCGCCTTGCTCCTCGAAGTCGAACAGCAGTGAAACGATATGACGCTCGACGCTGATTTCCTCTTTGCCTTCGCCGTGGAGATCATCGACATGCAGGTATTCACGCACGAACCGGCGTGGCCGCGCGGGCTTCGCTCCCGCTTCGATGCAATTGTTGCCCTTGGCATCGACGAGAGCCACGCCCGCAAGCACGGTGACGGCGTCGTGCCGGGTCGATACATCGTCGAGACTGCGCGCGGCCGGAAGCCAGTCGGACGTTTCACTGTCGATGAAGGTGCCATCGGGCAAACGCAGAGACAGGTTCGTGAATTGCATCCGATTGACGCCGAGCGCTTGTGTATCGATCGCCACGCGGACGACGCCCCAGGGATCGGGACTCGCCATATCGGCGATCCGCGCATTGGCGAACTGTTCCCATAGCGCCTGTTGCTGGAAGTGCTGTGGCGTCATGAAGACGCCTTGTGCCCAAAGGGGACGAGTTATTCTCATTGTGTGAAATGTCGATGTTGATTCGATAAGCGTTGACGCGCTTCGTCAGTTCTTGGCTCGTGGCATTTGCGATACGAGACTCAGATCGACGTCCATGCCTTCGACCTGAAAGTGCGGCACGACGAAGAGCTTGACGCGGAAAAAGCCGGGGTTATCTTCGATATCCTCGACTTCGACATGCGCCTTTCGCAGCGGATGCGCTGCTTGCAAAGCGTCGCCTGCGTCTGTCATTTCCGTGACGAGTGTTTTGATCCAGGTATTCAGTTCAAGCTCGAGCAGCCGTCGGTCCTTGGTCGTACCGATGTTTTCGCGCTGGATCATCTTCAGGCAATGCGCGATTCTCGACAGCAGGAAGATATAAGGCAGTCGCGCGTTCACCCGGCTGTTCGCGCTGGCCTCCTTGGTGTCGAACACTTCGGGATGCTGGACGGAATGCGCGGAATAGAAGCACGCGTGGTCGTGGTTCTTATAGTGCGACAACGCGATCAGGCCGAGTTCAGCGAACTCGTATTCGCGGGTCTCGGGAACCAGCGCCTCGGTCGTGATCTTGCCGAGACGACCCGCGCCGAGGTCGTAAAGTTGAGTAGGCAAGTTCTCGACGAGTCCACCCGATTGCGGGCCGCGAATCTGGACGCACCAGCCATTGCGCGCAAAACTGCGCACCAGATTCGTCGCGAAGGCGAATGACGCGTTCGCCCAAAGAAAGCCGCGCGCGCCCGCTTGCCTGATCTCTTCGATGTAGTTGCCGGTGTGCGCCGCGCCGTCATCACAACCATATGGAAGACGGGCGAGAAATCGCGGCAGTGTCAGGCCGAGATAGCGCGCGTCCGGACTTTCCCGCAACGCGTTCCACTTCTGATATTCCGGGCGATCGAAATGATCGATCAGGTCGCGGATGCTGACGACGTCTTCCATTGTCTCCTTGCCGAAGAATCGGGCCGATACCGCGCCGATAAAAGGCATATGCGCCGCAGCCGATACTTTCGAAAGGTCGCGAAGCAACGCGATGTCTTGCGCGCTGTTATCGAACTCGAAGTTCGAGATCAACGCCGAGATGGGA
>NZ_JAQFVG010000233.1:0-383 GCF_029439455.1 Caballeronia sp. BR00000012568055 | reverse complement strand
CGTATTCCAGCGTGTAGGTTTGACGGAACAGGCCGCTTTGCGTCACGTCAGTTGCATCTTCGAAGTCTTGCCGGAGCGCATCTTTGGAGATGTCCAGCACTTCGATTTTGACGAGGGCGCGAAAGTCGGTCTGATCGACGAGAAAAGCAAGACCGCGCCAGGCCGATTCGAGCTTCTGGAAATCAGCGTGATGGAGGATTGAATCGAGATATCCGTCGAGCCTGGCTTCCACGTCTGTGATAAGGACGTCGAGGCGCGTGGCGTCATGGTGCGCAGACTCGCTTTGCGGCGTTCTGAATTGAGTTGGGTTGAGTCCGGCTTCAGACAGATTCTGCACCATCACGACTTCTTATTCCTTATACGTGCTCGTGCTGCTTTTTCGA
>NZ_JAQFVG010000232.1 GCF_029439455.1 Caballeronia sp. BR00000012568055 | reverse complement strand
GTTCTCTGACTGAGCGCTCCGGATTTCCGGGCGCTCCCTGCTCGCCACGTCCCCGGAAGGGACGTGGCGCGTAGGTCTTCACTTCGACGATTTTCAAAAGCTCGCTCCCTCACCGGAGCGGGCTTTTTTTTCGTCCGTCGCATCCCGCGATGGGCCTTTCTCAACGGAGGTGCTGTTCATGCTGTTACCTGACCGCCTCGATCAACGTATCGCCGAGGCCATCAAGTATCAAATCGACAACGAGCGCGAACAAGCGGATACCACGTCTGCTTTCTGGCGCGAACGCTGCGAAGTCGAGCGCGTCGCGATGTTCAGCGATGCGCAGCGCGCTGTCTTCATCTCCCACGTAAGCGTTCGTCGCGGCAGTGCGGTGGCCCATGAGATGCGATCTCAGGCCAAAACGCTACGGACCCACGCCATCTTCTTTCTTGCAAGGAAACCGTCATGAACGCAGTCGTTCAGATGTTCGATCACGCGCCGCGCAGTCTCGTGGAAGAACGCGTGATCCGGCCGCCCACGATCGGCAAGATCCGGCCCGGTATCAAGGTGCTCACGCGCGCGCATCAGAGCAACGAAAAAGCGGCGAAGCTTTATCACGAGATGGTGGCCGCAGGCGAGTCGTACGAAGCCATCGGCAAGGTTTTGGAAACGTCCCTGCAACTTCGCAATGCGCTCATTCCCAAGAACGTGCCGTATTTCGTATGCAGACGCTCGGACTTTTGCAATCCGGACACCGCCGACGAGATATTGAGGCTCTATGGCGAAGATCGCGGGCAGGGGCCGAAGCTGTATCGGTTCCCTGTGATGTTCGCGTTCGACGACTGGTTGCGCAACGTGCCGAATCAGATGGCCGCGTACACGAGCTCGGGCCGGCAGTACTTTTCCGAGTATGACCGCGACGGGAAACGCTATTGCAAGATGTACGCCCCGGTCGAGCGTGATGCTCGCGCTCAGCGTGCGCGGCGGTCCTTCGGTGGTCGACTCGTCGTGCATCGTCAGGACGATGACATTCCCGATGGCATCTGCGATCCGCATCTCTGTCCGCAGTATCAGGACCGAAAGTGCAATCTCACGGCAACCTTCGTATTCGCCATCCCCGAGGTCAGAGGGTTGGGCCTGATCGAATTACCGACAAATTCCATCTACGTGCTTCAGAAAGCGTATTCGGCGATGCAGACCGTTTCGCTTGCGCGCGGCCGACTCACTGGCACGCGTTTCTGGCTATCGAAGAAGGAATTCGAGATCACCCGCATTGACGATAACGGACAACCCGTGCGGCAAAAGCAGATGTTGACCGTACTTGACGCCGATATCGATCTGAGCGCACTGCTGGATGGTGCGGAGCAAAGCCAGCCCGCATTGGAAGCGGCCAGTCGCGCGGTTGAACTCGTCGAAGCCGATACGCGTGGCGAAGGATCGGACAACGGGCCGCTTCAGCATGGCGATGCAAATCGTCAGGATCCGAACGAACCGCTCGAAGACAAGCGACAACGCTTGACCGATCTGCTGCACCGTCTGGGTCTCAACCAACCGGCGCGACAAAACGCCTTTCGCATCTATGCGCACCATACATACGGGCGCGGCTGGATCGAACGCGTGGTCGACGTCGATGCGATGAATGCACGGCTCGAAGATGGGTTGGACGATCCTGCTTCGCTTGATGGTGAGATTCAGGATGCGGTCGCGCAAGC
>NZ_JAQFVG010000231.1 GCF_029439455.1 Caballeronia sp. BR00000012568055 | reverse complement strand
GTTCGATTGCGCGTAATGCCAGAGCGCCTCGATCGTCGGCACTTGGTTCTCGGTCCGACACAGGCCCGACCACGCCGTGATCGAGCCGTAAATGCCCCAGTTCACGGTGAACGTCACCAGCGTGACATTGTCCTGGGCCGATTGCGCGGGCGCCGTGTTGGTCCAGCCGACCAGCGGGAACTGCTCCCCGCTCGTGCCCGACGGCGACCGATAGGTACCCGTGATCGCTCCCGTCGTCGGATCGACGGACTGAACCGTCATGGTCGAGCCGAGCCGGTTGCCCCACGTTCCGACGAGGCTTGCGCACGACTGCGTGCTGGCCGCAGCAGCAGGTGTCATGCCCAGCGTGCAGGCGGCCGAGGACAACACACAGATGGTCGCGAGTGACT
>NZ_JAQFVG010000230.1:2479-14397 GCF_029439455.1 Caballeronia sp. BR00000012568055 | reverse complement strand
GCGCGCCGGTCGTGTGAAAGCACGCGTTGCAACTCGTGCTTACGTGGATCATCGCGGGGATGTCGTATTCGACCATCTTTTCGTAGATCGGATACCAGTAACGGTCCGACAACGGCGGGCTGGTCCAGTGACCGCCCGACGGATCAGGATTCAGATTGACCGCCACATTGCCGTATTGCTCCACGCACTTCACAAGCTCCGGAATGCACGTCGCGATGCCCACGCCGGGGCTTTGCGGCAGCATCGCGGCGGGGATGAAGTGATTCGGGAACAGCTCGCTCACACGGAAACAGAGTTCATTGCAGATCGCTGTCCATGTGCTCGACACTTCGAAATCACCGATATGATGCGCCATAAAGCTCGCACGCGGACTGAACAGCGTGAGATCGAGACCTCGCTCGCGCATCAGCCGAAGCTGATTCATTTCGATCGATTCGCGCAGTTCGTCATCGCTGATCTTAAGTTCGGAAACGGCCGGCATTTCCTTAGGATTGCTGATGCCGGCAATCTGCCGATTACGCCACGCTTCGAGCGCTTTCGGCGCGGTCGTGTAATGGCCGTGGATATCGATGATCATTGCTTTTCCTGTTCCAGTAACTAGTGAGCCGCTTCCGTCTGCGCGTGCGCTTCATCCACATGCGTGCTCTGCGCCACAAGAAGCGCGATGGCCGCAAGCGTGGCAGGCACGGCGAGCATCGCGAGAATCGCGCCGAACTGCCAGCCTAATCCGAGCAGTGCACCGCCGAACGCAGAGCCAAAGATGCTGCCGAAACGTCCCATGCCGAGCATCCACGACACACCCGTCGCACGCGCAACGGTCGGATAGCGCGACGGTGCGAACGCGTTCAAACCCGTCTGCGCGCCGCTCATGCAGAAGCCCGCTGCAAACACCAGCATGGCCAGCGATGACGACATCGCACCGATCCACGCCAGGCCGAGCACGCACACCGCGCCGCCGAGATAAGCCGCGGAAATAACGGGCGCGGGCCGCGTACGATCCATGATCCAGCCGACAAGAATCGCGCCGATGGTGCCACCGATCTGGAACATCGCGGTTATGTTGGCTGCGGCGCTGACGCTCAGGCCCGCATCTTTCATCAGTGTGGGCAGCCAGCCGGTCAGCAGATAAATCACCAGCAAGCCCATGAAATATGTCACCCACAGCGAAATCGTCATGAAACCATAGCCGTGCGAAAACAGCACGCCGATCGGCTTCTTGGTCGGCAGAGGCGGCTCGTTCGAGATGAACGTTTCATCGCCATTGAAGCGCGCGCTGCAGACACGGCCGAGGACTTTGCCGATACGTTGCGAGGTCGCGCCACGTACCGCCAGCAAACGTGCGGATTCGGGCAGCAGCCAGATTTGCAGTGGGATCAGCAGCAGCGGCAAGCCGCCGCCGAAGACCAGCACCGAACGCCAGCCGTGCGCAGGAATCAGCCATCCCGCAACGAAGCCGATCAGCGCGGAGCCGAGATTAAAGCCCGTGAACATGATCGTGATAAGCAAGGCGCGCTTGCGTTGCGGTGCATACTCGGAGAGCAGCGTCGTGGTATTCGGCATGGCAGCGCCTAAGCCAATGCCGGTCAGCACACGCAGAATCGCCATGGTGGCAGGCGAATTCGTAAAGGCTGTAGCAATAGTAAAGACACCGAACAAAAACACCGACGTAATCAAAACGCCCTTTCGTCCGATACGATCCGAAGCCGGTCCCGCCGCGAGCGCACCGATCACAAGACCGATGGGCGCGGCGCTCATAACCAGCCCGAATGCAGGCCGCGAGATATGCCAGTCCGCGATGATCGACGGCGCAATAAAGCCCATGATGGCCACGTCCATGCCGTCCGCCGCCACGATGAGGAAGCACAGCACTACCAGCAGCCATTGGTATCCCGAGATCGGCCTCTCGTCGATAAAGCGCTTGATGTCGATATTTTTTCCGATGTCCATGTGTCGTCTCCGTCCCTATTCCGTTTTTAGCTTTTCGCTTTATCCGCTTTGTCCCAATCGAGCTTGCCTGCTGCTTTGCCGGCGACCGAATACAACGCGCCTGGTGCGTTGCGTGTCTTCTGGAATGCTTCCAGCGTTTCGCCGCGCATAGCCGCATAAATATGCAGGTTCGATACCCCCGTCACCGCGCCGAGTTTTTCGAGCATGAAGAAGATCACGCCGTAATGCAGCATGCCGCGCCAGTCACGTCGGCGGATGAGATCGCGTTCTTCCTCGCTCAGGCCGAATGCTTCGAAGCTCGCTTCTTCGTCTGCCTTGAACGCTTCGCGATGCGCCGGTTCCACCATGCGATGCAGAAAGTCGTTGATGCGATACGCGCGCACGGCCGTTTCGATCGAAAAGGGATAGGTGCCTTCCAATTTGTCCACGCCAGACAGTTCGGCCGCCATCTTCTGACGATGCCGCTCGATCACCGCCGGATTTGTTTCGCCGTCCTCACCTTCAAAAATTGCCGTGGCAATACCTGCCATCGACGGAAGATAGTAGCTGCGATGCTTGCAGACCACGTTGGCCGAAAGCGCACCTCGCATGGTCAGCCACATGATGACTTCGGCGCCTTCGTAGCCGCCCAATTCCGCATATTCGGCAATGGTCATGCTGGCGAGTTGCTCGGGATCGCGCTCGAAGAGATCGAGAAAGCGCTGATCCCAGGGCGTATTGTTGAAGCCCGCGCGCCCGCCGTGCACCTGATGCGACAGGCCGCCTGTCGCGAGAATAGCCACCTTCAAATCTTCAGGATAACTTTCGATTGCGCGGCGCAGCGCCTGACCGAGTTTGTAGAAGCGGCGCGCGCTCGGCACCGGCAGCTGGAGCACGCCCATTTGCAGCGGCACGAGTTTGATCGGCCATTCGGGCTTGTGCGGGCACAGCATCGATAACGGGGAAAAGCAGCCGTGATCGAGCGCTTTGTTCTGGAAGAACGACATGTCGAATTCATCCGACATGAGCGAGGTGCCGAGATGCGCGGCGAATTCCGGATGGCCTTTGATCGGCGGCAGATCGCGCGCGCCGCCGCCCTCGTCCGCAACGCGCCATTCGGGGCCGACGCCCAGCGAGAACGCGGAATAGTGGTCGAAGAAGAACGACGTAACGTGGTCGTTATAGATGGTCACGACGACGTCCGGCTTTTTCTCCTGCAGCCAGTCCGCGAGCGGCGCGAAGTTGTCGAAGATCGGCGCCCAGACGGGATCGTCGCGCTTGTTCTTGTCGAACGCGAAGCCGATGGTCGGCGTGTGCGATGCGGCAATGCCGCCGATGATGCGTGCCATGCGGGTGCTCCTTGCGGTGCTGCGAGGGATTTGGGGATGGGCGGAAGATACGCCGGTTCGCGCGGCGTGCGTCAGTAGGCGTAAACCATGATCCGTATCGTGAATCGATACCCTCACTTCACGGAAGAGGCCTGTGGCGATGGGATCACGGTGTATCGTGGCCAGCCAGCAAACAGATAACGCGATAACTAAAACTGATGGGGGAAGAAGCAGGACGCAAAACGAAGCGCGGGGAGAAAAACAAGAGAACGGCGGAAAAGCAGCGGCGGCTCAACGAGCCGGTGCGATCGTTCAAAGACCCGGTGCAGCGCCGGAAGAGGAATCAAACTTGCAGACGCCCCGCTCTTCGATGTGACTGGCGGGAAGCGTGATCGAAAATTGATACGTGCTTTTGTATATGACGACCTTGCCATACGGGAAGTTGCGCTCGTAGCGATCACCGAGATCGAGAAAGGTCTCGACTGCGTAATGCATGGTGTTCATGCAAGGCGCCGGATCGTCTCCTGTTGGGCAGCTTTGCATCATATAGTCGCCATTGACCCGATAGGCTGATCCTCTGCAAACAATCGAAAAGGCAAACGAAGGACACGCGATCAGCATTGCCGCGATACATGCCATCATCCTCGCCATCTTGAGCCTCGCATGTTCGCGCTGACGCGTGTTCCGTTCATTGCGCCCGGACGGGCTGAATTATTCAGGAGGCCGATTATTGTCAGACACTAGATGGACGGTATTGGTTTGTATGTGGGATGGGGCACATATGCGACTGCGCCAGACAACGTCCGTGACCACGCTTCCTGCCGTTCTTGCATTGTCCCGCGTACATCCTAAACTCACATGAACGCCCGACAGGCGGCCTCATTCAGATAGGACTGCATCGATTATAAAGAGCCAAACCGATGGGATACGTGATCTGCTCAAAAAAGGCGGCCGCATACTGGGTGCGAGCCGGAGTCGCGCTGCTCCTGCTGCTCTTCGTCGCGGGTATGACGCACACATCGCATGCATCCGAAAGCGACGCCTCGTCTGCCGCTCACGTGGTGGCTCCGGACAGTAAGAGCAAGACTGCGCAGCAGGCATCTGCTGCGGTTACCGCGTCCGGCGCGGGCGAAAACAGTGTGGCGTCGCGCGCCACCGGAATGATCGATGCCCTGGTGCGACTGCTCGCTGTCGTCATGGTCGGAGCAACCGCGCTCATCTTTGCGTCGATCGCACGCAGGCGCGTCTCTGCCGTCTTTTCGAACCACGAGCACAACTTCTCTTTTCGCAGGCATTGGGGCGGTTTCGGCGGTTCGACAACCGGATGGTTCGTCTCGTCGGACCTCGTGCAGCTGCTTGTCGCCGCCTCGCTCTCGATTGCATCCTTGCTGCTCGCGATGACAATCATCGAAGCCGCCTTCCGAAGCGACTCGAATCAGACTCATCCCGCTTTGGGCCGGGACGCGCCGGCTTCAGAAGCTGCACACAGTGCGCAATCGAAATAAGGCGCGGCAATGGCGATTCATGTTCAGCCCGTGGTCGACCCGCTCAGCACGCAGACGGAGGCGGTGCCCATCATCGCCGAATCAACGGCGAGCCGGCTTGTACAGCACGAACTCGAGCGATATTGCAATCGCCAGTCGCAGGGTTGCTCGATCCTGATCGCCGGCCATCGTGGCTCAGGGAAGACGACACTGGTGAACGGGGTGCTTCGAAAGGTGCAGGATCTTGCATCGAGCCAATCCGTAAAGCGTCGTCCATTGCCCATTTTTCTACACGGTCCGAGTCTGTTCCGCCCCGAGCCTGCGCGCCCTGCGCCGAACGACGAACTATGGTCACGGATATTCGATCAGAAGCCCACCACTGACGAGGGAGATAACGAGGTCGAGCAACACACACAGTACGCGCTCGTCCAGATCATTCTCGGGCTGCACAAGGGGGTGATCCGGGCATTCGCGGATGCAATGCATGCCCGCGCGAACAATCCGCAACGCGCCTTGCAGCCGACCGGCCGGCCGCATTCGTCGCGCGCTCCGGCTGGACGCAATGCAGAGCTTCGGCAGAATGTCGAAGAATGGCCCGAACTCGCTGCAGAGTTTGAAATCGAGCTAATGGAAGATCCGTCCGCCTCGCGCTTACGGGAGTTTTACGATAGCTTCGGCGCGCTCGAAACCGGCATCTTGCATCTCCCGCTCGAAGGCAGCAGCAATCCGATGCCGCCAGATCAGGGCGCGCGCGAGCTGGTTGCGTTGAACGGAATCTGCACGGCGCATCAGCGCATCTCCGGCACCATGAGCGGACGAGAGTCCAACCACGTCAGCGAGAAATCGGAGCACACCGAAACCAATAGCTTGAACCTCGGCGAACTCGTGAAGCCTCTGGTAACCGTGCTGTCGGGGGCCGTCGTACTCGGTGGCGCAGCGGCGGGCCAGCACGACCTGCTGCCGTCGGCGGCGCTAGGCATCACGACAGCGCTCACGGCGGGATTGGTCATGAAGCGCACATCCACGAAGCATGAAAAGCGCGCGCGCGAAGTGGATCGCACCTTTATTCCCGATCTCTCGCTGCGAACGCTCGATCGTGTGCTGCCCACCTTGATGGAGCGGCTCAAGCACGCCGGTCTCGCTCCCGTGCTGGTCATCGACGAGTTGGACAAGATGGACGAGCTTTGCCAGCGGCTCGAAACCATGACGCGCTATCTGAAGAAGCTGATGGCCGAAAACGTCTTTTCGTGTTTTCTGACTGACCGCGGGTACCTGGAATACCTTACGCACAATCAGCGCGAAAGGGCCTACGGTCCGATCTACTCCTACTTCACACACGCCGTTTTCGTTTGTTACCAACCACGCGATCTGGACGCGTATCTCGACCGCCTGTTGGATGCGCAAAAAGACGATGAAGTGGAAAATGATCGGCAGTTGCTCAAATGGGTCTTGCGCCATCGTTCGCAGATGCACGCACTCGATCTGACGCGTGAGATCCTCGCGCTGCGCACCCGAGACCCGTGGTCAACGCCGGGCACGCCCGCCGACACGGTCGAACTGACCACCGAGGAAATCCGCCAGTCTCCGGTATTTACGATCGACATCACCCTTCAGGTGGCGATCGAACATCAACTCGGCAAGCGCGATATCGACTTATGGCTTCAGCAATTGCCCTTGCGTCGCCTCGTGCTGATGGACGCCCTGTATCACATATCACGTGAATGGCGGCGCGACGCGCCGGGTGTCGATTTGAGCGAGAGCGGACTTGCCAATCTCTGGCGCATTCTCGAGCGGCGCATGAACCTGGATGAACTGGGTGCGATTCAACCAGATGGCGTGACGGACAGCGGCATGGCCGAAGAAAGCGCCACAAGCAAACCCATACTCAGCGACGCTGACAAGGCGATGCTCCAGAGCATCGTGCTCAGCCTCGCTGGCGAGCTCAGCCGCGCTCAACCATCGTTCAGGTTTCCTCAACGATCGCGAGAGCCGGGAACCGAGGCATCGGTACGGTCCGTTGCAGTCCGGCAGAACGTGCTGCTGTGTGTCCGCCACGGCAACGAGTCTGTGCTGGAAGCCGACAAATCGCGGCCAGCCTACTTCAACTTCCGCAAGCGGGTTTCGGAGGTTATGCCCTTGCGTGCGAAACCCCATTCCGGCCCGCGGGGAGCATCAAACGCCGCGCCCGACGAAATTGAGCCAAGCGCTGAACGCGTGAACGAACTCTTGACTGCAGCTCAAGAGCACATCTCTTTCATCGATGAATTCGAGGTAAGTCTGCGTCCCATTCTGTTTGAACGGGTGCAAGCGAATTCCACGCATGACGTATTCAAGCTGCTTGCGGAGACCTACGGTATTCTGCCCACCGATCGCCCTGCCACGCAGATGGCGGCGGCGCGGCGCTACATTCGCGAGATCATTGACCTGGACGCGGACCCACAAACGCTGGCGCAGAGTGCCGAGATTCTCGAAAAATTCCGGGACATGCTCACTGCCAACTTCGAGGTATTGCATGCCGCCATAGTCGTTGCCGCCGTAGTCAGTCAGCTCAAGAAGACGCGCCCCGCTTACGAGGCAATCAATAAGGGGCTCGAGACCCTCTCGAGCGGTCTTCTCTTCAACGAGCTTGACACCCCTTCGAAGCGGCGCATGTTGGCCGATTTCCAGATGAACCTCGTGTCCACATTTTTTCAGCTTTCACCCAGCTTCGACGCGAATAGCTGGGACCGGACCGATAAGTCAGGCGCGGTTATCGTCGCCGGTGTCGAGGTCGCAAACAAACTCGCCGCCATATCCCGCGACAGCTTCGGAAGATGGAGTTCCGTCGAAATCGAAGCGTGGATGTACTATGGCATCGTCCTCGGAAACGTACCAAGCTCGGGCTCCAGGCGTCCGTATCCCTTCGAACTCATCGTGTGCGCGGCGAATGGAGTCGGGCCCGCGCTCGTGTTCGAACGAAGGCCGTTCAACCCCACGATCGAAGACTGGACTCGCCTCATCATGAGCGTGCTCAACGCCCATGACGATTCTACAAAAGACGAAGGGCCTCCGGCGCTCGTGCTCCAGAAAGCGATGACCATACTGGGTTTCAACATGGTATTCGAGCATGCCGTGGTGGGCTATTTCGAGCATCTGAACAACTCAACCAAAATGCGCCGACATGCTTCATGGATACAGGGCGGCTTTGAGATCACAGCAGGTATGGGTGATCCTGATCTTGTGAATCAGGTGGCAATCGTACTCAAGTCGAGTCCGCGTTCACAAACGACGGATAGCATCACTTCGGCGCCGTTTCAACCACTGTTGGTCACAACGGCCGACGCTCTCGAAACAGCGTCCGACGAGTTTTTACATCTTGTCTGCGCGACAGGAACTGTACAACTTATTTGGGAGGACAACCCCGCTGCGCCGGTGCAAGAAAAGCTCAAGAAACTGCTCACAAAAAACCGGGATAACGTTGTCATTACCGAGGCGCTGCTGCGCCAAACGCGCTATCGATAAACGCGCCCGACTTTGATCGGCCCTTTTCAAACGCCCCTCGATATCGCGCTCGAGCGTTCTATGGCGACAGTGTTGGCGCAGACGTAAGGATATCGAACGATTCATGACGCCGCACCCACATGCGGCCCACATCGTTCAATCGCCACGTGAACCGTCTCTTCACCCGGTCGCTCCCACCAGTCCAGTTCCGAGAAAATCTCCAATTCGAATGGACCCGTATAGCCAATATCGTCTAGCCATCCTTTGATGCGCGGAATATCGATCACGCCGTCGCCGACCATGCCGCGATCGCGCAGATTGCGCGTCGGCACCAGCCAGTCGCAATAGTGGAACGTGATGATGCGGTCCGGTCCCGCGCGCCGCAACTCCGCTTCGAACGCCGGGTCCCACCAGCAGTGATAGACATCGGGAACGAGACCCGCGCCTTCGCCGAGTTCATCGCACAGATCGTTGGCAATCCGTATCGAATTGAGTACGCTGCGGTCGCCTGCGTACATCGGATGGAGCGGTTCGAGGCCGAGTTTCACGCCGACTTCACGCGCATGCGGCAGGAGCGTGAACAAGGCATCGCGTACGCGGGCGCGCTGGCCCTGAATATCCTTGCTGTCGGGCGGCATGCCGCCGACCACCATCATCAGGCAGGCCGCGCCGATTTCCGCAGCGGCATCCAGCAAACGGCGGTTGGTATCGATCGCCGTGCTCATGCTCTGCTCCACGCCAACGTTGAGCCATTCGCTCGTGCACAGCGAGGGCACCCACATATCCAGTTCACGCAGATGCTTGCGCGTCTGCGCCACGCCATACGCTTCGAGAAACTGCCGCCACACCGCGATGCCGCTCACGCCCTGGCGCTTGTAGCCTTCGAGCGCCTCGGGCATGGTCCACTTGGGCGTGGTGATCTGATTGATCGCGAAGCGCGAAAGGTCGTGGCTCATGCGTACTTTCTCCGAGTGTTTTCCGTTCTTCATATGCTCACTCGCTGAAAATATCGACGACATGTACACGCTGCGATACCTGTACAGGCGCGGCGAACTGCACAGTTACCGCGCGGCGGTATCGGCGAGAAAGGCGTATAGACGGTCGAAATTGCAATGCGCGACGTTGAAACGAAGCCAGCCGGTCTTCATGCGGCCCGCGAAAAACAAATGTCCCGGCGCAAGCAGGATTTTCTGCTCCAGCGCGCGCGCCGCCAGCACAGACGAATCCATGTCGATACCGCTCGGCCTCGCCCATACGAACATGCCCGAGCGCGGCTCGCAAAACACTTCGAAGCCACTAGCCTCCAGCCTGCGGCAGGTCTTTTCCTGCGCAGCGGCGAGCCGGTCGCGCAATTGTTCGGTCTGCTTTCGATAGTGTCCTTCTGCAAGAATCGCGCTGACGAGACGCTCGGTGACGGTCGGCGTCGACATGCCCGAAACGAGCTTTTGATAGAGCAAGCCTTCGAGTACAGCGTGGTCCGCGACCACGAAGCCCACACGTAATCCCGCGCCAATGGTCTTCGAAAAACTGCCGACGTAGATCACATTCTTCAACTGATCCATCGACGCCAGCGTGAAATGCGCGCCCTGTACAAGATCCGCCGATACATCGTCCTCGACGATCAGGCAGTCGTACCGCTCGGCGATCTTCAGCACCTTGTATGCGGCGGCCGAGCTATAGCTCGCGCCGGTCGGATTGTGCAGACGGCTATTGGTGAAATAAAGCCTCGGGCGATGCGCCTCGAACGCGGTTTCCATCGCGGTGATATCCGGCCCCGTCGGCGTCATCGGAATGCCGATGGTTTCGACATCGCGCATGCGCAGTGCCACCAGCAGGTCGCTGTAGCACGGTTCATCGACCATCACGACATCGCCGGGTTGCGTGAACTGGCGGATCACCAGATCGAGCGCCTGATTCGCGCCCAGCGTGGTCATCACGCCGCCGACATCGGTTTCGATTTCGTATTCGCCCAACTGACGCACGATCTGTTCGCGCAGCCGGTCGAAACCGCGCGCGTGGCCGTATCCGAGCAAATGCTCCGGATGCGCCGCCAACTGCCGCAGCGACCGCGCGATGCCTTCGCTGTCGAACCACGTCTCGGGCAGCCAGCCCGCGCCCGCGTGAATCGCGCCTTCGCTCGCACCGAGAAAATTGCGCACGAGCCAGCCGTTGGTCACTTTTTCGTCGAGCTTTTCCGCGGTCCGCTGCGGCGCGCCGAGCCTGCGCTCCGACACATAAAACCCCGAGCCGCGCCGCGCCACCAGCACACCTTGCGCGACCAGCCGATCGTACGCTTCCACCACCGTAAAGGTCGATACCCCGTGCGCCTGCGCGAACGCACGAATGCTCGGCACGCGCGCGCCGGACCGCCACCGCTTCTCCTCCACTTCCACAACGATGCCCGCCACGATCTGCATGGTGAGCGACGTTTCCGAAGCGGGATCGAGCGTGAGTACGGGCTTCATATAAGGACTCTGATGTGTGCAGGTAGCGACGCCTGTACAGCGATCCGCAGGCTTGATCAAGTGTACATGTATCTGTGCAGGGCGTTTGCCTAAATTGCAGCTACGGCAAACCTTCTTCCTCCTCGTATGAAAAAGATACGCAACTCCGCAGCAATGCTTTCTCAAGGCGATGTCGAATCGCGGCGCATCGTTCTGGAAATCGCAGACCGCACGCTCGAAAGGCTCGACAGTTATCGACGCATTCAAAGCATCATGCGTCTGGACGGCGACACGCTGCATATCGGCACGCGTTCGTGGGACCTGTCGAAGAAGCGCAATGTGTATTTGATCGGCGCGGGAAAGGCCTGCAATCACATGGCAATGGCGGTCGATCACGTGCTCGGCGATCGGCTGACGTACGGTATCGCCATCGTGAAGATTCGTGAGGACTCCGATCGTTTTAACAAAACCGAAGTGTTCGTTGGCGGGCATCCGTTGCCGAATGAAGAAGGGCATCGCGCGTCGCGCAAGATTATCGAACTGGTCGATGCAGCAGGTCCGGACGATCTGTTTATCGCCGTAATCAGCGGCGGTTCTTCCGCGCTGATGTCGTGTCCGATCGATGGCATCTCGCTTCTGGACGAGATCGATACGACAGATGTGTTGCTCAAATCCGGCGCGGGTATCTATGAAATCAACGCCGTGCGCCGCCATATTTCCGCGCTCAACGGCGGCATGCTCGCCAAGCGTATTCAGGCCGTCGGCGCGGAATTGATCGGCTTCGGTATCAGCGATGCCGTGGGTTCGCCCGCCACCGGCAATATCGCTGTGCCCTACGCCGCGTACAAAAGCACGCCGATCGGCCCCGACATGACCACGCTCGACGACGCACGCGCGACCATTGTGAATCGCAATGTGGCGGACAGAATGCCCAAGAGCGTTGTCGATTTTCTGATGAACGCCGGTCCCGAAGCGGAGACGCCCAAGGCCTTTCCGGACAACACGTATTTCCTGCTCAACACGCTGCCGGACTCGTGCATCTACGCGAAGGAAATCTGCGAAGACATGGGCTTGCCCGCGATGATCGTCACGTCGTTTCTTGAAGGCGAAAGCCGCGATGCAGGCGCGTTTTTCGCGTCGATCGCACGCGAGATTCAGACCTATGGCAATCCGATCAAAGCCCCTTGCGTGCTGCTGAGTTCCGGCGAAGTCACCACGCATATCGGCGATAACAGCGTGATTAAAGGACACGGCGG
>NZ_JAQFVG010000230.1:558-2459 GCF_029439455.1 Caballeronia sp. BR00000012568055 | reverse complement strand
GCGGGCCGGGTCAGGAAATGACCGTGGGCTTTGCGATCGCCGCTGAAAAAGCCCAAGGCGCGTGCCTGCTTTCCATCGATAGCGAAGGCACCGATGGCACCGCGAAAGTCGCGGGCGGCATCACGGATTCGACCAGCTATCAAGCCGCCGCGAGCAAAGGCGTGAGTCTTTATCAAGCCTTGCGCGAGCACAGTTGTTACGAAGCACTCGCCTCCATCGACTCAGCCGTGTTCACCGGCAACACCGGCACAAACCTCTGCGACCTGAACATTCTCTACGTTCCGGCATTGAAGGAGAGCAAGTAATGCAAGACAAGATCATCTCCGTTCGTGCGCAGCAGATTATCGACTGCAAGTGCCGTCCGGCTGTCGAAGTCGAGATTCGCACGGAAAGCGGCGCAATCGGACGCGGCGCAGCGCCTACGGGCACGTCGGTTGGCATGCATGAATCGTTCGTACTCCGCGATAATGATCCGTCTACGTACAAAGGCCTGAGCGTGCATAAGGCGGTGGAAAACGCAGCGAAGATCATCGGGCCGGCGCTGATCGGCATGAACGTATTCGATCAACGCGCTATCGACGAGAAAATGATTGCGCTGGACGGCACGCCGGATAAGCACGTGCTCGGCGGCAATACGATTTACTCCGCCTCCATCGCCGCTTTTCGCGCCGCCGCCGATTCACGTGGCATTCCGCTGTACGAACATATCGCAGGCCGCGATATCTGGACCGTGCCGGTGCCCTGCTTCAACGTGATCAACGGCGGGCGTTACGAAGGCTTTACGCAGGCATTCAACGAATTTCTGATCGTTCCGTATGGCACGGACAGCATCGACTTCGCCATCGAAATGGCGGTGGCGGTATTTCATAAGCTCTCCGATGTTCTGACCGCGTATCTCGGCCACAAGCCGCAAGTCGCAAGCTCCTATGGCTACGCCGCGCCGTCCGAAGACCCCGAGATGATTCTCACGCTGATGCAGAAGGCCATCGACGAATGTGGCTATACGGATCGCATTGCGTTCGCGCTGGATTGTGCGTCGAGCGAGATGTACGACAAGGCGACCAGGCGTTATCTGCTCAAGGGCGAACGCGTTTCATCGGATGAATTGATTGCGTACGCGAAGTATCTGACCGAGCGATTCAACCTGGTCTTTATCGAAGACCTGCTCGATGAAAACGACTGGAACGGCTACACAAAAGCCGTGCGCGAACTCAAACGCACCATCGTGCTCGGCGACGATCTCACCGTAACGAATCTCGAATTGCTGCGCCGCGCCCATGATACGCGCGCCGTCGATGGCTTCGTGCTCAAGCCGAATCAGGTCGGCACCATCACCGAAGCTATGGATGCCTACAGATTTGCTCACGAGCACGGCATGATCGCCGTGCCCTCGGGCCGCTCGGGCGGCGTGGTCGATGACGTGGTGATGGATTTTTCCGTTGGACTCGAAGTGCCGTTCCAGAAAAACGGTGCGCCGCGTTCGGGCGAACGCATCGAAAAGCTCAATTTCCTGATGCGCGCGAATGCTCGCAGTTCGGCATGCCGCCTGTATGACATTGCGCCGCTGCTGCGCTTCTGATTCAACTCCATTTTCAAGAGGTAAGGCCATGTATCCCAAGATCGATTTTCTGTATCTGTCCGAGCCGGACATGATCGAAGCGGGCGTGCTCGATGCCGCGCGTTGCGTGAGCGTCTGCGAAGAAACCTTCAGCTTGCTCGGCAAGGGCGACTATCTGATGGGCGGCGCGAATCACAATAATCACGGCATGAATATCGTATTTCCGAAGGAAACGAAGTTCCCGAATATGCCGGTGGCGGGTCCTGATCGCCGTTTCGCCGCCATGCCCGGTTATCTCGGCGGGCGTTTCGATGTATGTGGCAACAAGTGGTATGGCTCGAAT
>NZ_JAQFVG010000230.1:0-538 GCF_029439455.1 Caballeronia sp. BR00000012568055 | reverse complement strand
TATGGCTCGAATCATGCCAACGCCGAGAAAGGCTTGCCGCGTTCCATCCTCACGATGATGATCAATGACAAGGACACGGGCGCGCCGCTCGCGCTGATGTCGGCGAATCTGTTGAGCGCAGCGCGTACGGGTGCGGTACCCGGCGTCGCGGCAAAATACCTCGCAAATAAAGGTGCCAAGACCGCTTCGGTGATCGGCTGCGGTCCGATCAACAAGGCGTGTTTCACCGCGATCATGACGCAGCTCGAAGGCATCGAAAAGGTCGTGTGCTTCGATGTGTTCCTCGACAAAGCCAACGAATTCGCGCGCTGGGTAGAGGCGACGTACAAGATCGCGGCTATCGGCGTGGATGATGCAGAACAGGGATTCCGTGATGCGGACGTCATCACCATCGCTGCTTCGCGTCTGAAACCGCTGCATTTCAAGGACGAATGGATCAAGGAAGGCGCGGCCGTTCTGGTGTCCGGTCCGTTCAACACAGACGAATCGTTCCTCACAAGTTGCAAGATCGTATTCGATCACACCGCGCTGCAAGAGG
>NZ_JAQFVG010000228.1 GCF_029439455.1 Caballeronia sp. BR00000012568055 | reverse complement strand
CAAGCGAATGCTCGTCGAACTACAGAAGAAGGACGCGGCGCTCGAGGACGGACGCATCCAACTCTTAAACGTTCACTCGCAACTCCAGGACGCAAAAACGGCGCTCTCAGTGTCCGAAAGCGAGGCCAAGCACCTACGCGCTGAACTGGCTACGAGCGCTCGCAAGATCTCCGACCGCGAGGCAGACCTTGCGCGAATGGACGATCACTACAAGCGCAAGCAAGCCGGTCTTAGCAACATGGAAAAGGACCTTGCCGACAAGGACAAGGAAATCGGGCGGCTCACCCGCGAAGCCAACGAGTTGCGCAATCGCAAGCCCGATGTGCAGTACGTCGACAAGCCGACGGCCCCCGCTGGCTACACAAGCATCGCCGAATCCATTCAGAAGAGCAACGACGAGCTCGCTGAAATCGAGAAAAGGAT
>NZ_JAQFVG010000227.1 GCF_029439455.1 Caballeronia sp. BR00000012568055 | reverse complement strand
GAACTTAGCCGTTTTAGATGATTTTCTTAAGCGACGCGCCGAATATTTCGAATGGCACCGGCCAAGCGCGGGCACGATCGGCTTCATGCGACTTAAGCAAGCCAACGCGGAGCGCTTCTGCTCGGAACTGCTGGCGAGTACGGGCGTGCTGCTCTTGCCGTCCACCTTGCTCGATTACGGCGATACGCACGTGCGCATCGGCTTCGGCCGTCGCACGATGCCGGACGTGCTGGCTTTAGCCGATGCTTACCTTGACACCGCAATTACTTCGATGCAACCGTAACCAGCACCGCATCGTTACGGTAGACATTAGGGTACATCTGCTTGAGCGCTCCGACCTTGGGCAGATCGTTTATCGCGATATAAGGGCTTTCCGGATGCTCGGTCAGATAGTTTTGGTGATATCCCTCGGCGGGATAAAAGCCCTTATAG
>NZ_JAQFVG010000226.1 GCF_029439455.1 Caballeronia sp. BR00000012568055 | reverse complement strand
GTGTCGACGATCGTCGTGGAAAAGATTCCGGTGTCGAGCGCACGCATCGGCTCATCCGCCCGCGCAGTAAGCCGCCGGTTCATCGTCATCAGGTGCCAACGCATCCACGGGTCGGCGGTCTTCAACAGCCGCTCGAGCGCGGCGCGCAGTGTGAGGTTCGAATCGAACAGGCCTGCCAACGAGACGATCAGTAGCGCGGCACGCAAGTCGCGTCGATTGCGCCAGAGCAGCGGCATGCGATCGAATTTGTCCCGCAGCGGTCCCGCCCAGCGCTTCAGGCTTGAGAAGTAAGCGAAGACAAGGCCGATCACGACCGTGAGCGTGAGCCACCAGTACTCAAAGCAGCCCGTGTCAGCGCCGAAGGCATCGAAAGGCTTCTTCGCGGAAGACGCGGACGAAGAGGGGGAGAGCGCAGGCACGGTGGGATTGATGTCCG
>NZ_JAQFVG010000225.1 GCF_029439455.1 Caballeronia sp. BR00000012568055 | reverse complement strand
TATTGCAGCCCGAACTTGTGTGATGCGCGAGTTGTTGCGCCATCGTCCAGTACATGTGCTTGAAGTTCGTGCGAGCAATTGTGGTCGCCTCAGTGCATCCCTGGGGCGCGAGCCTTACTTCGAGATTAAGGTCGACGCCCGCCGACGAAGCGCCGCGAAGGTAACGCAACGGCTTCGGTTCCTGAACCGGCTGCTCGACTCGGAACGGGGCCAGAGCGTCCATAGTCACCACCCAAGGCGAAATCGTGGTCGCAAAACCTTTCGAGTTAAACGGTCCAAGCGGCTGATATTCCCATTGCTGGATATCGCGCGCGCTCCAATCGTTCAATAGGACCATTCCGAAGATGTTGCCATCGGCGGTAGCAGCTTCAACGGGTTGCCCGAGCTCGTTACCGACGCCAATGAAGAAACCCGTTTCTAATTCAATATCGAGCTTCCTGCAGGGCC
>NZ_JAQFVG010000224.1 GCF_029439455.1 Caballeronia sp. BR00000012568055 | reverse complement strand
GTGATGGGGATAGATCATTGCAATTGTTGGTCTTCAACGAGGAATTCCTAGTAAGCGCGAGTCATCAGCTCGCGTTGACTACGTCCCTGCCCTTTGTACACACCGCCCGTCGCTCCTACCGATTGAATGGTCCGGTGAAGTGTTCGGATCGCGGCGACGTGAGCGGTTCGCTGCCCGCGACGTCGCGAGAAGTCCACTGAACCTTATCATTTAGAGGAAGGAGAAGTCGTAACAAGGTTTCCGTAGGTGAACCTGCGGAAGGATCATTGTCGAATCCTGCATAGCAGACGACCGCGAACTCGTGTAACCGTCGGGCGTCGGGGATGGGCGGCGAGAATGAACCCTCCCGTCCTTCCCCGTCGCTCCCCGCGCGCTCGTCGCGCGGACCAACAAACCCAAACCCCGGCGCGGAAAGCGCCAAGGAAAACTCAAAGAGATCGCTCGGCCCCCGACT
>NZ_JAQFVG010000223.1 GCF_029439455.1 Caballeronia sp. BR00000012568055 | reverse complement strand
CCGTTTGGCCCTTCGCAGGCGATTCTGTGTGGTCGCCTGCTTTTTTTCTTCTCATTGACGTGCCTTGCTGCGTTGCTTGTCGCGGCAAGTGCATGTCACATCGTTTCCCCTTTCCCTAACGGGCGATCCGCCCCCACGGGATGGATTGCCCATTCTGCTATGAGGCAATCCCATGTTGAAAGCACTTCTCTTCGCATTGTTCTTCTCGTTGTTTTCTTCGTTGAGCGGCTGCGCTGTAGCGGATTTCGGTTCGCCGAATACGTATCAGCGATACGACGTTCAACGCATCGGTGAGTTCGAGCAGGCAACCATCCTGCGCGTGCGTCCGATCACGATCGAAAACACGTCCGATCCGTCGGGCATCGCTTCGATTGTCAGCACGGCCGCCGGTGCGTTTCTCGGCTCGCAGGTGATCGGCGGCGGTCGCGGCCGTTACATCGCGGGCGCGCTGTCCGGTTCGGCCTCCGGACTGGTTGCACAACGTGTCAGTTCGGTGATGTCGCGGCACAGCGGTGTCGAAGTCTTCCTTCGCCGCGCGAACGGACAAACCGTTGTCGTGACGCAGGTCGATGACCAACAGTTCGCGCCCGGGCAACAGGTTTTTCTTGTTTCTAATGGATCTGGTTACCGGATCACCCATTAAGCCGCGACCGAGCGGTTACATCTGGCGGCAACGCCCACCTTATTAGGAGCTTCTCGATGAACCAATATCAATTGATCGCTCCCGGTCGTAGTGGCAGCGCAAGCGGGCAACGTCGATGAGTTCTCGGCGATCGTCTCGCATCCGGCTTTCAATCCGGTCGGCGCGCGGCCTCACTTCTTTGCAGAGGTCGGACGCTTGAGTGATGGTGTCGGCGACGCGAACTTTGCGCACATGAAGCTGCTGTTGGAAGCGTGCCGGGTGCGATTTCATTGAATCCGGTGTCGCAAATTATCGTCTGATCGCGTAGTTCAAACTGCGCTTAACCCTTGCGGGGCAGCTCCCCGCAAGGGATCTGCCTCGTCCTTTTTGAGGCAACCATGAAATTTCCCCGAGTGTTTTACGCAGACCGCAGCAGCGCCAATTCCGGTGCGAAAGCGGCCCTTCAACGTCACGCAACGCGCGTTCTTCGGCGTGTCGCCCACGATCTGCGGCTTACCGC
>NZ_JAQFVG010000222.1 GCF_029439455.1 Caballeronia sp. BR00000012568055 | reverse complement strand
GCCGGGTTGAGATTGGTCGCCTGCTTGAGCTGATTGAGCATCATCTGATACTGGTAAATCAGATTGCTATCCTGATAAGCCTCACCTTTGACAGCCGCTGCCGCCGTCACGGTATTTTTGATGAAGTTCGATGCGTCGAACACCGGCATATTTGCCGTGGCCTGCTGCACCAGGCCGACAGTCAGCACGGCGGTTGCGACGATGCCGCGGAGAAGGGGTTTGATCATGGTGGTGCCTCTCAAATAAGCGTGTTGCGGTTCAGGCGCTGGCGAGCACGTCGCGCACGTAGTCCTGCTGCCACTGGGGGCTGCCCGATGTCACATGCTTGTCGAGCAGGGCTTGCGCACGTCCGTCCGAACGGAGATAGGCGAGCGCCTCCTTCGGAAATTGGGCCTGCAGCATCCGGGTTTGTGTGGCCGTCACCCACAGATAGTCGCGATTGGGCACCGCGTCGGCGATCATCTTGATCTGATGTGCGGTCAGCCCGAAGATGTCCCGATAGAGCGACTGGTTGT
>NZ_JAQFVG010000221.1 GCF_029439455.1 Caballeronia sp. BR00000012568055 | reverse complement strand
TTAACCTGATGATGGAAGCATCGTTCGAGTTTGTTCTGACGCAGGTGTTTTTCTGCATGTCGAAAGCAGCCGGCCGCATCTTCCTGCGTAACCAGCAACTGTCACTGATCGAAACCGGCGACCCGAGCCAGTCCCAGATCAACCAGATTACGGACGCGCGTGATGACCTCGTGTCGGGTCGCTTCGTGATGGGTTTTCACTACGCGGTTATGCACGTGATGGCCGACACGGCCGACAAGGCACAGACGCTTGCGCGTCAGGCCAAGGTCATGCTCAACAACTGCGGTGTCGCAGCTAGCGCGGTTGGCATGGCTTCTGAGGCGGCGTACTACACGCGCCTGCCGGCCAACACCGCGTTCGTGCCACGTCCGGTTCCGCTCAATAGCTGGAATTTTTTCTGCTTTTCGCCGTTTCACAACTTCATTTCGGGCAAGCCCACGAACAACCCGTGGGGCCGTGCCATCGCGCTGTTTCGAGCGGTCAGCGGAACGCCGCTCTTTTTCAGCTTTCACTCGAC
>NZ_JAQFVG010000219.1:824-1222 GCF_029439455.1 Caballeronia sp. BR00000012568055 | reverse complement strand
GATACTTAGTGATCGAGAAATTGCCGGAGCTTGTCTGCCCGACTCGGGTGCATCAGTTTTCGCATCGCCTTGCTTTCGATCTGCCGGATCCGTTCGCGCGTCACGTCGAATGCTTACCCAGTTCTTCGAGCGTGAAGTCGGACGCGGTATCGATGCCGAAACGCATCCTCAGTACCTTCGCTTCACGCGGCGACAGCGCATCGAGCGCCTCATCGATCGCATCGCGCAGGTTGGCATGCACGGCCGCGTCAACGGGTGATGCCGCCATCGGATCTTCGATCATGTCGCCAAGCGTCGCATCCGCGTCCTCGCCCACCGGCATCTCGAGTGACACCGGTTGCTTGGCGACCTTCAACATGCCGCGAACCTTTTCTTCGGTCAATTCCATGCGCTCGGCC
>NZ_JAQFVG010000219.1:553-804 GCF_029439455.1 Caballeronia sp. BR00000012568055 | reverse complement strand
CAGGATGCGCCTCCTGGCCGGTCTGTTGCAGAATCTCGCGCGAAATCCGATTGAGCTTGTTGATCGATTCGATCATATGCACCGGCACGCGAATCGTGCGCGCCTGATCGGCAAACGAACGCGTCACCGCTTGCCGCACCCACCATGTCGCGTAGGTGGAGAATTTCCAGCCGCGTCGATACTCGAATTTGTCGACGGCTTTCATCAGGCCGATATTGCCTTCCTGAATCAGATCGAGGAAGTGCATGCCG
>NZ_JAQFVG010000219.1:0-533 GCF_029439455.1 Caballeronia sp. BR00000012568055 | reverse complement strand
TCGACAAACTTTTCGCGCGGCATCCCGCACCGGTCGACGGCAATCTGCAAAACACGGCGCTCGATCGCGCGCACCTGCGCGACCTGCTGCTGCACGTCCGCGCAGAACCACCTGACTTTTGCCGCGTGTCGAAGCGGCGCCGGCTCTGCGGATCTGTTCAATGAACTGATCCAGATGATCTATCTCGCCTACTATGTTCAGGACGCGGGCTTTGGCGACACCGACTTGATCATCTACGCGCGCGCCGAGGCGGCCATGGAACGCGTTCTGCAACGCGCCGAACACTCCCGGGCCTGGACACTCGACGCCAACGACATCCCGCTTTTCGAGGCAGTGTTGCGACAATCGGATCGTCAGCTCGCAAACGCGCCAAGGCATGTTCATCTTGGCGCGCGTTACCGACTCGACTGTTTCGTGACCAGCGAACGAGCCTCGCCGCTGCGCGCTGCGGCAACCGGCCACTCAGTTGGCCACTAAGTCGGCCATTGAGCCGGCCTTGTGGGACGGGGCCTACCACGCCGGGAATCCAATTT
>NZ_JAQFVG010000218.1 GCF_029439455.1 Caballeronia sp. BR00000012568055 | reverse complement strand
GGCGTCGCCGTCGAGTGCAAGATGCGAAACAAGGCGCGAAAAATCGACATCTATAAGCAGCTCGAGCGCTATGCGTCCCACGCCGAGGTCACGGCCATCGTGCTTGCTTCGAATGTCGCCATGGGGTTGCCGGCGGAGATCAACGGAAAAGCTATCTATGCCGCATCGCTCAGCCGAGGGTGGATCTGATGCGAACTTTTGGGGCCCTTCAGGTCGTTGAGAATGGCGCAGCATGGGAAATGTCCAAGCTCGAACCCCACGTGGCCATTCGCCTCAAGCAGCTATTTCCTCGCGTGCCCAAACAGTCAGCCGGACCATTCCGGTTTCCGCGCGATCTCATGCATGCGGCGGACCTGGACTGGTTCCTCGCTCGCTATCCTCTTGCCATCTCGGACGACGATCGCGCCGCATTAATGGGAGGCAAGCTTGCGTTCGACATCCAGCAGGCAGAGATGGAGCGCATTCTCATGCCGGACTACACTCCGCCCCCCTTCGCTGGACTGCGCGACGGACAGGTCATCCGGCACTACCAGAT
>NZ_JAQFVG010000217.1:879-2037 GCF_029439455.1 Caballeronia sp. BR00000012568055 | reverse complement strand
ATACACCCCGATGATGTGCCGCGCAATCCGACTACCGGCAAGAAAATCTGGCGCGTCGAGGAACTGCCGATCATTCCCGAAACGTGGATCATGCAACCTCGCGACGACGCGAAAGCGCAGCTCACCGTGATCGAGCGGCTGCTGAAAAAGGCAACCGAAATCGTCAACGCCGGCGACCCCGACCGCGAGGGCCAGCTACTCGTTGACGAAGTGCTCGAATACTTCGACTGCCACAAGCCGGTGCGGCGCTTTTGGGTGTCAGCGCAGGATTCCGTATCGGTGCAGCGCGGCCTTGCTGCACTCAAAGACAACACCGAGTATCACGGCTTCGCCGGCGCAGCGCAGGCACGCGGCCGTGCCGACTGGCTGATCGGTATGAATTTCAGCCGGGCCTACACGCTGCGCGCGCAGCGCGGCGGCTCGCGTGCGCTGCTGACCATCGGGCGCGTGCAGACCCCGACGCTCGCGCTCGTGGTCGGGCGTGATCGCGAAATCGAAGCCTTCAAGCCGATCCCGTACCACACGATCCGCGCTGCCTTCAAACACGACGGCGGCGTATTCCTCGCCGCTTGGCAGGCGAAGGAGGACCAGGCCGGCCTCGACCCCGAGGGCCGACTGACCGACACGGCCATCGCGAACAAGCTGGTCGAGTCCGTCACCGGCCAGCCGGGCAAGGTCATCGAGTACAAGCAGGAGCCGAAGAAGAAGGCGCAACCGCGCGCCTATTCGCTGTCGGACATGACCCTCTTGGCGTCCAACAAATTTGGCTATAGCGCGGCAGACGTGCTTGAAGTGTGCCAGTCGCTCTACGAGAACAAGCTCACGAGCTACCCCCGAACCGACTGCGCATTCCTGCCCGAATCGCAGCACGCGGACGCTCCGCGCGTGCTCGAAGCCATCAAGCACGTCTATCCCGAGGTCGCGGCGCTGGTCGATGGTGCCGATCCCAAGATCAAGTCAAAGACGTGGGACGACAGCAAGATTACCGCTCACCACGGCATCATCCCGACCATGCACAAGGGCGGCATGGCCGGCCTGTCCGAGAAGGAACGCAACATCTACGACCTGATCGTGCGCGCCTACCTCGCGCAGTTCTATCCGCAGCACGAGTACCTTGCTACGACCGTCGCGCTCGATGTAGCCGGCGAGCGATTCGAG
>NZ_JAQFVG010000217.1:0-859 GCF_029439455.1 Caballeronia sp. BR00000012568055 | reverse complement strand
ACGCGTAACGGATGGCGCGACGTGTACGCGGAAGCCGAGGAAGAAGCCGAGGGCGAGGCCGAAGCGGAAGGCGACGGCCAGGCGCTGCCGAGCATGAAAAACGGCGATGCCGTGTCATGCGTAAAGGCAACGCGGATGGACGCCAAGACGAAGGCACCCAGCCGCTTCACCGAGGGCACGCTGACACGCGCGATGGAGAACATCCACAAGTACGTCACGGACGCCGAGCACAAGAAGCTGCTGCGCGACGGTGACGGCATCGGCACTTCCGCCACGCGTGCGTCAATCATTTCCGAATTGAAGCGCCGCGAATTCCTTGAAGTGAAAGGCAAGCAGATCGTCAGCACGACGCTGGGGCGCAGCATGATCGACGCGCTGCCCGAGGTCGTGAAAAGCCCGGTACTCACTGCCCTGTACGAACGCATGTTGCTTGCCATCGAGCAGCGTAGTTCGGACGTGGACAGCTTCATCGCGAAGCAAGAGGCCTTCCATCCGCGAGCAGGTTACGAAGGCCAATGACGGCGCAGTGAAGATTGCCGGCGCGAAGGAAGCGCCGAAGGTATCGGAGATCCACAAGTGCATGGCGTGCGGCAAGGGCCTTGTCCGTCGCGCCGGCAAAAAGGCTGGCACGAACTTTTGGTCGTGCAGCGGCTATCCCACTTGCTCACAGACGTATCCCGACGCCAAGGGCAAGCCCAACTACGCCATCCAACGCAAGGAGAAGTGAGCATGACCGACCAAAAACGACGCTATACGGTAGGCGTAGAGCGAGACACGAACGGCAGTGTGTGCGCTTCGCTGTATGTTGAGCCAGCATTTGATGAAGGGATGAGCAGCGACACACTCGCTGTGCACTGGT
>NZ_JAQFVG010000216.1 GCF_029439455.1 Caballeronia sp. BR00000012568055 | reverse complement strand
CCAGAACCTGTCGATATTGGTACATCTCGAACTTCCTCTTCAAGCCACCCTCCGGAGCAAATGCGTGCCGTGAGGGTAGCGGTTGGCGGAGTTCGAGCGCCCGCCTCAGACGCCAGTGGCGCCTTTACGGCGAAAATCTACTGGCGCCTATATGCCGAAAAACTTTCGGCGCCTAAACGCCGAAAACTCCCTGGCGCCTTTATGCCGAAAACGGTTTGGCTCCTTAACGGCGAAAGTTCACAGGTTTCGGCTACGTTGAAGGTGTCACGCACGATTACGTTCGTCACGGTACCACTACGCTGTTCGCTGCCTTGAACGTGCTCAACGGCGCTGTGCTCGCCACCTGCAAGCCGCGTCATCGACATCAGGAGTTCCTGTCCTTCCTGCGTGAAATCGACAAGGCCGTTCCCGCTGAACTCGACGTGCACTGCATCGTGGACAACTATGGCAGTCACAAGCATCCGAAGGTCAAGGCGTGGCTGTCGGCACGCCCCCGCTGGCATATGCATTTCATCCCCACTTACCGTTCGTGGCTCAACCAGGTCGAACGCTTCT
>NZ_JAQFVG010000215.1 GCF_029439455.1 Caballeronia sp. BR00000012568055 | reverse complement strand
CCGTAATGCATCCTTCCCCTTCGCCCCATTCAATCGTGAGTTTGGAGGGAACGGGTTCGATATAGGAGGTGCTCTTGCGCCCCTGGCATTCAACGACGATGCGTACGGGTGCGATCCGCGGTGAACACCTTGAAAGTGTCGTGCCCGCAGCCGCCAACACACAACTCCACGCATCTGCTTTTGATCAGTCAACATAGGCTTTTGCTGTCATTGTTGCGATTGAACAGACAGCGCGTCCCGCACCTTCATCAGCGCTTGGCCGAGAAGGTTCTGGCCACGCCACTTCGATTTGTCTGTGATGTCGGGATGGCGCTCACCGAGCCCCACGCCCCAAATGACGTCGTAGGGACTCGCTTCAACAATCTCAGTCGGAGCGGTGGCAAGCAGCAGCGATCGCAGACCGGGGTGCTGGGCGAACTTCTCGCGGCACCCGACGTAGACGATCGACTCTCGCTTTTCCTTCCACGTTTCGAGGTCGAAACCCTTAACCTGGCGGCCAAGTGCTTTCTGCTCTTTGGGATGATGAGCGGAGAGGATGGCTTGCGCCGCCGCTTCATCACCAAAAAGCTTCGCCTT
>NZ_JAQFVG010000214.1 GCF_029439455.1 Caballeronia sp. BR00000012568055 | reverse complement strand
CTCGTGACCATGCTCGTCGGCCAGCCCTCGCTGCGGGCGAGAAAAAGCATTTTCCAGCGCGACGGCGAAGAACAGATTGTCGCCCGCTTCATGACCGAGGAATTACCGTTTCACGGTGTGCGTTCCGCGCACGAGTGTTCCGCCTGTCTGCAGGGATACGATCAGGGCGAATATCCCGAAAACTCAGGCTGGACTCATACGCGCTTTTTTTTCCCGCGCGCCTGGGACGCCGGCATGCGTCTGGCTACCGAAGGCGGAGCCCTCTGGGAAGCCTTCGATGACGCCCACAAACGAGCGCAGCTGGTTGGGGAGCTCGAGCTGCCGATGGAATTCTTCACACGCGCGGTCCAACACATCCTTTACCAGTATGCGCACCGCGATTCCACCAGTTTTGCCTTTTCCAAAGCAATCTGGGACGAAGGCGTCGACGTGTCCGGCTATGTGCGCGCCAGAAAGTGACGACGCCCAGCCAGTGGAAGGGGCGTTGCTCCGGCAGGAGCACGGCCGCGTTTACACCGTTCACCGGCCAACGTATACGACGCGTGCGGCATGGACCTGCGAGGTCGAATCCGCGTGGT
>NZ_JAQFVG010000213.1 GCF_029439455.1 Caballeronia sp. BR00000012568055 | reverse complement strand
GAACGGTTTGCAGCGATGAGTTCATGATCCGTCGTCCCTTGGGTTGTTCAACGTAACCGCAATACTAATCCCAAAGAAGTTACTCGTATTTCGTCGTTTCATGAGTAGCAGCTATTCGTCTTCATGTACGAATACCCGCATAGCAAGGGCTGAATGTCGTCACGCGCACCTATACTTTTCTTGACGGAAACGCCTTGTTTTCGTCCAATCAAAGTCGCTTTCGTCGAGGAGGTGCAACATGCAATACGACGAACAGAAGTTGCAGGACTTCATGGGAAGAATGGTCGGAGAATTCGGCGCAATCGCCTGCGCGCCGCTGATCGCGCTGGGTGACCGGCTCGGTTTATACAAGGCCATGAAAGAACAGGACTGGATGACATCGGAACAGATCGCGGAACGCGCGCAACTCTCCGAGCGATACGTGCGCGAATGGCTCAGCGCGCAGGCCGCAGCAGGCTTTGTCGATTACGATGCAAACGCCCGCAAGTATCAACTCTCGAATGAAATGAGTATGTGCTTCGCTGATGAAACCAGCCCGACCTTCGTGCCCGGTTTCATCGATTGCGCCGAAGCGATGTTTCGCGGTTTGCCAAAACTCGAAGGCGCGTTTCGCACAGGGCTGGGCGTGGGCTGGCACGAGCAGCATCCGTCATTATTTAAGGGTACCGAACGTTTCTTCAGACCGGGTTATGCGGCGCATCTCGTCAGCGAATGGATTCCCTCGCTCGATGGCGTGCATGCGTGTTTGAGCACGCAAGGCGCGCGCGTGGCCGATGTCGGATGCGGTCATGGTGCATCGACCATTCTGATGGCGCAGGCTTATCCGCAGGCGCAGTTCGTGGGCTTCGATTATCACGCGCCATCGATCGAGCACGCGCGTGGTGCAGCGAAGGACGCGGGCGTGGCGGATCGCGTCACATTCGAAGTGGCGAGCGCGCAGGAATATCCCGGCGATGCCTATGATCTCGTCACCTTCTTCGATTGCCTGCACGATATGGGCGATCCCATCGCGGCGGCGGCGCATGTGCTCAAAACGCTCAAGCCTGATGGCTCGTGGATGATCGTCGAGCCGTTTGCGAACGATCGTCTGGAAGACAACCTCAACGCAGTCGGGCGCGTGTTTTACTCGGCATCGACAATGATTTGCTGCGGCGCGTCTTTAGCGCAGGACGGCAAAATGGCCTTAGGCGCACAGGCAGGCGAAGCACGGCTGAAGGACGTCATCACCAAAGGCGGCTTTACGCGATTCCGCCGCGCCACGCAGACGCCATTTAATCTGATCTTTCACGCGCAAGCCTGAAAACAAGGGATTTTTCACTTTCCCTGAAGAATCATTCAAACGCGGGCTCAATTATCAAAAGGCGTCGGGAAAAGCAGAATGACTTTCATCGAGTCGTTTTCTTCTTCCGGTCGATTGATAAAGGAGCCTGCCATGAAATTCGCATCTATCGTCAGCGCTGCACTGGTTGCCGTTGCCGCGCCCGTATTCGCCGCTCAGCATGCGGACAATCTCGTCAAGCCGCAAACCCTCATCGTCGATAAAAGCATTTCGAAGCAGCAGGCCGCGCAGCAGATTCACGCTGCCCGCACCTACGACACCTTCTGGACCACTGGCGACGAAGCACAGGCCCGTGAAGCCCTCGCCGATACCTTCACCGACCGCACGCTGCCGCCGGGACGTCCGCAAGGCATCGCGGGGCCGCTGGCGGCATCGAAGGTGTTTCATGGCGCGGTGCCGGATGTGCAGGCATCGGTCGAACAGATGATCGTCGCGTGCGATCGCGTGATTACGCATCTGCGTTTCACGGGCCATTTCATCGGCACGTTCAACGGCGTGCAGGGCAAGGGCCAGCCGATCGATTTCATCGCCACGGATATCTACCGTATTCGCGATGGCAAGATCACCGATAACTGGCATCTCGAAGATAACCTGACGTTCCTTCAGCAGCTTGGCGTGGTCGCGAAGTAAGATCGCCTGATCGCCATGAATCAGGAACTCGCGCGCGTGGACAATCTCGGGGATATCCGGCTTTTCGTCGAAGCCGCAGCGTTGGGCAGTCTTACGGCCGCGGGCCGCAAACTCGATCTATCGCCCGCTGCGGCAAGCGCGCGTCTCGTGCGGCTGGAAGCGGCGCTCGGCACGCAGTTGTTCGAACGCACTACGCGCAGTCTGCGGCTCACCGACGAAGGCCGCACCTATCTCGTGCATTGCCAGCATGCACTGCAAACGCTCGACGATGCCCACGCCGCGCTGCATGCGGGACGCGAGATCGTCAGCGGCAAGCTGCGTGTTTCAGCGACATCGGATTTCGGGCGACACTTGCTGCGCGAATGGCTCGATACGTTCAACGCGCAGCATCCGGACGTGAGCATTGCGCTGGTTTTATCGGATTCGCTGTCACATCTGCTTCAGGACGATATCGATCTGGCGATACGCTTCGGCGTGCCTGCGGACAGCACGATGATCGCCAAACGCATGGCGCCGAATCGGCGGGCGTTGTGTGCATCGCCTGCGTATATCGAGGCGCATGGCACGCCGAAGACAGTCGATGAGTTGGAGCAACATCGTTTCGTTTTGCTAACTTCTGCGGCGGGCGTGGCGAACGAATGGCGCTTCACACGCGATGGCGGAAGCGCGACGTTCAGCGCATCGGCGAATCGTGCGCGCGAGACGAACGACGGCGCGGTTGCGCGGCAATGGACGCTCGAAGGACGCGGCATCGCGATGAAATCGATCTGGGATATCGGCGACGATCTGCGCGCGGGACGCCTGCAATTGCTGCTTCCTGAATGGCGTTCGCCGGATGCGCCAGTGAATGCGCTATTCCAGCGCCGCCAATTTATGGCTCCGCGAGTGCGTGCCTTGCTGGACTTCTTAGGCGAGCGATTCGCAGATAAGGCCCGTGAATTCGAGCCTTATCTGCACGATCAACTTTAAACGCCCAGCGCCGGATCGCTCAACCCATCACGACCTGTTTCGACACGGCCCGCAAGACGACGCACGAAGCTGCTGTCCGTGCTCACCTTCACTTCGATGTCGTACCAGCCGTAGGCCGAGCGCAGATCGAGATAGACCTGCGCGTTATCGCCGCCAGACACATGGCGCGTGATGCTCTTCGACTTATCGTACGCATTCACGATGGTGAAGACACATGCCACCGTGCCGTTGTTCTTCAGACGCAATTGCAGGTTGCCGTTCGCGACGTCATAACCTTCCGCGACTTCCGGCACGGCCGTCTCTTTCGACCACCAGCTATATTGCGACGACGCCTTGCCCGCAATACGCCGCAGGAAGCCGTTCGGTCCATGCACGGTGAAGTCGAAGCTGCCATCCAGATTCGCCGTCACGCGATCGGACAGACGCTTGTTCGCTTCGACCGTGTACGTGCGCGGCGCATCCACACTGCCATTGCGATACAGCAGAAACACCGCGCCTGCATCGCCCGTGTTGACGAAATCGAACGATACCGCGCCCTTCGATGAATCCGCATGCGCGCGCACGAACAGCTCGTACGGCAGCGCACGCGACAGACGCACGCCCGGCTCCTGCTGCGGCAGCGCGCCGCCGACGGGCGGAATCGGCACATAGTCAGGATGGCGAATCTTGTCCGGCGGTGCATAGCCGGTCGTTGACGGCAGCGTCGGCAGATTGCGATTCGGATTGCGGAAGTCGAACGCGGATGTCAGATCGCCACACACTGCACGACGCCACGGCGTGATGTTCGGCTCAGCGAGATTGTGCTTGCGGCCGAAGCGCTTCTGAATGAAGCGAATCACCGAGGTGTGATCGAAGGTCTCCGAGCATACCCAGCCGCCACGCGACCACGGCGAGACCACGAGCATCGGTACGCGTGCGCCGAGGCCGTAGACGCCTGCTGTGTATTTCGTGCTTCCGGGGAATACTTCGTTGTCCGTGCCAACTGTCGAAAGACCGTTGGCGCTCGATGTCGGCGGGAACGGCGGCACGACGTGATCGAAGAAACCGTCGTTTTCATCGTAATTGATGAGCAGCGCGGTCTTGCTCCACAGGTCCGGATTCGACGTCAGCACTTGCAGCACCTGATCGATGTACCACGCGCCATAGTTCGCCGGCCAGTTCGGATGCTCGGAGAACGCTTCCGGCGCGACGATATACGAGACTTGCGGCAGTGCGTTGTTCTGCACGTCCTGTTTGAGAATGCGGAAGTAGTCATCGCCCGTCAAGGCGGTGGTGCCACGGCGCGCTTTTTCGTAGAGCGGGCTGCCCGGCTGCGCGTTCTGATATTGCGTGAAGTACAGCAGCGAGTTATCGCCGTAATTGCCGATATAAGGGTTATCGCCCGTCCAGCCCCATGAACCCTTGGCGTCGAGTCCTTCGCCTTCGTCCTGATAGACCTTCCACGAAATACCCGCTTTTTCCAGCACTTCCGGGAACGTGGACCAACCATAGCCCGCTTCTGCATTGTCGATTACCGGGCCGCCGCCCGAGCCGTCGTTGCCGACCCAGCCGGTCCACATGTAGTAGCGGTTCGGGTCCGTCGATGTATTCGTGGCGCAGTGGTACGCGTCGCAAATGGTGAAGGCGTCGGCGAGTTGATAATGGAACGGGATGTCGTTGCGATTCAGATACGCCATCGTCGTGGTGCCTTTGGCAGGCACCCACTGATCGTAGCGGCCTTCGTTGAAGGCTTGCTTGCCGGTCGGCCAGTCGTGCGGCAAATCCTGAATGAATTGCAGGCCGAGATTCGCGGCATCCGGATGGAACGGGTTGAGGCCGCTTTGCGTGAAGACCGTGCCGCCATTCGCGGTCGAAACGACGGTCTTGTCGCCATAACCGCGCACGCCGCGCATGCTGCCGAAGTAGTGATCGAACGAGCGGTTTTCCTGCATCAGCACCACGATATGCTCGATATCCTCGATCGAGCCATGCTTGTTGTTGGCAGGAATCGCGAGCGCCTGACGGATGCCCAGCGGCATCACGTTGAGGGCGGTTGCGGCGGCGGCGGTTTCCATCGCCGCACGCAGGAATTCACGTCGGTTCTTGTTTGTCATCGGATCGCGGGGAATTTGAAATGTTTAGTCAACCGTATGAATTACGGGTGGCGCGAGCGCGTCTGAGGACGCGGGCGCGGCGGCGGCCTTGGTATCAACGTTGGTGTTCGTGTTGCTTTGACCCGCGACCTGGCGTGCCCAGTCCTGAAGCTCGTTCGATTGAATCGCCTGCGGTGCTGCGTTGACACTCACGGATGCGCTTGGAGAAGGCGTTGCATCGTCCGTTTGCGAGTTGCCGCATGCGCCCAGACTTGCGCATGAGCACACAACGAAAAGCGCCACGAGTGCGTGGCGTGATGAGGCAATCGGCATGAATCTCCGGCGCTTGCGCGCTGATCATGAGAGCGCAGGAAGATTAGCTGTCGCCTGTGTAAGCAATATGACGTAAGGAATTTGCGCGATAGTGAAAGAGCGGGAAGATATGATTTCGACTCGTACGTTTAACTGAATTACCTTTTCTATCCATGCAAAAAGCTTTCAGCGACGATGAACGTCTCGCGGTTTATCGCGCGATTTACGAGCGGCGCGACATGCGTCACTTCGTGCGTGAGGCCGTCGCGCCTGACGTCATGCAGCGACTTATCGATGCCGCGCTTCACGCGCCCAGCGTGGGTTTCATGCAACCGTGGCGGATCATTCGCATCACGAGCATCGAGCTTCGTGAGCGCCTGCATGAGGCTGTCGAAAAGGAACGCGCGCTCACCGCCGATGCACTCGATGAACGCCGCGATGCTTTCATGAAGCTTAAAGTCGAAGGCATGCGCGAGTGCGGTGAAGTGCTGGTGATGGCGTTGATGGATAAGCGCGATCCGTACGTGTTCGGGCGCAGGACCTTGCCCGAGATGGATCTTGCTTCGGTCGCGTGCGCGATTCAGAACATGTGGCTTGCGGCGCGTGCCGAAGGCTTGGGGATGGGCTGGGTCTCTTTATTCGATCCGCAAGAAGTGGCGGACTTGCTCGGCATGCCGTCAGGCGCGCGGCCCGTCGCGATTCTTTGTATAGGCCACGTCGAGCGGTTTTATGATGCGCCGATGTTGGAGATGGAGAAGTGGGAAAGGCGTCGAACAGTAGAGGACTGCGTGTTTGAAAATAGGTGGTGCGAATAAATCAGAATCGCTCCAACATCCCCACCTGCACGCCCCTCACCGGCGCTCCCGCATACGAAGGCGTCAACCCCGTCACATTCACGCCACGCAGCGTAAAAGTCGCATCGGCATGATTGCGCAGCCAGCCTGCGCTCGCATACAGCAGCGTGCGTTTCGAGAGATCGTATTCGCACGCGGCGCTGAATTGATCTGCGTCGTTATCGCCACCTGAACGATCGCGCAGATACGTGTAGCCGAGCGAGAAGCGCAAATCAGGCTTAACCGCATACAACGCGGAAACCGACGCGCCATCGTTGTGATAACGCGGCGTGCCGCCATCGCCATTGAAGAACGAGAGAAACGTCGTCAGGCCGCCGTACGTGTACGATGCGCCGCCCAAATTGGCCCGTAGCGCGCCATCGCCATTCGTTTGCTGATGCGCGTAGAGCAAGCGCACCGGACCATATCGATAGTCGAACGTTTCGACCGATCCGGCCAGTCCGTTGCCATCCGTCGATCCATCGCGCAATGCGGCTTGCAGCGTCATCGAAAAGCCGTACACACGCGGCGATAAATACGTGATCGCGTTGCTCTGATACGGCGTGATCTTCGACAGGTTATCCAAGCCCGATGCAATGGTGCCCGCACCGAACGCATCGAGTTGCCCCTTGAACGGAATGTAGATCGGCGAATACTGCCGCCCTGCGCGCACCGTGCCCCACGCACCGCCGATGCCGACCCACGCCTGCCGATTGAAAATGGTATTGGCCGTCGCGAGCGTGCCATCCGCAGAACTGAAGCCGTTCTCCAGTTCGAACAAAATCTGATTGCCGCCGCCGATATCCTCCGCGCCCTTCACGCCACAGCGCGATCCGCGATACGCGCCCGAATCCATACGCGCGACATAGCCCGCGCCCGGATTGGTCACTTCGATACTCGTATCGAAACTGCCGTACAGCGTGAGCGAACTCTGCGCGCACGCGGGCAACGCGATAAATGCCGACGCGCAAATCGCGACGCGAAAGAATGTTGGACGCACGCAGTCCCTTTTTTAACTAACCGGTGTAATCCGCTATTTTATCGTTATTCAAGCAATGTCAGCGCCGTCCTTGCGCACGAAGCGTCCATCGGCATTCGCGCTCATCATGTCGATATCGGAACACGTGGTCAGGTCTTCATGAAAGCGCGATCCGACTTCGATATAAAGCGCTGCCTGCGCGCTTCGGTTGATCATGTGATGGCCATTGCCCGTGCCCTTCGGAAACGCCGCGCAATCGCCTGCGCGCAACACCGTCTCGCCCTCGTCTTCGATCAGCACGAGTTCGCCTTCCAGCACATAGACGAACTCGTCTTCATGCGAATGCCAGTGACGCTGACTCGACCAGTTTCCCGGCGGCAGCATCATCAGATTGGCGCCGAAATCGCGCAGGCCGCCTGCATCGCCCAGACGCTGACGGATGCGGTCCGCGCACGGCTGATCGTAAGGCGGCGGATATCCCACGCCCTTTATTTGCGGCACTTTCGCGATATCGACTTTGGGCATGACTTACGCGCCTCTGAGCGTGGCGAGCGACGCGCGCTGCTTGCCGTCGGCATCGAAATTATCGTCGGACAGCCAGCGTTCGAAGGCTTGTTTGATGCGCGGCCAATCACGGTCGATGATCGCGTACCAGGCAGTATCGCGATTACGTCCCTTGTAGACGATCGCTTGCCGGAAAATGCCTTCGAACTCGAAACCAAGCCGTTGCGCGGTCTTGCGCGAAGGCGCGTTGAGGCTGTCGCATTTCCACTCGTAGCGGCGATACTTCAGATCGTCGAAGGCATAACGCATCAGCAGATATTGCGCTTCGGTGGATATGCGCGTCTGCTTGAGCAGCGGCGAAAACGTCACGCTGCCCACTTCGATTACACCATGCACTGGTTCGATACGCATCAGCGCCAGCGTGCCGACGGCCTTGTCGCGCGCGGTGTCGATCACCGTGTAATGCAGCGGATCA
>NZ_JAQFVG010000212.1 GCF_029439455.1 Caballeronia sp. BR00000012568055 | reverse complement strand
CTCTCCCTTTCCTTGCTGCGTCGGCTATGAAGCCTGCTCCCTAGAACGCTACCTCGTCATCTCCCACCGGCGCATCTGAGCGGAGCGGCACGACATCGAGCGCGATCCGGACAGAGTTGTCCGCATTACGTACACGCAGGCCATACACGTTCAAACGCGGTGCTTCATCCCACTCTTCCTGCGAATACTCGTCGCGTACGTCAGGGCTAAGCGGAAGGACAATCAGGTAACCGGAATAGTCCGGGGACTTGGTTGTCTTCTTTTCCTCGTTGCGAAACAGACGCCCCGAGTAGTGCACCTGCCCCTTCGCGCCGACCGACAGGTCGAGATACCGCTTGTCCGATTCCTTTGCATCCTTGAGAAAGGCTGACAACGGAACCGATTCGCCACCGAGTTTGATAGACCCTGTGAAGAGCGGACCATTCTCGCGGGCGTGTTCCTCGTCAACGGGAAACAGGACGGCAGTGGTACGACTGGTTTCGGTCAACATGATGAACCTCCTTCGAAGTGAAAAAGGCCATCCGGGAGCGTCGAGAGACGATCCACGGATAGCGCGGATCGTCTCTCGACATGGCAAAGGTAGGACAAAAACACTAAATACTCAAGCTCGGAACTG
>NZ_JAQFVG010000211.1 GCF_029439455.1 Caballeronia sp. BR00000012568055 | reverse complement strand
TTTCGCGTGTATGGCGCACGCAAGGTCTGGCGGCAGTTGTTGCGCGAAGGATTCAAGCTCGCACGGTGTACGGTCGAGCGACTGATGAAGCGGCTCGGGCTGCAGGGCGTGCGGCGCGGCAGATCGATTCGGACCACCGTCAGCCAACGAAATACGCCCTGTCCGCTTGATCATGTGCAGCGGCAATTCAAGGCGTCACGGCCAAACGCGTTGTGGGTGTCCGATTTCACCTACGGTACGCCCAGCCAGCGTAGCCCGCCCGTATGGGGGTGAAGCTGCTTGAGCATGAATGGAATGCAGTATCCGGAGGAGTTGACGTTGTAGTACCGGGGCTTGCCCTTCCTCTGCTGCGAGAGGAAGTGAGCCGAAGCGGCGGTGACTTGCCGACACTGGCAAGGTGACGTAGTCCGTGGGAAACGGGGCTTGCGGCGAAGCGGTTACGCCAAGATGAGCCTCCAGGCTGAGCATGGGACGGCTGAGGAACACGAACCTGTTAAACCGCATCTGAGGGTTGAAATGTCACCCCTGCCCACACCGCTTTATGGGTAGGACGCGAACTGTTGCCGGACACAGGTAGGGCCCGGCGGCACGAGTACTGATTGGATACGAAAGCCGATCAGCATGG
>NZ_JAQFVG010000210.1 GCF_029439455.1 Caballeronia sp. BR00000012568055 | reverse complement strand
GGCAATCCCAATGCCAAACATCAAGACGCCTCCAATGACATCCCTGTTTAGGCTTTTTCCGAACATCACGCCTCCTTTTATATGTTCGTAAGCGCGTTACGCGCCGATCGAGCTACCGTCTCACGGCTCCAGACCCAGCGAATTCTTGGGTGTCTGAAAATCCGCTAGAAAGAGCTGGTACGCGGCGATGCCATCGAAGTGCACAACGGGATCGCATACGCTTCCGGCCGCTGCGTCGACCAAAAAAGATCGGAAGGCGGTTCGGCAACGACCGAGCGTCGTTGATAAGAGGCGACGACTTCTCGCGCTCGAAGCGCGCAGATGGAATGTCTTGAGTGGCATGATCTTCGTTTGAGGGCTTCGGGCGATTCTTGCGATGTCGTGACAACATCACTTGCATCCGTAAGACACTCAGTCTCCTGTATTTAAAGAATTCACACGCATCTGAATGTCGAATTCGATAGCAGAGTGGCACTCTCAATCGATTGACGTGGCACACCTATTTCATTAGCTAACGTACAAACTTAATCAATCTTCAACCAACAGGGTAGACGGCTTTCTCTTTTCAATTGCCCATTTCAGCAAAGCCGCCGTGCGGAAGATTCCATGTGCGAATTTTCCGTACGGAAGG
>NZ_JAQFVG010000209.1 GCF_029439455.1 Caballeronia sp. BR00000012568055 | reverse complement strand
GCGTGGCCGTGGGTATGGCCTTTCATGATCGCTGCGTCGGCATAAACATATGATTTCTCAGGCTGGCTAAAGCGCTGGCCAGGAGAGATCAGATGAATGCAACACGTACAGTCAGCGAATCCGGCGGACTGCCGGCCCATCACATCGATGCATTTCTTGATCGTCTACGGACGGCACACTATTCCGAGGTATCGCTTCGCAAGAAACGAAGAATCCTGTGTGCGTTCTCTCGGTGGATGAAGCACAGGAACATCGACCTGGTTGACCTCGATGAGTCTGTCACGGCTCGTTTTATGAAGCGCATGATCGACGCATCACGAGACCGCGTCCAGCGTGCGCGTCCCACATTACGGCAGTTTCTCGCCTATCTGCGCGCGGAAGCCATTGTGTGTTCGCCGACATTAGACGGCGAGTCCGCGATCGCGCACACTTATCGCCGATACTTGGACTATCTGAGGCAGGATCGTGGACTCGCCAAGAACTCTCTGCTCGTCTATGGCCCGTTCATTCGCGACTTTCTCGACAGTCACTCGGCCGGCGACGGAAGTTTATTGCCAGATGCATTTGACGCGGTAACGATTCGGAATCATCTTCTTGCCCGCAGCAAAGGCCGATCGGCAGAGTACACGCGGC
>NZ_JAQFVG010000208.1 GCF_029439455.1 Caballeronia sp. BR00000012568055 | reverse complement strand
CTCCCAAAGTCGAAAAAAGAACGGCGGGTTAAAAAGAATCCCGGTCGGCCTTTTTTGAACTAATAAAATGGGGGAGGACAGGGTGGTTTAAAAGAATAAAGCGAAAGAAGCATGATGGGTGCGATCATACCAGCACTAATGCACCGGATCCCATCAGAACTCCGAAGTTAAGCGTGCTTGGGCGAGAGTAGTACTAGGATGGGTGACCCCCTGGGAAGTCCTCGTGTTGCACCCCTCCCTTTTTGTTTCGAAGCCCTATTTTGCCGTTTCTTCCTTTTCCTACAGTATTTTAGCTCCGTCGGAATGATTGGTTTATATTTCGCTTCTTACCGAATCATAAGGTCGGACCTGAAGGCGAGACAAGTCGCGAGCGGTGCGGCTCGATTAAAGCCCGGCCCGTCGCCCAAAGTTGCCGGCGCAAATGTACAAGCGCAAGCGGGAAGGATTAATTTCATGATAATTAAGAGTTGGGGGATGAGGGAAAAAACAAGGTGCAAATTAGTAAGAAAAAAGATAAATAAATCAATAAAAAGAAAAGGTTTGAATTGTTTTTGATTAAAATTGTAAAACGCGAAGACGGATCTGAAAAAACGACGGAACGACAAAAAGGTGTGCAGTTAGCTTTGGGCGGGCTGAGTTGACG
>NZ_JAQFVG010000207.1 GCF_029439455.1 Caballeronia sp. BR00000012568055 | reverse complement strand
GCGCAGCATTCGAAGTGATCGGGAAGTCGTTGTCCGCCATTGAAACGTGCGCGATCATTTAACAACGCCCGGCATACGTCCAGAGGCACTTCGCTGCGGACGTGCATAGAGACACATTACGGATACCAAATTAGCTTGGCGTCGAGTGCCGTTTCCTCAACGGATCTGAAGCCGAGCTGCTCGTAGAGGAGACGCGCTGGATTTTCGTGAACGACGCTCAGGGAGACACGCACGCCCTCGAGTCCTGCTTCGTTCAACAGCATGCCAAGCACTGTTTTTCCGATACCTTTGCTTTGATGAGACGGCAGTATCTGGATCTGATGAAGGTGCCACTCGCCATTCGCTCGGCTCAATTTGAGCAACCCCACATCGGCATTGCCTTCGCAAATTATTACGGCGTCTTCGAAGTTCGACCAGATGCGGCGATAGTGCGCCTCATCGTCGGTCGGCATTCCCACCCGTTTCAGATGCTCGGTCATCGTGAGCTTGCGAAGCATCAGGAGAAACGGTACGTCGGATCGCAACGCTCTTCGTAGTTTGATCTGGTGAGTCATGGGCTGTGATATTGGCTCTTTTCGCATGGATCTGCAATCAAGTTTGTGTAGGCATGTTCCGCGGCAGTAGTGCCGCATAGCCGTCGGCG
>NZ_JAQFVG010000206.1 GCF_029439455.1 Caballeronia sp. BR00000012568055 | reverse complement strand
CATCAACTCGAAGACTTGCAGCATGTCGTAGGACTTGTCGAGCTTGGGCAGCATGTCATAGCCGAAGTTGTTATCGGCCGATGCGTTGTCGCCCCACCACGACTTCATAAAGCTCACATAGAACGCGCGATAGTTCTTCCAGTAACTCAACTGATTGGGACGCAAAGGCTGCGTTGCGCGCTTCTTGATGTACTCTTCGTAGTCCTGCTCGCCTTCCATCGGCAAGGTCATGTAGCCGGGCAAGAGATTCGACATCAGGCCGAGATCGGTCAGGCCTTGAATGTTCGAATGTCCGCGCAGCGCATTCATCCCGCCGCCCGCGATGCCGATATTCCCCAGCAGCAATTGCACCATCGCGCCGGTGCGAATCATCTGCGCGCCGACCGAATGATGCGTCCAGCCGAGCGCATACAAAATGGTCCCTGCACGATTCGGCGATGCCGTCGACGCCAACATTTCGCATACCTTGAGAAACTTCTCTTTCGGCGTGCCGCAGACGCGCTGGACCATCTCCGGCGTGTACGTCGAATAATGCTGTTTCAGCAGGTTGTAGACGCAGCGAGGATCTTGCAAAGTCGGATCGACTTTCACGAAGCCGTCGTCGCCTCGCTCGTAGTCCCAGCTCGTCTTGTCGTACTTGCGATGCGCTT
>NZ_JAQFVG010000205.1 GCF_029439455.1 Caballeronia sp. BR00000012568055 | reverse complement strand
TCCGAGTCGCTGATCTCCTACATCTTGACATTCGACAACCTGCCGGCTGCAGTGCTGTCAGCGTGCGCCGAGCGCCCCTCCCTACTTGGTTCGCGCGCAGCATCTTTGCTCGCCAATCTGGCCAAGCAGGGTCGTTCAGAACAGGTTGTTCGAGCGGTGCAGAAGTTGGTGGCAGGCGAGATCGATCAGAGTCAAGCAGTCAAACTCGCGGCGGTCGACACCAAGGCGAAAGCGGTTACACCGACGCCGGTCAGCTTGAAGGTCAAGCGAGGCAAGTCCGTTTTCTGTGAAATGCGGCGAGCGAAGAACGTAATGCGACTGCAGTTCAAGTCAGAAGAAGACGCAGAGCGCATCCAAGCACGGATTCAGCTGCTTCTTGAGGCCGAAGCAGCCGAGTTGCAGGCTTCAGAAAAATAAAATCCTTTTAAATCAATGACTTCACAGTGTGAAGGTTTGAGCATGAGCTAAGAATGCTGAAAAACAAAAGCCTTCGGCGCCAACCGAAGGCTTTCGTGGGCTTGACTCTCCAGTCGCACCCGTCACACTCCCGGCGCCAAACCGGTAGCGGACCACTCAAGACCCGAGTGTAACGGATAGCGACAGGCAGTCAAGCAACTTCAATCCATTTTTGAGAAATGGACCGCTCGACATGT
>NZ_JAQFVG010000204.1 GCF_029439455.1 Caballeronia sp. BR00000012568055 | reverse complement strand
ATCAGGTGGGCACCCGTTGCCAGATAGGGAAGCAACGACATCCAGTTCTGTATCCAGATGCGATGGCGTTCGATCTCCTTTCTGGAGATAGTCTCCACACATGGTGCCGATCGAGCGGTCCGCTTCGTGATCTGTAAATCACGCATATCCGCCTGCTCCTCGGTATCGTCGTCAACGCTTAGCCATTGTTCCGTTCCATCGCGCATCACCCAGAAGTCAGCCAGTGGCTCCGACGCGGCTTCAACGGAAACTGCGGGCCGCTCGCAATAGGTCGTCACGCCCGGATTGGCCTCGAGCATGATCCATAGGCGAACCTGCATGGCCGAGGAGAATAAGACGGGACGTCGTAGTTTAGGCGCCCAGGCATGATGGAGCGTCTGCTTGGGAAGACGTCGAACGGGTAAAGGAACCGGCGCGTTCATGACATAAAGTTGACGCGTCAGAGATGATCAAACTTTAGTTCAATTTCGTGAAAAGTTCCAAGTTTAAGTCAATTGAAATTGACGCAAACACGCCACCTCCGCGGCCGACACCGCTTGTCCGACGCGGGATTCGGGCCTGGCATCGGTTTCATATTTAGTTCGATTGACAGTTGAGGCCGTACTGGCCGAGCGGCTCGACGCGTTGCACGAGGCGGGCGAACTGCCCGACCT
>NZ_JAQFVG010000203.1 GCF_029439455.1 Caballeronia sp. BR00000012568055 | reverse complement strand
GTGACGCACAGGCAGACTGCGACGATCAGGTGCCGCTTCTGTTCGCGGACGAGCCTGCTTTGTCATCGGCGTGGACGCGCGGCGTCCAACAGCATGATTTGACTGTCGAGCTGGAAAATTGTTCGTCGTGCCGGGCGGCGGGTTTCGATCCGTGTCCGTTTCACGGTTGATCGTCTCCTTCGCGGTTAAATTCCAACTGATCCACTGAGCGCCGATTTCCTCGGCCTCGCCATTTTAGCTATTTAACCTTCGGGAACCACGCCCGAAGGGTCGGGTTCCCCTCTCCGGAGCCCACCATGCAACAACAACCTACGCTTGCTCTCAAGCATATCCAGGTCAGCATCAATCCCCGCAAGTATTTCGATGCGGCGGAGATGGAAGAGTTGACCGCGTCCGTGCGCGAAAAAGGCGTCATTCAGCCGGTCATCGTGCGAGCGCTTGCCGACGGCGGTTACGCACTCGTCGCCGGCGGCCGCCGATACAAGGCAGCGCTCGCCGCGCATGGCGAAGACTACGAAATCCCGGTCGTCGTCAGAGACATCGATGAGGTCGAGGCGAAGCAGCTTGCCATCATCGAGAACATTCAGCGTGCCGATATGTCCCCGGCGGAGGAAGCGATCGCGGCAGCCGAGCAGGTCGGACTGTGTAAAGGCGATCG
>NZ_JAQFVG010000202.1 GCF_029439455.1 Caballeronia sp. BR00000012568055 | reverse complement strand
TCGCTTGAGGCCATGATCGAGGATGAGCAATACCGGCATCTTCGGCCCCTGAACGATTTCCGCAACTATCTGCTCGCGATCCAGTGGGATATGTCGCGCAGGGAGTTGGTGGGACGCTCGCTGAGCGTTGCGGGCTACACGCGCATCCAGGCAGATACGTACAGCTACCTGACGCGTGTCGATCTGCTCAAGAAGCTCTGCAGTATTGACGCGGCCGAGCGCGACCGCGCAGAAGCCCATTCGGGCGCACTGGCGACCGGGTCGATTCCGGACACGGAAGAGAATCGGCTGTTGTGCGAGCCGCAGTTCGAGTTCGTGACGCCGCAGCAGCTGGTGGCGATCGACTTCTTTCTGTCGATGCATCACTATGCGCTGCACGCGTTTCCGGCACTGGCGGTCTGGCACGACGTCAACGTGTTGGGGCGTCGCTACCCGATCCCAAAGATAGAAGCGCTGCCCAAGGCCGACATCGTGTTGCACGGCTGGTATTCAGTCGGACAGTACGACAAGGAGGCGCCGGTGACAGGTCTGCGCTCGTTCGATGCGGAGCAATGGAATCCGTACCGGCATCCGGGTCGGCCTGGGCGTTATGCCAGGACGACGGGTGGTGAGCAGACCGTCTATTTCGAGGAGGCATCGCAGTTTGAGGTCGATGCGGAAGCAGCATG
>NZ_JAQFVG010000201.1 GCF_029439455.1 Caballeronia sp. BR00000012568055 | reverse complement strand
GCCGAGCATGAGTCCGGACATGATGTCCTCTTTTTGCTCTTTGCCCGAGTCATAGCCGATCAGCACGAGCTTCTTGCCTGATTCCTTGATGCCGATTGCCGCGCCTTCGGCGGAGCCTTCGTTAGCGCCAAAAATGCCTTTGATATTCGGGTTGCCCTGAATCATCGTCTTGGCGATTTCAGCTGACTTCAAATGATCGCCGCCACCGTATTGCACGGAGACGATTTTGATGTTCGGATGCTTGGATTTCATTTCGTTAAGGAAGCCGTCGCGCCGGTCGATGCCGGTGCGGCTGGTCTGATCGTGCACGATCAGGCCGACTTCGCCCGCGTTGCCGATGGCATCGGCCATCTTGTCGGCGGCGAGTGCGGCGGCAGCGATATTGTCGGTGGCACACGTCGTAAGCGGAATATCGCTATCGACACCCGAGTCAAAGGCGATGATCGGAATCTTGTTGTTTTGCGCGCGCTTGAGCAGCGGAATGGCGGCCTTGCTGTCTAGTGCGGCAATGCCGATGGCTTGAGGTTTCTTGGCAAGTGCAGCGGAAAGCATGTCGATTTGTTTATCGACCATGGCTTCGGTTTCCGGGCCTTCAAAGGTAATGCGGACCTTCTGTTCCTTAGCGCCTTGCTCCGCGCCCGCTTTGACCGCTTGCCAGAACTGGTGCTGGAAGCCTTTGGAAATCAGCGGAATATAGGCTTCGTCTGCATATGAAGCGCTCGTTGCAGCAAGCAATGCGCTAGTACCGATCAGCGCACCGATGATTTTTCTTTTCAGCATG
>NZ_JAQFVG010000200.1 GCF_029439455.1 Caballeronia sp. BR00000012568055 | reverse complement strand
GAGAATGGTGCCGTTCTCCATGCCCTCGACAGCCAGACGCAGCATGTCCTGAAAATCGATCTTGCCGTTGCGAGCTAACGCGTCCTGATATGCCTGGTACAGCGCACCATCATCGGTATCGGGATCGCACCGGCCGAAGTTGGTCTTGATCTTCTCGATCGTTGGAATGACGTCTTCAGCCTTGCCCTCGCGTCCCAGTTCCTGCATCACGCGAATCAGCATTCCCAGACGATCGCCATCGGACGCAATATCGAGGGGCCGCGCGCCGGGCCGCTGCAGTTGCTTAAACGCAAGCGAGTGGAAGGTGCCCGCGATCAGGCGTTTTTTTACCCCTGCACCGGCGGCCTTCAGAATGCGCTCGCGCAGTTCGACGGCCGCATCCTTGGAGAACGTCACTGCGCCGACGGAAGCGCCACTGTCCTGCAGCAACAGAGCTGCTTTTGTGGCGATCGTCTTCGTCTTGCCCGCACCGGGGCAAGCGATCGCCACGCAATGCTGACGCAACTGGGCGACTTCCCGTTGCTGGGGGTTGAGTTCGTCCAGCATATGGCCTCCCTTAGCGACCGCGTACCGTGGTCATCAGCTTCAGGTGTGTGAGGTAACCCCGAATACCCAGCGGATTGAAGCGTCGCAGGAAATTGACCGCCTCATCATCGACGTCGGATTGATCGCGTATG
>NZ_JAQFVG010000199.1:11270-55353 GCF_029439455.1 Caballeronia sp. BR00000012568055 | reverse complement strand
GCCTACGCGCCACGTACGCGAGATATCGGAGCAATAGCCGTTGGGTCCGACCATATCGGTGTCGAATGCGAGCAGATCGCCGTCCTGCAATACGCGCGACGAACACTCGTGCATCCACGGATTGGTGCGGTCACCCGATGCAAGCAAGCGCGTTTCGATCCACTCGCCGCCGTGCCGGATATTCTCGTAGTGCAGATTGGCCCACAGATCGTTTTCGGTGATGCCGGGACGCAGTTCACGCCGCATCCGTTCGATGCCTTTTTCCGCCGTGCGCAGCGATTCGCCCATCAAAACAAGCTCGCCCGGTGATTTGATGAGGCGCGCGGTTTCCATCAGCGCTTGTCCATCGAGTAGCGTGATGCCTTGCTTTTCGAGGTAAGCCGTGCCGAACGGATCGAGCCGATCGACGGCAAGCACGCTGTTTTCCGGCGCGTGCTGACGGAATACATCGACAATTTCAGCGCCCCATTCTTTCGCGCGGTGCTCGGCTTCGTGCCCCGCGTTGAAGAAGGTCCAGCTTTTTGCGCCGCGCAGTTCGACGTTCAGATCCAGCCCGTCCCACACATGCTCGCTGCTATGAAACTCCCATGCGACGATACGGCCATCCGCGAAGACCATGATGTATCGCGCGGGATTGCGGCCCGCCCAGACCTGCATGTTGGACGTGTCCGTTGCATAGCGAATATTCACCGGATCGTAAAGCAGAATGGCAGGGCAATCGTGCTTGCGCAATTGATCCTGCACGCGCCTGAGCCGATACGGCCGCACTTCGCGCAGCACGCTTGCTTTATCGCTCGGTTGAATCGACATGTTTCGGACTCCGTTGATTAATTAATATGATCAGAGTTCCAGCGTCAGGTCGGAAGTCGGACGGCTGCAACACAGCAGACGAAAACCTTTGAGCACTTCACGTTCGCGGATCCCGCCGTTGTGTTTCATATCGACGGAACCTTCCAGCACTTTTGTTTTGCACGTGCCGCATACGCCTTGACTGCATGAAGACGGAATGGGTACGCCGGCTTTTCTGGCGGCGGAAAGCACGGTTTCGGACGCATTCATCGTGAAGCTTTTCGATGAGCGCGACAGCTTGACCGTGAAGGTCTCCTTTGTCGCTGTTTGCGGTTCAGGTCGCGGTTCAGGGGCAACATCTGCGGTGATATCGAAGCTTTCCTGGTGGTAGCGCGCGGGATCATGGCCACCTTCGTGCAGCAGCGCGCGCACGGCGCTCATATAGCCCGCCGGACCACAAGTAAATACTTCGCGATCCAAATAATCCGGCGCAAAGTCAGCGAGCAGTTGAAGACTGAGCCTGCCGATGGGGCCGTTCCAATCGGCTTCATCGCCCAACCCTTCGCAAACGAAGAAGGTGCGCAGGCGCGGCGACAATGCCGCCAGGCGCTCAAGTTCCTTGCGAAAGACGATATCCGCAGGCGTGCGCGCGCTGTGCACGAAGATCACGTCACGATTTAGTCCGAGATCGATGCTCGCACGCGTCATCGACATCAACGGCGTCACGCCCGAACCTGCCGACAGATATAACGCTTTATCCGATGCCGCCGCCGTCGATGTGAACGTGCCCGACGGGCCATATGCGCGCAGCAAACTTCCGGGCTGCATACTGTCGTGCAGCCAGTTCGACATGATGCCGCCCGGCACGCGCTTGACTGTAATCGAAAGCAGATACGGTCGCGTCGGTGGCGAAGAGATCGTGTAGCAGCGCTCGACCGACTGCCCGTTCACTTGCGCCGATACCGTCATGAACTGGCCCGGCTCGAAGCGCACCGGCGCGCCATCGCCGACGCGAAACTCGAAGGTTTTGACATCGTGCGTCTCGTCGATCACGCGGCAGCATGTCAGCGTTTGCTGCTCGCCGCTAGCCCATTGGCGCGCGCCGTTTTCCCACATCGCGGCGCTGGAAAAGCGGGCTTCCGGATCTTGAGCCGCATCGAAAATTCTTTGGACCGAGTTCATAGCGATGAGTCTGTTGAAACGCGTTCAGTGGATGTGCGCCGAGTATTGAAGGACGGAAAATCCGCGTCAATGCGCTTTAATTTCGCTGCGACATTACATTAGGTTATGCGTGCGTTGCGCCAGAAAAGTCCGTCATATCAGTGACTTCCCGCATAAGACACATTGAAGTCTGGACGAATACAATTTGTAGACACAAGATTTGGCCAACAGGAGAAGGGCATGAAATCGAGCGTCGCAGAGATCGATCGGGACGATGCGCAAGCGCCATCGCAAGACCGCAAGGCGGCGCTTGCCGAGGCGTTGAAACATCGCATTTTGAGCATGGAACTCGCGCCCGGATCGTCGCTGGATGAAGTGGCGCTTGCCGAGGAATTCGGCCTGTCGCGGCCGCCGGTGCGCGAGTTGATGCGGCATATGGCGGCGGAAGGGTATATCGAGTTGGAAGCGAATCGCGCGGCACGTGTGGCCTCCATGAACTTCGATTCGCTGCGCAATTATTTTCTCGCCGCGCCTTTGATTTACGTGGCAACCACGAAGCTCGCGGCATCGAACGCGACGCAGGCGGAAATCGATCAATTGAAGCGCATTCAGGAACGCTTTCGCGCCGCCGTGGAAGGCAGCGACGTGGATAAACGCGTGCTGGCCAACGATCAGTTCCACTATGCAATCGGCAAGATGGCGCATAACCCGTATCTGTTGCCGAGCTTGTCGCGCTTGCTGATCGATCACGCGCGGCTTGGCAAGACGTTCTATCAGCCGCGCGACGAACGCATGGACGAAGAGCTAGCGGAGGCCATGCAGCAACACGAAGACATCATCGAAGCGATTCAACGTCGCGATGCCGATGCAGCTGGAGAAATAGTGCGCGCGCATGTGTATCTCGCGCGGCGGAATATGGCGTCTTATGTTGCGCCGGACGGCGTGGCCGTGCCGATCGAATTCTAAACGAGGCTTGAAAAATGAAGGATTTTGCGTTCACAGGCATCAATCTGGCGATTAGTACTCCGTTTAAAAACGCCGGAACGCCGGATCACGCGCGACTCGAACAGTTGATCGAAAAGTACCTTGCCGCAGGTATTCGCGGCTTCGTGCTCAGTTCGGGCACGGGTATGCACGTGTATCTGTCGCAGCAAGAGTCGAAAGATCTGATTGCGTTCGGCACGAAGGTGATTGACGGGCGCGCGAAGATTATCGCGCAGACATCGGCGTTGCTGGTCGATGATGTCGTGGAGCGTACGCGTCATGCGGCCGATTGCGGCGCGGACGGCGTGATGGTGCTGCCGCCCTTCTTCGAAGGCCCGACCGATGACGATGGCGTGTTCGATTTCTACGCCGACGTGGCGCGCGGCGGGCTGCCGATCATCGGCTATAACGTGCCGCAGGCCGTCGGTGTGGAGATCACACCTGCTTTGCTGCGGCGTCTGAACGAGATTCCCGAGTTCCTCGCGGTCAAGGACAGCAGCGGCGATCTGGCCAAGCAGGCCGCACTCATTCGCACCGGCCTGCCGATGATGAACGGTGCCGATGCGCTCGTGCCTTACGCGCTGTACGCGGGCGTCAAGGGCCTGATCTGGGGCGGCGCGAACTTCGCACCGAAAACGTGTTTGCAATTCGCGAGCGCTGCGCAGGAGCATCGCTGGGACGAGGCGCGGGAAATCTGGCGTCTGCTCGAACCGGCCATGTCGCTGATCTGGGAAGGCGATTACGTGCAGTCTGTGTATGCAGCGGCGGAGATGACGGGCTATGGTGCGGGCAATCCGCGTCGTCCGCTGGCTCGTTTAGCGGAGAAAAAGATCGATGCGTTGCGTAGCGCGCTCGGTGAGTTGATCGAGCGTGAAAAGATGATTGGTTAAACTAACTATGTTAATCGCCAGCAAGTTTCCGCAAACACTCGGCCGATCCGGATGGGTCGCGATGATGCCGCGCCGCACGCCGCATCCGTCGCTCGATCAAACGGTGAGTGCCGATATCGCAATTATCGGCGGCGGCTTTGCGGGGCTGTCCGCCGCGCGCCGTCTGTCGCAACTCGATCCGGCATTGCGCGTGGTGATTCTCGAAGCCGGTGAAATTGCCGATGGCGCAACGGGGCGCAATTCGGGCTTCGTGATCGACTTGCCACATGAGGTATCGTCCGAAGACTACAGCGGTTCCGGTAACGACGCGCGCAAGCACGATATCGCCGTGCATCGCATGGCGATTGCGCTGGCGCGGGACGTCGCGAATGAAAACGGCTGGGGCAAGGATATTTTCGATCCGTGCGGCAAGTACAACATTGCGATGGGTCCGCAGGGCGACAAGCACGTCGCTTCCTACGCAAAGCAACTCGACAAAGTGCACGAGCCGTACACCTTGCTCGATGCAAAGCAGATCGCCGCCGTCACTGGCACGCCTTCGTTCACATCGGCCATTTATACGCCGGGGACGGTCATCATCCAGCCTGCTGCATACGTTCGAGGATTAGCCGATTCGTTTCGAGCGCCTGTCACGCTCTACGAAAACACGCCGGCGGTATCGATCGAACGGCAAGGCTCGTCTTGGCAAATCAGGACGCCGAAGGGAATTGTCAACGCGGAAAAAATCATTCTCGCCAACAACGGACAAGCGCAGAATTTCGGCCTGTTTCGCGGACAGCTTTTGCATGTCTACACGTACGCGTCCATGACCGAAACATTCGATCCGAAGCGGCTCGGCGGTGAGCGTTCATGGGGCGCGACGCCCGCGTTTCCAATGGGCACCACAGTACGCCGCGTGCAAGGCAAAGAAGGCGATCGCGTGCTGATTCGCTCGCGCTATACCTACAATCCGCGCATGCAGGTCAGCGAAGGCGCGATCGCGCGTGCGGGCCGCGTGCACGATCGCAAGTTCGATGCGCGTTTTCCGACGCTCAAAGGCATCGCCATGCAGTATCGCTGGGCGGGCGCGATGGCACTCACATGGAATGGCGTGCCCGCGTTCGGCGAGATCGAGCCGGGCATGTTTGCGGCGATCGCGTGCAACGGCGTGGGCGCGACAAAAGCCACTGCATCGGGCATGGCGGCCGCCGAAGCAGCGATGGGTCTCGATTCGTGGCTCGTGCAGGTCTTTCGCAGTTTCGACGCGCCGAAGCCGCTGCCGCCGCAGCCGTTTCTGACTATCGGCGCGAAGGCGAATCTGAGCATGAAAGAATGGTCGGCGGGTATCGAATAAAGCGGTGTCGGCAATAAGTTCGGATCGGCGACATAATCCCTGAAGCACGCCTTCCACGTTCTTCAAGGAGAGACACATGGCAAGCACGGCAGCGCGTATCGCACTCGTCACGGGCGCGAATAAGGGAATCGGATTCGAAACCGCGCGGCAACTCGCGCAGGCAGGCGTTTTTGCGCTGATCGGCGCGAGAAATGCGGAGCGTGGGCAAGCCGCAGTGGATCAGTTGAAAGCGCAAGGACTCGATGCCGCGTTCGTGCAGGTCGATATCGTGAACGCGGAGAGTATTGCCGCTGCCGCCGCGAGCATCGACAAGCAATTCGGCAAGCTGGATATCTTGATCAACAACGCAGGTGCTGTCGATGAAAACGACGGTCCGCCAAGCACCGCTTCTGTCGATGCCGCGCGCCGCATCTTCGAAACAAATTTCTTCGGCACCCTAAGCGTTACGCAAGCGATGCTGCCGTTGCTGCGAAAGTCTGCTGCGGGGCGCATCGTCAACGTATCGAGCACGCTTGGCTCGTTAGCCATGAATGGCGACGCGTCCTCGGCGTACTACGAAGTGCGGCTGATCGGCTACAACGCATCGAAGGCCGCGCTGAATATGCTGACCGTGCAGCTTGCGCAGGAATTGCGCGACACGCCCATTCTCGTCAACGCCATTTGTCCCGGCTATGTCGATACCGACCTGAGCGGGCACAAAGGCTATCTGTCGCCCGCGGAAGCCGCGCGCACGCCGGTGAGACTCGCGCTGTTGAAAGACGGCGAACTCACCGGCCATTTCGTCGATGCCAACGGCGAAGTGCCGTGGTAATCGAAATTACTTAGTCTAACGAAGGTTCGCAATTCGGGTCCGCTGCGCGGCGCACAGCGGGCTTTTCGAGCGATGCCACGCGTTGCAGCGTGATCAGCCCGAGCACGGCGAGACCCGCGCCCATCACGAAGTCGGCATCCACGCCCGCGCGATCGACGATCACGCCGCCCGCCGCCGAACCCGCCGCAATCGCCACCTGAATGATGCCGACGAACATGGCCGATCCGGCTTCCGGATAATCGGCCATGCCGCGCTGAATCCACACGCTGAAGCACAGCGGCATCGCGCCGAATGCGACGCCCCACACCAGCATCCCCGCCGTTTCCCCGATGCGCGAGTGGCGGAACAGCAGCATCGACGAAATCGCGGCGAGCAGCAGCAGGATCATCACGGCGACCGACTTCTTCAGATGATCGGCGACGACCATCGACATCAACGCATTCGACACGAAGCCGATAAAACCGAAGCCGAGCAGCAGCAAGGTGATGGCTTGCAGCGAGAAGTCTTCCTGCAGCAGCGGCGCGATATACGTGTACGTCGAAAAATGCGCACCGAATGCGAGCGCGACCATCAGCAAACTCAGACGCGTATGAGGATTCGCGAGCAGCGCCTTGAAGTCGCCGAGGCGCAGACGCGTGGCGGACGGCAGCGACGGCACGAGGAACAGTTGCGCGACAAGCGCGACCGTCACGAGCGCAGCGGTCGCGGCGAACGACATGCGCCACGACGCGAACGACGCGATGAACGTACCGAGCGGCACGCCGATCACGGTCGCGCAGGTCACGCCCGCGAGAATGGTCGCGGTGGCTTTGGCGGCGTGTTTCGGCTGCACGAGACGCGGCGCGGCGGCGGTCGCGAGCGTCCAGAAGCCGCCGAGCGCGGCGCCGAGCATGGCGCGGCCGATCAGCACGACGGGGAAACTCGTCGCGACCGCGCAAAGCAAATTCGATGCGAGCAGCACGGCGGTCAGCAGCAGAAAGACGTATCGACGATCGAGACGTCCGGCCAGAATGATCGATGCTGGTGCAAAAATCGCGGCCAGCACGCCGGGCGTCGTCACCATCAAACCGGCGATGCCGGGACTGATGCCGAGATCCTGCGCGATCTGCGGCAACAAGCCGACCGGCAAAAACTCCGCCGTCACGAACGCGAACGCGCTGATGGCGACGGCCAGCACGGCAAGCCACTGACGTAGCGAAGCCAATTGATCGTGCGCCGGGGCGGCGCTTGCGGGGGTGTCGATATGCATATCGGTTCTTGGCTTTGAAGATGAGGCAAGTCGAGACGAAACACTCGTCCGACGCGAGAACACGTACTGTAGGAGCGTGAAAGCTGCGGAAAAAGACCCGGCAGGCAAATTGAGAATCCGGGGAGCGCGAACAATGGATAAGTATTGGTTCGGGCGTGCTAAGGCAATTGGCCTTTCTGAAAGACACTACCGCGGGTGAGGTTGGAGTGAATTTTATTTGACGTAAGGCGCCGAATAAGTTGGCATTCCTGTCAATTCGATCAAGCCAGATGCGACTGAACACGCCTATCGCGCAGCTTCCCGCCGCCCCTTCCACCACGCCCACGAACGCTGCGCGTAGGCCTTAAATGGCGGATTAACAAACAAAACAAAACTCCCGATCGTCAACACCCCACACACCAGAAACGTTCCGCGATACCCCATCGCCGCCACCAGCGCACCGGACAGCACGCCAGACGCAATCGATCCCACGCGCGATGCGTTGAAGAACAGCGCCGTCGCCGCGCCCGGACTGCGCGGCATCAGATCCTGCATATACGTCATGCCGAGACACGACGTCACCGAGACGACGAACGCGTTGAACGCTTGCATCGGAATCAGAAATTCGATGTTGGGCGATGCCGCCACCGCCACGAAGTACACCGTATGCACCACCGCGCACGCCGCCAGCCAGCGCTGTTTGTCGAGCCGCGAACCACGCGCGCCGAGCGCGAGCATCATCGGGATTTCGAGCAGCGCGCCAAGACCCAGCATGATCGATACATCGATGCGCGAGCCGTGCATGCCATGCACCACGTACAAAGGCAGCACGATCATCGTCGCGCTCGCCGCCAGTCCGATCAGCGTCAGCGCCACCGTCGAGCGCCAGATTTCCGCGCGCGAATGCTGCGGGCCTTCGTGCGGCGGCACGGTTTCATCGGTATCGGGCGCGGTGACTTCGAGCAGCGAAGCCGGTTCTCCCGCATAGTGGGCCGGCGCGCTGTGCGGGTCGCCCTTTGGGGAATCGTGCATGCGCCAGACGATCACGCCGCAGGCTGCAAAACACGCCGCCGCGAATAGGAACAGGCCATAGAAGCCCGCGGCCGCCAGCACCAGCGCGCCGACCGACGGCCCGAAGACCCATGCCATCGATAAAACCGTTCTGAGCGATGCCAGCGCGAACGAGCGCTCGGCTTCATCGTCAACAGGCAGCGCGGCGCGGGCAAACGAAAATACCAGCGACATGGCCGCGCCGCCGACTCCCAGAAACGCGATGCCGATTCCTACCAGCATCGCGTAATTGCGCACGAAGCACAGCGCCAGAAAGCCCAGCGCCGCCGCGATCAGCGTGCCCAGCAGCAATTCACGATGATGTCCTCGCTTGTCCGACCACTTGCCCGCCACGGCGCTCGCCACCACGCCGCTCGCCGCGATCAGCGTCATGAATACGCCGAGCCGCAAGGGCGTCATATCGGCCTGTTCGACGCCGAACAGCGACAGATACGGTGCCGTAAACGACAACGCGATGCCCAGCATCAGCGTGGCGGCGGAGAGAGGCAGGAAGTACGGAATGCGGGCGAGACTGATGAGGCGGGAGTTCATCGGGGCGAATATGCGTTTTAATCGTGATCCAGGCTTGAATGTTGCCTCAACAATGACACGCGTCGAAATCTGATCGGCATCAAATAATAGGCAGCACTTTAAGGAGGGACACACTTTCATGCTGAAAATTCACCATCTGGGTCATTCTCAGTCGGAACGGATCGTCTGGCTGTGCGAGGAACTGGGCGTGCCGTACGAACTCGTACACTACACGCGCGACCCTGTCACGATGTTGTCACCGCCGGAGTTGAAGGCTTTGCATCCGCTGGGCGCGGCGCCGTTGATCGAAGAAGACGGCATGTTGCTGGCCGAGTCGGCGGCCATCGTCGAATATATTTTGGCGCGATATGGCCACGGGCGCTTGCAGCACGCGCCGGATCATGCGGATTTTGCCGCCTATTTGTACTGGTTTCATTTCGCCAACGGCAATCTGCAACCGGTGATGGGACGCTCGATGATGATCGGTCGATGCGCGTTGGCAGCGGATCATCCGGTGCAAACTGCCGTGCAAGGGAGACTGGACAAAGTACTCGCGCTTATCGAAGCGCGCCTTGGGCAGAACGACTATCTCGCAGGCAGCGATTTCACCGCCGCCGACATCATGAGCGTGTTCTCGCTCACGACCATGCGGCTGTTTCAGCCGCTCGATCTCGCGCCGTATCCGCATATTCTGGCTTATTTGCAGCGGATCGGCTCGCGGCCGGGGTATCAGCGGGCGATGAGCAAAGGCGATCCTGACCTCAAGCCCATGCTCACCTGAGCTCAGCGCGACTGCGCCACTTGCGTGGCGTCGTTCGCCTGCCAGCCGAGGCCCAGCCCCTTCTGCAAGGACACGAAGTCCTTCAGCAATTCCGCACGCGCAGCGACCACGTCCTGCTGCGCGGCGAACTCGGTGCGTTGCGCATCGAGCAGATCGATCAGCGTCGATACCCCCGCGCGATATCGCTGGCGAATCAGCGTCGCCGAGCGTTCCGACGATTGCTGCACGGCTTCGAGTCGCACCACATGCTCGCGCTGATTGCCATAGCGCGACAGCGATGAATTCGCGTCCTTCAGCGCCGCGAGCACGGTCTTCTGATAGCGCGCTTCGGCTTCGTCACGCGAGGCGCGCGCTGCATCGACGCTCGACGACGTGCGGCCGAAATCGAACAGATTCCATTGCAGATACGGCACGCCGAGCCACGAGAAATTCTGCTTGCGCAGCAAATGACCGGGATCGGCGGCTGAAAAGCCGATATCGCCGAGCAAGGAGACCTTCGGAAAATAATCGGCGATATGCTCGCCGATCTGCGCATTGCTCGATGCCAGCCGTCGCTCCGCCGCGCGGATATCCGGGCGCTGTTGCAGCATCGCGGCCGGATCGCCGATTGGCACGCTTGCGGGCAGCGCAGGCAAGGGCGCGCGCTGCGCGAGTTCGGCATCGAGCGCGCCGGGTGCGCGGCCAGTGAGTACGGCGAGCTGATCGAGCGAATCGGTGATCTGCACTTGCAGCGGCACGAGCGTGGCGCGCGTCGTATCGACTTGGGTGGTCAGGCGTTCGACATCCACGTCCGCCGCCGTGCCGCGTGCGCGCCGTTGCGCCGTCAACGTGAGCATCTGCTGCTGATACTCGGCGGTCTGCTGCGCGAGCGCGAGCCGTTCCTGCTGATCGCGCAAATCGATATACGCCGATGCCACTTCCGCCGCGAGCGAGACTTGCGTGTCGGCGAGATCGGCGTGGACCGCATCCGCTTCGTCCGATGCCGCTTCGATCGCGCGCCGCGTGCCACCGAACAGATCGATTTCCCATGAGGCATCGAAACCGAGCGTGTAGAAATCGACGGGGCCGCGACCGGTATCGCCCGACGATGAGCCGAATAGCGATGTATCCGGCGAACGCATGCGCAATGCCGCCGCTGCGCCGGATACCTTCGGCAATTCGTTCGCCTGCTGGCCGCGCAGTTGCGAACGTGCCTGACGCAAGCGCGCTTGCGCCATCTTGAGGTCGGGGTTATCGGCCAGTGCGCTGTCGATCAGGCTATTGAGTTGCGGATCGTTCAGTGCGAGCCACCATGATGCGGGCGCGTGCGTGGTTGTCACGCCTTGCGCGGGCGTACGCACGAATGTACCGCTTTTTACGGACTCCGACGCGATATCCGGTGCGCCGTGATAGTCGGGGCCGACCGTGCACGCGGCGAGCGTCATCGCGATGGCGGCGAGCGGAAGCAGGCGCGTGAAGGGGAGTTGCATCGTCGAATATTTCATGTGTTCAGTGACCAGCCTCAATGACCAGCAGAAGGAGCATCGCCGGAATGCTTCGGTGTCTTGAGCAATAGCGCAAGCGGCAGACATGCGAGCAGCGCAATCGCCAGAATGTAGAACGTCTCCGAGTACGTCATGACGATAGCCTGCTGGCCGATCTGCATCGACAACTGGCCGAGCGCCTGCATATGCGCGTGCGCCATGTCGCCGCCTTGCGCATAAAAACTCGCCGCGCTCCCCGCGATACGCTCTTGCCCGAGCACCGAATTCGCCGTCAGCGATTCGCGGATCGCTTCGCTATGAAAGTCGTTGCGCCGGTCGATCACCGTGCCGATGATCGCAAGCCCGACCGAGCCGCCGAGATTGCGCGCCATGTTGTAGAGGCCAGCCGCATCGCCGGATTCTTCGCGCGAGACGGCTGCCATCGAGGCCTGATTGAGCGGCATCATCGCGAGCATCTGGCCGAAGCCGCGCAGAATTTGCGAGCCGAAGAAGTCGTGTCCGACACTTTGTGCGGTGAGCGAAATATCGAGCAGACAGCTTCCCGCGAAAAACAGCAGACCGCTGATGACCAATATCCGAAAGTCCACTTTGCCGAGCAGACGCGGCAGAATCGGCATGATGAGAAACGCGGGGACGCCGGAGACGAGCATGATCGAACCGGACTGAAACGCGTTATAGCCCGCAACGATGCTCAAGAACTGCGGCAGCAAAAACGACACGCAATACAAGCCCGCGCCGACCGCGAACACGATCAGAATTACGCTCGCGTAACGCGGATTGCGCAGCAGCGAGAGACGCACGATCGGCTTCGCCGAAAACATCTGCGAGATCGCGATCAGCAACATGCCGAACGCGGTCACGCAACTCAGCGTGACGATTTCCGTCGATTCGAACCATTGATTGCGCTGGCCTTCTTCGAGCACCACCGTCAGCGAACTGAGGCCGATCGCCAGCCCGAGAATGCCGACCCAGTCCGCCTTGAAAAACGCTTCCCAATGCGTCTCATCCGATTTCAAGCCCGCGATCAGGAGCGCCACCAGCGCAATGCCGACGGGAATGTTCACGTAAAAGCACCACGACCACGAGATATTTTCCGCGAGCCAGCCGCCGAGCACGGGACCGAGCAGCGGCCCGAGCAGCACGATCAGGCCGAAGATGGTCATGCCGACCGGCATCTGTTCGCGCGGTAATCGCGTGCGGATAATGGTCTGCGCGGTCGGGATCATCGCGCCGCCGGTGAAACCCTGGCCGATGCGGCCTGCGACCATCATCGGCAGGGACGTGGAGAGGCCGCACATCACCGAGAACAGCGTGAACAGCACCGCATTGCCGAGCAGGAAATTGCGCAGGCCGAACACGCGCGTGAGCCACGCGGCGAGCGGAATCATCACGATCTCCGACATCAAATAGCCGGTGGAAATCCACGTGCCCTCCGTGCCGGTCGCGCCGATTTCGCCCTGAATCTGCGGCAGCGCGGAGTTGGTGATCGAAATGTCGAGCGTGGCCATCAGCGCGCCCAACGCGCCCGCCGTGACCGCGATCCAATCCGTGGCGCTCGCGCGGGCGTGCGGCTGCGCCTGCGCTTGGCCATTACTCATGGCGATTCTCAGCGTCGATACGGCGGCTATCGTCGCTGGCAGATTTCGTATCGACTTCGACCGTCACGGAAAGACCCGGCAGCAGCACTTTGCGCGTTTCCGGACCGGTATCGACACGAATGCGCACCGGCACGCGTTGCACGATCTTCGTGAAGTTGCCGGTGGCGTTTTCCGGCGGCAAGAGCGCGAACTGCGCGCCGGTGCCGGGCGAGAAACTCTCGACGACGCCGTGCAAATCAGTGCCTTTGAGCGCATCGACATGCAGCGTCGCAGGTTGGCCGATCCGCATGCGGCCCACTTGCGTTTCCTTGAAGTTCGCTTCGAGATACACCGATGTCACCGGCACCACGGTCATCAACCGCGTGCCCGGTTGCACGTACTGACCGACGCGCACCGAGCGATCGCCGACGCGCCCCGCGAGCGGGCTATACAAGGTGGTGTCGTTGAGATCGAGCTTGGACTGATTCAATTGCGCCTGCGCCGCTTCAAGCTGCGCGCGCGCCTGCGCAATCGTCGCTTCGGTCGCGCCGATCTGCGTCTGCGCCGACTTCACCGCTGCGAGATTGGCGGCGAGCGTGGCCTTGGCCTGATCGCGCGTGGAGATAAGGCTCGACAAGCGCTCCTCCGTTTCCGCGCCCGTCGCCACCAGCGGACGATAACGCCGCACATCGTCTTCCGCGTGCGCGAGGCTCACGCGCGAGACTTCGGCCTGCGCTTTCGTCTGTTCTGCATTGGCGTGTTGCTGATACAGATCGGCTTCGGCGCGTTGAATATCGGCGGCGCGCGCATCGAGCGTGGCCTTGGCCTGATCGAGCGATGCCTGATATTGACGCGTATCGAGCCGTGCCAGCGGTGCGCCCGCCGCGACCGCCTGATTGTCGCCGACCAGCACTTCGGTGATATAGCCGCTCACTTTCGGCGCGATGGTCACGCTGTCGGCTTTCAAATAGGCATCGTCGGTACTTTCGATAAAGCGCCCGACGCTCCACCAGCGCGCGCCCCACACGATCCCCGCCACCACCGCGACAATGCCGATCACGATCAACACGCGTTTGCGCGACGTTTTGCTGGACGCGGCTTCACCCGCGTTACCGCCCGAGGGCGGTGCTGTAACTGCCATGATTTCTCCGACTCGATGCGCCACCGTCTTCATGCGGTAGCCTTTGATATGTGACGGCGTAGTAACGCGTTCCATTCCCCGGTTGCCCGGTTGCGTTACTTCCCCACGCGCGCCAAACTAGACGATGCCGTCTAGTATGCACGAATCTAGACGCATGCGTCTAGTTTGTCCCCAAAGCAATTACAGCAGGAACAACAGCAAATGAATAAGCCCCGCGACGACAGCGGCGAGACTTCGCGTACCGAAGAACGTCCGAGCACCGCGCGCTCGCCCTTGCAGGCACGCGGTCGCGCGCGTATTGAAGCCGTGCTGGATGCAACGGCTGAACTTATCGTCGAAAAGGGATTGGAAGGCGTGACCATGCACGGTGTTGCGCGGCGTGCACAAACGCCGATCGGCTCGATGTATCACTTCTTTCCGGATCGCGACAGCTTGCTTGCGGCGTTGTGGGATCGCCACATTGCGGCGCTCGAAGAACTGGAAGATGAACTCAGTCAGATCGATAACGACACGTGGCGCGCGCTGACGGCCGAGGCGGTGATCGATCGCTTTATGACGCCGCATATCGATTACTTCGAGCGCAATCCCGATTGCCTGATGCTGATGCCGTCCATGCGCCACGACGAGGACAAAAAGAAGCACAAGCACAGCACGCTGCGCCGCGTCATCGATACGCGCATGCCGGATATCAAGCCTTCCGAACGCGAGCTTTACGTCGATATGATTCACGCGCTGGCAAGCGGCGCACTGACCGTCAAACTCCGTTCCGCCATGGGCGATGTGCAACTGGCGAAGCGTTATTTGCGCGAAGTGCGGCGCGCGCTGGCGGCGTATCTTGCGGCGGTCGAGGCGGCGGTTGCGAGGTAAATCGCTCGAAAAGGCACGCTGATTGCGCGGGTGTTCGGAAGATTCAAGAATCCGGACAACTGACCGTTAACCAGTCATGTCTGACTGTCTCCGGCCAGCGAAAGGCCCAGCGAGCACATGCGTGTCGATCTCCTTACGTTATATTTGCTGGCTGTCGGAACGCTCATCGCCAGTTGTGCGCTGACGCTCTGGGAGCAGCGCAGTTATCAGCGGCGCAGGAAAGAACTGAGCGTTCTGGCTGCGGGTTACGCGGTGCTTGCGGCTGGCTGCGCGGCGGCGTTGGTGCGTCACAATTTGCCGGGCGCGCTGGGATCGGCGCTGAGCAATCTCGTGATCGTGTCGGGCTATTTGCTCAATATGCAGGGCGTCGCGCTGTTGAACGGGCGGCGTTATCGACGACTTCCTATTGGCGTGCTCGTGCTGCTTGCGCTCGCGTGGGTGATTGCGGGCAAGCGCTGGGAAGAAGTGATGTGGGCGTATCTGAGCGCGATTCCCATCGCCGTCGTATGCGGATTGACCGCGCGTGAACTGATGCGCATGAGCGGAGCCGTGGGCAGACAGGCGCGCAATATCGCTATCTTTATAGCGGGCGGCCATGCGCTGTTCTATGCGTTTCGCGCGGTGATTTTGCCTTGGATGGCGGCATCGTTTGGACCGGGCGCGCTGGCGATTGCCGGCAAGTTCACCATGTACGAAGGCGTGCTCTATTCCGTCATCTTGCCGATGACGCTGCTCAAATTCGTCCGCGATGAAGCGCATGCCGATCTGCTGCGCGAATCGCAGACGGATTATCTAACCGGACTCGGCAATCGCCGATGGTTCTTCTCCGAAGCCGAACACGCGATGCGCGCAGCCGATGCCGCGCATCCGCTGGCCTGTCTCGCGCTCGACCTCGACAACTTCAAAGCGATCAACGACCGCTTCGGCCACGAAGCAGGCGACGAAGTGCTCAAGTCTTTCGCGAAAGTCGCCCGCGATGTGCTCGGTGAGCACGCCATTTTTGCGCGCATGGGCGGGGAAGAATTCGTCGCGCTGTTGCCGTCGCATGATGGGCGGCGCGCGAGAGAGGCGGGGGAAAGCGTGATCCGGCGTTTTGCGCAGACCGTATCGCACGAAGCGGACGGCGTGCAGATCAGGGTGACGGTGAGTATCGGTATGGCGCTATCTGGAAAGGATGCGGACACGCTTGCCGGGTTGCTCGCCGCCGGTGACCGTGCGCTGTATAGCGCGAAGTCGCTCGGCGGGAATCGGCTCGAATCGGCTTATTCCGCTGCGAATCGAAAGGATGCGAAGTTCGAACGCAGCGTCGGCTGATTGTGGTGCTTTCGGGCGTCTGAGGATTAAGCCGCAAGCACTTCGTTGACGGCATTCACTGCCGCAGCATGCTCACGAATCAGGCGATACACCGTCTCGCCCGGCACCGTTTCCGTTTCCAGCAGTTCATCGGCGATGGCGCGCAGCACCGGCTCGTTGGCCTTCAGCAGCGCGAAGGTGGCATCGTCCAGATCGCGCAGCAATTCGTTGGTATTTTCGATCGCGCCCTTCAATTGCAGACCCGCGTACTGCTGTGGCAGCGACGCGAGGCTGAACAGATCGCCGTCCGAATTGAAGCCGTACTTCGACACCATATCCAGCCCGATACGCGATGCTTCCTGCAAGTCCTGCGCCGCGCCACTCGATGCTTCCTTGAACATCAGCAGTTCCGCATTGCGCCCGCCGAGCAGCACCTGAATTTCATTGCGCATTTCGGTTTCGCGATACAGATGCTTGTCCTGCATCTTCGTGATGAGCGCGACGCCCAGCGCGCCACCGCGCGGCAGAATGGTCACTTCTTCGAGCACGCCGGTGCCGAGCAGCGCCGCCACGAGACCGTGCCCCGCTTCGTGAATGGCGATACGCGTGCGTTCATCGTCCGAGAGCGCGCGCTCCGCGCCGTTGATATCGCCGATACGCGCGATCTTGATCGCTTCGATGAAATGCGCCGCCGCCACTTCGCTCTTGCCGCTCTTGCGCGCAACGAGACCCGCCTGATTGACGATCATCGCCAGCGTCGCGGGTGAGAGGCCCGTGGTCAGACGCGCCATCTGATCGAAGTCGATATCGTCGCCCTTGGTTTTGAGATTCTTTGCGTAGAAACGCAGAATTCTTGCGCGGTCGTCGAGATCGGGCAGACGCACGGCAATGGTCCGATCGAAACGGCCCGGACGGCGCAGCGCTTCATCGAGATTCTCAGGATGATTCGTCGCCGCGACGATAATCACGCCTTCGTTCGACTCGAAGCCATCCATCTCCGCCAGCAGTTGATTGATGATGCGGTTGGTTTCCGCTTCGACCGGACCGCCGCCGGTATCGGTGCGCTTGCCCAGACCATCGGCTTCATCGATAAAGATAACCGTCGGCGCATTCTTGCGCGCCATCTCGAACAGATGCTTGACCTTCTGAATGCCGACGCCGTAGTACTTCGCGCTGAAATAGCTGCCCGTAATCGCGATGAAGTTCGCGCCGCATTCGCCCGCCAGCGCCTGCGCCAGACGCGTCTTGCCGACGCCGGGGCCGCCCGTCATCAGAATGCCGCACGGTGCGCGCACGCCCATGCCGGTGAATTGTTTGGGCTCGGTGAGCCACGCCTGGACATCGGCGAGGGCGGCTTTGGCTTCGCCTGCACCGATGACATCGTCGAAGCGCATGACCGGCGCTTTGGCCAGCAATTGCGCGCCGCCGCGCATCTCGCGCCGCATGAACCAGGACAGACCGCCGACCATCAGCAGCGGCAGCAGCAGACTGAACACATCGCGCAGAATGGTGAAGAGATTGGACCAGCGCGCAAGACCGGTGCGGATATGCGCGTCCGGCAGCCACACCAGTTGATAGCCCGCGCTGCCGTCCGCTTTCAATTCGCCCGCCAGCAGCGCGTTCGAAAACGCGCCGTTGTGATCGACGACATAGTATTTGTCGTCCTTGACCGTCGAAACAAGCATGGCGTCACGGCTCACACCGATCGCAGCGATATTGTGATCGCGGATATCGCGTGTCAGTTGCGACACGTCCTTCTCGCTGTGCGTCCACGGCGTCACGTCATGCCGCATCTGACTGGCTATGCCACTTAGCGCCGCGACTTGCGGGGTCGCTTGCTCGGGTTCCTGACGCAACATTGCGAAGCACACAGCTGCAATGAGGGCGAGTGCAATCGCAACGCCCGTCATGGTGCGGCCGAACTTCGACCGCAACGAATTCCATACCGTTTTCATCAAGCCATTCCTAAGGGTCCGCACGGCGGATCCCTGTGTTTATCATCGGAATAAAGGACATCCGAACGCGTCGAGTGCGCACTTAGAAAAGTGAATGGCACCGCACGCGGTTGGACGCTTCTTAAGGCGAAGCAATCAGCCTTGAACGGAAGTCCTTAAAGCACATTCGCTAAGAGAATGTGCTTTCCTCACGGCAAACCGATGAAAGAATTTCCGCATGCGGTCCGCGCCTGTTTCTAATGACGGCACACCGTTGAGCTTCTTTAACGGCGGCCTGCAGGCGGGTGATACGCGCTCGTTTTTTTAGTTGTGGGACAGCGCGACAAGGCGAGGGCAAGGATAGCACGTCATTTATTTGCGCTCCACGCGGTAAGGAATACCGGGTATCAGCTTTGGCTTGGGTTTGCTCCTTGCGTTGGCCCCTTGCGTTTGCCCCTTGCGTTGGCCCAAAAACGAAGCCCCGGCTGAGACATCCAGTCGGGGCTGCGAGTGTGTGCGCACTTCATTTAAAGCAACTTGCTATTAAGGCAAAACAACGACTTCAACGGCGACTTCGACAACGCTGCTTTCCGGTAAAGGGTTAGAGGTAAGCCGGGATGCTCAGTGACTATCTTGGTTCGCGTTTGCGGTGCGTTGTTCTGCACCACGGAAACCAGTGTAGCGAATCAGGTCGCGGTTCAATCGGTTGAACAGGCAGGGAAAAGGCGCTCTTCCCGCGCTCAACCCGAAGGGTGCTCGCGCCGTTATTGATGGCCTTTTGCGGTGCGGATTTCCTTAGCGAATATTCATGTCATTTACGTGACGCCCTGGCAATTTCTCTTGGTATTTTTTAGCGTCCATGTATTGACCTTGCTTAGGATTTATTCCCTAAGCCATTCAAATTTTCCTAGCCCATTTATTTAAGGCGAATGTGTTGGCTCGCCCACGCTCTAACAGATGCCAAGGCTTAGCGGAACTGGGATAATCCACTGTCAACGGAACCCACCTTTATGAACGCCTCTATCGCTACCGAAAACGTCGGCCTGCACTTGTCACGGCCGATCGTCGCCAACGACGAGATTCAATTCTCCGCCTTCGGCAACGGCTGGGGTTTCTGCTCGTATATTCTGCCGGCACGGCTGGCGGTCGAACGTCTGGGCGCGGCCAATGCATCGCGCCAGCAACTCAATCTCGCGTTCCAGGTGAATCGCCAGCGCATTACGCAGGCAGTGATCGAAGCCGGCATGCCCGAACCGGGCAAGCGTGTCATTCTTCTGAACGTTTAAACGCGCGCGATCTTACTCACGCCTTCTTGCCGAGAATCTTGACGATCACCTTGGTCGGCGAACTCGTCGTCAGACGGGCGATGTCTTCTACATGCACCCAGCGGCACTTGGCGATCTCATTGCTCGCGCGCGGCTTGGCGCGCTTGGAGATATCGCAAAAGAACACATGGTGATGCTTCTGCGAGCCGCGATACTGAAACAGGTATTTGGCCGACTTGCCCGAGAGTCGCGTTTCTTCCTTAAGCTCGCGCAACGCCGCATGCGATAACGCTTCGCCACGCTTGAGAATTCCACCCGGCAAAGCCCACTTCGCCCGCCTTGCAACGAGCAGAATGTGCTTGCCTCTGCGACACACCACCGTGGCTCTCTTCCTCAACTTCGCTCCGAATTTTCTTTTTGAATTAGCTTGAATCGCGCGGGCTGTCCGCGAGTTGGCAGGTAGTGTACCCAACGTGATTTTTGTTTGGGAGCACCTTCGCAGCGTTACATTTAATTTCCATAAATCCCTTGACGCGCGATGGCGCAAAACCGATTCGTGAAAGGGAATGGTAATTGCATGGATCGATGACCCGGGCACCGGAAAGGAGCGTATTCATGGACAGCCGAACCAACAGCGACGATACAGCCGAAGCCATGTTTGGCCAGCTGGCCTCACCGCTGGTCGATGAAGCGACCGCGCAAGTATCGGCGCTGAACGGAGATGTCGATCCGGAAGTGCTGCACAAACTGCGTGTGGCGCTGCGCAGGCTTCGTACGCTGTTCTGGGCGTATCGGCCGCTGCTCGATAAGGAATTTGATACGCAGCAGCGCGCGCTATGCAAGTTTCTGGCGACATCCGCAGGCAGCACGCGGGACTGGGACATTTTGCTCGAATTGCTCGACGAACTGGATGCGACGCAGGGCAGCGAGCCACTGAAAAAGCAGCGCGATTCGGCGCTGGCCACCAGCATTCAGACCATCACGAATGCAGACGTCAAACACGTGCTTTCCGACGGACTCAGGCAGGCGAAGCATCAACTCAACACGGGGCATGAACGGGTTGCAATCGAGCGGTTCGCGCAAGCGCGTGTACGTGCTGCGCAGAAGCAGTTGAAGAAGCGCATCAGGAATGCGCTCAAGGCCAAGCGTTCCGATTACGCGGCTTATCACGAGGTGCGCAAGGCGGGCAAAAAGGTGCGCTATCTGCTGGAGTTTTTTAAGCCGATGCTCGCGCGCAAGAAGGGCTTGAAGCTCAAACAGCTCAAGCGCCTCCAAAAGCATTTCGGTGCATTGAACGATGTAGTCGCCAGCCGCACGCTGCTTGCCACCCATAGCGATATTTCCTCTAAGGACGCCATGCGCGCGCTAAAGGCGGAACAGAAAAAACGCTTCAAGGCCGCACGAAAAGCTTTGCATTAAAAGCGCTAAGCGATATATCGCGCTTAGCCATATCGCTAGCGGATTTTCTTGGTTCGCGCGCGGCGGCGCGGCTTGTACATTCGCTTTCCTGTACCGATTACAGGAGACGCACGTGAACGCAGCCGTTATCGACCGTGAAGCAAGCGCAGCAGAAATCGAAGTCAGTCCGCTCTCGGCGCATATCGGCGCGGAAATCAGCGGCGTGGATCTCACGCGGCCTTTGAGCCGCTCGCAGATCGACGTCATCAAAAAAGCGCTGTTGCAATGGCGCGTGGTGTTCTTTCGCGAACAATTCTTTAGTCACGAACAGCATGTCGCCTTCTCCGCGCAATTCGGTGAGTTGACGGTCGGGCATCCGGTATTCGGACATGTGGAAGGGCATCCCGAGATTTATTCGATCTCCAAATTTCGCAAGGCGACGCGCTTCGAAGGGCAGACGTTGCAGCGTCCGTGGACCGGCTGGCATACGGATGTAACGGCTGCCGTGAATCCGCCGTATGCATCGATACTGCGCGGCGTGGACATTCCGCCCTATGGTGGCGATACGCAGTGGACCAATCTCGTCGTCGCCTACGGCAAGTTATCCGCGCCGCTGCGCGCCTTCGTCGATGGTTTGCGCGGCGTGCATCGCTTTGCGCCGCCGCAAGGCGCGAGCGGCACCGATGCCTTCGCCAAAGCCGTCGATACGCATACGCTGGTGAGCGAGCATCCGCTCGTGCGTGTGCATCCGGAAACGGGCGAGCGTGCTTTGTACGTGAGTCCGGGCTTTCTCAAACATATCGTCGGTCTTGCGCCGCGCGAGAGTCAGGTCTTGCTCGAATTGCTGTGGGAGCATGTGGTGCGGCCGGAGTTCACGGTGCGCTTCAAGTGGGAGGCGGGCAGCATCGCGTTCTGGGACAACCGGGCGACCGCGCATCTCGCACCAACGGATATCTTCGATCTGGATTTCGATCGTCAGCTTTATCGCACGACGCTGGTAGGCGATGTGCCCGTGGGTCCCGATGGCCGGAAATCGGTCGCGGTTCAGGGCACGCCTGTAGGCGCGGCGGCTGCTGTCGCGTACAACTGAGCGAGCCATGACCAAACGAAGCGGACATCTCGCGCTCGGCGCGTTTCTTTATCCGACAGGACACCATATCGCCGCGTGGCGTCACCCGCACGCCATTGCCGATGCAGGCAGCAACTTCCGTCACTACACGCAGCTTGCGCAAGCCGCCGAAGCCGCGAAATTCGACCTGCTTTTTCTCGCCGATGGCTCCGGCACGCGCGGCGACGATGCCGAGTATCTGAGCCGCACCGCGCATAGCTATGTCGCGCAATTCGAGCCGCTAACGTTGTTGTCTGCGCTGGCGGCGGTGACGGAGCATATCGGACTGGTAGGCACGGCATCGACATCGTTCAACGAGCCGTATCACATCGCGCGTAAGTTCGCGTCGCTCGATCACATCAGCGGCGGGCGCGCGGGATGGAATCTGGTGACGTCATCGAGCGAACATGAGGCGCGCAACTTCAATCTCGATGAACATTACGCACACGCGCGGCGTTACGAACGCGCGGCCGAGTTTGCCGAAGTGGTGTCGGGCCTGTGGGATTCGTGGGACGAAGACGCGTTCGTGCGCGACAAGGAATCCGGCCGTTTCTTCGATCCATCGAAACGGCATACGCTGAATCATCGTGGTGAGTTCTTCAAGGTGCGCGGTCCGTTGAACGTGGCGCGCGCGCCGCAAGGGCATCCGGTGATCGTGCAGGCGGGATCATCCGATGCAGGCCGTGCGCTCGCCGCGCGCACAGCAGAAGTGATCTTCACCGCGCAGCAAACGCTTGACGATGCCGTCGCTTTCTATGCCGATGTCAAAGGCCGCATGCGCAGTTATGGCCGTCATCCGGACGAACTGAAGATCATGCCCGGCGTCATGCCGATCGTCGGTCATACGGAATCCGAAGCAAAGGAAAAATTCGATGAGCTGCAATCGCTGATCGATCCGGTCGTGGGTCTGGCAATGGTTTCATCGCTGACCGGTGGAATCGATTTATCGCCGTATCCGCTCGACGGACCGATTCCCGAATTGCCCGAGACCAACGCGAGCAAGAGCCGTCAGACGCTGATGATCGATCTCGCGCGCCGCGAAAACCTCACGATACGCCAGCTTTATATGCGGATCGCGGGCGCGCGCGGGCATTGGCAAGTGGTCGGCACGCCCGCGCAAATCGCCGATGCGCTGGAAGAACGCTTCGTCAATTTCGGCGCGGACGGCTTCAATGTGATGCCCGCGTTGCTGCCGGATTCGCTGCATGATTTCATCGAACTGGTATTGCCGGAATTGCGGCGGCGCGGCCTGTTTCGCAGCGAATATGCGGGACGCACGCTGCGCGATAACCTCGGTTTGCACAGGCCACGTTCGCGTTATGCGGCAAGCGTCGCGGCGGCATAGAACGGATAGTCCGTATAGCCGATATCCGTGCCGCCGAAGAACGTCGCGCGATCGTACGGGTTGAGCGGCAAGTGCTTGCGCAGGCGTTCGGGCAAATCGGGATTGGCGATAAAGTGCCGCCCGAACGCAACCAGATCGGCGTCGCCCGATTGCACGATGGCTTCGGCGCTGGTGCCGTCGAAACCGCCCGCCGCGATAATCGGCCCATGAAAATGCGCACGCAGCGATTGCGCGGCAAGCGGACGTTGATCGCGCGAATCGTCCTCCACGTTACCGGCAATGCGCGGTTCGATCAGATGCAGATACGCGATGCCGAGCTTGTCGAGTTCATCGGCGACGTAGGTGAAGAGGGCTTGCGGATCGCTGTCGGACATGTCGCCCCATGAACCGCTCGGGCCCAGGCGCACCGCGACCTTGTCCGCGCCCCATACATCGATCACGGCGCGGGTAGTATCGAGTAACAAACGGGCGCGATTCGCGATCGAGCCGCCGTATTCATCGGTACGCTTGTTGCTGCCGTCCTGAAGGAACTGATCGAACAGATAGCCGTTCGCTGCATGCAGTTCGACGCCATCGAAACCCGCGTCGATACCGCGCCGCGCAGCCTCACGAAAACTCTCCACGATAGCCGCGATTTCAGGCGTTTCCAGCGCACGATTCGGCGTGTTCGGCACCCAGCCCGTTTCCGTGTAAGCGACGCCGCCATGCAGCACTTCCGACGGTCCGACCGGACGGCCGCCATCGGGCTGCAATTGCGCGTTTGATTGGCGGCCCGCGTGATAAAGCTGAAGAAACAGCTTGCCGCCGCGTGCGTGAACGGCATCCGTCACGCGCTTCCATCCGTCGATCTGGCTGTCGTCATACAGACCGGGCGCGCCGAGATAACCGTTGCCATTCGGTGCGGCGATGGTCGCTTCACCAATCAGCAACGCACCGGGCGAAGTGCGTTGCGCATAGTATTCGGCCATCAGCGGGCCGGGACGTGCGCCGTTTTCGGCACGCATGCGCGTCAGCGGCGCCATCACCACGCGATGCGCGAATTCGTATGAACCTACCTTGACGTTGGAAAAGAGCCTGGACATGTTGATTCTCCTTGATTGAGCGATGCGGAATGCGTTGCGTGACGAAACTGTAGTCGCGGCGTCGAAGGAGAAAAACAGTGTGCGGGTTGAAGCACTCGGGACAGACTTGTCCGCAATCGCGCGCACGTTTAAGCTGCGTCGATCCGACGACGAGGCTTTGAACGATGACCAAATCCGATTCAATGGCAAAGCCCGCCGCGCGCGCCAGCGGCGCGATGGATCATATGAGCGGCATGATCATCTTCACGCGCGCGGCGGAAACGCTGAGTTTTGCGGAGGCGGGCAGGCAGCTTGGCTTATCGGCATCGGCGATCGGCAAGGCGGTGGCGCGGCTCGAGGCGCGACTCGGCGTGCGGCTGTTTCATCGCAGCACGCGCAGTGTGCGTCTCACGCCCGAGGGCGAGCTGTTTCTGGCGCGTTGTCAGCGCATCATCAACGAGATCGAGGAAGCGGAATCGGAACTCGCCATTTCGCGCGAGAAGCCTGCGGGCAGATTGCGCGTGAGCATTCCGTTAGTCGGCACCTTGCTGATGCCGGTGCTGTCCGCGTTCATGCGCACGTATCCCGACGTGCAACTGGATATCGACTTCAGCGACCGCATGGTGGATGTGATCGAAGATGGTTTCGATGTCGTGCTGCGCACGGGCGAAGCCGTCGATTCGCAACTCACCATGCGCACGCTCGGTCATTACACGCACGTGATCATCGCGTCGCCTGCGTATCTGGCGCAGCGGGGCACGCCTGCCATGCCGGAAGAACTTTCATCGCACGCGTGCTTGCAACATCGGTTTCCGCGTACGGGGCGTTTGCGTCGCTGGAGCTTCGTACGCGATGGCGCGCGCTTCGAAGTCGAACTGCCATCGACGGCTATTGCCAGCGCGGTCGAACCCCTGATTGCGCTTGCCGAGCAAGCGCTTGGTTTCACGAGCGTGCCTGATTTCGCGGTCCGAACGCAACTTGCAGATGGCACGCTCGTGACAGTATTGCGCGAGTTTTGCGCGGACCACATTCCCTTTCGCGCGCTCTGGCCTTCCGGGCGCATGACGCCGCCGAAAGTGCGCGTATTTGTGGACTTTCTGCATCAACATCTGTTCCCGGATGGATAGAATTTGAATCGCAATGTATCGCTTACCAAGCCAGATACATTGCGATACGAAGCTCATCTTCGGCGCGGCTATAAATCGAGGCTCAATCAAACTTAACTTTGGAGAGCTGATCATGAATGATCCCGTCAACCATCGACGCCGCCGCATTCTGGGCACTACGCTTGCCGGGCTGAGTCTCGCTGAACTCGGCCTGAGCGGTCTTGCCCATGCGCAATCGACGTCATCGGCCTCATCAACGACTTTTAAAAACATCAAGCAGATCGATGCCGGCGTGCTCAATGTCGGCTATGCAGAAGCCGGTCCCGCGAACGGCCCCGTTGCGATGTTGCTGCACGGCTGGCCCTACGATATCCATAGCTATATCGACGTCGCGCCGATTCTTGCCGATGCCGGATATCGCGTAATCGTGCCTTATTTGCGGGGCTACGGCTCTACGCGGTTCTTATCGACGGATACGCCGCGCAACGGTCAGCAATCGGTCACCGCAGTCGATATCCTCGCGCTGATGGACGCGCTCAAGATCGATCAGGCCGTGTTCGGCGCATACGACTGGGGCGCGCGCACCGCCGATGTCATCGCCGCGTTGTATCCGGAGCGTGCGAAAGGGCTGGTGTCCGTGAGCGGCTATCTGATCGGCAGTCAGGCGGCGAACAAGAAGCCGCTGCCGCCATCGGCGGAATTGCAGTGGTGGTATCAGTACTACTTCGCCACCGAACGCGGCGCGCAGGGTTATGCGGAAAATCGCGACGCGTTCAACAAGCTGATCTGGAAACTCGCTTCCCCCAAATGGCAATTCGACGATGCCACCTACGCGCGTTCTGCTGAATCGTTTCGGAATCCGGATCATGTGGCGGTTGTGATCCACAATTATCGATGGCGTCTCGGCCTGGTGCAGGGCGAATCGAGGCTCGATGCGATCGAGGCGCGCCTCGCCACAGGGCCGTCCATCTCCGTGCCGACCATCACCATGGAAGGCGATGCGAACGGCGCGCCGCATCCCGAACCCGCTGCGTATGCGAAGAAATTCACCGGCAAGTACGCACATCGGACCATCGATGGCGGTATCGGACATAACTTGCCGCAGGAAGCGCCGAAGGCGTTCGCACAGGCGGTGATGGACGTCACGAAGCTGTAAGAGGAAAGGCGTGTCGATGCGGCACGCCTTTGTATCGCAGTGTATCTGCGGTTCATATCGACAAACTCGCTTGCATAAAAGGCCTGAAACGCAAACAAGCCAGATACATCCGGGCGGTTAAATACATACAACGCAAGGTTGATACGAAGCCTGCGCCAACCCACCCGATCATCTGGAGAACATCATGAAAGCCATCAAACTGCTCGCTGTTGCCGCACTCGTCGCTGCTCCCGTTCTGTCTTTCGCGCAATCGACCGAAGGCGTGACGCGTGCGCAAGTGCGTGCCGAACTGGTTCAACTGGAAAAGGCCGGCTACAACCCGTCGAGCGATGAAACGCAATATCCCACCAACATCCAGGCTGCGCTTGCACGCATCCATTCGAACGACAGCACGGCATATGGCGCAGTGGTGAGCGGCGCCTCGCAATCAGGCGTGCATCAGGTGGCGTCGAATTCGAATCAGAATGATGTGCCGGGACTGGGCGCGATCTACGCGCATCCGTAAGCGCGTTGTCGGATCAGGCGACGAGCCCGAGCGCATCGTCCGCAAGCGGACGGCTCTCGGGCGCGGGCGTTTCGCGAAACACGAGCGCAGTTGCCGCAACCCAACGGCGTTTGCCTGCGCGCTTGGCTTCATAAAGCGCGTTGTCGGCATCGCGCAATACGCCGTCGAGTTCGTCGAGATCGCATTCGAACATGGCGACGCCCACGCTCGCGCCGATATTGAGCGTGAGTTGGCCGCTCATATGAAACGGCAAGCCCAATTCGCGCACGATGGCATCGGCGAGTGTGTGTGGATCAGTTTGCGGCGGCGCGACGATCACGAACTCATCGCCGCCCAGACGCGCGACATACGAGCCGTCGCCCGCGAGTTCACGCAGACGGTGCGCCACCAGCGCAAGCAGCGTGTCGCCGACTTTGTGACCGTGAGCATCATTGACGGTCTTGAAGCCGTCGAGATCGAGATAAAGCAGCGCGGTGCCGGTGTACACGCCGGAATCGCGTGAGCGCATCGCGGAGAACAGGCCGGCGCGGTTCAATAAGCCGGTGAGTTCGTCGTGACGCGCGCGGCGGTCGTTTTCCTGCTCGGCTTTCATCGTCGATACGAGCATGCCGTTTAAACGCCACGCGGCGGCGCTCATCGCAAAGAGATAGAACGGGATTTGCAGCAGCGTGAGCCAGAGCGTGGGTTCACCGGCCAGCAGCGCGCCGATGCAGCACGGCCCGAGCGACAGAAAGATCATGACCGCGACCAGGCGCGGCGCGCCGAAATTGCGGAAGCAAATGCCGCCGACCATCGCGGCGGCGGACAGAAACGACAGCGTGGCCGCAACCCAGTCGCCGGACAGCACGCTCACGAGCGCGCCATAACCGACCGTTGCGCCCCATAGCGGCGCGAGCAGCACATAGAGATCCGTGAGCGTGGCTTTGCCTTCGACGGCGCGGCGGCGCGCGATCACGAGCACGATCAGCCGCGTCAGGCACACGGCGATTTCCAGCCCGAGCCAGACATGAAAGGCGAGCGTCGGGTGACGGCGCGTCAGAACCCATGCGACGAGCACGGTATTGAAGACGCCGCCCGCGAAAATCGGCAGCGTGCCGAACAGGCTGCCGACCAGCGCGACGCGGATCGGCTCGGGAATGTCATTGCCCGCATGCGCCAGCCAGTTCGCCACGCGCCCGCGCGGCAGAGAGTAGACCTCGGTTTGTCGATCCATTTTAGTGAAAGCGGTCCGAGCAGCGTTCGGATCAGGGACTTCACTTTGAATGACGGCAGGCGCGGGGGAAACTTGAGCGCGTGACGCGCATTCTGCACACGCTTACGACGCATCATTGTTCATCAAATCCCGCCAATCAATTCGTCCGATGCCACTTTATCCAGTCCATCGACCTGTCTACATTGTCACCACGCAACCGGTCGGACCGAAACAACGCTCCGACGGATTCCGCAGTGAAACCTAAATCGAAGGGAACGAACATGAGCAAGCTCCAGGGCAAAGTCGCCGTTGTGACGGGCGCATCGAAGGGAATTGGCGCGGGAATCGCGAAGGCGCTGGCCGCAGAAGGCGCGGCGGTCGTGGTAAATTATGCAAGCAGCAAAGCGGGCGCGGATGCAGTAGTCGCTGAAATCACCGCGAAGAACGGCCGTGCGATTGCGGTGGGCGGCGATGTCTCGAGAGCGGCGGATGCGCAAGGTATCGTGAATGCGGCGATCGAAACGTACGGACGGCTGGATATTCTGGTCAATAACTCGGGCATCTACGAATTCGGCGCAATTGAAGAAGTCACCGAAGAACATTTCCATAAGCAGTTCAATGTGAACGTGCTCGGCGTGTTGCTGACCACGCAAGCAGCGGTCAAGCATCTGGGCGAAGGCGCGAGCATCATCAACGTGAGTTCGGTGGTGAGCCGCATCACGCCGCCGACAACTGCCGTGTACAGCGGCACCAAAGGCGCGGTCGATGCCATCACCGGCGTGCTCGCCAAGGAACTCGGCCCGCGCAAGATTCGCGTCAATTCGATCAATCCGGGCGTGGTCGTCACCGAAGGCACACATGCGGCCGGCGTGATCGGCGGAGATTTCGATGCCATGGCGCTCGCTCAAACGCCGCTCGGCCGTCTCGGTCAACCGGACGATATAGCAGCTATTGCCACTTTCCTCGCTTCCGATGACGCACGCTGGATGACCGGCGAATCGCTGATCGCCAGCGGCGGTATGCGTTAATTCACGTCGATGCTTCCACGATCGCCCGCATCATCAGTTCGACGCCGGGCGAACGTGGCGCATCGCGTCGCGTGACGAGTTCGTATGGCTCGCTGCGCGACGCGAGCGTTAACGGCAAGCTGCACACGATGCCGTGCGCCGTGCAAAAACGCGCGACATCGACGGATACGAGCGCAACCAGCGACGGATTCTTTTGCAAGAGCGCAAGCGTCGCAAAGGCCGAAGTCGTTTCCAGCAGATTGGTCGGGAAACGCAGGCCCGCGTCGTGGAATTCGCGTTCGAGCAACAGACGCATCGGCATGTTCGCGCGATAAACCACCCAGCGATGCTGCGCGAGATCCTTGAGGCGAATGCGCTTGCGTTGCGCCAGCGGATGCTGCGTATTGGCGATCACCGCCAGCGTTTCTTCCTGCACGATCACGCTGTCATACAGATACGGCGTCTGACTCACGCTCGTGCGACACACCGCGAGATCAAGCCTGCCTGCATCGATCAGAGCGAGCAGACTCGCGCTCGTATCTTCGACGAGTTCCACCGACATCTCCGGCTGACGCATGCCGATTGCGGTTATCGCATCGGTGACGAGCGGCACTGCGCCCATGATGACGCCGACCGACACGCGCCCGCCGTGCCCGCGCATCAAACCCGCGAGTTCTTCACGCAGATGCGCGAGATCTGTGTGAATCAGCCGCGCGTATCGAATCACACAATGGCCCACGGCATTCGGTTCCAAACCGCGATTGGTGCGCACGAACAGCGGCGTGCCGAACGTCGTTTCGATTTCATGCAGCGCCTTGCTCGCGCCAGGCTGCGTCAGCGCAAGCTGCTTCGCCGCGCCGAGCAGCGAGCCGCGTTCTTCCAGCGCCATCAATAGCCTGAGTTGCTTGACGTGCAGACGCGAGATGATTGAATCGAGCGAGGGCGTCATGGTGCGTGTTTTCTGCCTTGACGAAAAGTTATAGCGGTATCAACAGCCGTCAGTATCGCGTGACCGCCGCGCGCCGTATACTCTTCGGGTTGACACGCCTATAACCTTTCGTCAAGTCACCGTCACCATGTCCCTCATCAATTACATCACGCAGATTCAATTCGACTTCGGCGCGCTGCGCCTGCTCGCGGGTGAATGCGAACGCATCGGCATTCGCCGTCCGCTGATCGTGACCGATGCGGGCATCCGCGCGGCGGGATTGCTCGACCGCGTACTCGATGCGCTCGGTGCTGCATCGCCCGTGCCGGTGTTCGATGCCACCCCGCCGAATCCGAACGAAGCCGCCGTGCGCGAAGCCGTCGGCATGTTTCAGGAGAACGCGTGCGATGGCGTGATCGCCGTGGGCGGCGGTTCATCGATCGATCTGGCCAAGGGCGTGGCCGTCTGCGCGACGCACGAAGGACCGCTGGTGAGCTTCGCGGTGATCGAAGGCGGCCTTGCGCGCATCACCGCGAAAACCGCGCCCGTGATCGCGATTCCCACGACAGCGGGCACCGGCAGCGAAGTCGGGCGCGGCGCAATCCTGATTCTCGACGATGGCCGCAAGGTCGGCGTGATCTCGCCGCACGTGGTGCCGAAAGTCGCCATCTGCGATCCCGAACTCACGCTCGGCCTGCCGCCCATGCTGACCGCCGCGACCGGCATGGACGCCATCGCGCATTGTCTGGAGACGTTCATGGCGCCGGTGTTCAACGCGCCCGCCGACGGCATCGCGTTGGACGGTTTGTGGCGCGCGTGGCGGCATATCGAGCGTGCGACGCGTGACGGTTCGGATCGCGTGGCGCGGCTCAATATGATGAGCGCGTCGATGCAGGGCGCGCTTGCGTTTCAAAAGGGGCTGGGCTGCGTGCACAGCCTGTCGCATTCGCTGGGCGGCATCAATCCGAAGCTGCATCACGGCACGCTCAACGCCATTTTCTTGCCGGCGGTGATCGCGTTCAACAGCAGCGCGCCGTCGATGCAGGAGGAGGGCAAGCTCGACCGCATCGCGCAGGCAATGGGTCTGCAATCCGGCGATGAAGTCGGCGAAGCCGTGCGCCAGATGACCGCGACGCTCGGATTGCCGCGCGGGCTTACGGAACTCGGCGTGACGCGCGATCTTTTCCCACGGATCATCGCTGGGGCGCTGAAGGATCACAGTCATAAGACGAATCCGCGCGAGGCATCGTCCGAAGACTATGAGGCGATGCTCGACGCATCGATGTAAAAAGAAAGGGCCGGAGCGCAACGTCAAGTATGGCGGCGGATTTGCGGCGTTGCAACAGACCCTTAGGGGAAAACCCTATAGTCTGTTACAATGTTTCTCAAAGTTGAGGAACAAATCATGGCCCGCCGCTACGAAGTGCTCGAAAAAATTGCGTTTTCCCTGCTCACGCTGTCCGCTGTCGTGGATGCAAGCTACATCACGTGGGAAAAGCACCCGAATTTCCGCGATAACGTCACGTATCTCGTCAAACTCAGTTCGGATCTGAACTACACGACGGCGACCGGCGACACCACGCCGCTGGTTCCGATGGCGTACAACTGACTGTTTGCAGCACGCGTCCGAGGTTTTTAAGGCGTTAGGACGCGCTTTCAGATACCCGCTATACGGCGCGCCTGTTCACGGCGCGCGCCCGCTGCACTATGCTGGCGGCTCCCCTCAACGAGCCGCCTCGCATGTCCTCCGCTTTTTCCTCCGACGCCCGTTCCGGCGATCATCCTCTCCAAAGTTTTGCGCGCGCAATCGGGCAGATCGTGCTGCAACCGCATGCCGCGACCGGCGCGCTCGTGTTGCTGGCCGTCGCCTGCGCGAGTCCGCGTCTCGCGTGCGGATTGCTGATCGGCACGCTGGTCGGCAAGGTGATCGCCTACATCATCGAGCCTGAGGAATCGCTGTTCTTCCGCGACGATCTCTACGGGTTCAACGGCGCGCTCGCCGCGCTCGCCGCCTTCGCCTTCATTCGTGACGATTCGCAAGCCGCCGCCATCGCGATCGTCGCGGCGATGGGCGCAACCTTTCTCGCGGGCAAACTCGCGCCGAAGCTCGCGCGCTTCGGCTTGCCGATGTTCTCCGCTCCGGCGATCATCGTGACCTGGTGCTGGTTGCCGCTGTTCGCCGATCGCGGCGATACCGGCGCGATCCCGCAAGTCGCCGCCGGTCTCTTGCCGATGTTCGAAGCCGCGTTCGCCGGTCTCGCGCCGATCACTTTCGCGACCGGCGCGCTGGCGGGCGTGCTGATCGCGCTGGGGCTGGCGGCGTCGCGGCCATCGCGTGCGGGCTGGGCGCTGTTCGGCAGTCTGCTCGGCGCGTTGCTTCATGCGCTCGGCGGCGCAAGCGATGTCGTCGTGCTGTCCGGCGCATGCGGTTTCAACGCCGCGCTGGCCGCGCTGGCCGCCGCGCCGCTCGGACGTCGCCACGCGCTCGTCGCGATCGTGCTGGCCGTGTTGATCGAACGCGCGATCGATTGTCTCGGTATTGCTGCGCTCACCGCGCCGTTCGTGCTGGCGTCGTGGGCGGTGATTGCGGCGGACCGGCGCGTGCGTATCGCGCGTTTAAAAGGAGAGTCGCATGTCGTTCACCCACACGCCTGAGCGGCGTATCGCGGAAAGCGGGCCGCGCACGGCGGCGGAGCAGGCGGCGCGCGTCGATCTCGCGGCGGCGTATCGGCTGATCGCCAAAAACGGCTGGGACGATGTCGTCTACACGCATATTTCCGCCAGCGTGCCGGGCGAGCCGGGCCGCTTTCTGATCAACCCGTTCGGCTTGATGTTCGATGAAATCACCGCCAGCAATCTCGTCAAGATCGATATCGATGGCAACGTGATCGGCGACAGCGCGCATCCGGTGAACGCGACCGGCTTCGCGCTGCATGGCGCGGTGCACGCCGCGCGCGATGACGCCGTCTGCGTGATGCATCTGCATGTGCGCGAAGCCATCGCCGTATCGACGCAGCCGCACGGTTTGCTGCCCGCGTCGCAGCACGCGATGCGCTTTCACGGCCATCTCGCGTATCACGATTACGAAGGCCTGGCGTTTTCGCCTGCGGAAGGCGCGCGGCTCGTCAAAAGCCTCGGGCCGCATCGCGCGATGCTGTTGCGCAATCACGGCCCGCTGACGCTCGGGCGCACGATTGCCGAGGCTTATGTGCTGATGGATATGCTCGTCAAGGCATGTGATATTCAGCTTCGCGCGCTGGCGGGCGTGAGCAAGATGATCGTGCCGACGCCGGACGTGGTCACGCGCACCGCCGCTCAATTGCACGATGACGATGCGGTCGAAGGCGCGCTGGAATGGCCTGCGCTGCTGCGCATGCTGGACCGCATCGATCCGTCGTATCGAGATTAAACCTTCTGATTGGAGAACATGCACATGCCGACATTCAACATCCAGCTTTTCGAAGGCCGCACGGTGGACGAGAAGCGCAAGTTCGTCGAGGCGATCACGCGCACCACGTGCGAGACGCTCGGCTGCGAACCCGGTTCGGTCGATATCATTCTGACCGATGTGAAACGCGAGAACTGGGCGACGGCGGGCAAGCTCTGGTCGGAGCAATGAGTGAATAACCCGCCGCCGCGCTTTCTAAAAGCGCGTTAGGTGGACTGCTTCGCCGCCAGACGGAACTTGTGCAGCAAGGGTTCCGTATAGCCGCTCGGCTGCGTGCGTCCTTCGAACACGAGCGCGCACGCCGCCTTGAACGCAAGCGAGGCATCGAACGACGGCGCCATCGGGCGATACGACGCATCGCCTTCATTTTGCTTATCGACGACCGCCGCCATGCGCTCCAGCGTCTTGCGCACCTGTTCTTCCGTGACGATGCCGTGACGCAGCCAGTTCGCCAGATGCTGGCTTGAAATACGCAGCGTCGCGCGGTCTTCCATCAGGCCGACATCGTGAATATCCGGCACCTTCGAGCAACCGACGCCCTGATCGACCCAGCGCACCACGTAACCAAGAATGCCCTGCGCGTTATTCTCGATTTCGTTCTTGATGTCCTCTTCCGACCACGACGGTTTATCGACCACGGGAATGGTCAGCAGGCCATCGAGCAATTCGTTTTTCAGCGAGTCGTAATCGGCGCTTTCGAGTTCTTCCTGAACGTGTTGCACATCGATCTTGTGATAATGCAGCGCATGCAGCGTGGCGGCGGTTGGTGACGGCACCCATGCGGTATTCGCGCCCGCTTTCGGATGGCCGATCTTCTGCTCCAACATTGCGTGCATGAGGTCGGGCATCGCCCACATGCCCTTGCCGATTTGCGCGCGGCCACGCAAGCCCGTGTTCAGGCCGACCAGCACGTTGCTGCGCTCATATGCCTGAATCCAGGCGGACGACTTCATATCGCCCTTGCGCATCATCGGGCCGGCTTCCATCGACGAATGCATCTCGTCCCCGGTGCGATCCAGAAAGCCCGTGTTGATAAACGCCACGCGCGCCGCCGCCGCGCCGATGCACGCCTTCAGATTCACGCTGGTGCGGCGCTCCTCATCCATGATGCCCATTTTGATGGTGTTACGCGGCAGCTTCAGCAAGTCTTCGATCCGCGAAAACAGTTCGTCCGAGAACGCGACTTCGGCCGGCCCATGCTGCTTCGGCTTGACGATATAGATGGAACCCGTGCGCGAGTTCATCTTGTTTTTCAGATCGTGCAGTGCGCCGAGCGTGGTCATCACGCCATCGAGAATGCCTTCGGGAATTTCGTTTCCGTCGCGATCGATCACGGCGGGGTTCGTCATCAGATGGCCGACATTGCGGATGAACAGCAGCGAACGCCCATGCAGTTTCACTTGCTTCGAGCCATCCGGCGACGCGTATTCGCGATCCGGATTCATGCTGCGCGTAAAGCTCTTGCCGTTCTTGGTGACCTGTTCCGACAGATGGCCCTGCATCAGCCCGAGCCAGTTGCGATAAAGCTGCGTCTTGTCGGCGGCATCCACGGCCGCGACCGAATCTTCACAGTCGATGATCGTGCTCACCGCCGCTTCCATCAGCACGTCCTTCACATGCGCGCCATCCGTTTTGCCGATGTCGCTGTTGGCATCGATCTGAATCTCGAAGTGCAGGTCGTTGTGCTTGAGCAGAATGGCGGACGGCTCTTTCGCGTCGCCCTGATAACCGGTGAATTGCTCGGGATTGGCGAGACCGCTCTTGCCGCTTTTCAGCGTGACGACGAGCTGACCTTGTTCGACGCTGTATTTCGTGGCATCCGCGTGCGAGCCGTGATCGAGCGGCGCGTTGTCATCGAGAAAGGCACGCGCGTAGGCGATCACTTTCGCGCCGCGCTTCGGATTGAACTGCGCGGTACGCTCCGCGCCGTCTTTTTCGTCGATGGCGTCGGTGCCGTATAGCGCGTCGTAGAGGCTGCCCCAGCGCGCGTTGGCGGCGTTAAGCGCATAGCGCAGATTGGACAGCGGCACGACCAGTTGCGGACCGGCCTGATGGGCGATTTCACTATCGACATTGGCGGTCGTGGCGCGCACTTGCGCGGGCGTGGGCACGATATAACCGATGCCTTCCAGAAACGCGCGATACGCACGCAGATCGCGCACCGGACCGGGATTACTGCGATGCCAGTTATCCAGCTCCGTCTGCAGACGATCGCGCTCGGCGAGCAGCGCACGATTCTTGGGCGCGAGATCATGCACCAGCGCATCGAAGCCTTGCCAGAAGGCGGCGCTCTCGATGCCCGTGCCGGGAATCGCTTCTTCCTCGACGAACCTGGCGAGACTCGTGGCGATCTTGAGGCCGTGCTGTTGGGTCATGTCGTTCATGGGCACTCCGGCTGAGGTTGCTTGCTGTTGTTGCTGCTAACAGGGGTTTGGGGTTAAAGCGGGCTGGGGGATATGGTAGCGCGGATGGGGGGAGGGACGGGGCGCGAGGGGTCAGACACACGGCCTCATGCGCTGGTACGGCAGTGATTACACAATCAATGCTTCGACACGAATCGACTCGTTGTGGCTACACCGGAATAGCGCTGGCAAGAATGCTATCGCGAGAGCGGTCCGGTAGAGAGCCGACTGTCAACACGTCAACCTTTACTCCAAGCAACTCACGCAATTCATAACGGATCGCACCGATATCGAACAGCGACGTTTCGGGCGTGGAGTCGATCAACAAATCGAGGTCGCTTTCCTCGGTATCCTCACCACGCGCGACTGAACCGAAAATCCGTGGATTGGTTGCACGATGCGCTTCGACCACCCGACGAATATCGTGGCGATGAGCTTCGAGGGCGAGGGAGGGTTTCATTCGGTCTACCTGAAAATTCTTGTCGTGTGCAAGCGCATGAAACATTTCAATGCATTCTAGCAAAGCGTTCGCGCATGAAAAGACCCCCACGTCAGCGCGTTGCTTCGCCAAAGTGAGGGTCGCTTTGCTTCAAGAAGCGTGACCAACTACCCCAACAAATCCTCAATCATCACCGGCAATTTCCTGACTCTAACCCCGGTCGCATGATGCACCGCGCCGGTAATCGCCGCCGCAATACCCGCCAGTCCGATCTCCGCAATCCCTCTCGCGCCAAGCTCGTTGAAAACCGTATCCGGATGATCGAGAAAGGTCACATCGAGCTTCGGTGCATCGGCATGTGTGGCCATCACGTAATCGGCGAAATTGCTGTTGATGGGCGCGCCGGTGCGCGGGTCGTATGTGGTGTGTTCGAACAGCGCCATGCCCACGCCCATCATCACCGCGCCTTCGACCTGATTGCGGCCCGCGCGCGGGTTCAGAATCTTGCCGCCATCGATCACGGTCACCACGCGGCTTACGCGCAAACGCGCCGTTTCAGGCTCCCACGTCACTTCAGCGAAATGCGCGCCGTACGAATGAATCGACCACTTCTTTTTGAGCGGATCGTTGAAACCGCCTTTGGCGCTCGCGCTGCCCGATGCCGCGTGCATGTTCGCCGCTTCGAGTATCTGCGCGTACGGCACGCCACGTTCAGGCGCGTCCTGCTTGCGATGCACGAAGCCTGAGGTCATCGCCAAATCTTCCTCCTTCGCGCCTTCAAACGCCGACACAGCACGCGATAGCAACATCTTGACCGCCGCGCGCGTCGCATCGGAGACAGCGGGAATGACGGATGCCGTCGCCGCTGATCCACCCGATATCGGGCCGATCGGCAATGCGGTATCGCCGAGGCCGACTTCGATCTTGTCCAGCGCGATACCCGTATGTTCCGCGACCAACTGCGCGAGGATCGTGTACGTGCCCGTGCCGATATCCTGCGTGCCGCACGCCACGCGCGCCGTGCCGTCCGCGCGCAGATCGACGCTCGCTTCTGCCGAAAAACGCAGCCCAGGCCAACTGCATGCGCCGACGCCCCAGCCAAGCGTCAAACCATCACGTTTCATCGATCCGACTTCGGGCGTGCGCTTCGACCAGCCGAATTTTTCCGCGCCGGTTTGCAGGCATTCGACCAGATGACGCGATGAAAACGGCAGTCCGCTGCTTTCATCGACTTTTGGTTCGTTGAGCAAACGAAGTTGCACCGGATCGATCTCCAGCGCGATCGCCAGTTCATCCATGGCCGATTCGATCGCGAATAAACCCGGCACCGCGCCGGGACCGCGCATTGACGTGGGCGAGCCGACATTGCGTTTGACCGTGCCGCCCGTCACGCGCAGATTCTTCGTGCTGTACATCGACGGCGTGGCTTCGCCGCAGTCTTCCGCATAATCATCGGCGATGGCGGAGTGGTTCAGAAAGTCGTGCCGCAGCGACACGAGCTTGCCGTCGGCATTCGCCGCGAGCCGCACGCGTTGCTCTGTCGTCGGACGATGCCCGACGTTCTGAAACATCATCTTGCGGCTGACGACGAGTTTCACGGGCCGCTCCATCTGCTTCGTCGCGATGCCCGCGAGCAGCGAATGCGGCCACATCCACAGCTTGCCGCCGAAGCCCGAGCCGAGATAACGCGAAATCACGCGCACTTTCTCTTTTGGCACGCCGAGCATCTGCACGAGCGTGCCGCGATGGTTCGATATCGCCTGACTCGTTTCGTAGAACGTATAACTGTCGCCGTCCCAGTGCGCGACCGTTGCGTGCAGTTCGATCGGATTGTGCGTTTCTACGGGCGTCGAATACAACTCGTCGATTTTGACGGGCGCTTGCTCGAAAGCGTTTGCGGCATCGCCCCGTTCGCTTGCGACTTTGAGGTCGTCGTGCACGCCGAGCGTGGTGCTGACATCATGCTCCGACACTTCGTAGCTGACTTTGACCGCAGCCGCCGCGGCGCTGGCCGCTTCGAACGTTTCCGCGATCACGCACGCCACATACTGGCCGTAATAGCGAATGATGTCGTCTTCGAAGGGCGGACGTTGTTCATCGACATAACCGTCTTCGAACGAGTTGCCCGGAATGCGATACAGCTTGCCGATATTCCCGCGATGCAAAATCAGCTTGACGCCGGGCATGGCTTGCGCGGCGGCGAATTCGAGCGAGGTGATCTTGCCGCTCGCGATGGTGCTGCAAACCGGCACGGCATACAACATGCCGGGCAGATCGACGTCGGATGTATAAGTCGCGCGGCCGCTCACTTTCAGCGGACCGTCGATACGCGACTGCGGCCGTCCGATAAACTTCGACGGCTTGATATCGGGCGCAGTGGACATGTTCGTCATCCTTATGAAGCGTGCGTGGTCACTTGTTTGAGCGCATGCAATATGCAGCGGCGCGCGAGTTCGATCTTGAAGCCGTTCTCGGTTTGCGGTTTCGCATCGGCGAGGGCGGCATCGGCGGCGCGTTTGAACGTCGCTTCATCGGGCGATGCGTTCATCAGTTCCTTCTCCGCTTCGCGCGAACGCCACGGTTTGGTCGCGACGCCGCCGAGTCCCACGCGCGCATGAGTAATGCGCCCATCTTTCACCGCCACGATCACGCCTGCCGATGCCAGCGCAAACTCATACGACGCCCGATCGCGCAACTTCAGATATAACGAACGCGCACCTTCCATCGGCGCAGGCACGCTCACGTGCGTAATCAGATCGCCCGCTTCGAGCAAGGTTTCGCACTCCGGTGTATCGCCGGGAAGGAGATAGAACTCGTCGATCGGCACGGCGCGTTTGCCGCGTGTGCCTTCGAAATGAATCGTTGCTTCGAGCGCGGCGAGCGCCACATTCATGTCCGACGGATTGCTGGCGATGCACGAATCGCTGGTGCCTAAAATGGCTTGCGTGCGATTGAAGCCTTGCATCGCGGAGCAGCCGCTACCGGGCTCGCGCTTGTTGCAGGGCGACGCGGTATCGCGGAAATAGACGCAGCGCGTGCGTTGCAGCAGATTGCCTGCGGTTGTCGCCATATTGCGCAGTTGTGCCGATGCACCCGCTAAGACCGCTTCCGACAACACTGCATAGCTATCCTTAATAAGCGGATGATTGGCCAGATCCGCATTGCGCGCCGTCGCGCCGATGCTCACGCCGCCATCCTTCGTCGCCTCGATCTTGTCGAGCGGCAGACGGCTGATATCGACCACGCGCATTGGCTTTTCGACATCGAGCTTCATCAGATCGAGCAGCGTGGTGCCGCCCGCGAGAAAGCGCACTTCCGCGCCCTGTTGCGCTGTATGCGCGAGCGCGCCGGCGTGGATCGCGTCGCTCAGATCGCGCGCGCGTGAAAGCTGAAACTGGTTCATGGCGCGCTCCTTATTTTTTATCGTTATGTGAGTTGCGCACGGACTGGATCGCCTCGACGATGTTCTGATACGCACCGCAGCGGCACAGATTGCCGCTCATCGCTTCGCGCACGTCGGCATTGCTCGGGCCGATGGGTTCGTCGAGCAGCGCCATCGCCGACATCAACTGACCGGACGTACAGTAGCCGCACTGGTAACCATCGCATTCGACGAACGCGGCCTGCAACGGATGCAGCGCTTCCACTTCGCCGATTCCTTCGATGGTGGTGACTTCATCGCCATCGCAGGCGGCGGCGAGGCACAGGCACGAGTTCACGCGGCGTCCGTTCAGATGCACCGTGCATGCGCCGCATTGGCCGTGATCGCAGCCTTTTTTCGTGCCCGTGAGATGCAGATGTTCGCGCAGGGCATCGAGCAGCGTGGTGCGCGGATCGAGCTTGAGTTGATGCGATTGGCCGTTGACCTTGAGCGTGAAACTGGCTGTGTCGTCGCTGGTTTTGGCAACGGGTTGAGTGACAGCGTGCGACCCGGATTGCACGCGCGCGGGCGCACGCCGGGTTTTATTCGATCGGGGGACAGGGTGTTGCATCGAGCATTCTCCTGGAATGACGCGGCGGCCGCACAGCGGCGCCACGCGCGAGGACGATGACATGCGACGAGATGAGACCGGGGACACGAGATGTGCGAACAGTCTGCGCGCGGGCGGCAGGACGTTCGGCTGAATGACTCAAACGAGTGTAGTCGCGCGCAACCGATCCTGCTAAGCGCATCGGTCGCGGTTTGATTGGATCGCAGGAAACGTGCCCGAACGGGCACTGCAAATTCAGTGCGGCATGAAGATGCGCGCGAACAGCGAAAGCAGGAACACGCCGACGCCCGCGAACGCGACGAGCGCGACCAGAATCAGAAAAAGACGCACGATCATTTGCATGATGGCTGCCTGTGCCCTTGAAAATCGCGGGCAAAAAATTGGCCGCTTGCGCGGCCAGAAGGAGGGGTGGATCGGTCAGGTGTCAGACTAAGGGTGCTTCCTTAATCCAGACTTAAGCCTCAACGATCATCCGTTTCGTTCGATTACGTGCTAGCGCAGCACCTCACTATAACGGTCGCGCAGCGGAATGAGCGTGATCAGCGCGACCACGCAGCCGAACATCACGTAATAGCAGATGGAAAGCGCGTCGCCCGTGGTCATGGTGAGCCATTGCACGATGGCGGGCGCAAAGCCGCCGAAGATCATCACCGCGACGTTGTAGCTGACCGAAATCCCGGTGGAGCGGACGCTCGAGGGCAGCAGCTCGGAAATGAACGCGGGATAGCAGCCCTGGAAAATGCCAAGCCACGTCATCAACAGCGCCTGACTGACGATCAGCATCGGCAGGCTGGGATGCGCGGTGAGCATCGCGAAGATGGGATAGGCCGTGAGCAGCGCGAGGATCAGCGCGGTCATCATCAGCTTCTTGCGGCCGATACGATCCGACAGCGTGCCGAAGATCGGGCAGCACACGAGATACACGAGCGCGCCGATGGTCGAACTGATGAGGCCGTCGGTCAGCGCCATATGCAGCACGCGCGTGGCGTGCGTCGGCAGATACAGCAGGAAAATGTATGTGCCGATGGTGCCGAAAATCGTCAGGCCGAAACCGGCGAGCACGGACATCCAGTGCTTGGTGGCGGTATCGCGGATCGGGCGCGAGGTTAATTCGTTCTTCTCCGCCTTTTCCACGAACACCGGTGACTCATCCAGTTTCGATCGCAGATACAAACCGACTGGCACGATCATCAGCCCGACCACGAACGGCACGCGCCAGCCCCAGCTATTCAGATGCTCGGGACTGAGCGTGCGCGTCAGCACCGCGCCGAACAGCGATCCGCCCAGACTCGCCGCCGCCTGCGCGACCATCTGAAAACTGCCGAAGAAGCCGCGCCGGTTGCCGGGCGCATATTCGACCAGAAACGCGGTCGCGCAGCCCACTTCGCCGCCCGCCGAAAAGCCCTGAATCAAGCGCCCGAGCAACATCAGCAAAGGCGCGCCTATGCCGATCGCCTCGTAAGTCGGCGCAAACGCGATGATCGCGATGCCGACCGCCATCAGCGAGATGGTGAGCGTGAGCGCCGACTTGCGCCCCACGCGATCCGCCACCGCGCCGAGCACGATGCCGCCCAGCGGCCGCGTCATAAAGCCGACGCCGAAGGTAGCCCAGGTCGCAAGCAGCGAGACGGTCGGATTGGTCGCCGGGAAAAACAGCTTGGCGATGATCACGGCGAAGAAGCCGTAGACCATGAAATCGAACCATTCGAGCGCATTGCCGATGGTCGATACGAGAATGGCGCGCTTGCCGGACATGGTCAGCGCGGCGTTGCGTCCGGGAGCGTGTGAGGCGGGCAGGGCAGTGCTCATCGACTGGACTCCGTGGCTTTTGGCAGGAATCGCTTAAGAGTACGCCTTGCTGAAATAAGAAAATATAGAATTTTCCATGAGTCGTCTGTGAATTGGTCCGAAAGCTGAATGTCAGATTCGACGTCGCATTGTTGTCTTTCGTCAATCCTTCTCGGGGAACGCCGCGCATCAACTTAATGTTTCAAACCTGCCTAAACTGCAGGCGCTCAGCCCTTGCTCAGGTGCTCTGACGACCGATAAATTGGCGGATTCATTCGCCTTACATCGATATCGGTTTCTGTTCGGGCCACGGTGGCCCGAACCTTTGTCTGGAGCATCACATGCAACAACGTACTTCCCGCTTCGCCCGCGTTCTCTCGGCAACGGCCATCGCCGGCGCGATGCTCTTCGCCGTATCGGCGGAAGCCACGCAACAACCCGCCAGCGCGGTTCAGGCCGTTGGCGAGGGCGTGGCCGTCAACATGACCGGCAAGATCACCCACATCTTCACCGAGTCCAACAGCGTCGAAGTGACGGGCCCGAAGGGCAACGCGGTAGTGATCGACATCGATCCGAATATCGCCGATGTCAAGAAGCTGAAGGTCGGTGACGAAGTGCACATGGCGTATCGCGGCGCGCTGCTGATGTCGGCCGACAAGGTCGATCCGAAGGGCGCGGAAGCACGCGTGACCTCGGAAAGCACCGCACCCGCATCGGGCGGCGTGGTCGTCAAGACGTCGGGCGTTCAAGTGGTCGCCGTGATCCAGAAGATCGATGCGAAGACGCGTGAAGTCACGCTCGCCGGTCCGAAGCGCGTGGTCACCATGCAGGTTCAGAAGGACATTCCGCTGGACAACTTCAAGGTGGGCGACAGCGTGCTCGCTACTTATGTCGGCGCGTCGGCGATCGACGTGACGCGTAACGGGCAGATCGTCAAGTAATTCGGCGCGAGCTTTGTGAGTGAATGGCATGACCTACGAAGGTAGGTCATGCTTTTTTTCGTGCGCCGCCAATGAGTGCGGTGCTGCACGAGTTTCAGGTGGAGTGGAAAGTGGCGAAAGCAGAAGCATCGGTCGAAGAACTCGTTTCCATGATTGAGCGAGGGGAGTTGCGTTTGCCCGAAATGCAGCGCCAATACGTTTGGCGGTCCACGCGTGTGCGCGATCTGCTGGATTCGCTGTATCGAGGCTATCCTTCGGGAGCAATCCTTCTGTGGGAAACCGATGAAACGATCGCTTTACAGGACTTTGCCGTCAGCCAGACTTCGAGTGCTTACAAAAGTACTCGTCTGCTGCTGGACGGACAGCAACGGCTGACCTCATTGTCCGCGATCATCCGCGGAACGCCGGTCGTGGTGCGCGGTCGTCGCCGTCCTATCGATATCCTCTTCAACCTCGAACATCCCGAGCAGCTTGCGATCATCAGCGAAGTCGATGAGCATGGATCGGACGACGAGGATAGCGATGAAGACGAAGAATTGCTTGAAGAGGACGTGGACTCATCCGATGACGAACTGCAAAAGCGGTTCAACAAAATGACGTTCGTTGTGGCGACGCGGAAACTGGAGCAAATGCCGCATTGGGTGAAAGTCTCGGATGTCTTCAAGAGTGAGAGTGACAAGACGTTTCTCAAGCAAGCTGGCATCTCGGACTTCGATGATCCCCGCTACGAAAAATACAGTCAACGCCTCGCAAAGCTGAGAGCGATCAGGAAATACCTGTATCGCATGGACGTGCTTGAGCGCACGTTGTCCTACGAAGAAGTCACAGAGATATTCGTGCGTGTCAACTCGCTCGGCGCAAAATTGCGGAGTTCCGATCTGGCCTTGGCGCAGATCACGGCAAAGTGGCGGCACTCTCTTCAGATATTCCTTGATTTTCAGAGTGAATGTGCGAAGTCCGGATTCGATCTCGATCTGGGCCTGCATCTAAAGAATCTCATGGCGTTTGCGACGGGGCAATCTCGCTTTCTTACGGTGGGAGGTCTATCGGCTGACGTACTCAAGAAGGCTTGGGCCGAAGCGTGTGAGGGCATGCTTTTCGCGACGAACTTTGCCAGAAGCAATCTCGGCATCGACAGTCCCGCACTT
>NZ_JAQFVG010000199.1:701-11232 GCF_029439455.1 Caballeronia sp. BR00000012568055 | reverse complement strand
GGCGCTCGTCGCCAACGCGAAAGGGCGCTTCTCGCGCGGGTCGAGTGAAACCATTCTCGATCAGGATCTCGCGACGATAAGAAGCGGAGGCAAAGCCCAAGATCTGATCGATCGTTTGCGCTTGCAATTCGGACGACTGGACGTTACTCCCGAGGAATTGGAAGGCCGCAATCAACGGAGCGCGCTGTTCAAGACAATGTTCCTCGCATTTCGCGAAGGCGGCGCGAAGGATTGGCGTTCGAACCTGGCAATTTCGCTGGATCACTCTGGTGCTCAGCACAGGTTGCAGTTTCATCATTTGTTTCCCAAGGCGCAACTCAGGCATCACTATGTCTCACGCGATGCAGACGATATCGCCAACCTCGCATTCATTGGCGGCAGGACGAATCGCGCTATCGGCGACAGACTGCCAGCAGACTACTTTCCGACGTTGATCGAGCAGCAGGGAACGACGCCATTTGATGCCCAGGCGATTCCAGTTGAACCTGAACTGCTGCGCCGCGAGTCGTACAAGGAATTTTTGGCCGTAAGACGTAAGCGAATTGCCACAAGGCTTAACGAATTCCTTGGTTCAAAACCTGCTGACGGGCAATAAGTATTTCGTTACGGCGCATTGCGTCATTCAACATCTCGAAACAGTCCATTGCCCGGTTCATCTCGAAAAAATGCCGGCCTACAATCGGTTCATCAGAAATCATTGGCAATCCGCATCATGAAGAACAACATGAAACTCTGGCTCGCCGCGCTTTCGCTGATGTCGTTCGGCGTGGTGTCGGAGGCGCAGCAATCGCTCGAACACAAGCGCGCGCAACAGGCGCAGCAGCCGATCGTTCAGAGCATCACGCCGGAGCAGCAGGCGGCGCTCGACAAGCAGGACCAGGATATCGCGCAGGTGGCGCTGAATATCGTCCGGATGATCGATCAGAACAAGGCGGGCGAGGTGTGGGACACCGCATCGCCGGTCGGCAAGAAGGTCATTTCACGCGATGACTTCCTGAAGAAGATCGCGCATGATCGCGGCGCGCTCGGCACGCCCGGCATGCGTATGCCGATGGGCTTGCGGCATCTGCGTTACGACGGCAGCGGCAATATGCCGGCGGGCGCGTTCATCAACGTATCGTTCGACACGCAGTTCAGCAACGTGCCGCAATCCGCGCGCGAGAACGTCACCTTCATTCTCGACGCGGACAACAACTGGCGCTTCGTCGGTTACGCCATTCGTTGAATCGGCTGATCGCCTACATATCGGTCCAGGAAGTGCACCAGCCCGCCGCGGCGACCTGCTTCTCACCGAACAGGCTGCATCCGCCCCACGCGTCCTTCGCATCGCCCTGAAACAGCGAGCAGTTCGCGCAGGTGTGGCCGGCGGCGTACGTCGGGTATTTCGCGTGATCGACTTTTTTCGCGTCTTCGGTGTAGCCGACTTCTTTCGCGGCGGCATCGGAGGCGCTCAGGTGCGGCGGGGCGGCGTCGGCGCGCGCGAGCCACAGCGTCGCGCCCATGCCGATTCCGCCGATCACGAACTGACGGCGTGATGCATTCATAGCTGACCTTCTGTTTTCGTTGTGGGGACTGGCGCAGTCGTCGGCGCTTGCGAAGGATAGTCTGCGCCGCGCGCTTTTGCCGAAGCCACTGCGGCGAGACGGATGCATCAGCGAACGTCCGATCGCTTTCTCGCTGACAGCAAACGATCTTCTCCCTATAACGTGCGCTCAACGTCGTTCATTCCGCAATTCATTCACACGCGCCGCTAAACCTTTGCGCGCCGCTGCCGTAAAACTGGTCAGAACGCTGAGCAACCTGGATCAACCCTGCGGCGCTCCGGCCGCGGATCTTTTCGAAGGAGAAAGACAGTGAGTGGAACGGAATGGATGATGACCGGCGTTTATTTCGCGGCCTTGATGGTCGGCGGAACGTACTTCATGAGCACGCTGGCTCGCCGGACGTTGAGCAAGCTGAAGGAACAAGGCCACTGACCGGGCAACAAAAACGCGCCGGGACTTGCCCGGCGCGTTGATTGGATGTTTGAAGTCAGTGGAACAGCTTGACCGCTTGCGTTAGCGTGTTCGTCACGCCCCACGCGAGCGGTATCAACACATACAGCCAGAAAATAACCAGCAAGCCCTTGTTGGACGGTTTGGCGTCTGTCGGCATATTCATCTTTCGTCTCCCGTGCTTATTTGGCGACCGTGTCCATGTGATGCTTCTCGTTGACGCGCGTAATCAGCAGGTTGCAGATAAAGCCGATCACCAGCAGTCCCGCCATGATATGCAGCGTCATGGTGTAGGCATCCGCGCCGACCACGCCGTGCGCCACCTGATACGCCCGCACGTAATTCACCACCACCGGCCCGGCAATGCCCGCTGCCGCCCACGCCGTCAACAGCCGTCCGTGAATACCGCCGACGAAGGCGGTGCCGAACATATCGGCGAGATAGGCAGGGATGGTGGCGAAACCGCCGCCGTACATCGACAAGATCACGCCGTATGCGAGCACGAAGAGGGCGATATTGCCCGCCTGCGCAAACTGCGGCACCAGGAAGTACAGCACCGCGCCGAGCGCGAAAAACACGAAGTAGGTGTTCTTGCGCCCGATCCAGTCCGATGCCGACGCCCACACGAATCGCCCGCCCATATTGAACAGCGACAGCAGCCCGACGAAGCCCGCCGCCGCGCCCGCCGTAATCGATGCCTTGAAGCTCTCCTGAATCATCACCGACGCCTGCCCGAGCACGCCGATGCCCGCCGTCACGTTGAGAAACAGCACCAGCCACAGCAGATAGAACTGCGGCGTGCGCAAGGCTTCATCGATATGCACGTGGTTCTTCGTGATCATCTTGTTCGACGTCGCGGGCGGCGTCCAGCCGGCCGGCTTCCAGTCGGCGGGCGGCACGCGGATGGCGAGCGCGCCGATGGTCATCGAAATGAAGTAGAGCACACCGAGCACGATGAACGTCTCCGCCACGCCCACGCTGGTCGCGGTCTTGAAGTAGTTCATCAGCGCGACCGAGCCGGGCGCGGCGATCATCGCGCCGCCGCCGAAGCCCATGATCGCCATGCCGGTGGCCATGCCGCGACGGTCGGGAAACCAGCGGATCAGCGTGGACACGGGCGACACATAACCCAGCCCCAGTCCGATCCCGCCGATCACGCCATAGCCCAGATACAGCAGCACGATCTGATGCAGATAGACGCCGAGCGCCGACACCAGAAAGCCGCCGCCGAAGCAGCACGCCGCCGTGAACATGGTGCGGCGCGGCCCGACCTTCTCCAGCCATTTACCCGCGAACGCGGCCGATAAACCGAGAAACACAATCGCCAGTGAAAAGATCCAGCCGAGCGTGGTCAGCGACCAGTCTTCCGGCGCGGACTTGGTGATGCCGATCAGTTTGGTCAGTGGCGCATTGAACACCGAAAACGCATACGCCTGTCCGATACACAAGTGCACGGCAAGCGCGGCAGGTGGAACCATCCAGCGCGAAAAACCGGGCTTCGCGATGGTCGCTTCTTTAGAAAAGAAGCTGTAAGGGCCGTGTACGGCGCCTTGATTGATGGTGCTGTTCATCGTGGTCTCCGTGGCGCGCCGGTGGGTTGGGGCAGAAGGCGCGCTCATCTTGTTGCTTTGAAGTAAGCCGATTTGTGAAACGCGGGAACATATGCACACTTGTTTACAAACCGGCTGCGCATGAACATAGACGTGTGCAATCCGATTGGCAATATGAATGGAGTGGCCATAAGCGTTTGCCCGAATGTATCGGCCGATGCTGCGATGCAAACGCAGGTGTATCGCGCTGCTGCGGGCTGAGACAGGTGTCGCGTAACTGAACACTCCGCCTGGCTTGGCTGCGGACAGCAGTACGCGCTAAAGCCCCGACAGCGCGCTATTCCCGGCGAACACCATCGGATGGCACGGAACTCGCAGAGCAGGATTCGGCGGCGATGTCGCCGCACATGTCGAAACATGCGAGGAGCACATAGATGAATCATGCAGAGATGCAGTTCCTGAGCACCGAGTACCCGTACAAGAAGCAATACGGCAACTTCATCGGCGGCAAGTGGGTCGCGCCCGCCGGCGGTGAGTATTTCGACAACATTTCGCCGATTACGGGCGAGCCGTTCACATCGATTCCGCGTTCGCGCGAAGCCGATATCGAAGCCGCGCTGGACGCCGCGCACGCCGCCAAGACCGCCTGGGGCCGCACGTCGGTGACCGATCGCGCGAACGTGCTGATGAAGATCGCGGACCGGATGGAGCAGAACCTCACGCGTCTGGCCGTGGCCGAATCCATCGACAACGGCAAGCCCGTGCGCGAGACGATGGCCGCGGATATTCCGCTGGCGATCGATCATCTGCGTTATTTCGCGAGCGCCGCGCGTGCGCAGGAAGGCGGCATTTCCGAAATCGATCACGACACGGTCGCGTATCACTTCCATGAGCCGCTGGGCGTGGTCGGCCAGATCATCCCGTGGAATTTCCCGATTCTGATGGCGATCTGGAAGCTCGCGCCTGCATTGGCGGCGGGCAATTGCGTGGTGCTCAAGCCTGCCGAGCAAACACCCGCGTCGATCCTCGTGCTGCTCGAAGTGATCGAAGATTTGCTGCCGGCGGGCGTGCTCAACGTGGTGAACGGGTTCGGGCTGGAGGCGGGCAAGCCGCTGGCATCGAACAAGCGGATTGCGAAGATTGCGTTCACCGGCGAGACCACTACGGGCCGGCTGATCATGCAGTACGCGAGCCAAAATCTGATTCCGGTCACGCTCGAATTGGGCGGCAAAAGCCCGAACATCTTTTTCGACGATGTCCTGAACGCCGACGACAGCTTCTTCGACAAAGCACTCGAAGGCTTCACGATGTTCGCGCTGAATCAGGGCGAAGTGTGTACGTGCCCGTCGCGCGCGCTGGTGCAGGAATCGATCTACGAGCGATTCATCGAGCGGGCGCTGAAGCGCGTGGCAGCGATTTCGCAAGGCCATCCGCTGGACAGCAAGACGATGATCGGTGCGCAGGCATCGCAGGAACAGTTGGAAAAGATCCTGTCGTATATCGATCTCGGCAAGCAGGAAGGTGCGGAATGTCTCGCGGGCGGCGAACGCAATGCGCTCGATGGCGAGTTGAAAAACGGCTACTACATCAAGCCGACGGTCTTCAAAGGCCATAACAAGATGCGCATTTTCCAGGAGGAAATCTTCGGTCCCGTGTTGTCGGTGACGACGTTCAAGACCGAGGAAGAAGCGCTGGAAATCGCCAATGACACGCTTTACGGGCTGGGCGCGGGCGTGTGGACGCGCGACGGCACGCGGGCGTATCGCTTTGGCCGTGCGATTCAGGCGGGCCGCGTGTGGACCAACTGCTATCACGCGTATCCGGCGCATGCGGCGTTTGGCGGCTACAAGCAATCGGGTATCGGACGTGAAAACCACAAGATGATGCTTGATCACTACCAGCAAACGAAGAACATGCTCGTCAGCTATAGCGACAAGCCGCTGGGTTTCTTCTAAAGCTTTGATCGGCCGCTGTCTTTCTTTAAGCCAGCGGCCGCTTTTATTCGATACACGGGGACATCATGAGTGAACAGGAAGTATCACGCGTGACCGCGACGCCTGCTGCGATCGAACTTATCGAAAAGCTCAAGGCCGAGCATGGCGATGTGCTGTTTCATCAAAGCGGCGGATGCTGCGACGGCAGCGCGCCGATGTGTTTTCCGGTGAGCGAGTTTATGGTCGGCGGGTCGGATGTGAAGCTGGGGTTTATCGGCGGCGTGCCGTTTTATATGACCGAGTCGCAGTATGAATATTGGCAGCACACCCAACTAATTATCGATGCGGTGCCGGGAAACGGCGGCATGTTTTCGCTCGAGCGTCCGACGGGTTTGCGCTTTCTTACGCGCTCACGTTTGTATAGCGATGATGAGAACGCGTGGCTCGAGCAACATCCGGTCGAGCATGTGACTTCGTAGTTATGTCCACTTCGGCGGGCGTTTATCGATAAACGCCTGCGTTCCTTCCAGCGTATCGTCGTGCATCATATTGCAGGCCATCGTTTCCGATGCCAATGCATACGCTTGTTCGATGCCCGTTTCCAGTTGCCGATAGAACAAGCCCTTTCCCGCAGCCACCGCAGCACGCGGCTTGCTCGCGATACTGGCGGCGAGCGCGCTGACTGCATCATCGAGCGCATCCGGCGATGCCACGCGATTCACCAGCCCACGTTCACGCGCTGTTTCGGCATCGATAAATTCGCCGGTAACGAGCATCTCGAACGCGGCCTTGCGCGATACGTTGCGCGACAGCGCCACACTCGGCGTTGCGCAAAAAAGCCCTAAATTCACGCCCGAAACCGCAAAACGCGCTTCCGACGATGCCACCGCCAGATCGCACATCGCCACGAGCTGGCAGCCTGCTGCGGTTGCGATGCCGTGCACGCGCGCAATCACCGGCTGCGGCATGTTCTGGATCATGAGCATCATCCGTGAACAGCGTGCGAAAAGTTCGCGGTAGTAATCGAGCGCGGGTTCTGCTCGCATTTCCTTGAGATCGTGGCCCGCGCAAAATGCCTTGCCTGCCGCCGCCAACACGACCACGCGCGCATCCGATCCGGCAATCTCTTTAAGCGCGTCTTCCAGAGCATCGAGCATTGCTTCGGATAACGCATTGAACGACTCGGGTCGATTCAACAAAAGCCTGACCGCGCCTTTGACGCCGTACGCATCACGTTTAATTTCGATCATCTGCCACGCTCCTGTTCACACATCGATCGCGGATACCGAACCCGCGCGTTTGCGTAATTCGAACTTTTGTATCTTGCCTGTAGAGGTTTTCGGCAATTCGCAGAACTCGATAGCGCGCGGCACCTTGAATCCCGCGAGGTATTGCTTGCAATGCGCGATCAACGCTTCTGCCGTCACTTGCGCGCCCGCTTTCAATTCGACAAACGCGCACGGCGTTTCGCCCCAGCGCGCATCCGGTTTGGCGACGACAGCAACGGCCAGCACCGCCGGATGCCGATACAACACATCTTCCAGTTCGATACTCGATATGTTCTCGCCGCCCGAAATAATGATGTCCTTGCTGCGATCCTTGATGCGCACATAACCGTCCGGATACGCGACGGCGAGATCGCCGGTATGGAACCAGCCATCGCGGAAAGCGTCTTCGGTTGCGGCCGGATTCTTCAGATAACCCTTCATGGCGATATTGCCGCGAAACATGATCTCACCGATGGTCTCGCCATCGAGCGGAACGGGCTGCATGCTGAGCGGATCGCGCACGCTTACGGCGTCCTGCAAGTGATAACGCACGCCTTGCCGCGCATTCAGGCGCGCGCGTTCGCCGATATCGAGTGCATTCCATTCGGCCTGCTGCGCGCAGACCGTCGCGGGGCCGTACACCTCGGTCAGGCCATATACGTGAGTTAGTTCGAAGTCCAAACGTTCCATGCCTTCGATCATCGCGGCCGGCGGCGCGGCGCCTGCGACCATTGCATGAACCTTGTGCGTGATGCCTTGCTTCATCTCATCGGGTGCGTTGACGAGCAGATTCTGCACGATAGGCGCGCCGCAATAATGCGTGACGCCTTCGTTGCGAATCATATCGAAGATAAGCTTCGCATCGACACGACGCGAACACACGTTCACGCCCGCACGCGCCGCAACGGTCCACGGAAAGCACCAGCCGTTGCAATGGAACATCGGCAAGGTCCAGAGATACACCGCGTGCTTCGGCATATCCCACTCCAAAATATTCGATATCGCGTTCGTATAAGCGCCGCGATGGTGATAAACCACGCCCTTCGGATTGCCCGTGGTGCCCGACGTGTAATTGAGGCAGATCGCGTTCCATTCATCCGTTGGCGGCTGCCACGCATACTCCGCGTCGCCGCTTGCAAGCAGCGCTTCATATTCGATTTCGCCAATACGTGCGCCATCGCCCGTGTAGTGCGGATCATCGACATCGATCACGAATACGGCTTGCTGCACGCTCGCTAAAGCTTCGCGCATCACTTTGGAAAACTCACGGTCCACGATCACCGCTTTTGCCTCGCCGTGATTGAGCATGAAGGCGAGGGTGGCGGCATCGAGCCGTGTGTTGAGCGTGTTGAGCACCGCGCCGATCATGGGCACGCCGAAATGCGCTTCGACCATTTCGGGCGTGTTTGGCAGCATGACGGCAACCGTATCGCCCATTCCGATGCCACGCGCCGCCAATGCCGAGGCAAGCCGGCGCGTGCGCGCATACGTTTCGGCCCAGTTGCGCCGCACCTCGCCATGCACGACCGCAGGCCGCTGCGGATACACGGACGCCGCGCGCTCGATAAACATAAGCGGCGTGAGCGCCGCGTAATTGGCGGGCGTCTTCGGCAGGTTTTCGTCGTACATGCTGGCGGTCATGATCGTCTCCATCGGCGCTCGTTTGGTTTCAACTTATCGCGCTTATATTACGCGGACCTGACGGCTCGCGGGCGCTACGGGAAAACACGCAGTTCCCTTGCTCGCGCGGTGAAAGCGAAGCCAGCAAAGCCTCCAACGACGTTGCTTGCAGCGCCCGCCATCTCGTAATTGATCGATACGATTTTGCGGCCCGGCCAGCGTCAACTCGATAACGACCACTGCGTTATTCGCAGCGGAGCTCGCGCATCGCGCAAGTCTTTCCGCAACCTTACCGATTACTTAGGATAACGTTATGAAGCGCATTATCACCAGCATCGTGTTCGCAGGCGTGGCGTTGAGCGCGGCAACCGCGATGGCGCAGCAAATGAATCACGGCTTCGATTTCGGCCCCGCGCAACAGATGATCGATGAAACCATCAATCGCGTTGAAGGTATGCGTCGTGATGGTCATGACGATTTCGGCGGCCATGCGCTAAAGGCCGAAAACCTGCTGCGTCAGGCCAAGGCCGAATTGAATGCGGCGACGGAATATCGCACGCATCATCACTGATCGCCAGCGCTCAGCGCTCGATCCGTGCGTCAAGGCAGATCGTCGAGTTTCACGTCGAAACCGCGTTGCACGCCTTGACGCGCGAACAGCGCTTCATACCACCGTTTGACGTTGGGATACTCATCGAGCGAGACCTGATGGCGTTCGTGACGCCACGCCCAGCCGAGAATCGCAAAATCCGCTACGGACAACGCGCCCGCCACATATTCGACTTCGCTCAAACGCTTGTCGAGCACGCGATACAAGCGGCGCGTTTCATCGGAATAACGCTTGAGGCCATAGCGCCGGTCGCTTTCGGATTCCACTGCGCGAAAGTGATGCACCTGTCCCGGCATCGGGCCGAAGCCGCCCATTTGCCACATCAGCCATTCGAGCACGGGCACGCGTTCACGCAGACTCGATGGCAGAAATTTGCCGGTCTTTTCGCCGAGATATAAAAGAATCGCACCGGATTCGAAGATGCTGATGGGCTTTCCGTCAGGGCCATCGGGATCGACGATAGCCGGAATGCGGTTATTCGGGCTGATGCGCAGAAAGTCTGGCGCATGCTGTTCGCCCTTGCCGATGTTCACCGTCTTCACGACATAAGACAATGCCATTTCTTCCAGCGCGACGCTGATCTTGCGTCCGTTGGGCGTGTTCCATGTGTGCAGTTCGATGGTCATAGTGTTCAGGTCAAAGCGGGTGCGAGATAGCGCTGGAAGCCGGGACGCGCGGCTTGTTTTGCGTACCAGCGTTCGAGATCGGGCAAGACCGGACGATGCAATTCATCGATACCAAACCAGCGGCGTGCGAATGCCGCGATCACGATATCGGCCAAGGTGAATGTGTTGGCTTCGAGATAGTCGCGGCCTTTGAGATGCGCATCCATCACGCGCCAAAGCTTTTCGCATTCACTTGCGTAAGCGGCGAGTTGCGCCATGTCGCGTTTCTCTAAGGGCGTGCGGATATAGCCTAAGAATAGCCCGCGTTCCGCCGGTTGCAATGTGGAGAGCGACCAGTCGAGCCAGCGGTCCACGCTTGCGCGTTGTTTGGGATCGGCAGGATAGAGCGCGTGATGACTGCCGTATTGCATCGCGAGATAGCGGATGATCGAATTCGATTCCCATAACGTGAAGTCGCCATCCACGAGCGTGGGCACTTTGCCCATCGGGTTCATCGTCAAATAGTCCGGTTCGTTATTGCGACCGAACTGCATGCCTGCGTCGATGCGCTCGTATTCGAGGCTTAGCTCGTCGCAGCACCACAGCACTTTATGCACGTTGACCGAATTGGCGCGGCCCCAGATCGTCAGCATATGCGGTCCTCTTAAGCGTTGACATCGACGATCAGACGGCCGCGCACTTTGCCTTCGAGCAACTCGCGCGCTAAGGCTGCGGCTTCGCCAAGCGGCACTACGCGCGTCATATTTGCTAAAGCCGACTCAGGTAATTCTTTAGCAAGGGCTGACCATGCGGCCTGACGCATTTCAAATGGCGCCATCACGCTATCGATTCCTTTGAGCGTCACGCCACGCAAAATAAATGGCGCGACCGTTGATGGAAAATCCATGCCTTGCGCCAAACCGCAAGCGGTGACAATGCCGAGATATCGT
>NZ_JAQFVG010000199.1:0-681 GCF_029439455.1 Caballeronia sp. BR00000012568055 | reverse complement strand
TTCGCAAGCGTATGGCTGCCCACGCTATCCACCACGGCAGCCCAACGTTCTTTAGCGAGCGGCTTGCCGGGTGAAGACAATTCCGCGCGGTCCATCAATTCACTTGCGCCTAAAGCCTTCAAATGCTCGGCTTCGTTCATGCGCCCCGTAGACGCCACCACGCGATAACCCCGCTTGGCGAGCAGCGAAATCGCTACGCCACCGACGCCGCCGTTAGCACCGGTCACAAGCACATCGCCGTCGCCGGGCTTGACGCCGTGCGCTTCGATAGCCTGCACGCACCGCATGGCCGTATAGCCTGCGGTGCCGATCGCCATCGCGTGACGCGCGCTCATGCCTGCGGGCATCGGCAGCAGCCAGTCGGCCTTGGCGCGCGCTTTCTGCGCAAGACCGCCCCAATGTCCTTCGCCAACGCCCCAGCCGTCGAGCAATACGGCATCGCCGGGCTTATAGCGTGGATCGCTGCTCGCTTCGACGGTGCCCGCGAAGTCGATGCCCGGAACCATCGGAAAGCTGCGCACGACCGGCACCTTGCCCGTGATGGCGAGTCCGTCCTTATAGTTGAGCGTCGAATAAGCGATGCGCACGGTGACGTCGCCTTCCGGCAAGCGTGCGTCATCGATTGATTCGAGGCTGGACACGATACGGTCGCCTTGCTTGTCGAGCAGGATCGCTTTGAAC
>NZ_JAQFVG010000198.1 GCF_029439455.1 Caballeronia sp. BR00000012568055 | reverse complement strand
TGGGCGCCAGACCAGAAGAGCTCGTCGACTTGGTCGGCGGTCAGTTGCGAGCGGCAATCGTCGTCAACGGACTTGACCATCGCGAAGTGGCGCGCGCGCAATGGCTGGAGAGTCAGACAATCAAACTTCGAGCACTTGGGTTCACGGTGCAGGAACTCGATCTTCGGCAGTTCTTCGGAACCACTGATCGCATCGGCGACACTCTTGAGCAGTTCGACGCGGTATGGGTCAACGGTGGGAACGCATTCATACTTCGCAGGGCGATGAGGCAGAGCGGATTCGATGTCGCGATAACGGATTTGCTGGAACGTGACAGGATCGTCTACTCGGGATTTAGTGCAGCAGCAGTCATTGTGTCAAGCACGCTGCGCGCACTCGATCACGTCAGCGACCCCAACGAAGTCCCTCCGGGATACGATCCGACAGTGGTCTGGGACGGGTTGGGAATCTTGCCGTTTTCCCTCGTCGTGCACTTTCAATCCGATCATCCCGCCTCGCAAGCAGTAGGTGAGGAGGTCTCATTCTATGAGCGCCATCAAATGCCATATAGAACCTTGAAAGACGGCGAGGCTTTTGTAGTGGACAGCATGCGGAGCGAGATCGTTAGCCCGTAGCGCGCCGTGCGAATGACCGGGATTGTGAGCGGAAAGTGTCCCTTGTGGGTCGGGTTATGACTTTTGCAT
>NZ_JAQFVG010000197.1 GCF_029439455.1 Caballeronia sp. BR00000012568055 | reverse complement strand
GCTTCGCGCACCACCAGCCCGAGTTTGTCCTGACCGGTAGGCGAAATTTTTCCGAATACCTTGTCGATTGCTTCGGCATACCAACGAATATTATTTACCACGTCCGGCACGTCGAGATTCTGACAATCCGAGATGGGCTTGCCGGCATCGACCGAATCCAGGAGGGCGATTTCCGCGCCGTTCGCTTCGACAAGATCCGAAAACTTGCGCAGAATGCGTTTGCGCTCGCGTGGCTCCATCTTGCTCCATACGCCGGACTGAAACGCCTTCTTCGCCGACTGCACGGCGCGGTCGACATCGCGCTCCGAACAGGCAGCGACCGTGTTGAGCAACTGGCCGGTAGCGGGATTGAGGTTCTCGAAAACGGCGCCGTTCTCGGCATCGACGAACTGTCCGTCGATGAACGCCTGCGTACGCACCGTATAGGGAATCGACATCACTAGCACTCCGTTAGAACATTAAAGGACTTTGCCCAGAAACGCTTTCGTTCTGGCGGTCTGGGTGTTGTTGAAAAAGTGCGTGGGGCTGCCCTGCTCCACCACCACGCCGCCATCCATGAAGACGACGAGGTCGCTGACCTCACGTGCAAAACCCAGTTCGTGCGTGACCACGATCATGCTCATGCCGTCAGAGGCGAGATCGCGCATCACGTTCAGCACTTCGCCGACCAGTTCGGGATCGAGCGC
>NZ_JAQFVG010000196.1 GCF_029439455.1 Caballeronia sp. BR00000012568055 | reverse complement strand
GAGCGATGGAATCCGGCGGCACACGGTGCGTTCGGCACGTGGATCGGCACGGGCGATTACTCCGTTGAGCGGCGCGTGGTGCCGCTGAAGCTCGAGCGCATGCGCACGGCCATGCTCGCACAGACGGTCATCGCGATCGAGCTGCTCGCGGGACTGGATACGGCGGTGCACTCTGATCTGTTCAACGCGATTAATCCGGAGCGCAGCCCGCAAGGGGCGGAAGCGCTGGTGCATAAGGTCGTTCGTAAAGCGCTGGACGTAACGGTGGACTTCGAGCAAAAAGCGCAACGATCGGTCTTCGCGCCGGTCAAGTTCGACGTTCCGTCTGCGGTGCACGTGGCGCTTGCCCTCGAGCCGCAGTCTGTCGTCGCCGAGCCGCACGTCGCTCCAAAGACACCCGAAAGGGGGCCCGCCACCAACACACCTCTCACTGGTCCACCAGCCGCCTCAACGACGTCGGCTACTGCAGACATGTCCAGGGCCGGCGGTCATGGGCCTCATTTTTCGCAGTCGCTGCGCGATGCGTTGGCGCGCAGCGAAGCACAGGCTGTCGGTGCGGGTTTAACTGAAACCGCTTCGACAAGCACAACACGAGCCGCCGTGCTGGCAGACTCCGCACCATCCCGGCCCGCATCCTTCGATCCGGCAGTCGTGGACGAGTCACGTCGCAATGCGATACCGCGATCCG
>NZ_JAQFVG010000195.1 GCF_029439455.1 Caballeronia sp. BR00000012568055 | reverse complement strand
TGACCTGCTCAATCTTGTGCGCAAGGAGATCAGTGTTGTGGACGCGGCGTTCCTCATTGATCTGCTTTCACGAAATGAAGACGACTGGGAAAAGCGCGGGCCGATTTTCGGGATGATTGCAAAAAAAATCTCGGATAGCAAAATCACGTTTAGCGAGTTTTGGCCAGTTGATACGGTTCTCAACGATGCTGCCCGTTATCGAAAGCTCCAGCAACTTGTCAAACGCATCTACATCGACGGAATCGCGTCGTATCAATTTCCTCGCATCCCCGCCATGGGCGGCGAGGACACCTGTTTCGAAAATGCCGTGAACTGGGCGGTCGACGATCTTCCTGATCGCAATCGTTGGTAGCATACGAGCAGGCTTGACTTCGCGGCCCGGCAACCATACTGAGCCTAGATCTGGTCGCCGACCAGCCCTTTATCTTCCGGACAAACCGTATGTCACCCTTGGAATTTATCCGCGCCGCTTATCAGTTACGCGCAACGCACGCTCCCCATCTCGCCGTTGTTCTCGCCTTGGGCGTGATTTTGACGTATCACCTCCTCGTCGATACATCGCCGGATTGGTTCTTCCATTGATCGCCAACGTTCTCAGGAAGCTTCAGATTATCCTGATAATCTGAAGCTTCGCTTCGCGCACCAATTCCGTGCCTAACCCAAGGCATAGCCGCACTTAGGCGCCGTGCCTC
>NZ_JAQFVG010000194.1 GCF_029439455.1 Caballeronia sp. BR00000012568055 | reverse complement strand
CGGTCGATGGCTTCACGGTTGCGCGCTTCGAGCGTGTCGAGGATGCCGGACAGTCGCAATTGCTTAAGGGAAGACGTGAGTTCGGGAATTGGATTCATGTTCAATGGATAAGCAGAGTCTGGGTATCGCGGCAGAAGCGGCCGCCGTGGGTGTAGGTACTCGCGCCCGATTCAATGGGCTCGGTCGACAGCCACGACTGATCAAGGCCTTTCTGCAGGATCAGCTTGACGGCTTTGTAGCTTGGCGTACCGAAGTGATTCGCTCGACGGCAGGCCGCCTCCAGGCGGGACGCGCCGAACTGCTGAGCGAAGCGCAGCACGCCCTGTACAGCGCGCAGCTTGATGAGAACCTGATCGCCGAAGAGCGCGTGAACAAGCGCGTAGCACGACGGCCCGATACGCTGCGCTTCTCTCAGGCACCATTGGGTGTCGTGCAGTTGCCGGGCCTGTGCTGCTGGCGGCATGTGATCGGCCACAGTGATACGTGTTCCTGGCGTAGTCTGGCGGACATGCGATGCCGACAGTTCGTGCTCGTAGTAGAGCTGCACCATGTTGGCGGTCGCCTTGAGCCACAGATCTTTACCGGCGAGCCGGAACGGCACAGAATAGTAGGCGCGCTCGAATTGCACATGGGCGTCGCGATGGACCTTCACGCGCGCCCAGGTTGCCAGCTCGGGCGGCACATCGGGAAGCG
>NZ_JAQFVG010000193.1 GCF_029439455.1 Caballeronia sp. BR00000012568055 | reverse complement strand
CGTGACATTGCGCGCGACGAGTTCGGCGAACACGTCAGCAGCATTGCCAAGCAGTCCGATCGATACAGGCTTGCCGCTCTTCTTCGCGTCTTCGATCATAGCGAGCGCTTCATCGAGCGTCTTCGCTTTCTTATCGACGTAACGCGTCTTCAGACGGAAGTCGATACGCGTTTCATCGCACTCCACCGCGATCATCGAAAAGCCCGCCATGGTCGCGGCGAGCGGCTGCGCACCGCCCATGCCGCCCAGACCACCGGTGAGAATCCAGCGACCATTAGGATTGCCATTGAAATGCTGATTGGCAACCGAGAAGAACGTCTCGTACGTGCCCTGCACAATGCCCTGACTACCGATATAAATCCAGCTACCGGCCGTCATTTGACCGTACATCATCAGGCCTTTGCGATCCAGTTCGTGGAAATGATCCCAGTTCGCCCAATGCGGCACGAGATTCGAATTCGCAAGCAGCACGCGCGGTGCATCGGCATGGGTGCGGAACACACCGACCGGCTTGCCCGATTGAATCAGCAGCGTTTCGTTTTCGTTCAGATCCTTGAGCGACGCGAGAATCTGATCGAAGCAATCCCAGTTGCGCGCCGCCCGTCCGATACCACCATACACGACCAGCGCATGCGGATGCTCCGCCACTTCCGGATCAAGGTTGTTCTGAATCATGCGATACGCCGCTTCGGCAAT
>NZ_JAQFVG010000192.1 GCF_029439455.1 Caballeronia sp. BR00000012568055 | reverse complement strand
AACTATGAATATCACAAGAGCAATAAGCCACAAAAGCGCAAACATGGTCAGCGCTGCCTTGACGGCTTTGGGTGCGTACGCCACTGCAGGATACGGCGGCATTTTGTGCATTTGCATTCAGGAAATTTTTAAGCCCTCTTGTTATCGGCACGGAATCCACAACCTTGAGGAGAGTTCGCTGTCGAGGTGGTCAAAGCGAGAAACCGGAGGAGGCGGATTGCCGCTGGTCGCCACAACTGCGCGTCGTCGCATCGTTGTTTGCCCAGTGTCTCGCTATGGGTTGACCAATGCTTGCGATTGTTATTGCGCTCCTTCAGATTGCCGTGGAGCGGTCGGTGTATAGCTTGAGCCGCCTAGCCATTTTGTTGTGCACGGCCTTCTTTAAAGTGCGGGCTTCAGCACCATCAGAAAATAGACCAAAACCATGGCAACGAACGCCGGGTAGCCTAGCAACTCCCATGTTCTCGCATAGTGCCAATACGTTGCAGGCAGCCTTGTTTCGCTTCGCGCCTCGGTGTGCCTGGCGATCGCGGCAAGTCGCAGTTGCAGCCAGACGACCGGAAGCCAGCAAACCCCTGCAAGCAAATATAAAAATACGGACGCGACGATCCACGGCGTACTAAACGGCCAACCGGCCGTATGAGCCAGCCAAAGTCCGGTGATCGGCTGAAGCAGTCCTGCCGGCGTCGTGAACCAGAGGTCGGCCCGGACGACGAGCCGCGACACCGCAGCGATGACTGGCACCGAACCGGTTCGGTTCGCGAAGAAGAGGTAGAAGGCGGTTCCGAAACCGGTGCCCACGAGCACGACTGACGAAAGGATATGTATTGCCTTGATGGTGAGGTAAGCGTTCATGAGTGCGCGTCCTCGTTGTACAACACCATGAGAATGGCCAATATCGGCAGATTCTTCAGGAGGGGGCCGAACGCATCGGCGAGCATCTGCGGCATGAATGTGACGAGGATCGCCGTGTACATCGCGATCAGTGCTCCTTGCCCGAGCCAGAGCCGACGACTCGGACGCACAATGGTCGCGATGCCGAGCACGAAGTCGAGCGTAGCCGAAGCATAGAGCGCGGCGAGTGCGATCGCACCCGTGAGATGAACCCGGCCCAGCAAATCGAGGCTCACAGATATGGGCTGAACAAACGCGCTGACGATCGCGGTCCAGATCCAGACGGCCGCGAGCGCGAAACGCAGAACAAGCGGTTGCCACATCGCCAATGCCTCTCGACGAAGCGACCCGGCATCCTCATTGATGAACCGTCTGATATCTTGCGGATGCCGTTCAAGTACGCTTATCACGCTGGCCGCGCTCGCCGTGTTGCCCGCCTGGAACATGCGCCAGGTGTCGGGTGAAAGCAACGGCATTCGAAGCGTCCCGGCCATGCGTGCGCACGTGGCGACCACGGTTCCAGGGACATTCAGCCGTATCGCGGGCGGAAGTCCCATTGCGCTGCGGTATGTACCGAGCATCTCTCTATAGGTCACTTCGCGGGCGCCGACCACGTCGACAATGCGTGGTTCCGTGTGATCTGCATCGAGCAATCGGCTGACGACGTCCGTCAGATCGTCGATGTGGACCGGGCGCATAAACTGATTTCCTCCGGCAGGCAAGACGTGGACAGGCATGCTCGCCAGCATCCGGAAGAACTTCGCTGAAGCTCCGTTGCGACCGTAGACGAGCGCGGGCCGCACGATGTGATGCCGGACCGGCAGCATTTGCAGATAGTCATCGGCCGCGCGTTTGCTTGTGAAATAGGCTGTATCGCCGGTCGCAGCGCCCAATGCCGATATCTGGATGATGTGCCTGACGCCCGCGCGACAACAGGTATCGAACAGCCCGATCGGGCTGTCGCGGTGTATCGCCTCGAAGCTCTGATCGGCGCTTTCATGAAGGATGCCCGTTGCGTTCACGACCGCATCGATGCCTTTCAACCGTGCGCGCCATTCCGACGTCGTTAGTACCGCACTGAAGTCGATGGCGACGTCGTCGTCTGCGATGGGCAACCTCGCGCCTCGAACGATGTGGTGTCCTCGTTGCGCCAGGCGAACAACCAACGCGCTTCCGATGAACCCATATCCCCCGCATATGAGAATGTTCATGGCATCTCTCTGTTCTGGTTCGGTTCTGTGTGGAGGTTACGCGGCGATTCACACCACGTTTTTCTGCGCATCCGGTTCAGTGAGATCGGCGCGAAGCGGGGCGTCGATATATCGGCTGACGGCGAACGTCACTGCACCCAAGGTCAACAAGATGCCCAGAAAGGTCCGGGCCACGGTTTCGCGAACCGTGATCTCGAGGCACGCGATTGCGTCCGCATCGCATTGAAGTGGGCTTTGGGCTGCGAGGAGAACCAGAAACAGCGGCGTGATGACCAGCAGCGACGCGCAAACCTTGACCCAGAACTCCGCGCGCGTTTTGTTTCCACATAGCTCGGTCAACAGGCGGGTCATGGTGTCTTGTAGATAACGAATGAGGGCAATGCCAGCCAATACGGGACTCACGAATTGAAACGCAAGCAGGAAATAGAGGCTCATGGTTTTCTCTCTTACAGGTATTTCTGTATAAACAGAAATTTAAGGTTGAAAATGTGCGGACCGAAGTCCGCGCGTCAGCTACTCAAGAAGACTTACGTCGTACCACTTTACTGATCTTGGCTCCGAGCCCGAGCGTCTTCATGATGGTCTCGGGCTTCAGCCGAAGCATCTCGTCCGACCACGTCGTTAGTGTCTCGAGGAAAACGAGCGTCTCGCGGATCCGTTGCTCGGTCTCCGGGCTCTCGTTGGCCATTTCGGGACTCATCAGGCTGTCGCGAAGCACGGTGAGGGTAGGGTCAATCTCGCGCTGACGTCGGCCTTCGACAATCAGCTTGAAAAGCTCCCAGATATCCGTTGACGTCTCGAAGTGGTCGCGGCGGTCACCTTTGACGTGGACGACCTTGGCAAGCCGCCATGCCTGCAGCTCTTTCAGGCTATTGCTGACGTTCGAGCGGGCAACGCCCAACGCCTCCACGATCTCGTCGGCAGAGACCGGGCGCCCGAGCAGATACAAGAGCGCGTGAATCTGCGCGACGGTGCGATTGACGCCCCAGCGGGAGCCCATTTCGCCCCAGTGGAGGATGAATCGTTCGGTGAGTGGTGTGAGTTCCATGTCGAGAACTTTAGTCGGCTTCTGTTATTTCTGTCAAGACAGAAATAACAGAAGCCAGTGTCCTTGAGTTCGTTGGCACACTGATCGGAGATATGGCCTCCACGATGCCCTGATAATGCACCTGAACTGAGAGACCTCGAAGGTGTTTGTTCGAGCAACTGTCGCTCGGCTGTCGCGCTGAATCTAAGATCCTCGGAACACCATCTACGCCATGTTGTTTGTCCATTGGCGTGTCGGCGGGAAGTCGGTTGGATAACGGGAGCCGTATGAGGTGAGAGTCTCACGTACGGTTCTGCGAGAGGCTCGGGGTGAAATTCCCCGGGCCTACTCACCTGCAGCGAATGATCGAGGAAGGGATTGGCGCAATGGACGATACCTAGCTGCCGTCCGAAACGCTGGCCAAGGTTCGAAATGGCGAGTTGCCGGATCTGGTCGCTGAGCACGGAACAACTTCAGATTTATTCGATCTGGAAGCGGTCAATACCGAATCAACGTAATTCGTGGTTTTTTGCCGTAAGTCCGCAGCGACGAGTAGGTCGCGATATAAACAGGAGAATCGATAAACAAGCAAGAATTGGTAGAGGCAGTCGCGTTCGAAGTGGGAATAAGCAAAAGCGCCGCTGAATAGGCAATCGGCGCTGTCTTGGAAACGATCTCGAAGGAAGTGGCGGCAGGAAGTATGGTTCAGCTAGTGGGGTTCGGCACGTTTGGCCGTGTAGAGCGCGCTGCACGAACGGGTCGTAATCCGGCAACGGGCGAAGCGATGGAAATTGCTGCGGCGAAGACCGTCGAATTCACGGCCGGCAAAGCGTTTAAGTTGCGACTTGAGGTCGCGTAGTTCGTTGTTTTATCGCTGCAGTCTGGCGACAGAAAACCGGGCATTCCGTGGGCCCGTATCCGTAGCTGCTTCGACGAAATTTCGCATGACTGGCTGATCGCCCACATCCCCATGGACACGGCGATCTTGCTGAAGTGGCTGAAGGCTGGCTATCTTCACAACCATGTCTTTCACGAAACGAAGGCGGGTAGCCCGCAAGGAGGCATTATCTCGCCCACGTTAATGAACATGACTTTGGATGGACTCGAACGGATGCTGCTATCGAGGTTCCGCAAGCACGTTCGTAATGCCCCAAGGTCAATCTCATTCGGTATGCAGACGACTTCGTTATAACCGGCGCAACGAAAGACGTGCTGGTCAATGAAGTTCGTCCGATGGTTGAGCAGTTTCTGGCGCAACGTGGCTTGTCACTATTGCCAGAGAAGACCAGGATCACGCATATCGACGAGGGGTTCAATTTCCTCGGCATGAATGTTCGCAAGTATGGTGGCAAGCTGTGATCAAGCCTGCCCGACAGAGCATTCAGCGCTTCCTGCGCAAGCTGCGGGGAGTCGTGAAAGGCAGCGCGGCGCTACGACAGGATCTACTGATCCGTGCGCTCAATCCATTGATTCGCGGATGGGCGAACTATCATCGTCATGTTGTGGCAAAACAGATCTTCAGCGCAGTTGGTCACGCGATCTGGCAGTGTCTATGGCGCTGGGCGCGGCATCGGCATCCGAGCAAAGGCGCGCGCTGGGTACAACGGAAATATTTCTGGACCGTTGGTGCTCAGCGCTGGGTTTTTGGAACGACCACCGGCAAAACGCTGAGCACGGGAAAGCCTGAACTCCTGACGCTATACGATATTGCCAGC
>NZ_JAQFVG010000191.1 GCF_029439455.1 Caballeronia sp. BR00000012568055 | reverse complement strand
AGAAGCGGGCGCCGATGCCGTGCTGACTTATGGCATCGGGCCGGAGTTGGCGCAAATTGCGAACGGTATGGCCAAACTCGGCTGGAAAGTGCCGCTGATCGGCAGTTGGACGTTGTCGATGGCGAATTACATCGACAATGCGGGCACGAATGGTGAAGGTGCGCGCATGCCGCAGACCTTTATCCAGGAAGCGAATACGCCTAAGCGCAAGGCGTTTATCGAGGCATATCTTAAGGAATTCAAGCCTAAGAACGATCGCATCGATTCGCCGGTGTCGGCCGCGCAAGGCTATGACTCAATTTATTTGCTTGCCGCCGCGATCAAGCAGGCAGGTTCGACCGACGGCCCCAAGGTCAAGGAAGCGCTTGAAAATCTCAACGGCAAAGTCGAAGGCGTAGTGATGGTCTACGACAAGCCGTTCACTAAAGCGGACCACGAAGCCATTAGCCCGAACGTGCCGGTGATCGGCGAAGTAAAGAGCGGCCGCGTGATCTTCGCTTACGACACCGACAAGAAAGGCGGGGGCACCTTGCGCACCAAGCAAGCGACCACAGCCGCCAATTAAAGCGAACTGTTCCGTCATGTCGATATAAGCCGCGCCGCCGCTATGGCGAGCGCGGCTTTGTCATGCTCTCTTCAGGCGCTCAAAGATGATTCTTCTTCAACTAATCTATAGCGGCATCGCACTCGGCATGATCTACGCCGTGATCGCGTT
>NZ_JAQFVG010000190.1 GCF_029439455.1 Caballeronia sp. BR00000012568055 | reverse complement strand
CGTATCGAATCAGTATTTCGTTATGCGAATATTTTCCCGCGCGCGATTCAGTTGATCGCTTCGGGCAAACTGGACGTCAAGCCCTTTATTTCGCGCACATTCCCGTTTGCCGAAGGGATCAAGGCATTCGAGGAAGCAGCGAGCGGCGTGCCGACCGACGTAAAAGTGCAGATCGTACTGGAAGAATAATTCGATGTTTGCGCGGCTTCTGCCAGTGGCTTTAGCCGCGTGCTCGTCCTTAGAACATCGCTTCGGCAATATGCCACAACACGCCGGACGGATCGAACACGAAGCCTACTTTCATGCCCCAGCTTTGGATCGCAGGCGCACGTGCCGCTTGCACACCGAAGCTTGTGCTGACTGCTTCGGGCTTCACTTCTTGCCACCACGCAGCCGCGTCGCGCACGAGCATTTGCAGCATGAGATTCTCGGCAAATTCCTTGACGTAGAAATTCTGCAGAACAAAGCTGAAGCTCTCGGCCTTGAGCATCGCAATATCTTTGTCCTGATGCGTCACGCGAAAACCCAGCGCTTCATAAAAGCGAATGGAAACGTCGAATTCCTTAGCGGGTACGAAAGGGCGAATCGCGAGAATCTGGCTCATGTGCTTAAGGCAGGCTTTTAAGGACGACCAGTTTAGCCGATCGGCTTAAACCACTTCGACGACGATTTTTCCGCGTGCGCTGCCGTCCTGCATCGCCTCATAAGCTTGTTCTG
>NZ_JAQFVG010000189.1 GCF_029439455.1 Caballeronia sp. BR00000012568055 | reverse complement strand
GATCGAATTCGCGGCGGAATTTGAGGAGCGAGCCCCAGAGGGAGATGTGGTCGGGGACGGTTTGTGGCCAACCGACTGCGCCGAACAGGATTGCGTCCTTGTCTTGCAGTTGCTGCTTCCAGTCGTCGGGCATCATCTGGCCGTGCTGCGCGTAGTAGTCGCAGCTTGCCCATTCTATGTGGTCGAATTCTATTTTTATGTCGTAGCGTTTGCTTATGGCTTCCAGTGCCTTGATGGCCTCGGGCATCACTTCCTTGCCGATGCCGTCGCCAGGGATGGTTGCGATTTTGTAGGTCTTTTTGGACATGGTCTTGGCTTCGCTCCGCGTTCGGGGTTTCGGGGGTTTTAAGGATAGCGCTGTCTTGCTGTTGCCGTTTGTCTTGCGGTTTTGTTCAGTAGCCGCCTCCCCGGCGGGGGGGTAACTTTCTTTGCTGCTGCAAAGAAAGTCACCAAAGAAAGCAGCTTTTTCAACCAGGCACTGCCCGTTGAAAGGGTAAGTGGATTAATGGTTTCTCTAGGTGACAATAGCCCGCCGCCACGGAGGCCTGCCCGGCCTGTCAAGTGCTCGGTACGCGCCATTCAAGCACCTCACACTCTTTAGCAGAGCGGCCCGCATTCATTCTTCCAGCGTGCGCGCCCTGCGCGCCGCCGGGCGTTATTCGAAGGAACCCGGCAGAGCACCAAGACAACGACAAAGCAAACGGCAACGCACAAACG
>NZ_JAQFVG010000188.1 GCF_029439455.1 Caballeronia sp. BR00000012568055 | reverse complement strand
CACGTGCTGCGGGGAATCGTTTTCTCACCCGTGCCGATGGCCGCTTCGCCCGCCTGAAATGCCTTCAGCGCATCAAGCATGCGGCGGCGGAATTCGACCACCGCGACATCGCTGGCGCCCAGCCGCTCTTCGGTGCGATCCGCGATCGGGCCCATTGTCAGCCACATCGCGATGTCCTGATTCGGAAAGCCCTTGATGCCGGTGAAATTGCCCGCCTTCATCGCCTCGCGGTCTTGCCAGAAGCGGTTATCGTGATTGCGCAGCGGACGATAGAACTCATCGAGATCGATGCCGACCTGCTGGCCGAGAAACTTGCGCCACGTTTCCGTCTCGGGCGTCTTGTCGGGATGACCCCACGCCATGAAATAGAACGCGGTGCTGGTGTCGTCGCACGGGACGTTGATATTGGCGACGTTGTACAGATTGTTCGGCGGAATCAACGCCGTAGCCGGCGCGACAAACACGGTCGAGCGCACGTAGTCGTGCGTGGCGGCGTTCTGGATCGGGCGGCGCAAGGCGGCATATCTGAAGCCGTATTCCGTGCGATGCACCTGCAGGCGCGGCGCCTTGTCCGTCGACGGACGCAGCCAGTTCTTCGAGTTTGCTTCCGCGCCGCCCACGCGCGCCGGCACGAAGTCCGACGAATGCAGGCTGGAGCTATGCGCCGAGTCGATCGCGCCTTCGAGAATCTGCGCCCAGTTGCACGGCAGGATCGCTTTCGCAATAGTCACGCGGGTGTCTTCGGTCGGCGCCCATGCGGGTGGCACGAACTCTGGAATCGCGTCCTGCGGACCCATGTAGGCCCAGACGAAGCCGCCCCACTCCTTGGTTTCGTATGCCTTGTGCTTCACCTTCTTCGTCATGTCGCTGCACGAGGGTTCGGAGACCATTTCAATCACATTGCCCTTCACATCCATCTTCCAGCCGTGATAGAGACAGCGCAGACCGCAATCCTCATTGCGCCCGTACACGAGCGACACACGCCGATGCGGACAGTATTCGTCCATCACGCCGACGTTGCCGTCCGTGTCGCGGAATACGACGAGGTCTTCGCCGAACACTCGCGCCTTGACCGGCGCGCCGTCCGGTTCGCTAACTTCCTCGATCAGACAGACCGGCGTCCAGTGACGGCGCATCAATTGGCCCATCGGGGCATCGCCTTCTACACGGCACAACAATTCGTTTTCTTCATGCGTGAGCATTTACGTTTCTCCTGACCAACGTATTCAATGGGGATATCTCAGAGGTCCAGCACCAGTTCTTCGCTCTTCGCGCGTGACACGCAGATCATGATCTGATCTTGCTTTTCGCCATCGCCGAGCACCATGTCACGATGGTCCGCCTCACCCGCGCACAGCGTCGTGCGGCACGATCCGCAGGTGCCGCTCTCGCATGAGCTTGGTGCGCGGATGCCGTTGTCGCGCAGGATCTCCAGAATCGAGCGGTCCTTCGGAATGTCGAAGCTGCGGCCCGAGCGTTTCAGCTTCACGCTGAACGGCGTGTTCTCCGCAGCACGCGACTGATCGACGCCGAAGCTCTCGAAATGCACGGTGCCGGTCGGCCAGTGGCCCGTCATGTCGCGCACGCCGTCCATCAAGGCGCGTGGACCGCAACAGTAGACATGCGCGCCGCTGCCGGGCTTTTCGAAGACCGGCCAGAAGTCGAACGCATTGGCGAGATCGCCGTGATCGTGATGAACCACCACGTGCGATTTCCATTCGGGGCTCGACAGCTCATCGAGAAACGCGGTTGTCTCCGGGCTGCGCGATACGTAATAGAGCTTGAAACGCGGGCCGGCGGTGGCTTTGAGATAACGCATCATCGACAGAACGGGCGTAATGCCGATGCCGCCCGCCACGAACAAGAAGCTGCGCGCCCGTTCGCTCAGTTCGAATTCGTTGCGCGGCTCGGACACTTCGATGCGGCCGCCTTCGGCCACTTCGTCAGTCATGCTGATCGAACCGCCGCGGCCGGAGGCGTCGCGCTTCACCGCGATCATGTAACGGTCGGTTTCGTTCGGGTCGTTGCACAGCGAGTAATTGCGGTTCGCACCGCTCGGCACGCGCACCGTCAGATGCGCGCCCGCCGTGAAGGGCGGCAGTTCGCACCCGGCTTCATCGCGCAATTCGAAACGGAAGATCCCGTCCGCCACCTGATCCTTCTTCGTCACCACGAGCGTCCTGAATGACAGTTCGTCGTTCATTGCACCTGCTCCCCTGCTTGTCGCCTCATTCGACCGCGCCATGCCTCAACGTCGATCACCATGACCTTTATATTAGATATCTAATCATTTAGACGCAAGCGGGTTTTCCCTGAAAGTACGCTGCGTGCCGCAAATGAAAACGGCGCCTTCATGACGAAGGCGCCGTCGGCGCTGCGAGAGCGGATGCTCAGGGATGCCTTTCCGCGTGCTCGCGCAGCGTATTGGCCGGCACGCCGATCAGCACGGCCAGCCCGCCGATCAGAACGATGGCCGCAATCGCTGCAAGACCGATGGCGAGGCTGCCGGTCATCGTCTTGATCCAGCCGAGCGCGATCGGGCCGCAGAATGCACCGACCTGGCCCAGACAACTGATCGCGCCGATGCCTGCGGCAGCGGCTTCATCGGAAAGATAGGCAGGGGGAATCGACCAGATGATGGCCGCCGCGCCGAAGTAGGAGATGGAGATCATGCCCAGACATACGATGGCCGCCGCCGTATTGCCTGAGAGCACCGGCAGCAGAAAGCCGCCGAGCGCGCCGATCGCCGTGCACACGAAGAAGTGCCAGCGCCGTTCCAGCGTCACGTCCGAACTGCGCGCGACCGCGAACATCCCCAGCGCGCCGATGATGTATGGCAACGCCGACAACAACCCTACGTTCAGCACATCCGACACGCCCGCCTGACGAATGATGGTCGGCGTCCAGTAATTGAGGATGGTGCCGCACAAAGGCACGGTGCCCCATCCGGCTGCGAGGATATACACGCGCGGGTCCTTCAGCGCGACGAGCAATTGATGGCGCGTGTGTTTCGCGGGCGTCTTTTCTGCGCGATCGGCGGCGAGCGCGTCGAGAATGATCTTTTTCTGGTCTTCGTCGAGCCAGCGCGCATCCTGCGGCCGGTCGACGAGATAGAAGAACGCGACAATGCCCATCAACAGTGCAGGCAGGC
>NZ_JAQFVG010000187.1 GCF_029439455.1 Caballeronia sp. BR00000012568055 | reverse complement strand
CGCGTATGAAGCCACGCTGCCGGCGATCTTCCGCGAGAAGAGCGTGACGTTCCCGGGCAATCTGCCGTTGTCGAAAATCGCGACGCTGGTGTCGAGCGCAACTGGCTATCCTGTGCATCTGAGCCCGGACGTGTTCATTCCGCGCGATGCGCTGATTCCGAAGACCAACGGTGGCGGGGTGTCGGTGCCCATGCCGACGGCGGCGCTTGCGAAATCGAATGTCGAGCCGGTCTACGCACAGCCCTGCAACTGCAAGGTGGGTGAGTATCTGCGCGGCGTGACCGAGAATCTGGGGCTGGACTGGACCTTTGACGGCACGACCATCTCAATCAGTCGCTTTGTCACCAAGACGTTCACGATTGCCGCGATACCCGGCAAGGTGTCGATCAAATCGACCCTGTCGAAGGGAACGGATACCTCAACCGGCAATCAGTCGTCGGGTGGCACGACGGGCGGCATGTCCGGCAATACCGGTTCGTTCTCGTCGGTGACGTCTTCCGGTCGCGATGGCACGTTCGATCAGATCGCGATCATCCAGTCGGAGCTTGAGAAGCTGAAGTCGCCGCTCGGTGAGGTGGTCGTCAACCCGCAAAGCCGTCTGGTGATGGTCCGCGACACGAAGGAGGCGGTGGATCGCATGGGCGCGTTGCTCGCGCGCGAAAACGCAATCTCCACTCGCCAGGTCGCGCTGCGCGTACGCACGCTGCAGATCGATATGAGTGATGGCTCGCAGGCT
>NZ_JAQFVG010000186.1 GCF_029439455.1 Caballeronia sp. BR00000012568055 | reverse complement strand
GCCTGGCCCGTGCTGTATCCGGGCGCGGCATTGGCGGTGATCTTGACCGCCGGGAAATTGTTGAAGCGCGTGATGAGATCGGGACCGGTCACGTACTTGGAAGTCACGACCGAATTGAGCGGCATCATCTCACCCGAACTGCCGCGTACGAAGATACGATTCAGGTCTTCAGGCGTGCGCCGATCGACGGATTCCGCCTGCAAAATCACTTGCCACAAGCGGCTGTCCTTGTTGAACTGCGAGACATAGAGCGAGCCGAACATCGTCTGCATGGAGCTATAGACATCTTGCACGGGCACGCCGAGCGTTTCGGTCTTGGTGCGGTCCACGTCCACCTGCAACTGCTGCGAAGCCGCGTTAAAAGTCGATGTGACGCCCGACAACACGGGGCTTGCCTTCGCCTTTCTCACGAAGTCCTGAACAATTCCCGCAAGCTGTTGTGTCGATCCATCGCCTTTGTTTTGAATCCACATCTCCAGGCCGCCCGTGGTGCCGAGCCCCGGAATAGCAGGCGGATTCACCGGCAAGATAATGCCTTCCTGCACGGTCGATAAATTCTTGTACGCGCCCAGCAACACCGCGCGCGCGTTCTGCGTGCGGATATTCGCAGACGAATAGCGTTCATCGAAACTCTTGAAGCCGACGAAGAACACGCCGGCATTGTTCTTCGTCTGACTGTCGAGCAGGCTGAAGCCATCCACCGTTGTAATGCTGTCCACGGCGGGCTGCTTCATGAAGTATTCGGT
>NZ_JAQFVG010000185.1 GCF_029439455.1 Caballeronia sp. BR00000012568055 | reverse complement strand
GCCATAGCTGCTCCCAGGGCGTCACGTCCGACTGCCGCTCGGCGACGATCAGTGCGTGGGCCCGCTCCGTGAGCGCCGGGTGCGTGGCAAAGAAGGCCTCGATCCATTTTGCACTGGCCGGCCCGAGCCCTGGTACGGCGCTCCACCACTGCCGACGGCGAGGACCTTACCGTCAGATCAGCCAGGGTCCGGATGCCTGCCGCGTGCAGGGCACGGACAGCGCGATCCGGCAACCAGCGCGTAATGTCATCTCCGATCTGCGGGGGTGGTAAAGGCATCGCGCGCAGCGTTTCGACTGCCTGCGTGGTGGCGCGGGCAAGATGTCTGCGCTTGTGGGCTGGGCACTCGAACAGCGTAGCCAGATCCGCCCGGTGAACCGCCCCGACTTTGTCGGAGACCGCCGAGTTTGGCGCTACGCCGCTCGAGCGGAGCGCACCAGATTCCGATTGTAGACTTCCTCTGCTTCCGCAGGCGATACGTACCCGAGCGGGCCGAGCAACCGATGGTGGTTATACCAATGAACCCATTCGAGCGTGGCGAGCTCGACGTCTTGGAGCGTACGCCATGAACGCCGATGTACAACTTCGGCCTTATACAAGCCGTTGATCGTTTCGGCCAGAGCATTGTCGTAGGAGTCGCCGACAGTTCCGACTGATGGTTCGACGCCAACGTCCACCAAACGTTCGGTGTACCGAATGCTGAGATATTGCGACCCGTGATCGCTATGATGAATGAGCCCGGGCGGTG
>NZ_JAQFVG010000184.1 GCF_029439455.1 Caballeronia sp. BR00000012568055 | reverse complement strand
CCTCAATTCTTGGTTGTTCTTACCAAACGAAAACCGGCGTGATAACCGACTTCACCTGTTCGCGGGTGATGGCTCCGAAGTAGCGCGAGTCGAATGACGTTGCGCTGCTATCGGTCATCAGCAACAGCTCTGATTCGCCAAGCGTGTATCGCTCGTCGCTCATGCGAGGCAGCGGCCGGCCTACACCATCGGCCGGCAATGGCTTGCTGTACGGCAGCAGTGCGCCGTTGACGGTGACGCCGTGCGGCGTGACGGAAACGGTGTCGCCTTTAGCGGCTAAAACCCGCTTCATCATGTAGCCGTAGTTGCCGGGACAGAACCCGGAGCCGATGTAGCCCGCGCCCTAGCGGTATCGAACACTGGCCGCTGCGGCGGGCAGAAAATGACGTATTCGCCCTTGGTGACGGCCGCGCTGCTGGTCCAGTACAGGCCGAGCGGAATGCTCTTGCTCGTGTTGACGCGAGCGCCGGCTGAGTACATCACGCCGCCTCCCGCGACCAAGCCCAGACCGCCCACGACCAGCACCGCGATTGCACGCTTGATAAGGCGGTTCATATCGTGATCGCCTCCCCTGCGGCCGGCTCGTGCACGAGGCGCAGCTTGTCGCTGGCCTTCGGCTCGGGCACTGCTGCGCGCGCCGTGAAAATCGGGTCCTGGAAGTAGAGCGGCTGCTTGCCGTAGATTGCCGGGTAGCCTGCGACGTACACAACCATGTCGCCGGCCTCGGTGATTTGCCCTTCGGCGTCCTTCTT
>NZ_JAQFVG010000183.1:776-1126 GCF_029439455.1 Caballeronia sp. BR00000012568055 | reverse complement strand
GTGGGTAACGATACACTGTACGACGTTCACCTTCAAGCTTATCCAGTGTTGATGATCGGCCCCTTGGAACCATAGATGTGCACCTATCTGGCGAGCAACTCTCTTTGCCGAAAAAGTTTCAGTAAATCAATGGGATAGATATAGTCAGACAAAATTAATCTCGAAGGATAGAACCATTCGGATGCACCTGCCGTACTGAAAGCTACGCAAAAACGTAGCCCTTTCGATCAACTGAGAACCATTGGCATGCACCTAACTCCCACTTCGACGGACAGTTGGCGAAAATACGGCGGTTTTTTACCCATAGCCGTTTACCTGACGATGCTGGATGCCCCTGATGTGACGCGTTT
>NZ_JAQFVG010000183.1:0-756 GCF_029439455.1 Caballeronia sp. BR00000012568055 | reverse complement strand
ATCCGAGCGAACCATAGCCGTTCACTTTGTCCCCATGTGCATTGACCTCTCGCACCAGCGACGTGCACCGTCTGCCCATGTGCATTGACCTATTGGACCACAGGCGTTGACCTTTCAACCCATCCGCGTTCACCTTTGCCGCTGAAAACCCTTGCAAAATAAGGCCTTGCCCGTCCGTAAACGTAGGAAAGGTTATTAAAGCTGTTCTTGTAAACACTCAAACTACAGCCGCGATTTCGACAAAAAGAGCGATGTGAACCACAACCGTTCACCTGTATTCAGTCGACAGCATCACCAGCAGTTAGTGAGCAAAGGCACATCTGGAAGCCAACCACGATTTGTCACAATGTTGTGGGCTGCATCGACCAAGTGATGAACTGTAGGCGTTTGCCTCCCGACGAACCATAGCCGTTGACCTTGCGGCAAACCACTCGCGTGCACCTACCGTCGAACCATATGCGTTCACCTCTGCGGCTATCTATCCGGGCGGTTCGGACGTTCGGCCTGCGCAGGCAATGGTGATCGCGATCACCATTGCCAAAGCTCACAACTTAGCTGGTCGAGAAACTGTCAGGTTCGGACCGGAAAGTAGTGAATCTGCGCTGCAGCTTCCCACCAGCGCAATGAAGCATTTGCGTACTGGCGGGAGAACGAGACAGAGCAACAAAAAGCGTTGCTCGCTGAGTTTTTGAAGACTGAAGTACCGCAAGTCATTCGCGAGCAAATCAAGAAAACCGTGCTCGATCAGCCGCTTGC
>NZ_JAQFVG010000182.1 GCF_029439455.1 Caballeronia sp. BR00000012568055 | reverse complement strand
GAGACCTACAAAACCGATTGCGCCGCTGACCGCCACCATCGCACCGGTCATCAGCGAGCAGACGAGGAACACCTCGCGCCGCGTCTTCCGCACGGGGACGCCCAAGGCGACGGCGGCGAGATCGCCGGTCATCAGCGCGTTGAGTTCCCGCCGCCGCCCGGTCAGCACAATGCCGCCCGCGAGCGCGACCATCGCAGGCACGCCGATCAGATTCCAGCGCGCCAGCCCAACACCGCCCAGCGTCCAGAACAACACCGATGCAGCCGCGCGCTGATCGCCGAGATAGAGCAGCAGATTGGCTGCCGCAAGCATTACGAACGACACGGCCACGCCCGCCAGCAACAGGCGATCCGAGTCGAGCCGCCCATGCCGCTGCGCCAGCACGATCACGATGCAGGTCGCCGCGAGCGCCCCGGCGAACGCCAGCAGCGAGAGCGTAAGCGGGCCGAATATCGCGCCGAGGAAGAGAGTGGCGAACACCGCGCCGAGCGTGGCGCCCGAACTGACGCCGAGCAGATGCGGATCGGCGAGCCGGTTGGCGGTCACCGCCTGTAGCGCGACGCCGACCATAGCGAGCGATGCGCCCACGATGCCCGCCAGCAGCACGCGCGGCAAGCGGATCAGCCAGACAATCGCGTCCTGCGATGGCGACCAGTCCGGCGCGGACGACTCCAGCCCGACGTGCGACGCGACGATACGCGCCGTGACGCCCGGCGCAATCGAGGTCGGCCCCAGCCCCGTCGCTACGACGATCGATCCGACAAGGGCCACAAGCAAT
>NZ_JAQFVG010000181.1 GCF_029439455.1 Caballeronia sp. BR00000012568055 | reverse complement strand
GCCGATCCGCACGGGCGATCATAAAGAACGGTTTGGTGTTCGTTCGGCAGGCGCTCAATCATCATTTCGATGACGTATCCAATCGGCGCTTGCTCGGCGCCAGGAACGGCGAGAAGGGCGCGGGCGAACGTTAATACGGATGCTGCCGTGGTTCCCTTCTTGGTATGTTCCGCAAACAGTTCCCAAATTTGTTCGTCAGTCATTTGCTTGCTCCTTCGCGAGACGTTGATGGCCTTGTCGCACTGCAGTGTCGCCTGATGCGTTGACGGTTCATCGATAAGCTATGGGACAAGGCTATCGCGCAAAGAGATCAGGTCAAGGCGCGGTAAGCTCACGCAATCACGCGCCAGGCCTCCGTTATCGGTTTGCCGTTCGGCTGGTCCGTCTTTCGCTCATCCATAGCGGCCCACGCGTCGCAATGCTTGCCCTTGCCGTTGTAAGCGCATGCGAACGTTTGTTCACGGCGTTCTGCTGTCATTGGCTGAGGAGCTATTGCAGCATCGATTGCTGAGCAATCAAATCTCGGTTGGCATCTTTTTTGATGCTCTTTCTCGAGAGGTAAGGGCGTCGAGTTTTTCAGAAAGCTCAAGCATCTGCGCATCGGCAAGACCCAACCGAGTGCTCAGGCGATCGATATGAGTGATCGCAAGGCTGTATTGCTCGGACAGCATAGACAGCGCACAAAATGGGCTTAGTGTCGCGTGGCAAATGCAACACACGACCGTGCCGTCGTTGGGATGAAGCTGGATGCGGCGATGTGTGCACTCCGTGCGCGAGCGTTTAGT
>NZ_JAQFVG010000180.1 GCF_029439455.1 Caballeronia sp. BR00000012568055 | reverse complement strand
GTCCAGCATCGTGACCGGATAACGCACGCGCCGCTTCGGCGTCGAGGGGTTGGCCCGTTGGTGCAGGAACGAGAGGATGTTCTGCAGTTGCAGGCGCTTCATGTTCAAACGCGTCACGCCGCCCGTGAAGCCGTCGATGACGGATTCGAAGCGCTTGATCTCGTTGTGGATCTTCGTCAGATCGAACGCGAAGGCGCTACGCGCGAGAACCATGTCTTTCGCTGCCTCGAACATGGCGACGAACAGGTTCTTGCCGCCCACGGTCATGTGGTAGCTGATCTTGTCGAAGACGCGTGAAATGCCGGTTTCGGGTGTGAACGCCAGCGCGAGCGAATGCGAGTTCTTGAAATACTTGCCGCTGCCGATGTTCGCCTGATTGATGGCGTCGATGCGCGCCGCGGCGGCCGACGAGAATTCGCCGTCGATCGTGCCCTTCACGCGCCGATGCGACATACGCCACCAGGCAGTGACGCGGTGGTCGAAATTGCGGCAGGCGTGATCGAGATTGTCGCGCGCGGCCGTGATGTCACCGGGATTGGGCGAATCTGCATCGACGCCGTCGAATTCGAACACGGTCAGCAGCGACCCATCCTTATTGAGCACCAGTTCGGGCGTGACCAAGGTCGCCCAGGGCGCGATTTCCTGTACGGCGCGTTTGGTGAACATCATTTTCAGCATCGGAGATCCTGATCGAATCCGTAGGGGCGCTTGAAACGCGCGCTGAACCGGCTGCTCGGGCCCGGCTCGTAGACGTCCGGATAGCGGTTGTAGACCAGCATGACAATGCGCCACCATGGG
>NZ_JAQFVG010000179.1 GCF_029439455.1 Caballeronia sp. BR00000012568055 | reverse complement strand
TCGGAATGTTCGCGCGAAATATTGAAGATAGACTCGGCGTCGCGATAGCGCGCGAGCACCTTGTACATTACGTCGGTCAGCGAATAGTTTGTTCGCTGAATTTTCTCAACGAGGAATTTCGGTAACCTGATATTTGACTGAATTGCAATCAGAGTGTTGATGGCCATTTTTTTACTCTTTTTTGTTCTGTGTTGGTGCGCTTTTCGCATTGCCCCGTGCTACCACTGTCGATGCGCTAGCGACACAACCATGCGTTGATTTCCGACAGTGACTTTTGCAACATCGCTGCCAGCGTTTCTACGCGAGCCTTGTGCTGTATAGAATCGCTGCACGCCTGGACTGCAAGTTGCGCGAGCTAACGTCAAGAGTGGTGTATGAGCAGCATCGTGACGGTCGATTTCAAGCGGCGAGTTTCTGCTGAACCGGTCGATCGTCTTGCACCGGTTCGCCGTCCTTGAAGGGGACGCCTTCGAGCAACAGCTTGATCTTTTCCGGTCCGTTGATGCGGCGCCAGGTTTTCTCCGCCTCCTCGATCAGCTTGAATGCCAGACCGAGGAAGGTAGGCCGCGACACGCAGTTACGCGTACGCGTCGTTCGATGACGTACCGTCGCGAACGTCGACTCGATCGCGTTGGTCGTCCGCAGATGCTGCCAGTGCTCAGCGGGGAAGTCGTAGAACGCCAACAGGCTCTCGCGATCCTTTTTCAGCGTCTCGGTTGCCTTCGGATATTTCGCCGAATGGATCGACACGAAACGGTCGAAAGCGGCGTACGCGTCGGCTCGTGTGGCAGCCATCCAG
>NZ_JAQFVG010000178.1:1004-8876 GCF_029439455.1 Caballeronia sp. BR00000012568055 | reverse complement strand
GTAGCCGCAACTCTGACATCACCTCGCCAGTGTTGAAGCGAAAGTCTGGGGCGATCCAAGCTCCTTCCTTTGCCGCAGGAACGTCAACCGTATTGCTAACAATCGTATCCGGCATGATGACGTCCGCCGTGTGTCACTTAGAGGAAGATCGGAGACTCTGAAGCGCGCCTCCCTGCCGAGCGGACGCATAAGCTGCGTCCATCACTTGCATCATCAATTCTGCGTCGCACAGAGACGCGATTGGCTTTGCGCCAGTATGGCATTCAGCGAGCACTTGCTTGACGAACAGCGGATAGTAAATGTCGGTTTCCACCTGGATGCGGCGGCTCCGCGTGCCGGCAGAAAGATTGTTTCTGTCGCGAAACTCGATTCGATCAGGGCCAGATTTCGCGTACATACGGTCACTTGCAAGCGTGAACGAAAATTCCCGCTGCTCGTCGGCAGTACTCGGAAAGCTATATCCGGTTTCCACCAAGCCAATTACGCCGTCTTCGGTCTGCATGGTGAGCAACGAATAGTCCTCCACAGCGCCTCGATGGGTTCTCGCATTCATCGTGGCGGAGACTCGGGCGACCTCCTTACCAGTGAGCAGTCTGAACAAGTCGATGAAGTGCGTCGCCACATTGATTGTCGATCCACCACCCGAATACACGGGATCGAGTGCCCACCCCGCGCCTGCCGCTTCGTACCGACCGGGCGGGCCCACCACGAAACGAAACGACATGTAATTGAAGTCCGATGGGATGCGCCCCTCCGCGTCTTCAAGCGCGTTGAGCAGTTCACTCATTCGAAAGATCAACGGTACTGCGCAATAGAGATTTGCTTCTTCGGTGAGTTTGCGAAGCCGGGTGACCTGGGACATGTTGATGCCACACGGTTTCTCCAGCGCAAACGGGATCTTTCGAGCGATCACGGCTTCAGCTAGCAACGGCATTTCAGAATGGCGCCCGAACACAAATGCAAAATCAACTTCTTCATGCTCAAGCAACTCATAGGCCGACGAGTACAACTTGCTCCCGAACCGTGCGGCGATTTCCTCGCCTTTCACGTGCTCTGCATCCGACACCGCAACTACCTGAATTCCGGGCGCTTCCAGCGCATTGAGATAAAGTGGGACATGCCAGTGACTGACTTCCAGCAGAGCAACTCTCATGTGTGTCTCCATAATGTTGGTTTTCGACTTCGTTCTTCGAAATCGAACAATGGCAGGTGTATCGCTTGGGGCCATCCGTTTTGGCGTTGGCCGTTGCGTGCGCTCATGCGACGCTTACGCCGGACCCCCCGGTGCCGATCGTCCTTCGGGGCAATAGTCAAATCCAAGAAATTTAAGTGCGTGCACAGCCTGTCCCTGATGCATGGGCCCTCCGTCCTGGGTGCGGCATCCGCGCGCATGCGCTGCGCGGCGAAGCGGCGTCGGCTCAGCCGCGTTAATGATGTCGACTACGATGGTGCCGGGTGCCAGGCGCCCTGGATCAACCGGCATCGCATCGGTGGGCTTCATGCCGAGCGGAGTGGCGTTGATCACCACTTCGAATCCGTGCGGATCGGGCGGCCCCGAATGTACGATGCAGCCGGTTTCAGCGGTAACAGCATCCGCGAGATCAGCGGCCCGGCGCTCGTCCACATCGGAAATCGTTAAGTTGCTCGCGCCTGCTGCAGCAACTGCAAATGCGATGGCGCTGCCTGCGCCTCCCGAACCGACGAGAAGTACTGACTTGTTTGCAGGGTGGTTGCCTTCCCATTGCATCCCGAGCACGCAGCCAACGCCATCGAATATCGCGCCGATCCAGCGTCCATCTGGTTCGCAGCGGATGACGTTGAGCGCGCCGACCTGACGAGCGGTCGGGTCCAGTTCGTCAACAAACGCAAGCATCCGTTGCTTATGAGGCATGGTCACGAGCATGCCTGAGAGGTTGTCCATCGCTCGTGCGCCGCTGACAAAGCCGGGAAGGTTTTCCGCTTTGACCCAGAACGGAACGCAAGCTGCTTCTACGTGTTGCTCAATGAAAAGCTTGTTCAACAATTGGGGCGATTTAGCTGCCGTCAGTGGATCGCCGACTAGCCCGTAGAGCCGCGTTTTTCCGGTAATATATGGTTGGTCCATTGCTGCAAACGTTCAATGTTGGGTAATTGCACAGTCCTGTTGGGCTGCACAGTAGCTGCGCTTTTACGAAGGGAACAATATCTCTTCGCCGAAAGCCAAGTCGATTAATGTTCCACTTATCGACGCGATACGATCGTGCGGTCGCGTGCCGTTCCTGTTGAACGCGCATCTTAGACGTCATGCCGTGACGTAGGCGCAACTCTCAAAGGTAGCGCTCCTCACTTCCAAGGCGCTGGCGGTACATCGAGATCCCAAGTTCCGTATTCGGCTGGTTCATTGATCTCGATGACCTCCAGGTCGTCGGAGCGAGAGATCACGTTGTGAGGAACACCGGCGGGCTGCGATAGGCCGTCACCAGCGCTAAGTGTCACGTCGCCCTCTACACCCGCGAAACGGAACGTCACAGATCCGCGCAGCACATACAGATAATGGGCGGTCATATCATGCCAATGCCATCCCGTAGGTTCTGTGAACGGTTTGAGCGCTCGAATGTGCTTGGCGCCAATACGGCCATTGGTCGCCGTTGCGAGCCCGAGGTCGCGGTACTCTGCGTCGGCACGCAGGCCCTCTTGGTTCCAGGTCGCGCCGTTCGCGTTCACGCGCGCAAAAGCGCTCAGAGATTGCGCCAGATCGCGCGGCCCGTCGTAACGGGAAGTATCTTCGTTATGCATGTGAAATTTCTCTAGATGACGTCAATGTCGCTGGATGCGCCAGGACTGGTTCGTCTGCTCGGCTTGCGCATCGTTGCACCCCTGACGTGATGCAACGATGAGTGGACTAGAGACAGGCTACGATCGGACTTGATTTACAAAATCCTGCGAGTCAGCAGTTTGGGTTCGTCCAGCGATTACCTCACCACGCAAGCGGTCGTACTCTGCTTTCGGAACGGGAGCCGCATCGCGATCGCCCAGATCGTCAAGTCGAACCCGAAATGTTTCTCGCGTGGTGAATGCTGCGAAGGCGGTAATCAGACAGATGCCGAACGTCAGGCAGCCGATTTTCAGCGGTATGTTCTCGGTACCCGGGGGCGCGACAGCTACAAAGAGCGTGGGTGTCAGTGCAGCAAGCGTCGTCCCAACGTTTTGTCCGATGGCCATGCCTGTCACGCGCACCCGTGTCCGGAACAGCTCAGGGAAAAGGCTCGGAAAAACACCGTTAAAGCCTTGGTAAGCGATGCCCCACATCAGCACCGAGAGAACTACCGTAAGCCACAGATTATGGATGCTGATGGCGTAAAGGTAGCCGAAGGAGAGTATCCCGGCGGTAAGCACGCCAGCGAGCACCGGAGGTCTGCGGCCGATTTTGTCAGAGAGATTTCCGACAAAGGGAATCAAAATCACCGAGCAGATGTTGCCAAGCACGGGAATCCAAAGAAAGACACTTATTGGAAAGCCAATACCGTAAGCCGGCTGAACTGCGTACGCGGCGCCAAACACCGTAGCGAGAAGGGCGATGACCGCAACGAGCGCCATACAGATTACGCGCAAGACGTCGTCCCAGCTGCGCCGGAGCACCTCGACAACCGGTGACGCAGGCACTTCGCCGTGGGCCTGTTCGTCGCGGAAAGCTGGAGTTTCCTCAACCTGCCGACGAATAACATACCCCATGATGATGACGACAAAGCTGAGGAGAAAGGGCACGCGCCATCCCCACGAGGCGAATTGATCCTTCGGTAAGAAATGCGCCAACGGCAAGAAGACCGCGGCCGCCAAGAGCTGCCCGGCTTGCACACCCTGTAGGGTAAAGCTCGCAAAGTAACCCCGTCGGCCGAACGGAGCATGTTCAAGAATCATGGGACTGGCGCCGGAGACTTCGCCTGCGACGGCAAAGCCCTGAATCAACCGGAGGATGACGAGCAGCAATGGCGCCCAAATGCCGACCTGCTGATATGTGGGCAACAGTCCCACACCCATCGTCGAAAAACCCATCAAGAACATACAGAAGATCAGCACGGTCTTCCGACCGTGGCGGTCGCCGACGTGGCCAAGTACCATCGCCCCGATGGGTCGGGCGACATACCCCACGCCGAAGGTCGCCAGTGATGCGATGATGGCTACTGTCGGATTGCCCGAGGGGAAGAAGAGCTGCGGGAAAAGCAAGGACGCGGCAGTCGCGTAGATGAAGAAATCGTAGTACTCAAGCGCTGAGCCAATCCAGCCGCTGGCGGCAGCTATCTTTGACTGCCGCTGGCGATGGGTCTCAACCGGGGTGCTTCCCTTCATGACTTGTCTCCGTCTTTGGATTGACTTTTCGGCGCTCGTTCTTTATTGTTGTAACACCGTTCCAGTAAGAACATCGTTACCGATATTATGAGAGTTGTCAAGGGAGCAGTTGACCGTTCGCTTCAAGCGATCGAGTTGCTCGCACGCGAGGCGCGCTGGATGCGCATGTCTGACATCGCCGCAGAGCTTGAGCTGGAAAAGGGACCCGCTCACCGGGTGCTCGCGCAGCTCTGTGAACAAGGGTGGGCCGAGCAAGATGAGCAGACTTCGCAGTACCGCCTGACTTTGAAGCTATCTTTGCTGGGCCAGCGCTACTTGCACGGCCTTGGTCTACCAGGTCTCGTCCAACCGATCCTCGACGAAGTAGCGGGACAGTGCCACGAGCTTGTGCGATTGACGGTCGTCAACGAAGGAACGCTCGCATGGCTCGCGGCATCGCAAGGGGCCGCACCGGGTCTTATGTATTCGCCGTCCATGCACAGCGCGATCGCGTTGCATGCCACGTCGGTAGGTAAGGCCTGGCTGGCAGCGATGTCAAATGACGATGCGGTTGCGCATGCACTGCGCGGCGGGCTCGGAAAGTCAAACGGCCCAGGGACATCGAAAGCCATCACGAGCGTTGACCAATTGATTCCGGAGTTGGAGCGCACCCGTCAACGTGGTTACGGTCTGGTTGTTGAAGAGGCAGAGCCAGGCGTCGTCGCATTGGCTGTCACCGTGACATCGCTTACCGATGGCGTGGTGGTTGGAACAATCAGCATTGCCGGCCCCGTTTTGCGCATCCCCGGAGAGCGCTACGACGCTTTCCACACGCTGTTGAAGGAAGCATCCGAAAAGCTGGGTTCGGTATGGCCGAGAGCGAGCGTCGGTGCTCACGTACATGAGGCGGCCTGACATGGCGAACGCCCAACCGGCTGGAAAGCGAGAAGCCGCGTGGCCAGAACAAGCGGCACGCGCTCTCGTTACAGCACGCCGGCAAGGCGCTTACGCAGATCGGCTTCCAATCATCCTGCGGCCTCAGACTCTCGAAGAGGGTTTCGCGATCCAGCAGGCAGTGAGCATCGGGCTTGGTCTGAAAACTGGAGCGTGGAAATGCGCACTGCCTTCGGCGGGCAAAGTCGTCGTCGCGCCGATTTACGTCGATACGGTCTATTCAGGCCCGAAATGCCTTCTCAGTACCCGCACGGCTGAGCCTCACTTCAAAGCGGAGCCTGAAATTGCCTGCTTGCTGAAGCGCGACTTGCCGCCGAGGAAGCGGCCATATGATGAAGAGGATGTTCTCAATGCGTTAGGCGATGCTCATCTCGCGCTGGAGTTGCTTGGTAGTCGCTATTCGAATCCGGCGCAGATGACCTTTCCTGAATTGCTTGCGGACGGTCTGTTCAATGCGGGCCTCGTCATCGGGCCGAAGATTGAATTGCCGGACGGCGCGACGATCGTTGACTTTCCTGCGGAGTTTGTAATTAGTCTGGCCGGGTGCGATGAAGAGACGCTTCGCTTTGAGGGCCGCCATCCAGATCGAAGCATACTCGCGCCGATCGTATGGCTGACCAATTACCTGTGTGACCACGGCCTTGGATTGCAAGCAGGCCAAGCCGTGATTACTGGTTCGTATGCAGGCGTATTCGAGTTACCCGTTGGTCGCGATCTTCGCATAGGCTTTGGTGAACTCGGTTCGCTACCTATTCATTTCTCAATTAAAATAGGAGTACTCAATGCGTCTGGTGCGTTTTGGCGAGCCCGGCCACGAGCGTCCCGGTGTTCTTGATTTCAACGGCGCAATCCGTGACCTCGGAGGACTGATCGGAGACATCGATGCAACAAGTCTTCCTGCCGCTTCGTTGGCAAAACTACGAGGTGTCGATTTCGATCGCTTGCCTGTCGTCGAAGCTGGAACGCGACTGGGTCCCTGTCTGGCTAATGTTCGCAACCTTGTGTGCATCGGCCTCAATTATTCTGATCACGCGATTGAGACGAATACGCCGATCCCGGTGGAACCTGTCGTGTTCAACAAGCATACAGGTGCGATCAGCGGACCGAACGACCCGGTCATCTTGCCCGCAGGTGCGCAGAAATTAGATTGGGAAGTCGAACTGGGTGTGGTGATTGGCGCACCCGCCTGGCATGTCGATGAAAGCACTGCACTTGACTATGTTGCCGGGTACTGCCTTGTCAACGACATCTCAGAACGGGCGTACCAGCTCGAACGCGAAGGGCAGTGGACAAAGGGCAAGAGCAGCTTCTCTTTTGCGCCTCTTGGTCCGTGGCTGGTCACGCGCGACGAAGTTTCCGACCCGCAACAACTCGACTTATGGCTCGATGTGAATGGCGTCCGTCGTCAGACAGGCAACACACGCACGATGATCTTCACCGTTGCATATCTTGTCGCCTATCTCAGCCGGTTCATGCCGCTCATGCCAGGTGACATCATTATTACTGGAACGCCTCCCGGCGTTGGCCTCGGTCAGAAGCCGCCGATATTTCTCAAACCCGGTGACACAATGACGCTGGGTGGGACCGGACTTGGTGAGCAGACTCAGACGGTCGTGGATTATGCAGATTCGTTAGGCTCCGCTTGGGGTCGCGGAGAATATCCGGTAGCACGATAGAGCGTCTCATCTCGTGGAGGAGATCACATGAGCCTTGCAGGTACGGGAGTCGTCGCAATCTGGCATGATCTGCTGCCAGACGCGAAAAATGAATTTTACGAGTGGCACAACCGAGAACATATGCCAGAACGTGTCGGCATTCCGGGTTTTAGGCGCGGTCGCCGTTACATTGCGTTGGACGCTGGCCCTGAGTACTTTAACCTGTACGAAGCGGACACAGTAGAAGTGCTCGGTGCGCAAGACTATCTTCTTCGGCTTAATTCACCTACGCCGTGGACCAAACAAGTCGTCGCCTCTTTCCGAAGCGTTGCTCGCTCCATTTGCCACGTAGCGTATTCCGATGGTGTCGGGCAGGGCGCTTATCTCGCAACAGCGCGCTTTGACATACCCGAGATGGCGCGCGTCGAGGCCGTGAAAAGTCTGCGTCAACGGCTTCTTCCGGAGCTTGTTGATCGTTCTGGAATTACTGGTGTTCACTTGTGCCTGGCCGACGAGGCGGTTAGCAGAGTTGAAACTGCAGAAAAGAAAGCACGTTCAGAAGGCACAGAAGTGCCGAAATGGATCGTGTTGATCGAAGGATGCCGAGCGGACTATGTCCGTTCCGCGCTCGATGCCTTCAATGTCGGACTCACCCGTTCGCCGGAAGCAAATTCCGTAGTAGCCGACTCCACGATGTACCAACTGGAATATACCCGGTGTAAGACCCCGTGGAGCGCAGGATAAGAAAGCCGACGGAGTAATTCAATCCCGTTTCCAGGCGCTTGAAGCAGTATTTCATTTAAGGACATCCAAACTACGTAAACCGATTTCTTTAATATGATATGTAGTACTACCTATATTTTAAGAAAATGACTAACTTCATCGCACGTCTTTTTTGCCTTGAAAGAAGGCGTTCGCGAAGTTTGTAGAAATCGAAAATTTGGAACAGGAGATAAGA
>NZ_JAQFVG010000178.1:823-984 GCF_029439455.1 Caballeronia sp. BR00000012568055 | reverse complement strand
TCGCTGGATTTGCGATGACAGGAAGCCAAGCGGTTATCGCTCAGTCAAGCGTTACGCTATATGGAGTGGTGGACACGGGCATCGCTTACGCGAACAGTCAGGCGTCGCTCGGGTCAACGAGCGGCGGACGATCCGTTGTGAAGATGTCTAACGGCGTGTGG
>NZ_JAQFVG010000178.1:0-800 GCF_029439455.1 Caballeronia sp. BR00000012568055 | reverse complement strand
GCAAATTTGGGCTGCTCGGCTCCGAGGACCTCGGTAACCGCCTCAAGGCCATATTCAAGCTTGAGAGCGGTTACAACAGCGCCACCGGTGCTCAGCAATACACGAATGCCATGTTTGGTCGAACGGCGTATGTTGGTCTTAGCCAGCCGATGTTCGGGACGCTTACACTGGGCCGCCAGTATGCAGCTTATCTACAAGCGCTTTTGCCTTACAGCCCAACGAATAACTTGACCGGATATTTCGGCGCGCACCCTGGTGACATTGACGGTTTAGATACCGATTATCGCGTCAACAACACCATCGAATACCAATCTCCAGCGGTATTCGGTTTCACCGCGTTCGGATCGTACTCCGAGCTAACGTCAAGAGTGGTGTATGAGCAGCATCGTGACGGTCGATTTCAAGCGGCGAGTTTCTGCTGAACCGGTCGATCGTCTTGCACCGGTTCGCCGTCCTTGAAGGGGACGCCTTCGAGCAACAGCTTGATCTTTTCCGGTCCGTTGATGCGGCGCCAGGTTTTCTCCGCCTCCTCGATCAGCTTGAATGCCAGACCGAGGAAGGTAGGCCGCGACACGCAGTTACGCGTACGCGTCGTTCGATGACGTACCGTCGCGAACGTCGACTCGATCGCGTTGGTCGTCCGCAGATGCTGCCAGTGCTCAGCGGGGAAGTCGTAGAACGCCAACAGGCTCTCGCGATCCTTTTTCAGCGTCTCGGTTGCCTTCGGATATTTCGCCGAATGGATCGACACGAAACGGTCGAAAGCGGCGTACGCGTCGGCTCGTGTGGCAGCCATCCAG
>NZ_JAQFVG010000177.1 GCF_029439455.1 Caballeronia sp. BR00000012568055 | reverse complement strand
CGTCGATGGGGTTGTGGACCACTCGCACCTGATCGCGGACCGCCGACATGGGAAGCATTCTCGAGATGTTGATCGTCCTGGTCGGCGCGGCGTTGCTGACGGTGCAGGGGATCAAGGAAGATATCGCGGCCAAGCGCCAGAACATGCTGCAGATCGAAGGGCAGAACATCGCTTCGATCAATGCCGCGCTCGGCAGCTATATCACGACGAATTTCGGCGCACTCATTCCCGCAGGATTCTCGCAGGCGACGGCAACGGCCATCACGGCGCCGACGCTTGCGCAGCTGAGCGCACAGGCAAACAACAAGGTGGCGTTTCGGCCCGGACCGTTCTGGGGCGGGACGTATCAAATCGCCATGTCGATCGTGCCGGACAACTGCTCGACCTCGGCCGGCAACTGCCACATTGCCACGCAGATCTATCCGAGCGCACCGCTCATGAAAGCGGGGACAGCCGATATTGCAGGCGCAGGCATTCTCACGGCAGCTGGTGGCTCGCAGTTCGGTTATTCGACCAATCGTGCGCCTGGCGTCATCACGGGCAATCAGGGACATTGGACGCTTCCTAACCCTGTCGGCAATCGGGCTGGGATGGTGCTCGCGATCAATGGTTTTGGATCGGACGGCACCTCGCCATACTACTGGCGCGACGGCGCGCTGCCCCTGACGGGCACGATGAACGCGAATAACCAGGATATTCAGAACGCGGGCAACGTGAGCGCCAAGACCCTCAAACTGCAAGCGGGCAACAGCCTGCAGATCAGCAACGGCGCAATCTATTACGGCGACACCGTGAATGCCG
>NZ_JAQFVG010000176.1 GCF_029439455.1 Caballeronia sp. BR00000012568055 | reverse complement strand
GACATTGGCAGAGCACCCACGCGGCACCTAGACGCGCAGCTATGATCGCCCCTTTGAACGTCGGCGCGGCGTGCGCTGTATATGGCGTGCGTGGCTGCTCAGCGGGCCAATCCCGACATCAAGGCGTTTTGCGATCGGCTGCGCGCCAACGGCAAGAAAGCCAAGGTCGCATTCGTTGCAGGCAAGCACAAGCTGCTCACTCAGATCAACGCCATGAGCGCGATGGAACGCCCTGGACGCGATGGAACGCCCTGGAGCCCGCCAAAAGCTTGATTTCCAGAGCACTTCCGCTTGACTCTCAAGTACAGTTGCTTTCTTTCCTCTGTTCTCGAGAACCGCAGGGCATGCTTTTGGCAACCGTTCCGAGCCGCCGAGTTTCTCCATCCGGCTTCTTGTCCCTTTAAAGGTCCGCACAACTGCGGCAACTTTGAAATCGCTACGCTGCGACTAAGCATCTGACGGATCGTGGTCGGTTTGAATTGCGCAGCCGCATCCACAGCCCGCGCTTGGTTTTTCGAATTTTCGCGGGCCGAGGACGATAGAGCACAAAGAGTGTGAGGGCATCTCGAGAAAACGGAGAGCCCACTCGCAGGTTTCCATTTTGCGTATCTCCGAATTCCGCAGGCGATTACCGGTGACCAGCATTCGTTAAAGATCAAAATCCGGCGCGCGTTTCGGCTTTCCCTCGAGGCTCCAATACCGTTACAGCCTCTGACAGTGCGATGCTACTTAATACACGACCGTCAACCGACCAGGCAGGTTTCTACGTAGAAACCGAGGTCGCTGCGTTTTGCGAAGGTTT
>NZ_JAQFVG010000175.1 GCF_029439455.1 Caballeronia sp. BR00000012568055 | reverse complement strand
ATCTCAGTCACTTATGCATTGACCGGTGCGATCGTTGCGGAGATGTTTACATCGAACGTCGGTCTGGGCTACCTGGTTTCTTACTACGCCAATCAGTTCGATACCTCGAGTCTTTTCGCGACTCTCGCAGTTACCACCGCGTTGGGGTTACTGCTCAATGCGTTCGTGGTTCTTATTGAGAAGCGACTTCTCCGATGGCGCCCCGTTGAAGGAGCTTGATCCCACGACAGGCGTAGCTAAAACGCAACTTCAACTAGATTTCAGGAGACTATAGGTGGGCGCAAACAATCGACCAATTTCTCGACGGCAATTGCTAGGCTTGACGGTTGCCGGCGCGGCGAGCCTCGTCGTGCCGGGTATAAGCCACGGACGCCCGCAAGATCACGTGACACTGCTCATGGGAAGTGGCGGCCCTCTAATCGCATGGGCTCCAACCTTTGTCGCCGGAGCGCTGGGATACTACAAGGACGAGGGCCTAACCATTGAGCGTATCTACACCCGAAGCGGCCCTGCTGGTATGACGGCTCTCGTTTCTGGTGCAGGAGACGCGTACTACACTGCTCCCGGAGAGTTGCTGGCAGCCACGGTCAGGGGTCAGCAATTCAAGATCGTGATGGCACAAAGTGTGTATCAGGACCTTTATTTTATTATCTCGAACGACTACGCGAAAAAGCACGGCATCACGGCTGCGACGCCCTTCGAACGCCGGCTCTCCACGGCAAAAAGCTTTAAGGGTATTCGTATTGGAGTGTCCGCGCCAGGTAGCGTCACCGACTATTGCGCGAGAAAAGTCCTTTCTCAAATCAATATCAGCCCCAGCGATGCCTCGATTGTCCCCTTACAATCAACCGAGAACACCATTGCCGCGATCGGAAA
>NZ_JAQFVG010000174.1:4813-23835 GCF_029439455.1 Caballeronia sp. BR00000012568055 | reverse complement strand
GATAAATGTTGCCCGCGGCAGGCTCATCAACGAGGCAGACTTGGTGCAAGCACTTAAGACGAGCCGAATCGCAGGCGCAGGTCTTGACGTTTTCGTCGACGAGCCAAACGTTCCGGCTGAGTTGTACGCATTAGACAATGTTGTCCTACAGCCGCACCGAGCGAGTGCTACCGTCCAGACCCGCATCGCGATGGGTGACCTTGTCTTGGCTAGCCTTGAGGCGATCTTCGCCGGGCGGCGCCCGGAAACCAGCGTGACTCTTTAATTGTTCATCGGGATGGTGGCTCTAGGGATTGACCAGACCAGAGTCACTTTTTTGAAGTTGTGCTGACCCTCGTAGACCAGACCAATATCAAGACTGTCGCTGAAAATTCGGAGCGCCATCTTTTCAGAGTTAAGGTTCGCATAACGAAGGTTATGATTGTCGACGGTCGCGATGAACCTGCATCTCAATATCGACGTATTGGCGATGAGTCTGCCTGACATCCACATGCTGCGAGAGGTTCACTGGGTCGTTTTGCAGATCGCTAGTTTGGGGCAAAAACATGGCTATCGCGATAAGAACAGTTATCTTGATAACCGCGTTCTCGGTTGGAATGACCGGCGCGCTAACGGATAGGCTCTCTAGCCGCAGGATCCGTCCAAGCCAAATTGCGGCGATCGGCCAACAAAAGTCCCTTACCTGGCGGTGGCTCGAGGGGCCGAAGTTGGGTCGTCAAGACGCATTCGCTGTTCCTTAGGTCGGCAGTCGAGCTTTGCTGCAACCGCGAATGACAGCAATCCGCCATGCATCAGGAAATGGCAGACATGATCTACGAGATTCAACGCTCAGGGCCCGTGCATGAGCTTTGATCGTATCCAGTTGCTTCGGAACGTAGGGAGATTTGACTCGGTGAATGAGGGGCTCAACTTCCACTTACTCGCCTGGCTTTAATTTATGCCGAAAACGGCCGCGGAGAAACAACGCTCGCCTCCATTCTTTGATCGGCGAGCACAGGCAACGCCCAACTCGTCACCGAACGCCGTCGCCTCGGAGCCTAACATCCGCTGCACATCGTCCTGTCTCCTCGGGCGGGTCCACCGCTCGTTTGCCAGAACGGCGCATGGTCAATCACGTTGGCCAGCATCGCTGTCTTCGATGATCACCTCGTCGCACAGAACGTTTGCGCAGGCGTCGAGATTGGAACGTCATATTGGCAGAATTTCCATGAGCTGATTCTGCCCGCGCAGGGCGTTGCGCTGAACGCAACCTTACAGACCCATGTGGGTCGCCAAGAGCGACATCCTTACCGTGCATTCCACGCCGAGTTTCGCCACGCAATGGCTGATGCCGCGACTGGCGCGTTTTTCGTCGCTGCATCCGGATATCGACCTGCGTCTGCACGCATCGAACGATCCGGTCGATTTGACACGCGCGGCGGTGGATATCGACTTGCGCTATGGCGCGCGCCGACTGCAACCGGCGGGGACGATGGTGCTGGATTTGCCGTCGGAGACCATCGTCCCGCTCAGTTCGCCGATGCTGATGGAAGGCGACTACCCGATCCGCACGGTCGCGGACCTGCGGCATCACACCTTGATTCACAGCGAGAACTGTCTGGTCGGTTGGCGCGACTGGATGCGCCAGCATCGCAAGACACCGCTCGATATTTCGCGCGGGCCGCGTTTCGATCGTTCGTTCATGGCGATCAGCGCGGCTGCGGATGGCGTGGGCGTATGCCTGGAAAGCCTGTTGCTCGTGCAACGCGAACTCGATACCGGACGTCTGATCGCGCCTTTCGGATTCGATGGGCTGCGCGTGAGCGGATACACCGTGAATCTGCTCGTGTCGTCGGTCGATCTGCCCAAGGTGAAGAGCTTTCAGGACTGGCTATTCGAACAATTGAGTTGATGGCCGAATGATGGCCGATGGCGCACAGCCGAAGCGCGACCTAGTCCTGCGTAGACGCGCGACCTTCGTCGAGCGTATCCAGAAGACGGCGACGGCGTCGTTCCAGATCGGCTATCTGCTTGTCGATCGAGCGCAGGCGCTCGCGATGTAATGGTTTCGTTTCGGGGCAGGCAGCCGCGCCTTCGATCAGACGCATGCAATCCGGAAACGAGCGGATATCGGCCAGACTGAAGCCGGTCGCGATGAGGCGCTGAATCTGCGTGATCTGTGCGATAGCCGCATGGGGAAAGGCTCGATAGCCATTGCTCGCACGCACCGATGTGACCAGTCCGTTGTCGTCGTAATGGCGAATGGAACGCACGCTCGCGCCCGTCGCGCGTGCGAGTTCGCCGATTCCGATAAGCGGGTGGTCTGCGGTGCGTGTCATGAAACCAAGCCTAACATTTCTGCTTGACTCTCACATTAGTGTGAGGCGCGAGACTGGACGCATTCCATTCGACACGAGGATGTTTCCATGTCTGCCGGTATTTTCTCGCGCGCTCTGTTGGGCGCATTCTCAGCCGCCCTGTTTTCGGCGCTGCCTGCCAGCGCATCGGCGGCGGAGAAGCAATACACCGTGACCGCCCCCGATGGCGTGCAACTCGCCGTGCAGGAAGCAGGCGATCCGAACGGCCCGCCCGTCGTATTCATCCACGGTCTGCTCGGCAGCCGGCTCAACTGGCAGGCTCAAGTCGAGCGTGCGCAACTCGGCGGCTATCGCCTGATTACGTACGACCTGCGCGGTCACGGGTTGTCCGGCAAGCCGGCCGATGCCGCCGCCTATACCGAAGGCCGCCGTTGGGCCGACGATCTCGCCGCCGTCATCGAGGCCGCGCATGCGATGAAGCCCGTGCTCGTCGGATGGTCGCTGGGCGGCGCGGTCATCTCGAACTACCTGGCCTCGTATGGCGACGGCGGCATTGCGGGCGCGGTGTATGTCGACGGCGTCATCGAACTGAAGCCCGATCAGATCGTTGCACATCCGCAGGTCTATCGCGACATGGTTTCCTCCGATCTGAAAACGCATCTCGATGGCGAACGCGCGTTTCTCGCCTTGTGCTTTCATACGCAACCGGACCGGACCACGTTCGAACGTCTGCTGGCGAATGCGGCGATCGCATCGTGGGAGATGCAGTCGTCCGTTCAGTCGATGAGCATCCCCGTGAGCGAAGGCCTCGGGAAGGCGCACGTTCCCGTGTTGCTGCTGTACGGCGCGCGCGATGCCCTCGTCGATGCCCATGCCGCGATCGCGCGGGCGCGTGAGATCAACCCGCGCATCCGCAGCGTGGTCTATGCGGAATCGGGGCATGCGCCGTTCATCGAGGAACCGGACCGGTTCGATCGCGATCTCGCGGCCTTCCTGCGCTCGGCGTTATCGCGCTGAAAGTTTCCGAATGTGAATGCACAGAACAAGCATGCCCTTGACAGTCTTCATTCAGCCGATAAACTGTTCCTCCATATGAACGGAGGCGATGGCATGCGGCGGGAAGAAATCGAGTCGAATAGCACGGTCAAGTCGGCGGATCGCGTACTGGATCTGTTCGAACTGCTGGCGCGCTGGGGCCGCGAGATGTCGCACGCGGAGATTGCCGAGGCGCTCGACATTCCCAAAAGCAGCCTCACCAAGCTCATGCGGAATCTGACCGATCGCGGTTATCTGCGCTTCGTGCCGGAGACCAAGGGTTATCGGCTGGGCGATGCCATTCTCAAGCTTGCGCAGCAATCCAATCAGTTGCGCAGTCTGATCGCATGCGCGGAGCCGGTGCTGAACGATATCACTCAGCAGACCGCCGAATCCTGCGCGCTCAATCAACTGAAAGGCGAAGAGGTCGAGGTCGTGGCGACGGTCGTCAGCCAGCAGCGGCTGCAATCCCACATGCGCCTGGGCGATCTCGCGCCGCTCTACGCGGTGTCGGGCGGCAAGGTCATTCTGGCGTTTCTTCCCGATGTGATGCGTGACGAATATCTGCGCTCGCTGTCGTTCGAGCGGTTCACTAAGAATACGATCTCCACCAAAAAGGCGCTGCTGAGCGAACTCGAACTGGTGCGCAAACACGGCTTCGCCCAGTCGATGGAAGAGTACACGCCGGGCATCGTCGGCATCGGCGTACCGATTCTGTCGTCGACGGGATTCCCGCTCGGCTCGCTGAATCTCGCGATCCCCGCCGTGCGCTTTTCGAGCGATGTCGGCGAGCGTGCGGTCGCCATTCTCAAGGCGGCCGCCGCACGCATCCAGCGTCAATATCTCGCGGAATAGGCCGTATCAGCGCGACAGAAAGCGTTGTGTCGCCTGCATGACGATACGCGCCTGTTCATCGAACGGCAGGCCGCGCAAGGCCAGCGTCGGCACTTCGATGGCGAGCGTCAGGTCCGGGCGGAGTTGATCGAGCAACGCCTGCAAGGGCAGTTCGCCCTCGCCGGGAAGCAGCCGTGCGGTGCGCGCTTCGGTGCGCCGCTCGGCCACCGAGACAGGCGCTTCGAGCGGCGCATCGCATAGCTGGATGTACTCGATGAGCCGGGGATCGAGGCGGCCCACGTCCGCCGCGCTCGCGCCCGAACGAAACAACTGCAATGCGTCGATCAGCAGCCGCGCGTTCGGCTGGCCGCTGTCGCGCACGGTCGCGAGTGCGTCGCTCAGTGTGCCGATCGCGCAGTAGGTGATCAGTTCCAGGCCCACGGTCATGCCGAAGCGCGCCGCCGCCTCGCAGAGCGCGACGAAGTTATGCATGAGGCGCACCCGGTCGTCGTCGAAGCCCACCGCCAGCGCATGCGCCGCGCCGAGCCGATGCCCCGCTTCCAGGGCAGGCAAAAGCTTGCCGATATCCGTATCGGGCTGCAGCCAGATGGCTTCGATATCGAGCAGCTTCACGCCCGTCGCCTGCATGCGGGCTTCGAGTTCGCGAATCAGCCCGGCATCGTGGGCGACATCGACGATATGATCGGCGGCGGTCGGCGCGACCACACGCAAGCCGTAATAGTCGAAGCCGCCCGCATGCGCGGCATCGGCGAGTTGCAGCGGATGCGCATCGAGCATCGTGAGATGGTGCAGGGACAGCTTGTGCATGAGAACCTTTGGCGAGTCAGTCTTGACGATGGTCGGGCAAAACGAAGTCATAAGCGAGCAGGGCAGTGTCCGGTTCGTCTTCGACCGAGGCGAGCCGCTGGATCAGCGCGTCCTTCACGCCGAACACCACGTCGGAATCGAGATACCGGTCGCCATCTAGAAACACATGCGTCACGATGGTCTCGAACCCCGGCGCGCTCAACTTGAAATGCACGTGCGCCGGCCGATACGGATGACGGCCTTGTGCGTCGAGCATCCTGCCGACCGGGCCGTCGTTCGGAATCGGATAGGCGGCGGGCACGATCGAACGGAACCAGAAGCGGCCGTTTTCATCCGTGCGAACACGCGCACGCATGTCGAGTGCGGCGCGGCCCGTGCTGCACTGGACATCGTAGAAGCCTTCGTCGTCCGCGTGCCAGGTTTCGATCAGCGCCCCCGCGACGGGTTCGCCGCGCGCGTCGCGCACCGTGCCGCGCACGAGCAGCGGCGGGCCGTCGGCGGCATGCGAAATATCGGCCCCGAGCGGGACCTCGCGTGCGTCCTCGACATAGAACGGTCCGAGCACGGTCGTCTCCGTCGCGCGGCCCGCGTAACGATGATTGATGGCGTCGACGAGCATGGACACGCCGAGCGTATCGGACAGCAAAATGAATTCCTGACGCGTATCGGAACACATCTGCCCGGTCTCTGTGAGAAAGGCGATGGCTTGCGCCCACTCCGCCTCGGTCGGCTCGATCTCCTTCACGAAAGCATGCAGATGCCGCACCAGGGCCTCGCCGATGACTCGCGTGCGTGGGTCGGCGCCGCCGGCCAGCCGGTCGAGAACCGCTTTCGTGATGGTGTCTTCGTTGAAATTTCGCATGAGTGCATCCTGACGTGACGTTCGGTCCTTCTATACGACGCGCGCCGGCGGCTCACCGTTCCAGGCGCGCGTAAGCATGATGCGCAGCGTACGTGCATCGGGAGTTCGCGGATTCGAATACGCATTCTGCGTGACCCGTTCGATCGCGACGTCGGTACCGTCTTCCGGCATGCCGATCGCCTTGAGCGAAAGCGGCATGTTCAGCGCGCGTGCCAGTTCGTGCAGGCCGCTCCATGCATCCTGCGCATTCAACGCGCGTGCGATGCGCGTCATGGCGGCGGGTGCGGCATCGGCGTTGTAGGCGGCGACATGCGCGATCATGATGGCGTGCGTTTGCGCGTGCGGCAGGTCGAAGCTGCCGCCGAGCACGTGACAGATCTTGTGATGCAACCCCATGCTCACCGCGCCGAGACAGGTGCCGCACAGCCATGCGCCATATTGCGCGATGCGCCGCGCCTCGATCGACGATGGCGTTCGCACGATGTCGGGCAGCGCGCTCGCCAACGATGCCATGCCTTCCTCCGCCATCAACGATGTAATCGGATTGCCGTCGGTGGCATAAAGCGCTTCCACCGCATGCGCGATGGCGTTGAGACCGCTCGCCGCACTCATCGCCGGCGGCAGTGTGGTGGTGAGTTCGACATCGTAGATCACGACTTCGGGCAGCACCTTGAGCGTGCGTTGCGTGCGCTTCTCGCCGTCGCGCGTTTCACCGATGATCGGCGTCACTTCCGAGCCTGCATACGTGGTCGGCAAGACGATCTGCGGCAAGTCGGTCTGCAACGCGATGGCTTTCGACAGCCCGATGGCCGAGCCGCCGCCTATCGCGATCACGCAGTCGGCGCGGCTGCGTGCAACGGCGTCCAGCGCGCGGACGGTGGTGTGCCATGGCGTATGCATCGCGGCCTCGCAAAAGCGGCTGGTCGATGCCGCCTCGAATGTCGCGGCGATCTCGTCGGCCCATGCGTGCTGCTCGGGCGACGTCACGATGAGCGGACGCGCGCAGCCGAGCCGCGCGACTTCGCCCGCCACATCCGCGCGCCGGCCAGCGCCGAACAGGACGCGCGCCGGCAACGGCTCGTAGACGAACGCGTCTGCGCGACGGTCCATCACAGCGTCCCGGATTCGAGCCATCCGCGTCCGCGCGCATAGAGCGCTTCGACGGCGGGCCCGGTCATTCCCGGCATGTCGCGCTTTACCGCATAGCCGATCTTCGTCTGAATATAGGCGAGGTGGCGATAACCCTCGGGGAACCGGCCGAGTACTTCCGGGTCGAGATCGAGCTTCACGCCGGTATCCACGGGATCGAGCCGGTCCTTTTCATAGATCGGCTGACGCAGGCGCAACATCCAGCGGCCCGCGAGCTTTTCGTAGAAATCGTAGAAGCGGCCGGTACAGACCACATCGCAACGATGACCGTGCACGTCGCCGCGCTGCGAGATGGTCATCTTCGTCTGGGCGATGGCGCGCGAGCCCGCAAGGTCGATCGCCGTGCCGCCCAGAAAATGCAGGATGCTGACGCCGCGCGCCCAGCCTTCCTGCGTGACGCGGATGAACTCCGCTCCCGTGCCCTGAAACCAGGTGGCCATCATGACGCCGTCCGGATGCCAAAGCGTGGCGAAGCGCTCCCAGTCGCCCGCATCGCGCCACACCGCCCAGTTTTCGATGGCTTCGCGGATCGCGATTCGTTCCTGCATGTCATCGTTCATCGACTTGTCCTTTTGTTCGCATATGGAAATCAGTTCCCATGGTGATTGACCATGTGGGAGGACGTCAAGCGCAAATCGTGTTTTCTCGGGACAATCCCTAGTTCGTTTCCATATGGAAATTGTGCAAGGAAAGGCGTTGACCGATGCAAACCTTGAGTTTCTAATTAGGAACAAACACCCGGATGGAAACACGGATGCGAATTATCGGAGACGCGCATGACGAACACGACAGAGCATGAACGGCATGAAAGACGGCAGTCGAAGATGGCGGCGGCCAGCGGGTGGATCGGCTCGGCGCTCGAGTACTACGACTTCTTCATTTACGCGCAAGCAGCGGCGTTGATCTTTCCGCAAATATTCTTTCCGAAAGGCGATGCGAAGGTGGCGATCGCGGCGTCGCTGGCGACTTACGGCATCGGCTACGTCGCGCGTCCGATCGGTGCGATCGTGCTCGGTCATTGGGGCGATACGCACGGTCGCAAATCCGTCCTGCTGGTCTGCATGTTCCTGATGGGCGTATCGACGATGGCCGTCGCTTTTTTGCCGACCTACGAGCAGGCGGGATTCTGGGCGCCCGCCATCCTCGTCGTGTTGCGTCTGGTGCAGGGCTTCGCCGTGGCGGGCGAAATCTCGGGCGCGTCGTCGATGATCCTCGAACACGCGCCTTTCGGCCGGCGCGGCTATTACGGCAGCTTCGGGATGCAGGGCGTGGCCGCGGGACAGCTTCTCGCGGCCGCCGTGTTTCTGCCCTTGAGCCACTATATGCAGGAAGATGCGTTCTATGCCTGGGGCTGGCGCGTGCCGTTCCTCATGAGCGCCGTGGTGCTGGCCGCAGGCTATTTCATTCGCCGCGAGGTGCGCGAAACACCCGCGTTCGCGCGTGAGGACGCGCAGGGCGACGTGCCGCGCTCGCCGCTTCGTCTCGCCTTCCGGTACTGCTGGGACGACATGCTGCGCGTGACGTGCATGGCGATCATGAACGTGATTCCGGTCGTCGCGACGATCTTCGGCGGCGCTTATGCCGTGCAGAAAGCGTATGGCATCGGTTTCAGCAAGGACATGTACCTGTGGATTCCCGTGCTCGGCAATATCGCCGCGATGATCGTGATTCCGTTCTGGGGCGCGCTCTCGGATCGCGTGGGGCGGCGCTTGCCGATCATCGTCGGAACATTCGGGTCGGGACTGCTGTCTTTCGGCTATCTGTATGCCATCAGCATTCATCACGTCGCGCTGGCGATTCTCTTGTCGATCCTGATGTGGGGCGTCGTGTATCAAGGACAAAACGCGGTGTATCCGAGCTTCTTCCCCGAACTGTTCCCGGCACGCATGCGCGTGACGTCAATGGCGATCGCGCAGAACGTCGGCACGGCGATATCCGCGTTGCTGCCCGCCGTGTTCACCGCGGTCGCGCCTCCCGGCTCGACACACATATGGCTCACGGTCGGCGGCATCGCGTTCGGCATTTCGGTGCTGGCGTCGATTGCGGCGTATTCCGCGCGCGAAACCTTCCGCGTGCCGATGAGCGAGCTCGGCAAGCGCGATGCCGTGCCGCTCGGCCGCGAAGAATACGAACGCCTGCGTAGCGCGGAAAAGCGCGAGCGCGTTTCGGCGCAAGACGCGCTCGACGAACGGGGCAGCCGCGCATGACCGATACCCCTCATCCGGAGAATCAACGTATGTCCGAATCCAGCGACGCCAGCAAGGAACGCCTGCGGCTCGACGCGCCCGCCGATGCGCTCACGCGCCTGTACTTCATCTTCGGTTCGCCGATTGCGCACGTGCGCGCGCCGGTCGTCTGGAGCACGCTGATGAAGCGCCACGGCGTCAATGCGCTGATGCTGCCCGGCGATACCGATGCCGATCGTGTCGACATCGCGATTGCCGGGGTCAAGGGCATCGCGAATGTGGACGGCATGATCTTCACCATGCCGCACAAGTTCACGGCGATGAAACACGCCGACGTGCTGAGCGCACGCGCACGACGCATCGGCTCGATCAACCTGTTGCGCCGCCGCGCCGATGGCGTCTGGGAGGGCGATAACGTCGACGGCGCGGGCTTCGTCGACGGACTGCGTGCCGATGGGGTACGACTGGAAGGCGCGCGCGTGACGCTGCACGGTTGCGGCGGCGTGGGTCGCAGTATCGGCTGGTCGCTGGCGGCGCAGGGTATCGCGCGTCTCACCGTGTTCGACGTAGACGACGCGCGCGCCCGGGCCTTGGCGGACGCGATCCGGCAAGACAGCCGGGCGCGCATCGAAGCGGGCACGCTGGCCGGCAGGCCCGAGATGGGCGATGTCGGCGTGGCGATCAATGCGTCGCCGCTCGGACTCCATGCGGGCGACGCGCTGCCGTTTCCCGTCGACCGTTTGCCGCCGCATGCCGTGGTCGCGGACGTCATCATGGACCCGCGGATGACCGCGCTCCTGCATGCAGCGAGCGCGCGCGGACTCAAGGTCCATCATGGCCGAAACATGATGAACCATGCCATGCCGGTTGCGGCTTCTTTCTTCGGACTGGACGATGCCTTCGACTGGAACGGCGCGTCGGTGCAAGGCTGACGAGGACCCCCGATGTTCGACAATTTCACCCCGTTCGATATCGAAGCCGGCGACGTGCGTTTCAAAGGCGTGACGGGCGGCGCGGGTGCGCCTGTCCTGCTGCTTCACGGCTATCCGCAAACCCATGTCGTGTGGCGTCATATCGCGCCGGTACTGGCGCGCTCGTACGCTGTGATCGCGCCGGATTTGCCGGGATACGGCGACAGCCGAATTTTGTCGCCCGCACCGCGATGGACCAAACGCCGCGTCGCGCATGCGCTGGTCGAATTGATGCGCGCACTGGGACACGAGCGCTTCGCCATCGTCGGACACGATCGTGGCGCGCGCGCGGGGTATCGGCTGGCGCTGGATCATCCGGCGCGCGTGGCGGCCTACGCATCGCTCACGGTGGTGCCTATCGTCGATGCGCTCGACGCCGTAAATCACAGCTTCGCGATGAACGCATGGCACTGGTTTTTCCTGTCGCAGCCCGCCGACCTTCCCGAGCGCATGCTCGCGGCGGACCCCGACGCGTTCATCGAACGTGCGCTCGCCAAGGGGGCCGGCGGACTGGATCGCGTCGACCCTGCCGCGCTGGACGCGTACCGTCGCGCCTTCCGCGATCCCGACGTGCGTCACGCCATGTGCGAAGACTATCGCGCGGCAGTCGAAGAGGACTCGGACTACGACCGCATCGACCGCGCGCGCGGCGCACGGCTCGCGTGCCCCGTACTCGTGCTCTGGAGCACAAGCGAGCGTGCGGGGCAAATCAGGACGCCCATCGACATCTGGCGCGCGTGGGCGAACGATGTTAGCGGATGCGGGATCGGCGGCGGTCATCTGCTGCCGGAAGAATCGCATGAAGAAGTGTTGCGCGAACTCGTGCCGTTTCTCGCGCGGCACGTACCGACCAAGGAGAGTTGAATGGCCGAACGAATCAATACGGCCGTGATCGGCGCGGGTGTGATCGGCAAGCGTCACGTGGACGAAATCGCTCACAACGACGCATGCAGGCTCGTGGCGATCGCCGATCCGTCGCCCGAAGCGGCAGCCTACGCGGATGCGCTGAACGTGCCGTATTATCGCGACGCGCTCGCGCGCGACGACGTGCATGCCGCCATCGTGTGCACGCCGAATCACACGCATCTGGAAGTGGGGCTGGCGTGCATCGCGCGCAAGTTGCCGCTGTTGATGGAAAAGCCCATCGCCGACGATCTCGATTCCGCTCGCGCGCTTGCCGATGCGGCGGCCAAAGCGGGCGTCGCGATGCTGGTCGGGCATCATCGGCGGCACAATCCGGCGGTGCGCGCGGTGAAACAGGCCATCGAGGGCGGCCGCATCGGCAAACTGGTGCTGGCGAATATCCTGTGCCTGATGTACAAGCCCGACGCGTACTTCGAGGTGCCGTGGCGGCGTCAGCCCGGTGGCGGGCCGGTGCTCATCAACCTGATTCACGAGATCGACCTGCTGCGGCATCTGTGCGGCGAGATCGTCTCCGTGCAGGCGGTGACATCAAACGCGAATCGTGGGCACGAAGTCGAGGATTCGGCGGCGTGCACGCTGACACTCGCCAACGGCGCGCTCGCCAACGTCAGTCTGTCCGACACGACGTCGACGCCGTGGAACTGGGACACCACGGCAGGCGAGGATCGCGCGCTGTTCGACTATCGTCCCGTGCCTACACATTTCTTTGCGGGCACGGACGGCGCGCTCACCCTGCCGGACCTCGCGCTGTGGTCGTATCGGGGAAAGAAGGGCCGGGATCAGCCCATTCACGATACGCACCTCTCATTCGTCGCGGAAAACGTCTATGCGGCCCAGCTACGTCATTTCCTCGATGTGGTGAAGGGCGACGCCCGGCCCGTGATCGACGGTCACGATGCCGCCCGAACGCTGGCCGCCACGCTCGCCGTGGTCGAGGCGTCGCGGACCTCGCGGCCAGCGACGCCCGCGCCGATTCAGTGAACGCAGAACTCGCGTAGTGCGGCAACGAGCAACTCCGGCTGCTCCTCCGCGAGAAAGTGCCCGCAGCGAGGCAGCGAACCGCCACGCACGTTATCGGCCACCGCCTTCATTCTCTCGACGATGTGCGGTCCCCAGCGCCGGTCTCCGCCGAGCGCGAGGACTGGGAGCGAGTCCGGCAATCGAGGCGCGTTGCGATTGTCGATAACGTCTTGCGGGAATTGCCGATACATCTCCATCGCGGCCCGAAACGCGCCTGGATGCGAGTACGCGCGGACGTATTCCGCCATATCCACAGCCGAGATCGCCGCCGCATTGTCGATGCGGTCGTTGATGAACGAGCTGATATAGACATGTTCGCGGCCGCCGCAAATCAGCGCCTCGGGAAGATAGCGCTTCTGATGAAAGGAAAAGTGGAATAGCAGCGGGCTCGATGCGATCTCTTCCCAGTCGCCGACGCCGGGGATGGAGGCATCGAGAACGGTGAGCGTGCGCGTGGGAAATTGCCATGCATAAGCGTAAGCGACCATCGCGCCGATATCATGACCGACGACATGCGGCGCGTCGCCGCCGATACTCCGGACCAGACCGTACAGATCGGCTGCGAGCTGCTTTTTCGTATAACCGGCTTCGGTCTTGTCGGAGAAGCCTACTCCACGCAAGTCGGGCACGATCAAGCTGTAATGCTCGCCGAGCGGACGGAGCACGCGGTTCCACTCCCACCAGTTTTGCGGAAAGCCGTGGATCAAAAGCATGAGCGGCGCGGTGCCTGGCGGCCGGCCGCCGGTGACATAGTGCAGCTTCAGATCTTCGACGTATGCGGTGTCATGGCGGAATCCGTCGGGAAGATGATCGGTAGAAAGTGGGCTGTCGAACGTCATGTCGTGTGTTCCGGTTCGTGTCGTCACGCGGGTTGGGTGTGAGCGCCGATGCGAGTCTCAGTCGGCTTGCGCGCCGATGATTTCCGCAAGGCGCTCCGGCTGAGAGAAGAAGGGCGAGTGGCTGGTGTCCATCGTGACCACCTTTGCGCCGGGGACATCGGCTTGCATGCGTCGTTGCTGACCGATCGGGAGCGCACAATCCTGCGTGCATTCGATGAACACACGCGGAATCGAGCCGAATCGATCCGGTGTCGTCGCGGTCCGGGCGTGATAGGGCGCCGCCGTGTTCGTCGGCACGACGTTGGCGGCGGCAACGGCGACATCGCGGTCGCTGCAATCGCCGTAGAACGACGAGCGCACTGTGGAGATAGCGTCCACGTTCAACACCACGCCTTTGCCGTCCGCCGAAGGCCCGACGATCTCGAAGAGGCTCGCAACCGAATAATCGTTCCTGTAGTCATCCGAAATAAGATAGTCGTTCGCCGACTTGTCGGGCGGCGTCATGAAAGCCGTCAAATAGATGAGCCTGCTGATCTTGTCCGGATACTGCTCGCCGAGATGGGTCAGCGCGACGCCACCCATGCTGTGGCCGAGCAGGACGACAGGCTCGGCCGCGTTGTCCAGTAAAGCGGCGACGGCCGCCGTGTAATCGGTCATATCCGCGACCTGATCGTAACGTGCCGGATCAAAACCGTGAGACTTGAGATCGGGGCACAACACGGCATGTCCCTGCGCCGCAAGCAGGGTGGCGACTTTCTGAAAACAGCCGCCCCAGTGCCATGAGCCGTGTATCAGAACGATGGTTTGCTTCATGTGAGAACTCCTGAATGTCGAGCGACGCGATGCGCACGCCCGGAAATTTAGAACCGGTTGATATGCATGCCGCCGTCGAGTTCGAATGCGCTGCCGGTCGAGAAGGAAAACGTGCCGGCGGCGAGTGCGGCCACCGCGCCGCCGATATCGTCCGGCGTACCCCAGCGACGAATCGGCGTCAGTCCGTCGCGAATGCGTTCATCGAAATTCGTCGCCGATACCGCCGTCATGTCGGTGCGAATGATGCCCGGGCGAATCTCGTGAACCGCGATGCCATGCGCGGCGAGTCGCGTGGCGAACAGCCTGACCAGCATCGAGACGCCCGCTTTGGAGATGCAATACTCGCCACGGTTGATGCTGACGGTCTCGGCGCTCGTCGATGAGATACAGACGATGGCGCGATAGTGTTCCGGATCGGCCACGTCCATCATCCGGCGCGCGATCCGCTGGGTCAGGAAGAACGGTCCGCGCAAATTGATATCCAGATTGCGGTCATAGCTTTCGACCGAAACATCGAGCAGATCGCCGCGCGACAGGACCGACGCACCGGCGTTGTTGACGAGCGTGTCGATGCGTCCGAAGGCGTGCCACGCACGATGCACGAGGTCGTCCTGCTGGTCCAGCGCGGCGATATCCCCGAGCGCGACGGCCCATTTGCGTCCTCTCGCTTCGACCCCGGCGATCGTCTCGCGCATGGCGTCGTCGTCGCACAGATCGTTGATGACGATATCGAAGCCTTCGTCCGCGAGACGCCAGACGATGCCGCGTCCGATGCCACGTCTGCCGCCCGTGACCAAAGCGACTGGCGCGTTCGTTTTCATACGGTTTCCTTCGGATAAAAAAGCGCGATTGCGATGCCTGCGCTCAGGCGCAGGGTGATAACCTCGTCAACGTGCCGGAGCATCCACCGCGCGCACATTGACTCTTTTCGATGGGTTAAAAATGGCAGAACTCGACGTCAAGCTCCTCAATGTGTTTGCAGAGACCTACAAGGCCGGAAGCGTCTCGCAAGCCGCCATCAATCTGGACCTGTCGCAGCCGACGGTATCGTTCAATCTGGCCAAGCTGCGCGAGCATTACAACGACCCGCTGTTCGTGCGCTTCGCACATGGCATGGAGCCGACGCCCTTCGCCGTCGACCTCTACCAACAGGTGCTCGAACTGCTCGCCACCTTCGAGACCGTGTCGAGATACCGGACGCTGTTCGATCCCGAACGCGCCGCGCGAAATTTTCGCGTCGCGCTGACGGACGTCGCACAAAATGTTCTGCTGCCACGCTGGCTCAACCGTCTGCGATCCATCGCACCGGAGGTGAAGCTGACGATCACCCACATCGCCGACGACACCCCCGCGCTGCTGCAATCCGGCGAGGTGGAACTGGCCATCGGTTTCATGCCCCAACTGAACGACGGCTTCTATCAACAGAGGCTCATGGAGGAAACGTATATCGGCATCGTCGCGGCCGATCATCCTCGCCTGAGCGACCGGCCCGATGTCGGTGAATTTCTGACGGAAGGGCATATCGCGGTGACACCGACCGGCACGGGGCATTCCATCCTGAATCGGGTGTTGCGGGACATGCAGCTCGAACGGCGGGTGATGCTCGAAGTGCCCAGTTATCTCGGCGTCGCGGAGATCGCCGCGCGCACCGATCTCGTCGCCATGATCCCGTCACGGCTCGCGGCCTTGATGCTCAAAGAAAAGTCGATTCGCTCGTTCACCTTGCCATTCGATCTTTCCGCCTACGCGGTAAAACAGCACTGGCATTCGCGCAACCATCATGACGCGGGGCATCGGTGGTTACGGTCGGTCGTGGCGGACCTGTTCCTCGAAACTTCGTCGCTTTCCTGAATAAATCGGAATCCGTATTATCGGCTTACTCGGTTTCGGCGGAGCGGACGTCGAAGGGAGTCGCGGGCGCGTGATGTCGGCGCAATCGTTCCAGTCCGAACATGGACAAGGTGGCGATCGCGCCCGGCACGGCGAGCAGCAGCAGGAATGTGTCGAAACTCACGCCGAAGCCGACTAAGGCACCGCCCGCCATCGAGCCGAGCACCGCGCCGACGCGCCCGGCCGCGTTCGCCCAGGCCACACCCGTGGCGCGGCTGCTGGTCGGATAGTAGCTACCGGAGAGCACGTAGCCGCCGATGGTGCCCCCGCCGATACAAAAGCCTATGCCGAGCACCGTTCCCACGATCACGAGCTTCGATCCTTCAGACCACGCGCACAGCAGGATCAGCGCCGTCGCGACCAGGAACGCCAGCGCCAGCACACGCTGCGGGTCCGAACGGTCCATGCGACGGCCCAGCCAGATTCCACCGATCGTTGCGCCCACCTGATACATCATCGTCATCAGCGATGCCTGTCTGAGCGGTACGCCGGCCGCCGCGAGCAGCACCGGCAGCCAACTGGTCAGCAGATAGACGATCAGGAGGATCATGAAAAAGGTCGCCCACAGCAGCAGTGTGACGGGTGCGGTGCCCGGCGCGAACAGTTCGCGAACCGACGATGTCCGGTCGAGCGGCCGTGCATCGGCATACAGCGAGACGCGGGCCGAATCATCCATGCCCGGCACGCGAATGCGATCCGCGATGGCCGTGGCGACCAGACGATCTTTAGGTGTCCCGCGCAACAGAAGAAAGCCGAGCGATTCCGGCAGCATCGCAGCGAGGACGGGCACGAGCAGAAGCGGGGCGACGCCGCCCACCGCCAGCACGCCGCGCCAGCCGATCACGCCGACGAACTGCGCACTCACGAGGCCGCCGAGCGCACCGCCGATGGTGAAGCCGCAGAACATCAGGGTCACGAGGCTCGATGCCCGCGATCCCGGCGAGTATTCGCGCGCCAGCGTAACCGCGTTCGGCATGGCGCCGCCGAGTCCCACGCCGGTGAAGAAGCGGGCGACGACGAGCGCGGCAAGTCCGGGCGATGCGGCCGTTGCCAGGCTCGCGATGCCGAATAGAAAAATGGACACCATGAGAATGCGCTTGCGCCCATATCGGTCCGCCAAAGGCCCGAACAACAACGCGCCTGCGGTCAGTCCGAGCAATCCCGCACCGAACAGCGGAGCGAGCGCCGATGCAGCCACTTGCCACTCCGCCCTGATCGCGGGGCCGAGAAAACCGATGCCGGAGGTATCGAAGCCATCGACCGCGACGACCAGGAAACACAACACCAGAATGCGCTTCTGAAATGCCGAAAGCGGCTGTGAGTCGATGAACTGCTCCACGTTCATCCGGTTATCGCTATGCACAAACGTCTCCGTATTCTCTGGCCCGGGCTATGAAGTGATTGCCGGGGTGAATCGAGTATCGTGTGATCGTCTGACGGTGTCCATAAAGCCGGATCAATGAGCGTTATTCAATTCTCCGATAGGCCTTGCCGAGGTGTCGTGGCATGCTCGCAGATGAAGTCGCGCACGGCTTCGGCGAATTCGGCAGGCTGTTCCTCCGGCACGTAATGACCGCAATCGTCGATCAATTTTTCCGTGACGTGCGCGGCCACGCGGCGCAACGTATCGGCGGAGGCTTGTCCATATCCCCATCGTGCGCCGATGGCCAACGCCGGCATGCCGAGCGGTGTCTTGCCCCAGACGACGTTGTCCTGCCGGTCCAGCGGCAGCGCGCGGTAGTAGCTGAACGAGCAGCGCAACGCACCGGGGCGTGCGAGCGCGCGGGCATAGACTTCGATATCGTCGCGACGGATCGAGTCGGCATCGAACACGCCCACCGATTCGCGATGCACGAAGTGGTCGACGAAGAGGAACTCGCGCCCCTGCACCAGCGACTCCGATATGTCGCCTGCCATGTTGAAACCGAAATGCCAGCTTCCGCCGCGCGATACGTCCATGGCTTCCTCTTGCCCAAAGGAGGGAAGACTGCTTTCGACGAACACGAGATGGCTCACGGATTCCGGCCATTGCGCGGCGTAGGCGTATGCGACGTGTCCGCCAAGATCATGTCCGACGACGGCCACTCGCGCGACGCCGAGCGCGTCGACCAGTTCATGCAGGCTGCGCGCGATGGTCTTCTTGTCGAAGCCGCTTTGCGGTTTGGACGAATCGCCGAAGCCGGGAAGATCCGGCGCGATGACATCGAAGTCGCGGCTCAGCAACGGTATGACGTGTCGCCATGCCCACGAAGTTTGCGGCCACCCGTGCAACAGCAAGACGGCTTGGCGAGCGCCGGGCGGTCCGCTGCGGCGATAGGCCAGACGTCCGTGCCGGCCCCGATGGGAGCGCATTGGCGTCGAGGATTCGATCATGAGCGCGCCTCGTCGCCGGCGCGTTCCCGGGCCGTGTGCATCGCGAGCATGTCAGCCGATGCGCGCAGGTCGTCGATCGGAGTCGACGAGATGATTTCGAGAATCGGCACGCCGGAAAAGTTCACTTCATTGGCTGCGCGAAGGATGTCGTCGAAGCGGACCGAGCCGAGACCGACACGATCATGACGCCACTGGCTGCGCGTGCCGTCCGACAGATGAAGCTGACCGAGTCGCGATGCACATTGCCTGATCGCATCGGCCTGATTTTCTCCGACGAATTCCGCATTGGAGACGTCGTATGCGATCAGCAGACGCTCGTGAGGCAGGGTATCGAGAAAGGCGAGCATCGTGGCAGTGGTCGGAATCGGAGTTTGCGGATGAAGCTCCAGAAAGATTGTCTGGTCGAGCCGTTCCGCCACGCGAAGCAGGTGTTCCAGGCTGTCGCGCAGCAGGCGCTCGGAGTCCTGCGAAGGCGGAGGAAACAGCGACGACACCCGGCCCGGTACGGCGACCACCGCCCCGCAACCCAGTTCCGATGCGAGTTGCATCGTGCGTACGTAGAGATCGACGGAATATTGCCGGAACGACTCGACGCGGCTGACGAGATTCAGATCGAGCGCGGGCAGATCGAGCGATTCGACGCGAATGCCTTCGTTGCGCAACGCGCGGGCCAGATTCGAGCGGTCGGCAGGCGAGAGATCGTCGGGCCAAAGGTGGCCCGGGACGACCAGCGCATCGAAATCATTCAAGCCGATGTCGCGCATCTTCAGCATGGCATCGAAGGCAGACTCGCGCCACATGAACGAGAACGTACTCCCTCCAAAGCCTTTGGCAGGTGTTTGCATGAATTCCTCGGACTCTATCAGTTGATAAAAACCCGAGTGTGAACTGGTTGCCAGACGGGAACAAGCGATTTTTTGTCCATCGAGGCGGATATAAAGGTCATTCGATTCAATAGCGCCGTTACGGACTAACCCTCATTTGTTCACGGACGGAAACTC
>NZ_JAQFVG010000174.1:942-4782 GCF_029439455.1 Caballeronia sp. BR00000012568055 | reverse complement strand
TTTGATTCGGAACCCTACATAGATAAAAGCGCCGCGCGCATACGACGACTCTGGAGATACCGATGCCTGGCGTGAAACAACTCGACGTACAGGAATTTCTGGATACACGCCCGTTCGGGACGTTTCACTGGAAAATCCTTGCGCTTGGCCTGACGGTCCTGATACTGGACGGATTCGACGTCGTGGCGATGGGCTTCATTGCCCCCGCCATTCTGGACGACTGGAAAGTGAGTCGCGCGGCGCTGGGGCCGGTGCTGAGCATGGGGCTATTCGGCCTCGCGATCGGCGCACTGGTGGGCGGGCCGCTGGCCGACCGGTTCGGCAGACGGCGCGTGGTGATCGGCGCGGTAGGCTTCTTCGGCGTCATGAGTCTGCTGTCGGCGTGGTCGCCGAATCTGGCCGTGCTGTCGGTCATGCGGTTTCTGACAGGGCTGGGCCTCGGCGCATCGCAGCCGAACGCCGCGACGCTTGCCTCGGAATATGCGCCGAGGAAGTACCGCTCGATCATGGTGACCGTGATCTATTGCGGCTTCACCCTGGGTGCGGCGGGTGGCGGCTTTCTATCGACGTATCTGATCGCCACGCACGGCTGGCAGTCGATACTCGTGATCGGCGGCGTCGTGCCGATGGCATTTGCGCTGGTCTTGGCCGTCTTGCTGCCGGAATCCGCGAAGTTCCTGGCAGTCAGGCAGGGCGGCCGCGATGCGTTGATGCGCGTGCTGAAGCGGATCGATTCGTCGGCCGTCGATCCGTCGAGCGTGTTCGTGACCAGTGAGCGCGGCCACGCGGGGCGCGCCGCCATGAAGCTGATCGTCACCCGGCCGCACACGCGCGTCACGCTGGCGCTGTGGGTGGGTCTCTTCATGAATCTGATGACGGTTTATTTCCTCAATAGCTGGCTTCCCATCATGGTGAAGGGCAATCACTTCTCAATGAGCGATGCCGCGCTGGTCGCCGCGATGATGCAGGTCGGCGGCACGCTCGGGAACATCGTCATTGGCTGGGAGATGGATCGCTTCAAGGCACACACGGTGATGATGGTGACGCTCGTAGCCGCCGGCATTTTCACGGTCATTCTGGCGAAAATGTCGTTTGCGCTTTCGGGGTTGATGATGATGGTGTTCCTGCTCGGCTACTGCACGAACTCCACCAACACGGGATGGACGGCGATGGCCGCGAGCTACTATCCGACCGAGATGCGCGCGACCGGCACAAGCTGGATGACGGGCATCGGCCGCTTCGGCGCCATTTCCGGGGCCTATGTCGGCGCGATCCTGCTCGGCCTCGAATGGCATTTCGGCGAGCTTTTCATGTTTCTCACCCTGCCGATCGGTATCGCGACCGTGGCCGCCTACGTCGCCGGCCGGCGCGACGATACCGCCATGCCTATCGTGCTGGCGCGGCAATCCAACGCACAACAGTAAGAGCGTGCGCCGCTCGCCCTCACCGCGACTGCGTCTTGAACGCTTCCCCGCTGATCCCGGCACGGTCCACCGCCGCGATACGGTTGCGTCCCTGTTCCTTGGCCTGATAGAGCTGGGCGTCTGTCAAATTGATGAACGCCGTGATGTCGATGCCGTCATTCGGCGCCACGGTGCCCACGCCGAAGCTGGCCGTGACGAGCTGACCGTGCGGCAAGCGCAAGTGTGCGATGGCTTCGTCCGCGATCAGCACACGACAGCGTTCCGCGACGCGCATGGCGGCACAGGTATCGGGCAGCACGAGCACGAATTCCTCGCCGCCGAAGCAGCTCAGCGAGGCGTTCGGCCCGGCAGCGTCGCTGAGTACGCGTGCGATGGGCTTCAGACATTCGTCACCTTGCAGATGACCGTAGCAATCGTCGTATGACTTGAAGAAGTCGATGTCGATCATAACGAGCGAAACCGGCTTGCCCGATGCCGCCGCGCCCGCCCATTCGCGCGCCGAACATGCGACGGTTGCCGACCCCGTCAAGCTGGCGGACTGCGACAGCCGTTCCAGTTCGCGCTGCATGTCGGCGAACCGTTCCTCCATGCGCTTGCGTTCGCTGATGTTGAACATGAAGCCGAACAGCGCATCAATCTCGCCGTTTTCCGTGCGCACGATGTGGACGACATCGCGAATCCACACATATCTTGGCGTCGATGTCGGCAATGCGATTGAGATGGCTGAACAGATTGACGTTTGAGACGAGCTCACCGGAGGGCGAGCGGGTCGCTGTCCGGCCCAGACCGTGTCAAAACACCTTTTTGAATTGCTAAAATATCTCATCCGATGGCGGAGGGAGCGAGATGAAGCGGTTCGTTCAAGGCGACGATCGTACGCAAAGCTTTCTTCTTCCCGAAGCGCTCGACGACTACGTGACGGATACGAACCCCGTGCGCGTAGTCGATGTCTTTGTGGATGAGCTTGACCTTCAGCAGCTCGGGTTTGACGGCGTCGAGCCAGCACTTACCGGCCGGCCTTCATATCACCCTGAGGTGATGCTTAAGATTTACATCTACGGTTACCTGAACCGTATTCAATCCAGTCGTCGCCTTGAGCGCGAGGCCCAGCGCAACATCGAATTAATGTGGCTCACCGGCCGCCTGGCACCGGACTTCAAGACCATTGCGCGATTCCGCAAAGACAACGGCAAAGCGATCCGCAGCGTCTGCCGTCAGTTCGTCATGCTATGCCAACGCTTGGACTTGTTCTCCGAAGCGCTCGTTGCGATAGACGGGAGCAAGTTTAAGGCAGTGAACCATCGCGACCGTAACTTCACGAGCGCAAAACTAGAACGGCGAATGCGGGACATCGAGGCAAGCATTAGCCGTTATCTTGTGCAAATGGACACCGCCGATCGTCAGGAGCCGACAATCGCGAAAGCAAAGACAGAACGGCTGCAAGACAAGATTGCGGCTCTCAAGGAGCAGATGCAAATCCTCAAGCAAGTCGAACGTCAACTCGACGCAGCGCCGGACAAGCAAGTGTCGCTCACGGACCCAGACGCACGCTCGATGAAGACACGGGGGACAGGCGTCGTCGGCTACAACGTTCAAGTAGCGGTCGATGCGAAACACCATCTGATTGTCGCGCACGAGGTCACCAACAACGGCATTGATCGTGATCAACTCACGTCGATGGCCAAGTTGGCACGTACGGAAATGGGTGTCGATAAGCTCACGGCAGTTGCAGACAAAGGCTATTACAAGAGTGAGGAGATACTCGCCTGCCACGAGGCCGGCATCACGGCGTTTGTTCCCAAGACGAAGACCTCGGGCGCAACGTTCGACGGCCGCTTCGGCAAAGAAGATTTCATCTACGACGCTGGGAAGAACGAGTATCGATGTCCGGCGGGCGAGCGTCTCATATGGCGCTACAAGACAACTGAGCGTGGCCTGAAGTTGGATCGCTACTGGAGCTCGCAGTGCCAACAGTGCTCATTGAAAGACAACTGCACTCCAAGCACGGAACGCCGGGTAACGCGCTGGGAGCACGAGGGATTGCTCGAAGAGATGCAGGTCCGGCTTGATCTCGCCCCGGACATGATGCGTATTCGACGACAGACCGTAGAGCATCCCTTCGGCACGATCAAGGCCTGGATGGGAGCGACTCATTTCCTAACACGCACTATCGATCGTGTGAGCACGGAGATGAGCTTGCACGTTCTCGCCTACAACATGAAGCGGGTTATCAAGGTGCTAGGTTCAGACACGGTTATGAAGGCGATGCGGGCGTGAAAGACCGCGCGGCGGACGTGTCCTAGAATACGTTCGGCGCTGACTTACGTTTGTGGTGCCGCAATCAACCAGCCGCGATCTGTCGTTGCGGCAGCCTGGCGTCAAAATCCCAGCGGTACGCGTTTTGACACGGTCTGGG
>NZ_JAQFVG010000174.1:0-869 GCF_029439455.1 Caballeronia sp. BR00000012568055 | reverse complement strand
GTCGAAAGCGAGTCTCGTAGGCTCGTGCTGTGCTCGAATCGTGAGCCCAAAAATTTTCATTGTTGGGTCGACTTCCCAGGGCAGGAGCTAACGGCAAGATTTGATCTTTGGTGGGATTCCGTTAGCCAAACTGACATCTCTGACCTTGCGTGGTCGGCCGCTCGACAATAACTAGCGATTTCCTCACAATACGGGTGACGCAAATCGAGATGGCCGGCCATGAGACACCTTTCCTACGACGATGAGCGATAAAGCGGCCGAGGCTTCAACCTCGTCCAGGCCAAACGACGACAAGTTTTCTTTCTTGCACTTCGCTTGGTGGGTTGGATTCCTCGCACTGTGTCTAACAATGATGCAGTTAGAGCGCACGCCCATTCTCATGTTGTTCATTGCCGTTCTCTTTTTGCCTCTCCTTACCATCGCGTTGCTCGTCGGCACCATCGTCAATATTTTTGCTCGTCGATGGCGTCGAGCAGTTTCTGCATTGATGGCGCCGCTGCTTGCCGTTGCTCTGATCAAGGGACTTTGGCTCATTGGCTTGGACCCCGATCGAATCCACTTTTTGCTCGTCAAGTATCCGCATGAGATGCAGATGCATTTTTCGCCTGATGGCGAGCGGGCGTCTCGATCGTGGGACTGGGGGCTTGATGCTCCACTCGCCAGTCCCGGCGTTGCCTATACTTTGATCTATGACCCAACCGATTCTGAGTCATTCGGTGAATCCGACTCAGGTAAAACAGTTCGGTCGATGGGTGATCATTTTTACCTCGTCAAGGTTTACGAAGGGGAGCCATGATGTTCTTGATTTTGCCATTCTGAAGTCAACGTCTTTCTCACGTGCGCCATCAATTCCGAGTATGTAGCGTCAC
>NZ_JAQFVG010000173.1 GCF_029439455.1 Caballeronia sp. BR00000012568055 | reverse complement strand
CAAGGGAAGTGAACGAAAAGTCGGCCATCCTAGAACGTGAATGGACGTGGCAAATGATCCGCGGTAACCGCTTCACGAAGAAGGCCTACGGTAATAACTTTTTGATGAGTCGCTGGATTGTCCAAATGAACATTTGGGACTACTACGATGAAGCACGAATACTCGCAGGTCGCGTGAAAACACGGTCGCTCAGGGGAACCCTTGCACACATTCTCGATCGTCACGCTCGACACATGGGCGTGTCAATCGACCATGCCTTCGAGTTGTTTGCAATAGGCGTTTCCTTCGGATTTCTTTACGTGGATCACGATAAATATCTGCGTGAGGACTTGCCGTTGTTCCTTCGTGAGGATTTCGATGAAAAAGGAAAAACCGCGCCTTAAACCTCCAGTTGCCGATGACATTGTCGTGTCACAGTTGCGGCAGCTTCACGAGGCCGTTTGGCCCGCAAACCTTTACCGCTACGCGATCTACACGCTTTCGGACGACGAAGAGGGTGTAGCTTACATCGCCGTTGCATGGGAACCAGACTCGAGAACCCTTTATGCCCAGACGATCAACGTCGGGAAGCCTCCACCAGCATGCCGCATTCCGAGAGCCATTAATGTAGACGCTCAAGACTGGACGTCAAGAGTGAGGCCGATAGCAACATTGACCCGCCCGCGATGCATGCAAGTGCCGCTCGCCAACGCGCCTGTAAGCTCCTTGGTCGGTTGGGAAGAACGCGTGTCCTTGGTCAAAGCACTCATCATGGTCGACACGGTGGAAAAGGGACGACCATCCGACTTCATTGTCAATGACTTCATTATCTTCGACTCTTCGCTTCGAAGTCAGCGCATCGAAGAGATGCGCAAAGCAATCGCTGGCGGGAAGGGATTCAGGTCCTACGTTCTGAAAGTAGTGACGAAGTTCTTTTGGTACGGAGGAGAGAACGGGCCAGATGACGGGAAAGGCTGGAACACGCTGCTTGCCCGAACCGAAGACCGCGGAGGTCCTGGGAAAAGACGCCTTTCACCTGCGACCAAACCCGGGCCGCTATCTGCGAAAGAGAAACTCGACAAAGCCCGTGCGGAGGCGAACGGCAAGAAGTATGTCCGAAAAGCAAGACGCGTCGACGCGCGAGACCTCAGGAATATGACGGAAGCTCTCGAAATTGATTGGGCGGCGGGTGACAAGGCGAGCTTGGCCACGACCCAAAGCCGAATGATCCCCCGACGCTATAAAAATCGTCCCGTTGACGATACTCCATCATATCGTCGCATGAGGTACAGATATAAGGGAATCGTCCAAGAGAATAGATTGCTTCCACTAAGAAATGGACCGCAAGCTACATCCAAAGATGTGGATCCGCGGCCGGGAACGTCAAGCGAACTAACCCAATCTGTTATTGAGATATTGGACATCGACGGGTTTCACTTCAAGATTCCCGTCGGCGCACTTGTTCTTGGAAAGGTCCAAGCCGTATCTTTGATCTTGATTCTCGCTATCTCACGTTTGACCGGAGCCGTCCGGGGATATGCCATATGTACTCAAGGTGAAAGAGGCGAGGGCTACCTGAGATGCCTCATTTCTGCGCTACTTCCTATGGACTATTATTTGTCGGAACTGGGCCTAGATCCACTCCCGGGGCTGCTGACTGGAAATTTCGACGGAATCTGCAATGACAATGGTCCGGGGAAGTCGCGCGCAGTTCGCTCGTCGGTAACGAATTCCTACGGCGGAATAATGTTCAACCCGCCTGGGGCGAGGCCGGATCTAAGGCCTGTCGGCGAGCGCTTCAATGAAATATTGATACGCATCGTGTCCGAACAAACCGAACAAGGCTACTCGCGCGAAAACAATCTTCTCGAACGGACAAAACGTCGTGAGAGGTCTAAGCTCTCACCTATTTTGCCTCGTCCGCTTGAGAGAGTCGTCCTGCAGGCGATCGACGTGTATAACCGAACTACGGATAAATCGAAGCTTCGCACCGTGACGATGCGAAAGGCGAAAAACTATGGCATAACTCCTGCCGAGCTTCACCGATACCATCAGGAGAGGCG
>NZ_JAQFVG010000172.1 GCF_029439455.1 Caballeronia sp. BR00000012568055 | reverse complement strand
GAGGAACACGAGCAGAACACCCCGCCGTCCAGCGCGGGAGCGACCGAGGACGACCAGATCGCGGCCGCAATGGCGCTGCTACAGGAATCCGCGCCGGCCGAGCCATCGGACGGCCCACCGGAGCCGGAAGACTTGGGGCCGGCGGACCCGCAGCCGTTCGAGGCGCCGCAGGGACCGACAAGCCCAACATTGGACGCGTTGGAGCCGAACCGCCGCCCGCAAGCACCCACCGTCTGCGAAACCTGTCCCAACTCGGTGTGGTTCAGTTCGCCCGAGGAAGTGAAGTGCTACTGCTGCGTGATGTACCTGATCGTGTGGGACAGCGCGAAACCCAGCGTGATGACGGGCTGCGACGGGGTATTCATCGGGCAGGAGGAATAGCCGCGCCGGCCCTCACGGCAGCGGACAAGTACATTGCCGAGCGCGAGTCCAAGCGGGCTAAAGGATTCGATATACCGAAGCACCGGCGATATAATGAAAATGACGCGGGCGCGGTCAAGTTTGCCGGGCTGCGCCAGGTTGAGGGCGAATCGCTCGCCCTTTTGAAGCGCGATGAGGACGTGGTTGTGCTGGCCGTGGATGCCGCCACAGCGCGCAGGATCAAACGGCTGTCCCTTGGCGATGACGTATCGCTGACCGACAAGGGCACGCTCAAGACGAAAGGAAGAAGCAGATGAGAGAAAAACCGAACAATGCAGTCGGCCCGCAGGTTCGAGGGACGCGGGCCAAGAAGAACAAGCTGGTGCCGGTGCTTGCTCTTACCTCGATGGCAGCCGGCATGCAGGCCGCAACGCAATACTTCGCGCACACGTTCAACTATCAGCCGACACTCGGCGCGAACTACAGTCACCTGTACGCCCCCTGGTCGATCCTTTCGTGGTACGG
>NZ_JAQFVG010000171.1 GCF_029439455.1 Caballeronia sp. BR00000012568055 | reverse complement strand
CGAGATGTTGCGTCGCGAACGGACCCGCACCGTATTGTTCGATGGCGATGATTCGTACGCCTGAAAGTGGCAAGCTCATGCGGGATTCCTCGCAATCAGCATCTTCGCGATAATCAGACGCTGCATTTCATTGGTGCCTTCGCCGATGGTCAGCAAGGGCGCATCGCGATACAAGCGCTCGACGTTGTATTCCTTCGAATAACCGTATGCGCCGTGAATGCGCATCGCTTCCATGCTGTTTTCGACGGCGGCTTCGGTGGCGAAGTATTTCGCCATGCCCGCTTCCATATCGCAGCGCAGGCCTTTATCGTAGGCACGGGCGGCGGAATCGGTAAGCAGGCGTGCGGCTTCTACACGCGTCGCCATTTCGCCGGGCTTGAGCGCAATCGCCTGATGCTCGCAAATCGGCTTGCCGAAGGTCTTGCGCTGCTGCGAATACGCGACGGCTCCATCGAGCGCCGCCTGCGCCACGCCGACACCGCGCGCCGCCACGTTGATACGCCCCAGTTCAAGACCCGAAAGAATCTGCTTCAATCCCAGCCCTTCCTTGCCGCCAATCACATTCGCCACCGGCACACGAAAATCCGTGAACGTCAGCTCGCACGTATCGATACCTTTGTAGCCGAGCTTCTGCAATTGCCGGCTCACTTCAAAACCCGGTCCTTTCTCGACAATCAGGAGACTCATGCCCTTGTGACGCGGCTGCGCTTCCGGATCGGTCTTCACGAGCAAGGCGAGCACATTGCCGTACTTGCTATTGGTGATCCACGTCTTGCTGCCATTGACGACGTAATGATCGCCATCGCGTTTCGCAACGGTGCGGATTGCTTGCAGATCAGTGCCGCAATCCGGCTCCGTCAGTCCAATGCCGCCGCGCAGTTCACCCGTCGCCATACGCGGCAAATAGGCTTGTTT
>NZ_JAQFVG010000170.1 GCF_029439455.1 Caballeronia sp. BR00000012568055 | reverse complement strand
GTCGGCTGCATGATCGCGCCATCGAGCGGTCCGCCCGCGCGCGGATCGTCGCGCCATGGCCGCGCGCGTCCTCGACGGGCGCGGCGATACGTTGAGCGGCCTTCGCATCCACGAGCGCGCCGAGCTTCGCGCCCGCCGTGGTGGGCGCCATTGCGACTAGCGTGCTCGCCTTCGCGGTGAGCTTGTCGATGAGCGCATCGGCGATGCACCGGTGCGCGATGATGCGCTCCGTCGACATGCAGATCTGCCCCTGGTTGAAGAAGGAGCCGAACGCAAGGGCTTCGACGGCCGCGTCCAGATCAGCGTCGTCGAGCACGATCGCGGGCGCCTTGCCGCCGAGCTCCAGTAGCGCGGGCTTTAGATGCTTCGCCGCATGCATCGCGATGATACGCCCGACGTGCGTGGACCCGGTGAAGTTCACGCGCCGCACCGCGTGGTGCGCGATAAGCCGCTCGACGATCGCGGCTGCGTCCTGCGGCGCATTCGTCACCACATTCACGACGCCATCGCCGAGCCCCGCTTCGTGCAGCACCGTGCCGATCAGGCGGTGCACCGCCGGACACGCTTCCGAGGCCTTGAGCACGACCGTATTGCCGCATGCGAGGGGCATGGCCAGCGCGCGCGTGCCGAGAATGACCGGCGCGTTCCACGGCGCAATGCCGAGCACGACGCCGGATGGCTGCCGCACGGCGAGCGCGAGGTTGCCCGGCAGGTCCGCGGGAATCACGCTGCCGTCGATCTGCGTGGTCATCGCGGCCGCCTCGCGCAGCATGTTCGCCGCGAGATGGACATTGAAGCCGTACCAGTTCGTCATCGCGCCCGTCTCCGCGATGCCCGCCGTGATGAATTCGCCGGTGCGCGCATCCATGAGATCCGCGGCCTTCAGCAGACGCGCGCGCCGCTCGCCGGGCGCGAGCGCCGACCAAGCGGGAAAGGCGCGCGCCGCAGCATCGACGGCGGCGTCGGCGTCTTCGAGCGTCGCGGCCGGCGCGCGCGAGGCCACCGTGCCCGCGATGGGATCG
>NZ_JAQFVG010000169.1 GCF_029439455.1 Caballeronia sp. BR00000012568055 | reverse complement strand
GGCCGCCAGGCCGCCGGATGGATGCCGTCGTTTGCAACGGCGCTCGCGTCCGGGCAACTCCGTCCCGCCACCGCGCTTGACCTCGAACGCTTCGCTCACGCGCAACGGGAAGCGTTGGGCAAATCCCAGCCTTGTGCGGCACCGCTGACGCACGCGAAGCCTCCGGTGACGGGTGCGGTGCGGGACCACATCGCCGGCCTGCGTCAACTCCTGAAAGTGCGAGGAGCGGGCGCGTGACGTGGCGCATGGGACAGTCGTCTGAGCGTCCGCATGAATTGCCCCGGCGTCGCGCGACATCAACGAACGCAGGGACGAGCACGACACGTGGACCAGCCCGACTCGGCTGCCCCATCGTGTGCACAAAACTCCGCAAATTGCACACCTGGACAGGTGAAACGGGCGCGCCAAAACCCGCTCTCAAGACGGCGATCAAGGCGCCCGGACGGAACGATCTGAGCGAGACGACGATGTGAGCCGAACGGGGCGTGAACATCGAGCGCACGCGGAACGGATACGAAGCAAGCCGCCGGCGCGGGAGCGCCAGCTCGCGCGGCGAACGACGCCAAGGACCAGAAGCGTGCTCATCGACGACCGCCGAGCGAGTACGCATGCTGGCCTCAAGACGTCCGCCGTCCCCGCGCCGATCATTCGTGCCGCGCACCCATACGCTAGAGCGGCAGGCAGACGATGAACTGCCTGGCGTCACACGAGTGAAATGCCGGGGCGAACCCGAAGAGTTTCCCCGTCCTGGCCAGAGCGACTACGAATTCTGCGCACCGTTCACTCGTAGAGCGCCAACGTGTGGACGACCTCTGCAGCCGTCCCAGACGACCCAACAGCGCTCCAAAGTGCCTCATAAGAAGCCACGCTGTCGCAGAACCAGTACGGCGCTTAGCGGCAACTTTGGCGTGCAACATCGCCTGCCGCGCGTGCGGAGAATCCGCGCGTTCAGACGAAGCGTGGCAGCGCCGGTTCGGCGTTCTGGGAGCTTTGCCGGCCGGAACTGGGGAT
>NZ_JAQFVG010000168.1:1049-21340 GCF_029439455.1 Caballeronia sp. BR00000012568055 | reverse complement strand
GCATATCGACCAACTCTTTCTCAAGCAGTTTCCGGACACCAGCGGCGTCAAGGCCGTGTATCAGGCGGTGGTGAGCGCGCCCGCAACCATCGACAAAGTTCACAGCGCGCGCTTGCTCGGTTATACCTACCAGTTCACATTGAACAAGTTCGACAGCTTCCGGCTGGATGACACGCTGGGCTTTCAGATCGGCACGCAGCCGGTACTGTTGCCGTTTCATATCAGCATGGATTTCACGGTGCATGAGGGCGAGGCGCTGGCTGAATTCTGCGCGTGCGAAGGCGAAGCGCACGCCGAAGCCGAACCAGCCGAAGCCGAACCAGCCGAAGCCGAACCAGCCGAAGCCGAACCAGCCGCGCCAGCGCCCGAAGTCGCTGCCACGATCGGCCCAGGAGGCATGGCCGGCTTAGCTCTAATAGCCGACACGGCCGCTGCAGACCCTGCGCCTGATCCCGCCGCGCCCGCCGCGCCCCGCGCGCCCAAAGGCAGGCCGGAGAAGATCGCGATTCTCGGCGGCGGCCCGGGCGCGATGGCGGCCGCCTACTATCTGACCGACGATCCCGGCTGGCGCGACCGATACGAAATCACCGTCTACCAGATGGGCTGGCGGCTGGGCGGAAAATGCGCAAGCGGACGCAACGCCGACATGGGACAGCGGATCGAGGAACACGGTCTCCATTTGTGGTTCGGCTTCTACAACAACGGTTTCGATCTGATGCGCAAGGCCTACTCCGCGCTCGACCGTGCGCCCGGCATGCCGCTCGCCACCCTCGAGGACGCCTTCAAGCCGCACAATCTCATCGTGGTGACCGAACTCATCAAAGATGAGTACAAGTTCTGGCCGTTGCTGCTGCCGATCAAACCGGGCGTACCGGGCGGGCACCATGGCGAACTCACGTTTGCCGGTATCGCGGCGACGCTGACGGCCTGGATTCATCAATGGATCGAGCATCTCAATCTGCATCTGATCGAGGTCGTGCACAACAATTTCAAGGAAGGTGTGCATCACATCGAGAGCATCGCCGATGGCGTGATGGGCTTTTTCCGCCGCCTGAAAGACTCGTTCCATTTGTGGACGCCCGGAAGCCGCGACATGGTGATCGACGAGTTGCAGGCGTTGCGCGCATCCGTGTTCGACACGGTCCATGACTATCTCGACGAAGACGATCCCACCCGGCATCTGTTTATCTGTATCGATCTCGCTGTCACGGCGCTGATCGGCATGCATGCGGACCACGTCATGTTCAGAAACTTCGACGTGATCAACGACATCGATTTCCGCGACTGGCTGCTCAAGCATGGCGCGAACCCCGACTATTCCGTGGACTCCGCACTCGTGCGCGCACTTTACGATCTCACCTTCGCTTACGAAGACGGCGACACGCAGCGTCCGAATATCGAAGCCGGAACCATGCTGCGCGGGCTCTTGCGTCTCACCATCGACTATCACGGCAGCTTTATCTGGAAGATGCAGGCCGGCATGGGCGACACGGTGTTCACGCCGCTCTACAAGGTACTGAAGCAGCGCGGCGTGGATTTCAAATTTTTCCAGAAGGTCGATGAATTGATCCCCGCGCCGGACAGCGACGAGGTCATGGAGATCGTCATCACCGAACAGATGGCGCTCGCGGCAGGCCAGAAAGAATACGATCCTTTGGTCGAAGTGGCCCGCCTGGACTGCTGGCCCGATCGTCCGAAATACGAACTGCTCGACCCGGCGCAGGGACAAATGCTCAAGGACTCCGGCGCGGATCTCGAGTCGTATTTCGACGACTGGCCGACAATTCATAGTGCGGCCGCGCACGCGGAATTGCCGGTCACGCGACTCCAGCGCGGCGTGGATTTCGACACGATCGTGTGCGGACTGCCAGTGGGCGCGCTGTCGTATGTGTGCCCGAAGCTGCTGGAGCGCAGTCCTGCGCTAAAGGACGCGTCCGTCAAGGTCGAGACCACAGCCACGCAGGCGTATCAGATGTGGTTGAGCGAGAAGCTTGAGAATCCTGGCTGGAATCATGTCGGCGCGGAAGAGGAGGATCCCGTCCTGAGTTCCTTTAGCGAGCCGTTCGACACGCTGACGCCGATGAATCAGCTGTTGAAGTGCGAGACATGGCCCGAGGAATGCACACCGCAAAGCGTCGCGTATTTCTGCAGTCCGATCCAAACGCCCGCGTTCACCCCGGCCACCAGGGCGAACGTGATCACCACCGTTACGCTGCAAGTGAAGAATCATGCCATCGAGCAACTGACCAGGCAGGCGTCGAATTTCTGGCCGGGCGCGGTGGTTGATGGCGCTTTCCGGTGGGACGTGCTGATCTCGCCATCCAACGAGCGCGGCGCGCTGCGGTTCGATTCGCAGTACTGGCGCGCCAATGTCAATCCGCCTGAGCTGTATGTGCAGTCGGTGGTCGGCAGCACCGCGTATCGGATTACGAGCGATGGCTCGGGCTTTCGCAATCTCTTCTTCGCGGGCGACTGGCTCAAAACAGGCTTGAACGCGGGTTGTGTCGAAGCCGCGATCATGGGCGGCATGCAGGCTTCGCGCGCCATATCCGGGCATCCGGCCGTGATCCGTGGCGAAACGGATCGCTGATGCGCACCGCTCACGACTGCACGAACGCCGCGCCGATCCGCTCGTGCTGAACCCGCGCCTGCTCGAGTAACGCGGTTCGCTCGGCGCTGCCCTGCGGACTCTGATTGCCGAGTTCGTAGAGCAGCAGCGCCTCGTCGTAAAGGGTGCCGAGTGCGCGCGCCACCACCAGTCCGCGATGCCAGCACGTGATCGCGCGCGGCCTGTCATGCCGGGCAGCGGCCATGCGGCCCGCAAGCAGTGCGGCGCGCGGCGCGGCGGGGCGGGTGGCGCGCGCATAGCGGCTCAGGATGCGGCAGGCGCGCCGCGCGTCGCGCCAGTCCGTCATGCCGCAGATTGATGCATCGATCAGCGTCTGCGCGATGCCGGCGATCCCCTCGGTGATGTACCACGCCACCGGCACGCCCGCCGATAAATCGTCGAGGGCCGCACGGGCCGATTCCACCGCGCGCGCATGTTCGCCCATCCGCCAGCAGCACGCCGCCACCAGTCCCTGACAAAAGATCCGGTCGAACTGCGGCAGCTCGCGCGCACTGATCACTTTGCACAGGCAACGCACGCGCTCCTGCAAACCGTCGCCGTGCATCAGCGCAAGGCAGGTATCGAAGCCATAAAGATAGGCGGCGATCTGCGCCGGCATGTCGTGGCGCGCGGGACGCAACTGGTCCAGCAGGGCCTGGGCTTCGTCGAATTGGCCGCGTGCGAGGGCGATCGCGCACAGTCCGCCGATCGACTGCTGGCAGCGCTCGGTCGCGCCCAGCCGCGCATAGAGGGAGGTCGAATAGGTCAGGCATTCGATCGCGCGTTCCCAGCGGGCATCGGCGGCCCAATAGACGCCGCCGACGACGTTCGCATAGGCGATATCATCGATGCCGCCTTGTTCGCTCGCCAGCGCCAGCGAGCGCCGGTTATAGAGTTGCGAAAGCCAGCGTTGCCGCGAACCCGCAAAGCCGATGGCCATCGCCGCCAATCCCTTGACGGCCTCGCGCACACTGCCGGAACGCTCGGCGAGATTGAGCGAAGTGAGCGTGGCGTGCAGCAGCGACAGCGTGCCGCTGTTGAAGTAAGCGATCTCGCTGAGCTTCTCGTGAATCTGCGAAATGCGCGGCAGCAAAGGGTCCGCGCTGCGGCCGTGCACCAGCCCCGCGCGCGTGCCGAGCTGACGGGCCAGTTGCCAGGCCACGTCGAGGGCCATGGTGGCGGCGTGGCGCGGCATCGGGCGGCCGGCGCATTCCAGCGCGCGATTGAAGTGGAGCTTGGCCGCGTCGTACTGAAACGATTCGCTGTAGGCTTCGCCGAGAATGGTCTCGAAGCGCATGTCGCGCAGCGGGTCCGGCGCGAGTTGAGCTTCCGCGACCAGCCGGAGCGCGCGATTGGCCTGACGGATCGCGTCGCGGGTCGCATAACGTTTGAGCGAATGCTCGGCGGACTGTTCGAGATAGGCGACGGCGGCGGGCGCCCTCAAGGCGCGCTCCCAATGCAAGGCCAGCGCGGCGAAATGCGGTTCGAGATCGTGCGCCGCATGGGTTTCGATCCACTTGGCGATATCCTGATGCAACTCCTGACGCAGCGAGCAAGGCAGCAGCTCGTACACGGCGTCCTGCAGCAGCACGTGCTTGAAACGATAGTGATCCTGATCATCAGCGACTGGATACACCACGTCCTCACGTTCGAGTTCGTGCGTCAGCGCAACGAGATCCGTGCCGCCCTGATCGTCCGGGAAGAGATCGCGCAGCATTCTGAGCGAGAACTCGGACCCGATCACCGCGGCGATCTTCAGCAAAAGCTGTTCAGCGCCGCCCAACGCATCCACGCGGCTGACGATAATGCCGCGCAAGCCTTCGGGCAGCGTGACGCGGGCTTCGCTGGCGGCGTCCGCGACAAAGGCGGCCACGCCGTCGATCACTTCGAGATAGCCTGAAGCGCGCAGCGCCGACACCACTTCTTCGGCATAGAGCGGATTGCCCTCGGTGCGCTCCACGACGAAATGCGTCAGTTCATCGGTTGCTTCTCTTGCACCCAGCCGATGCGCGATCAACACCGCGAGCGCGGCATGCGTCAGTCCGGGCAGACTCAGGCAGCGGCGCGATTCGCGCACCACGCGATGCGCTTCCGGCGCGGCCGATGCCTCGAGCGGCCGCGTGGCGCTAAGCAGCAGAAGACCCGTCGGCGGCGCGATCGCCAGTTCCAGCAGCAGCGCAGCGGATGCGCCGTCGAACCAGTGCAGATCGTCGGCGATCAGCAGCAGCGGCGTATCGATCGACGAGCGCGAAATGAGGGCGGTGACAAGCTTGCGTACCCCTTCGGCGCGCGCCTGGCCGGTCATCTCGCGGGTGAAATCGGTGTCGTCGAAAGCGAAGGGCAGGATATCGTTCAGGAGTGCAAGCCATGCAACCAGGTTCTCGTCATCCGCTACCAGACTCGTGGCGACGCGGCGCGCGATAACGGGATTGAACTTACTGGAGCCGCACAGCAATTGCGCGAGGATATGCCGCCAGACGTGGTACACGGACATCGATTCCAGCGCGAAGCCCGCGCCCCAGATCACCGGCACGCCGCGCTCACGCGCATGAGCGGCGATGTCCGCGATCAGGCGCGTCTTGCCGAGGCCGGCTTCGCCGCATAGTGCTATCGCGTCGCCGCCGCCAGCGATCACCCGGTCGAGCGCAAGCGACAATTTCTCGAATTCGGGTTCGCGGCCGACCGACACGCCAGTGAAGAAATGCCCTTCGCCCTGCGGGTCGATCCGGGGTCGCCAGACCGCCACCGCTTCGATGATGCCCTTGGCGGACACCGGGCCGCAGGCATCGAAAAGGAATTCGTGAGCGGCGGCGTCACGGGTGCTTTTATCGCAGAGAATGCCGCCGTTCGCCGCCGTCATCAGGCGCGCCGCGCGATTGACCACGCCGCCGGTCAAGCCGGCGTGCCGGCGTTGCTCGCCACCGCGGTCGGCATACAGCGCGAGTCCCGTGGTCATGCCGATACTCACTGCGATGCGCCGTTCGTGCAGCGCGTGAACCAGCGCGCGGCCGGCGGCGACCGCGCGCACGGTGTCGTCCTCGTGCGCCATGAACGGCAGGCCGAACACCGATAGCAAGGTGAGACCCTTGTCGTCCGCCGACAACTCGGTCAGCACGCCGCCGAAACGCGCGTGCGTGGTCTGCGCGCATTCGACAGCGGCTTGCAGATGATCGAGCGCATCGTCGCGGGCGTAATCGACACGCGACAGACCGATAAACAGTGTGCTGATGGTTCTGAATTCCGCGAACCACCGGCCGCCGCCCAGGCGCACGCGTTCGAGAAAGTGCCGGGCGAGAAAGCTTTCCGGCACGCCGGACGACGGGCCGGGCTCGTGTGCCGGCTCCAGCATCGGCACGCAGCCGCCCGGCGCGGGATCCACACAAACGTTCGTGATTGCAACCGTCACCCCGTGCGCCAGTTGCCGTTGCGCCTCGAATGATCCGCGTACTTTGTCCCATAGCGCGGGACAGATCACGACGTCATCGGCAGTGCCAAACTGATTGGCGGCGGCGGCCTGCGCCACCGGCACGCCTGCGGTCAGGCTGTACCATTTCCCGCCGATACCGCCGACCGTCAGATGCGTGAGCCTGCCTTCGGCCAGTGAGACGCGCTGGCGCATTGGCACGCCGGTTTCCGCGATGATCGCGGGCAGCGCGCGTTGCATGCTCAGTGCGCACTGCACGGCGAGTACCGCAGCCGCAGGCGACGATGTTTCGTATTCCCAAATCACACGAATGGCGTCACCGGCGAAATCGAGCACATCGCCGCCATGCCCGATGGCGATCGCGGTCATTCTTCCGAAGTAACGATCGAGAATGGCGGACAAGCGTTCCGCTCCCGACACGCCCTGACGCGCGAAGCGTTCCGTGAGTTCGGTGAATCCGGCGATATCGACCATCATGGCGACGCCGTCGAAGTGTCGTGCGCCGGGGCGATCGTCGTGTCGCGCGCTCAGCACATGCCGCGGCAGATAGCGCGACAGCGCGACAGGGATGAATGCATTGGCTTCGCCCACCTCGTTCTCCCGCAGGCAATTCACGCTGCATTCACTTTAGTGGCATCGAAGCCGTTTCGCTTTAAAACTTTGCGCGCGTTAAAGGGGATGTTGTCTCGAGGCATCGCCGCGCCACGCATGACCGTTCGCAAGCCAATGAACATCCGCCAATTCCAAGCGCTGAAACGCGCGTTTCGAGGTGCGTTTGTCCTGGATCAAGACGCGGACCAATCGGCGATGCTCGATGCCTCAGGTGGCCGGAAACCTCGCGCGTCGCGCGCTGACGCCCCGGTTTGCCAATGTCAAAGCTGCGCCGCGCTACGTCTGACTCACGGCTCGTTTTGGCAAAATTTGGCAAACCTGCTATCCTGAACGCCATGACTACCATGAATATTTCCTTGCCGGAAGCGCTGAAGTGTTTCGTCGACGAGCAAGTCAACGAACGCGGTTATGGCACGAGCAGCGAGTATGTCCGCGAACTGATCCGCCGCGATCAGCAGCGGCAGCATTTGCGCGCGCTGCTTCTGGAGGGCGCGGCATCCGGAATGACGACACCGGTCGATAGCGACTATTTCGAATCGCTCCGCGCGCGCGTACGCACCGCGCGCAAATGAGGTCGAAGCCAGTTGTACCGTCGCGTCAGGCGCGGCAGGACGTCGAGTCGGAGATCGACTACTACCTCGTGGAAGAGGGATCCGAGCAGGCGGCGCTTGGTTTTATCGGTGAAATCGAAACGGCTTATACGAAGTTGGGGCGGCATCCTGCCATGGGATCGCCCCGTTATGCGTACGAACTCGATCTGCCGGGCCTGCGTTCGTGGCCGCTCAGGCGTTATCCGCATTTGGTGTTTTACGTGGAACGCGCTGATCATGTCGAGATATGGCGGGTGATCAACGGCGCGCGTGATATTCCGGCATGGCTGCATGAAGACTGAAGTCGTTCGCGCGGCCGGTCCTGAGTCTGTGTGATCCAGTCGATGAACAAAGACGCTTTCAAGCGCGGACCTTAAAACCCATAAAGTTCTGCCGGATTCTCAACCAGAATCTTGCGACGAATGTCATCGTTATCGGCGAGTAGCATGGCCCAATCGAGCATTTGCTTATCGTCGGGAACAGGTTTGACATTCGGATGCGGCCAGTTCGACGCCCACACGCCGCGCTCGGGAAAGCGTGCCGAGAGCGTCGAAAAGAGCCACGACACGTCGTCGAATGTGGGCGCGCCGCTGCGCGAACTTTCATACGGCGCGCTGAGCTTGATCCAGCAGCGCGGACCGTCGAGCAGACGGCACAGCGACGCGAAACCTTCGCTTTCGCGCGTGACCGGCGCGAGAAACTTGCCGAGATGATCGATCACGAGTTTCGACGGCAGGCGCGCGAGCATCGCTTCATGCTGCGGCAGCGTGTGGCCATCGAGCTGAAGATTGATGTTCCAGCCGAGCGGCGCGATGCGCGCGGACATCGTTTCGAGCGCGTCCCACGGCAGCACGCCGCCTGCGAGCATCATAAAGCGTACGCCGCGAATGCCGGCCTCGTGCAGACGATGAAGTTCGTTATCCGTAATATTGGGCGCAACGACGGCGATGCCGCGCGCGCCGTCGCCCAATTGCGCGATGGCGGAAAGCGTGCAGCGATTGTCGAATCCGTAACCCGTCGGCTGCACGACGATCGCGCGTGAAAATCCCAGCGCGCGCTGCACCTCGCGATACGCCGATGCAGGCGCGCGCGGCGGCGTGAAGGTTGCGCTCGCGGCAAGCGGGAAACCGTCTTCGTAGACGTGAATGTGGCAGTCGCAGGCGTGGTCGAGGTTCATCGTGCGGCCGCATGAAGATCGAAACCAGTCAAACGGAACGCATGCGCTGCGTTCACCGCGCCCGCTGGCACGCGGCCCTGAAACAGCGCTTCGGTTTGCGCGACCGTTTCCATCGACTGATGCTCGATCGCGCCGGGCGTCAAGCCGCCGATATGCGGCGCTGCGATCACGCGCGGATGCGCCGCGAGCTGCAACGACGGCATCTGATCCGCCGCGCGGCCGACATCGAGCGCGCAGCCCGCCAGATGTCCGCGTTCGAGCGCATCGAGCAGGGCGTCGTCATCGACGAGTTCGCCGCGCGCCGCGTTGATGAAATACGCGCCGCTTTTCATCGCGGCGAAGGCGCGCGCGTTCATCAGATTCGCGGTCTGCGCGTTCGCCGGCGCGAGACACACGACGAAGTCGGACTGCGCAAGCAAGTCATCGAACGTGACGTGCTGCACGCGCGCATCGTCGATCTGTGCGTAAGGATCGGACACGATTACGCGCATGCCGAACGCGAGCGCGAGATCGCACAGATAACGCGAAATCTGCCCATAACCGATCACGCCGAAAGTGCTGCCACGCAATTCGCGGCCCATTTGCGGCGTCGGCGATTCGCCCCGGTGATACGCCTGCGCATACGCGGTCGTGCCGCGCGCGAGATCGAGCATTGCGCCGATCACCCACTCGGACACCGAAGGCACGAAGCCCGCGCTCGCCTGCGTGACGAGCACGCCGAACTCGCTGGCGGCATCGACATCGATGGTGCGGATATCGACGGCGCAGCGCACGAATGCGGCCAGCTTCGGCAGCGCCTCGAACAGCGCGCGCGGCGCAGGCGTTTGCCGGTACGCGATGATCACATCGGCGTCGCGGGCGGCATCGGCGAGTTCGGCTGTGGTCAGTTCGCGATCTTCAGGGTTGTACGCGACATCCGCGAACGTCGCGAGCGCGGCTGCCGCACGCGCGCCGAAATAATGATCCAGCATTTGTTTGGGATGACTCACGAATACCTTGTTCATGTCCTCGTCCTGAGAGCTACGCGGGCCGCGCGACCGATTCGCGCTCGACCAGTGTGATATCCGTGAATAGCGCCTGTTCCGATGCAGGCATCGGCTCGTCATGCGGACGCATCGCGCGTTCGACCATCGCGGCGGCCATCGCGGGCACCGGAAGCTGCACGGTCGTGAGCGCCGGGTTCGAAATCGCCGCGAGAAAATGCCCGTCCATGCCGACGATCGACACCTCTTCAGGCACGCGCAGGCCGCACTCGCGCAGACCCGCCATCAGGCCGAGCGCCATCAGATCGTTTACCGCGACGATACCGCTCGGGCGTGCGTCGTCTTTCGCGAGCAGACGGGCGAGCGCGCGGCCGTTCTCAGCGATCATCGAATCGCCGTATTCGTTCACCGGGCCGCTGTCGAGCACGCGCGCATCGTCCGATAAACCGGCTTCGCTCGCGGCGCTGAAAAAGCCGTCGATCTTGTCGCGGCGGCTCATCGTCATGCCGGTCAACGTGGCGAACGCGAGGCGCTTGTGACCGTGCGCAATCAGATGTTTCGTCGCGATGCGCGCGGCCTCGAAATTGTCCGGCGTAACGTGTTCTACGCGTGTGGTTTCGCCTTCGGTCGCGCGCCGGTCGTAACTGACCACGACCATGCCGCGCTCGACCGCCGTTTCCAGATGCCGCTCGTTCGCCAGCGACGAAATCACGATCACGCGGCGCACGCCTTGCGCGAGCAGGTCATCAAAGAAAGAGGCTTCCTTCGCCGGATCGCGATACGTGTTGCCGATCATCACGCGAAAGCCGTAACGCTCCTGCGCATACGTTTCCACTTCGCGCGCGATATAGCCGTACATCGGATTGGCGATCGACGGCACCAGCAAACCGATGATCGGCGTCTGTCCCGTCTTCAACTGGCGCGCGAGCGTGCTCGGCTTGTATTGCAGCGCGCTCATCGCGGCCTGCACGCGCGCGAGCGTGTCCTGGCGCATCTGATCGGTGCGGCCGTTGAGTACGTTCGATACCGTGCTCACCGATACCCCGGCTTCGCGGGCGACATCCTGAATGGTGCTCATAAAGTTCTGAATCTTCCGGCTACAGACCGAGCCGGGTCGGCAACCACAATGAAAACGATGGCACGAGAATCAGCACCACCAACGCGACAAACAGCACCAGCAGGTATTTGAGCATAGGTCGCGCGACTGCCTTCATTTCCGTGCCGGTAATGGCGCACGTCGCGAACAGGCCGAGACCGACCGGCGGCGCGAACAGCCCGAAGCCCATCGCGACGACGATCACCGTGCCGAAGTGCAGCGGATTGATGCCGAGTTGCGTGGCGATCGGCGTGAGCAGCGGCCCGAAGATGATGAGCGCGGGCGCGCCTTCCAGCACCGCGCCGAACACGATCATGATAAGCACGGACAACAGCAGGAACATGGTCGGCCCGTATTGATGCGCGAACGCGATCATCGAGTCCGACACAAGCGCAGGAATCTGCTCGATGGTCAGCGCAAACGACACGCTCGACGCCGCCGCGACGATAAACAGAATGCTGCTCGCCATCGATGCCGAACGCACGAACACGCGCGCCACCGACTTCGGCGTGAGTTCGCGAAACGCCAGCCATCCGACGATCAACGCATACACGACCGCAAACGCGGACACTTCCGTCGATGTCGCCACGCCCGAGGTCACGCCCTTGCCGATCATCGTAATCATGACGAGCGCGACCAGCGCGCCGCCCGCGAGCGGCAGCCATTTGCGCGGGTTGGTGAGGGCATCGGCGAGATTGATACGGCGTCCGAAGATAACCGCAACGATTGCCAGCGATACCGCCAGCACCGCCGCCGGCACGACGCCCGCGAGAAACAGGCCCGCAATCGAAATATTCGCGACGAAGCCCATGATGATCATATTCACGCACGGCGGAATGGTTTCCGCCATCACCGCGCTGCACGCAAGCAAGGCGGCGGCTTCGTTCGGATCTTCCTTGCTCTGGCGCACGGCGGGCATGACGACGCCGCCGACCGCCGCGATATCCGCGAGTTTCGAACCGGACACGCCGGAGAAGAACGCCGTCGCCATGATGGTGATCAGACCGAGACCGCCGCGTACGCGCCCAAAAATACGTAGCAGCAATTCGATCAGCCGCGACGACATGCCGTTGGTTTCCATCAGCAAACCGGCCAGCACGAAGAACGGAATAGCAAGCAGCACGAAATGATCGGTTCCGGCCATGACTTGCTGCGAATAGACGAGGATCGGCAGGGAGGGTTCGGCGAGAAAATACAAAAGCGCCGAGAACGCGAGCACGAAGCCAATCGGCACGCCAAGCACCAATCCGCCGATGAAACCGGCCATCAGCAAATAACCGGGTTTGATGGCGTGTTCCGGCGCGAGCGCGTTGAACGCGAAGACAGCGGCCGCCAGCAGCACGCAGCCGATCAGCGTGCCGAGCACGGTTTTGCGTGGGCCATTCAGCGCATTGGCGAGCGCGAAGATCGTCATGAACACGCTGCCGATCACGAGCGGATAGACGTTGATCCACGCGGGCAGGCCGCTCGGCGTCATCTGTCCGTATGAATCAATGAGAAGCAATCCTGACGATACACACAGGTTACCCGCGACGCCTGCAATCACCCAATGCCCGACGTGCACGAGCGCGCCTTGCCAGCGTTGGGGCAGCATGCCGCGAAACAGATCGACGCCGACGTGCTGGCTGCGCCCGAGCACGGTGGCCGCGCCGAAGAACACCAGCACGATCATCAGCGCGCCCGCGACTTCCTCGGCCCAGTCGAACGGATCGTGCAGGAAATAGCGATAGATCACGGAGAGGAACACGACGATCACATCCGCCGCGAGCACGGCCGCGCAGAAATATTCGATCCAGTGCATAAGGCGCGAAAGGCCGCGCGCGAGCACGGTCTCTTGGCCGAAACCGGGCGCGGCGAGTTGCGCTTCCGGTCCGGGCGTCGCGGAGAAAGTGGTCATGGTGTGTCTGCCTGAATTAGCCGCGCGCAGCGGCGATGGCCGTGAAGAGCGGCGCGGTCGATGGATACTGCTTCGCGAAGCTCGCGTACAGCTTCGACTGCATCTCGCCGCGCGCGGTATCGCGATCGGCTTTGGACATCGGATAGAAGGTCATGCCTTTTTTCTTGAGCTCTTGTTCGGCGCTGGCGGCGGTTTGGATCGCTGCGACGCGCTGTTTCGCCGTCGCATCCGCTGCCGCTTTCTGGAACGCGGGACGCAGGTTCTCGGGGATCTTCGCGAGCGCGCGCTTGCCCATCACGACGACGAGCGGGCTGAAGACGTGTTGCGTCTGCCAGCACGACTTCACCACTTCGTCGTACTTACTGGCGAGCACGGTTGCGCAATCGTGTTCGAAGCCATCGACGACACCGGTTTGCGCGGCCATATACAGTTCGCCGATGGGAATGGGTGTCGGCACCGCGCCCATCAGCTTGAAGGTTTCCATGAAGGCGGGCGTGGGCAATACGCGCAGCTTCACGCCCTTGATATCCGCGAGCGATTGCGTCGGCTTCTTGGTGAATACGTTTCGGGCACCGAACGAATATCCCCACGTGACGACGGAACAATTCGCGCGCTGTTGCAGCAGGGTATCGAACGATTTGCCGACGGAGCCGTCCATCGCGCGTCCGACGTGATCGAAACTGTCGAACACGTAGCCGAGATCGAGCATGCCGAGTTCGGGCAGCACGGTCGCCCAGATCGACGAACCCGTGACCATCATGTCCACCGCGCCGACTTTCACCTGCTGCACGACATCGCTTTCCTTGCCGAGCTGATTGTTCGGAAAATAGTCGATGCGAATCTGGTCGCCGACGCTCGCCTTCAGGTTCGCCGCGAGATTCTGGAACCACACGTAATGCGCGGCGTTTTCATTGGCGGGCATCGATGACGACAGGCGCAAGGTCGCCGCCGGCTGCGCGCGCACGATCGCGGGAAAGCCCGCGCCCGCTGTCGCGAGCGTCGCTGCGGCGGCCGTCTGGATGAATCGCCGACGGGACAGGTGGCAGTCGGATTGCATGGTGTCGTCTCCTTAGATTACTGTATCGATTTAGTATATCGATACAGTAGCCCGGCGCGGAGCGACGAGAAAATGGGTATTTACCCTGCGGGGGTTATGCGAGCAGGTCGGCTAAGTCGATTCCGTTTTTTGCCGCGTCGAGTTGGTCGTCCGGCACCGGACCTTGTCGTTCGGGATCGACCAGCGCCTGATTGAGATCGACGTACGGGCGCATGCGGTTCTCGTAGGCGGCGAACGCATCGGCATGATTTTGCGGATGCTGCGCCAGATCATGCGCGAGCACGAACGCGCCGACCAGCGCCAGACTCGTGCCTTGCCCCGAAAATGGCGATGCACAATACGCGGCATCGCCGAGCAGCACGACGCGGCCCTGCGACCACGAAGGCAGATGAATCTGCGCAAGCTCGTTGTAATAGAACTGATCCGTGCTCGCCATCGCATCGAGAAACTGGGGGAAGTCACCCTTCAGATGCGCGCAACTCTGAGATACGGCGCGCTTCTGCCCATCGACATCGTTTCGGGACAAGGCCGGCTCAGGCGCGCCGAATCCCACGCCGATGCGCAACTCGCGCTTATCCCGGCTCGGATAGATCACGTAGCCGAGTTCCTCCACGCGATACCCAATCTGCCAGTCATCGAGCGCGATGAAATTGGGCGTCGAAAACAGCGCCAGCACGACACCCAGCGGAAAGACACACGCTGCCTCGTCGTTGAATAATTGCTTACGGACGCCTGAATAAATTCCGTCGGCACCGATCAGGATATCGAACGATCTGTCGGAACCACGTTCGAACGTCACACCGACACTGTCTTCATGCTGTGCGATGGCGCGAATGCTGTTGTCATACATGATTTCGACACGCGCGCTCAATGCTTTCATCAGCAATTCGCAGAGATCGTCGCGGAAGATCTCGATGTCGTCACTGTCGAGACGTCCCGCGCTGTAGGTGCGCTCCTCCGTGCGATGAATCTCGTTGCCATCGGCGTCGAGCATCGACATGCCTTTGAGCCGCGTGCGCAAGCTGCGGGCGGCGTCGAGCAGGCCCATCGCCTGCATGACTTGCAGCGCCACGCCACGGATATCGACAGCCTGACCGCCGCGCCGGAATCCGTCGGAACGTTCGACGAGCGTGACATCGAACCCTGCACGATCCAGCCAGAAAGCGGCCGCGAGGCCAGCAACGCCAGCGCCGGAAATCAGAACGTTTCGAGCCATCGTCACACCTCTTTGTTGTCGGTTATTGCTGGCGATTCTAGCGGCTTTTTCGCGTATTCTCATTCGAAACGCGCGCTGTTCGTCTACGGCCGCTCGCGCGCGACGCGAACATCGGCATCTTGCTCAAAATCCAGTCGAGCAGCGCTTGTGGGCCCGCCGCAAGCGGCCGCCCCGTTTTCACGAGCAGTCTGGCTTGAGCGCTTTCGAAGAGTGGATGAGCGATCGGAATGACCGTCAGTTCACCGCTCGCCAGTTCGCGATACGCCGCAAATTCGCCGATCAGCGCCATGAAGTTTTCCGCCGCGACGAAGCGCTTCAACGCGCTGAGCGAGTTCGTTGTGAGCGTCGGACGAATGGCGAGATTGTCCGTGGTTTCCAGCATCTTCACCACATGGCCGATGCCGAATGAAGGTGGCATCAGCGCGAGCGGATAGTCGAGCAGATCGTCGATCTTTACGATGCCGCCGCGTCGCGCCAGCGGATGATCCTTGCGCACGAGCAGCACGACCGGTTGCGATGAACTTGCGTGAATCGTGACGCGCTCGTGCGGCGGCGGGTTATATGCCAGCCCGATATGCGCACGGCTCTGCGCAACTTCATCGAGCAGATCGTCGACGGCGAGCGTCTGCACATCGACTTCGAGTCGCGGATAGCGCGCACAGAACGGCGCGAGTACATCGTCGATGAGCGTATCGACATAGCCTTCGCTGATCGCCAGACGAATCTGGCCCTGCTGCAAGCCTTTGAGCGCATGCAACTGGTCTTCGAGTTTCTCCTGCTGCGAGCGATAACCCCGCCAGAACTCGAGCAAGTGAAACGCCGCTTCCGTTGGCCGCACGCCGCGCGCTTCGCGCTCGAACAGCGTCGTATCGAGTTCCTCTTCGAGCAGCTTGATTTGTCGCGTAATCACGGAAGGCGATGTGTTCAGGTGATCCGCCGCGCCGCGAATCGTGCCGTGCGACAGCACTTCGTGAAAATAGCGAAGCCGTTGCTGATTGATTTCGCGCATGGCGGCGTCTCCATCGATTGAAGCGTTGCTCACAGGGCAACGATACGTGAACTTTGTTGCTCTTGCTCGCATATGTGCACGCGCTCACCATGCGCTTACCCGAGAAGGGAAGACATAAAAGGAGACGCGAATGTCAACCATGCCAATGTCGCGCAACGGCGATGCCGTTTCGGCGCTTTATCGCAAGATCAATTGGCGGCTCTTGCCACTGCTGATTGCGTGTTACATGTTCGCGTATCTGGATCGCGTGAATGTGGGTTTTGCGAAGCTTCAGATGCAAAGCGATCTCGGCTTCTCCGACGCGGCTTATGGCGTCGGCGCGGGAATCTTTTTTATCGGCTATGTGCTGTTCGAGATTCCGAGCAATCTCATGTTGCCGCGCATCGGCGCGCGGCTTACGTTCAGCCGAATTCTGGTTTTGTGGGGTATTACGTCGGCGTGCATGTTGTTCGTGCGCAGCGTGCCCATGTTCTATGCGATGCGTTTTCTGCTCGGCGTGTTCGAAGCGGGCTTCGCGCCGGGCATGATCTATTACCTGTCGCGCTGGTACGGACCCACGCGGATGGCGCGTGCCATTGCAATCGTGTTCGTCGCGGGACCGCTGGGCGGCGTGATTGGCGGGCCGCTGTCGGCGTGGCTGATTTCATCGCTTGGCGGAGTGGGCGGACTGGCGGGCTGGCAGTGGATGTTTCTGGTCGAAGGTTTGCCGTGCATCGCGTTGGGCGCGCTCGTGTGGTTCGTCCTCGCCAATCGTCCGTCCGATGCGCGCTGGCTCACGCAGGACGAACAACGCTTTGTCGAAGCGGAAGTCGGCGCGCACACAAGCCATGAGCATCATATCGATTCGTTTCGCGAAGTGGTTAGGAATCCTCGGGTCTATTTGCTGGCGCTGGCGTATTTCTGCATCATCTTCCCGATCTACGCGATCAGTTTCTGGCTGCCGACCTTGCTGCGTGAACAAGGCGTGACCGACACGATCCGCCTCGGCTGGTACGTGGCGATTCACTATCTCGCCGCCGCGATCGCCATGTATGCCGCAGGCCGCCGCTCCGACAAGCTGGGCGAGCGGCGCTATCACAGCGCGTTACCGGCGCTCGCCGCCGCCGCGCTGCTGATAGCGATTCCGTACGCGTCCGGACATCTCTTCGCGACGCTCGCGCTGCTTACGCTGGCCACCGCCTGCATGTGGATGGCCTACACAGTGTTCTGGGCAATTCCTTCGGAGACCATATCAGGTCCGGCGGCGGCGGGCGGGATTGCACTCATCAACACAATCGGGCTGTCGGGCGGATTTTGGGGACCGGCGGCGCTCGGCTGGATCAAGGCCGCGACGGGCAGCACCAACGGCGGGTTGCTTCTGATGGCATTCATGGCGGCGCTTGCATGCGTGCTGATTCTCGCGAACAAACGCACGGCTACTGCCGCGAAGACGCGTACGGCTCAAGGCTTAGGGCTTAGGGCTTAGGGCTTAAAGCTCAACGAAAGGACGACGATCATGAACATTCTTATCGCAGGATTCCAGCACGAAACCAACACCTTCGCGCCGACGAAGGCGAGCTATCAAAGCTTCATCCAGGGCGAAGGCTTTCCGCCGATGGCGCACGGCGCCGATGTGCTCAAGCTGCGTGATGTGAACGTGCCGATTGGCGGTTTTATCCAGTGGGCCGAAGCGCATGGACACACGCTGATTCCAGTGATCTGGGCAGGCGCGAGTGCATCGGCGCAAGTGACGGAAGACGCGTATGAGCGCATTGCGGGCGCGATCGTGGACCGCGTGAAAGCAGGCGGTTTCGATGCGATCTATCTCGACCTGCACGGCGCGATGGTCACCGAACATCTCGACGATGGAGAAGGCGAGTTGCTCGCGCGCGTGCGTCGCATCGTGGGCGAAGACATGCCGCTCGTCGCATCGCTCGATCTGCATGCGAACGTGACGGCGCGCATGATCGAACTCGCCGATGCGCTCGTCGCGTATCGCACCTATCCGCATGTCGATATGGCCGAGACGGGGCTGCGCGCGGCGCATCTGCTGGCGCAACGTATCGCGCACGGCAGGCCGTTCAAGCGCGCGATACGCCGTGTGCCGTTCCTGATTCCGGTGAATGGCATGTGCACGCTCGTGGAGCCTGCGCGCGGCATGTACAGCGCGGTCGATGCGCTGGAAAAAGAGGTCGTGTCGCTATCGTTCGCGCCGGGCTTTCCGGCATCGGATTTCGACGAATGCGGTCCGGTGATCTGGGGCTACGCGCTCGATCAGGCATCGGCGGATCGCGTGGTCGATACGCTCTACACGCAACTCGCCGATAACGAAGCGCGCTGGGACGTGCCGTTCCTGTCGCCCGACGAAGCCGCGCGCGAAGCCATCGACGCGAGCCGGGCGGCGACCAAGCCGGTCATCATCGCCGATACACAGGACAACCCCGGCGTCGGCGGCGATTCGAACACCATGGGCATGGTGCGCGCCCTGTTGCGCCATCACGCGCGCGATGCCGCCGTGGGCGTGATCTGGGACGAGCGTGCGGCGCGCGCGGCGCATCGGGCGGGCGTGGGCGCGCGTATCAGGATCGCGCTTGGCGGCGGCTCGAATGTGCCGGGCGACGCGCCGCTCGAAGGCGAATTCGAAGTCGAGCATCTGTCCGACGGACGCTTTCGTTTCGATGGTCCGATGCTCAACGGCATGAGCGGCGAACTCGGACCGAGCGCGTGCCTGCGCATCGACGGCGTGCGTATCGCGGTGAGCAGCATCAAGATGCAGATATTCGACCGGAATCTGTTTCGCGTCGTGGGTATCGAGCCGGAGCGGATGAAGATCCTGGTGAACAAGAGTTCAGTGCATTTTCGCGCCGACTTCGAGCCGATCGCCGCGCGCATTCTCGTTGCGAAGGCTCCCGGCCCGATGGCCGCCGATCCTGCGGATCTGCCCTGGCGTCGTCTCGATGAACGCATGCGCGTGCGTCCGTTGGGACCGACGTTGGCGGCGCTGCGGGCATCGAATTCTCCACACGAAACTCAGCCAGCGCCTCGGGTCCGCGTATTGCGCTAATGCGTGAACCCCCAATCACGAGAGAGAGGCTGATATGTCGCGTCAAAACTTGACTCAGAAAGCCGCAGACGTAGCGCCGCGCGCAACGGTGCAGCGCGATGCGATCCGCGTGCTCACCGACGACCATCGAGCTGTTCAAAAACTGTTGATGCTGGTGACAACGCAATGCGTTTGCATTAATCGTTTTAGCCCGTTTCTGCGTAAAGGGCGGCAGGAGCGGGTGTTTGCCTTCGTGTGATAAGCGTGACTTGTCAGTTGACTGACCGACTCTAACAACGAGAAATCGAAATGAGCGACAACAGTGGTTGCACGGCGTCGAGACCGATGAATATAGGAATGCTAACGCACATCAAACATCCTATTCGTGAGCCTTTTGCGGGAGGACTCGAAGCCTTTACATACGATATGACGCAGATGCTTCGAAAGCGTGGACATACGGTAACGCTCTTCGCGCATCCCGAGTCTTCGCCGGAATTGGATGTACGGCCTATGTCGTTGAACCGGCATTATCGACAAGAATCACGTCGGCACGATCACGATACGTTGAGTACGGAATTCATCGCTGAACATCACGCTTATATGGATTGTCTGCAACGGATCGATGACTGCGGGTTCGATGTTGTTTTCAATAACTCGCTGCACTACGTTCCCATCACGTTTTCAGGTTCGATGCGAACACCGATGCTCACGGTTTTGCACACGCCGCCTTTTTTCGAATTGATCAACGCAGTAGCAGCGCAGCATGAACGGGGCGGCGGCCACTATTGCACCGTATCGGCAACTAATGCCGCAAGCTGGGCGGATCTCATACCGACTTGCCATGTCATTCCAAACGGGATCGATTTGCAGTTTTGGCGTCCGGCAAACGCGGCAAACGAACAGCATGCCATTTGGTATGGCCGGCTTGTCGCTGATAAAGGTCCGCATCTGGCGATCGATGCCGCGCGCGCGGCGGGAATGGCGCTTCGGATTGCCGGGCAAGCGACCGATGCCTCGTATTTCTCAGAGTTCATCCAGCCGCGATTGGGAGGCGATATCGAATATCTGGGCCATTTGCCACGCGCGCGCTTGGTCGATGAACTTGGCCGTGCGGCTGTATGCCTTGTGACGCCGCGTTGGGATGAACCCTTTGGATTGGTCGTCGCCGAGGCGCTGGCGTGCGGCACGCCCGTTGCAGCTTTCTCGAGAGGCGCGATTCCGGAGTTGCTTACTGCGGACACCGGCATCATGGTTCCAGCGGATGACGTCTCTGCGCTCGCTGAGGCGATCCTTGCCGCACGCGCTTTGGATCGTCGAGCATGCCGCCTCCATGCCGAGGCAAAGTGGAGCATGGATCGCATGATCGCTGGATACGAGTCGTTGCTTTCAGGTCTTTGCCCGGAGTTGGAAGTCGAGCATGAATAGTCCGGCTCGGCGCGTGAACATCGGTTATTACGCCCATCATCAAGGTGCCGGGCATGTCATGCGAGCGCTGACGATCGGTGCGCATATGCCGGAAACCATGACGGTCTTTAGCAGTGCGCCTCCTGTGCAATTCAATTTTCCGCCTACGGTTGAGTATTGCGAACTGCCGGCAGAT
>NZ_JAQFVG010000168.1:0-1029 GCF_029439455.1 Caballeronia sp. BR00000012568055 | reverse complement strand
CGGTTGGTGGACTGGTTTCGACGAGCGTGGCCGTGCATGCTGGTTGTCGATGTATCGGTTGAAATTGCTTTATTGGCTCGATTGTGTGGAGTTCCAACTATCTTTGTGCGCCAAAGGGGTACGCGTTCCGACTCAGCTCACTCGCTGGCATACGACAGTGCAACGCGCCTGCTAGCCCCTTATCCACGCGAATTAGACGAGCCTTCCATCCAGAAAGAATGGGTAGCGAAAACCGATTACGTAGGACTGGTTTCTCGTTACGGTCGGACTACGCGACAGTGCGAGTCGAAGCCGTTCCATGTCACCGTAATCTGCGGGCACGGCGGCACGCAATTCACGATTGCCGATGTCGCCGCAGCCGCGCGCGCAAGTGGGGATTGGCAATGGACCGTCACCGGCCCTGTATCAGGCGAGGGCGGCGATCTTCCTTCTAATCTGGAACTGGTCGGCACGGTGAGCGAGCCGTTGCCGTGGCTCGCCTCTGCATCGGTTGTCGTTGGATCCTGCGGTGATACGTTGGTTGGCGAAGTCGCGGACTTGCGTTGCCCATTCGTCTGCATTCCTGAGGCGCGTCCGTTCGATGAACAGCGGTCGGTCGCAAAACTTCTGGCGGCCTCAGGGCTTGCGATCCACTGTCCCGAGTGGCCTATCGCGCATAAGTGGTCATCGATACTGGAACAGGCATTACAGCTCGACGTTACGCGATGGAACACGGCAACGGACGGAGAAGGCGCAGCGCGTGCGGCCGACGTCATCATCAAAACCGCACAGCAGATTTTTCAATGAACGTACTGACTTTGGTTCATGGCCGCCGTGCGCATCTGGCAAATCTGATACGCAGTCTTGAGGCTTCTACATGCGTGCCGGATGCGCTTGTTATCGTCCATATGAATGAGGAGCCTGTCGTATGGAAGAGCCCTTGTTTTCCTATTATTCAGGTTTCCGTCAGAACTGCAGATGATCAATTGCCGCTTGCTGCCGCGCGCAATCTAGCGGCCAAGTATGCGACGGATGATGAGCTAGTCTTTT
>NZ_JAQFVG010000167.1 GCF_029439455.1 Caballeronia sp. BR00000012568055 | reverse complement strand
TTTTCCGTACGGAAGGGTCGCGAAAAGAGCCATGACTACCCCAAGATGAACCGCGAGTAACACGGGCATCGCAGAGGTTTCCCTTAGAGCCAGGAGAATCAACCCGGTTATTGCGGTCAACCACAGGAGAACAATGAAACCGACATCCATACTTTTCTGGCCGCGGTCTCCATGGAGCGGGTGCCGCTTCAGATTAAGGACAAAGAGGCCGCTAGTTCCGGCGAGCAAGCTCATACCGCCGAACGATCCAAGAAACACAGGAAGGCTGCTGAGTGCATATGGCGCCTCCCACTTGAAGAGATAATGGTAGGCGGTCGCAACGCACGTCGAGGCGAAGCACAGTAAGAATCCATAGAAGGTAAAGTGATGGAAACGCCTGCGTGCGAGTGAGTACGCGTCGTCCTCGTTGTTGCATCCATCTCCATGGCCACCTCCAAGATAGCGAAGGCTCAATACGTCACCGGCGGTTTCCGACGCAGCAGACATTGACGGCGCGCCGGGATTTTCGTTCCTCCAGAACTGTCTCACTCCGATGCCAAGGGCTAGCGCTGCAAAGGCAAAGACAACGCCGAACATCAATGCCAGGAGATTGTGCGGAAAAACTGCGTAAAAATTCGCACCAGCGGCAGGTACCGATCCCGCGGTCATGTACATCGCGAGCACGAGGAAAAGCGCCAAACCACTCGCGAGCGCAGCCGACACCGTCAGACCGTTGCGCTTGTAAAGCCGTCCGAACGCTGAGGGCCACGCGTAGTCGACGTAGGTAGTCAAGCGGACCTGTGCCATCGCCTTGGGCACGTTCACTGCAAACTCGTGCGGCGGTGCGTATTGGCAGGAATGAAGGCACGCACCGCAGTTGTGGCAGAGATTGGCCAGAAAATGCACGTCAGAGCGATCGAATTCCAGCCTGCGAGTCATAGCCGGGAAAACTGCGCAAAAGCCCTCGCAGTAGCGACAAGCGTTGCAAATCTGCATGATTCTGCTTACTTCGTTCTCTTGCTCCGACAGAGCAGATCGAACGATGATTTCGTTCTTGGCGAGGGCAGATGCCTCTCGAGCCAAAGCTTCAAGCGATTGCAT
>NZ_JAQFVG010000166.1 GCF_029439455.1 Caballeronia sp. BR00000012568055 | reverse complement strand
TCAGTTGGATAGAGTACTTGGCTACGAACCAAGGGGTCGTGGGTTCGAATCCTGCCAGCCGCGCCACTTATTCTGATGTCTTCGTATGAAGGCATCACGCGCTAACCAAAGCGCATTGAAGTAACACGAAGTTGTACCGTTTTGCGTGCGGCTGTAGCTCAGTTGGATAGAGTACTTGGCTACGAACCAAGGGGTCGTGGGTTCGAATCCTGCCAGCCGCGCCATTTTTCGAAGGGCCTTCCGGACGGAAGGCCCTTTTTGTTTCTGCGGCGCTTTATTGCCGAGGCGTTGAACCAATATCGCCGATATGCGCTTCCGGCCGCGGCATATCCTCCACCGATAACGACGTCACCGCGCTCGACTCTTCGATCGGATCGGCTTGCAGGCCCGTCAGCGCTTGCGGGCGACGCGGGTATTCATCCTCGACGCTGTCGCCAAACGAATGCCGCACGAAGGCCCGCAGCAACGCGGTCCGTAGCGACTCGCCGCGCCCTTCCATCGTTTCGCCGTCCTTGCCAAAGCTCACCGTGCATACGACTTCACCGCGCCCGTGATCGTGCATTTCGAGCTTGCACGCGCGCTCGAGCACGACAGACGCCGCATCCCACGACGTCGACGGCAGGAACCGTCCGTCCCAGGGCTTGCCGCGATCGTTGCCGCGAATGGAGAGCGTCTCTCCGCTGTCGGTGAAGTGGATTTCCCGAATGAAATCGTGCAGGCCGCGCGCCACCCAGTAATCGAGCGTGGGGCCTTCGAGATCGGAAGTGTTCATTGCGGCGCATTCTCCTGTGCATCGATGAATGAATCGATCGACGACAGCCATGCACGCCGCGTTCCCGCGCCGAACGGGAAATGGGAGGATCAGTAGTCGGCGCGTTCCCGGTCGATGCGCATGCCGCCGTCCTGATTGCGATGATGCGGCTCGTCGCTTGGACGCTCGCGCGCGATACGCATGACGTCGTGATTCGTGCGCACGCGGCGCATCACATTCGCCAGATGCACGCGGTCGCTGACCTGAATGACAAAGCGCAGCAGCTTGGCTTCCTGCGACACGTCCTCGTCCATCGCGATATGCACGATATTGGCATCCGCAGAGGTAATGTCGGCGGCAACGCGCGCG
>NZ_JAQFVG010000165.1 GCF_029439455.1 Caballeronia sp. BR00000012568055 | reverse complement strand
CGAGAACGGTGTATTTATCGAGATCGATCTGCCGTGGCTGTCGGTCGTGCGCCGCATTGCGCATTACTCGGTTGCAACCGCCATCCCTTACGGGCAGGTGGTGGAGTCGACGGTGCTGCGTTGTGGCGCGGTGCCGCCGGCGCTAATCGGGGAGTTCGTCGCAATGGCACGTGCCGCGCATCCGCTTGAAACGGGCGCGTGGATTCTCTGGAACGTCCAGACCCGGCGGTTTCGTCTGGCTCCGGTCACGGTTCTCGCGCAGGGCACCGGATCGCTCAAGTATGAGCGACCTGCGCTCTTGCCCGCTGAACTGCGGGTGATCGATTGCCACTCGCACGGCGCGCACGAGGCGTTCTTCTCGTCGACTGACAATGAAGACGATCGGCACGAGACGAAGTTTGCGCTCGTCGTTGGGAATTGTGCGTCACCTGTGCCGAGCATGGCCATGCGGCTGTGCGCGAAGGGCATCTTCGAGGACATCGAGCCTGTGCCGAGCAGTTGGTACGCGGCGGCCCATGTGAAGGAGGTCGCATGACGACAGCGACAGCAGCTACAACAGCTATCCGTCACGCGCTTCCTTCGCGGATGCTCGAGCGCGCCTGGAATGTGGTCGTGGTAGGGGCGGGTGGTACAGGCAGCGCGGTGCTGCCGAGCCTCGCGCGCTTGCATCACGCGATGGTCGAACTGGGTCACCCGGGCGGGATCGATTGCACGGTGTTCGATGACGACACGGTCAGTCCGACCAACGTGGGCCGACAGGGTTTTTATCCGAACGACGTGGGCGAATACAAAGCCTCGCTCATCGTGAACCGGCTGAACACGCTGATGGGCACCGACTGGCGTGCGCAAGCGCGGCGCTTCGGCGCGAGCGAGACGCTCTATAACGTCGATCTGGTGATTGGTTGCGTGGACACGCGCGCCGCACGGCATGCAATTGTTCGCGCGGCCGAGCACTCAGGCGTCTACTACCTCGATTGCGGGAACGATACCGATCGCGGTCAGATCGTATTGGGGCAGGTCAGCAGCAAACGCGATGCGAAGAAAAGTCCGGATCGGTTACCGCATGTCGGTGAACTGTTTCCGGAACTCACGGATGCGAAGCTCGATGCGAAAGACGACAAGCCATCCTGTTCGATGGCCGAAGCACTGCGCAAGCAGT
>NZ_JAQFVG010000164.1 GCF_029439455.1 Caballeronia sp. BR00000012568055 | reverse complement strand
CTATCCGGAAAACGCTCAGAGCTGCAGGGACCTCTTTAAGTCCTGTACCATCCTCGACGGACAGAGCCTTGATGCTCGCTGTCACGAGCAACGAGCCGCTTGGGTCACAAGCGAAGGTCCGGACGTGAAAGGAATGCGTATCGGCATGTTGCATGAGTTGCGGTTCGCCGGTCTCTTGATCAAGCGCATACACCGCAATATTGTTTTCTCCGCCCGCAAAGACCTTTTGACCATCTTTTTCGATTGAGTGGTCGGCGCGATTGGCGACATAAACGTATCGACCGGACGGGTGAACGTGGATCGGGCCGGCAATTTGCCGCGCAGCGACGCTTTTGGAGTCTGCGAGCGTGTCTTGTGTGTAAGCTGGTTCTTGTTCGATACAACCGTCAATGATGCGGAACATATATAGACGGTTCATACGCTCGTCGGAAGCGTAAAGCCATGGCTTGGACGGGTGGAAGTCAACATGCCGTGGCCCGAACCCATAGCCCCCCCATGGCGCAACGACGTCTCCGACATCAAGCACACCATTGCGCATTTTGAACGAGCGAAGAGCGCCGGGATCCTCGGGCTTGTCGCCCTGTGGTTTGTTCCCTCGGTCGACAATGAGTGCCGCAACTCCGGATGGAAATGTCATCACCTGGTGAGGATAGATTCCATAGTCGAGACAGTGCGGTTGCTCAACCGCCTTGCCTATGGTCCCGTCCGAGTTGATGCTATGAACGGTTATGCCGCTCATCGGATGATTGTGCGCGTTCAAGATAAACTGTCCAGTCGGGTCGACGCACATGTGGACCGCGCGCCGGTCGAGTGGCTGCGGATTACCGTGCTGCGTCAGGGCCCCGTCTGGCCCGATGGCGAACGCACTGACGTGGTTGCAGTCCGACTTGACCCTCGGGCCACCGTTGCTGGTCGTTACGTAGAGGTACTGTCGCGACGGATGAGGCCACGCATACTGAATTTTCGCACGAGCATGGATGCTGTATCTTCTCTCGAGAACGCCCGAATCAACGTCGACCTGGTATTGGGTCAGGACGTTGTCGACGGCGCTATACAAGAACACCTTCCCTGTCATGTCTCCTCCAAGAATTTGAATCGCTCGGTTGTTTGTCAGCCGTCGGTCTCAGCAGGGGACCGGAACGGCTGCGTGCGCAGAAGCATTCTTACGAAGACGGTGTGAACATCGGGATTGACGTGCCAT
>NZ_JAQFVG010000163.1:1240-1601 GCF_029439455.1 Caballeronia sp. BR00000012568055 | reverse complement strand
AACCGAGCAATAAGCGTTAAGAGTGAATGCACATTGCAGGCAGGCGATCATCAACTCGGCATTGCAACATATCCTGGCGAAAAAACGAGCGGCGCTTCAGATTATCAGGATAATCTGAAATTTTTTAGGAAGGCTTCGTTCGTTGAATCGCGCTTCGCTACAGCGATCTCGCTGGGTTGTCTATCTTGGCGATTGAAATGACTCCGCGGCCTTCCACAACAGGCCTCCGAGTGACGCGGCAACAACAATCCAATAGCCAGCCAAGACGGGAATGGGCACAACAAGGACCGCGAAAAACGTTCCGGTAAGCAGCAATAATCCGTGCCCGGCTAGATGAAACGAGAGCGGACTCACGTAGCCC
>NZ_JAQFVG010000163.1:0-1220 GCF_029439455.1 Caballeronia sp. BR00000012568055 | reverse complement strand
AGCCCGCCGCCGACGCCTTGATCTTGCGCCGTGCGGTGCCGTCGATGAGCATGCCGAGCGCGAATAGCAGTGTGCCCACGATCCACAGCTTCATCACCATCGCGCGGAACAACATCCGATAGACGAGCAGCCAAAAGTTTTCGGTCCACGTATGCGCGAAGGTGGAAAAGCCACCATCGTTAAGGCCACCCACACTCCCCGATGCATTGAGCGTTCGAGACAGCAGACCGCTATCGACGAAGGCACGCCGGAAGGTCTCGTTGGCTTGCCGTACCGCTTCGTTTGCCCGCTTCTGGCCCGCCGAGGCGATGAGTGAAGCGGTTTCCGCTTCGGGCACCTCGAACAGGCTTCGATCGGGAATGGCAGGCATGACCGCGATCGAGAGCACCGGCACCAGCAAAAACCAAACTTTGAGATGTGATCCGAAACGGCTAGCCATGCAGCACCTTTACCGCAGCGAGGATAGGGATAAGTGCCAACGCGGCCAAGCCGCCCCAGAAGATTACAGGGCGATACTGCGCGATCGTGGCGAGCGCATAGCAACGAGCGCCCGCGCCGTAGGTGAACTCCTCGGGTACGCCTGCGTGAATTTCACCGTCGAATGCTGCCGCCGTATCGCATGCGCGCTGCGCGATGTGACGCTCAACTCTCGACAACTTCGCTATGGTCGAAACAGTGAGCGACATCGTATTCCTCGAAGTAACGGCGGAAGTGCTCGCCATGCAGCACGCGGGCGGCCAGCTGAAAAGCTGCCGTGCGTTGCGTAATGTGGTCGGGGCAGCGCTCGTCGGCCATTTCGAAAACGTAGTCAGGGTGACGTTGCTCGAATTCGGGAATTGCCTCGGTCATCGGACACCACACAGCGAGCTTCCCGCCGCGACGCGCGACATATCGACGGGCGTAGAGTGCCTGTGCGTCCGCGAATAGTCCCTGCATGAAGGCGATATGAGGATCTCCCGTGCGCTTGGTGCGCTTGTATCCCGCGAGCGCAGACGTGATCATCTCTGCCACGAGCGGCCCTTCCTTGCCTATAAACCTTTCGCCAATGTAATCGGCGACCCGTGTGCAGGTGAGTTCCAGATCAGGCGAGACAGTGTAAATCGGAATCAACTTCTGCGAAAGTCTATGCTCACGGATGATGCTTTTATATGCAGCGGACATAATTTTCATTAGCCTTCGATGATGGGAATACGACCTTGATACACCGCGCCTCCTGAGAT
>NZ_JAQFVG010000162.1 GCF_029439455.1 Caballeronia sp. BR00000012568055 | reverse complement strand
GGAAAGGCTTTAACGGACGCCGGCTCGGGAGCATCATGTTCGATTGGTGCGCCGGCCAGATAAGAGGCTCGAACCGTCGCTTTGTCCGACTCGACTGTGCCGTCCACAACGCGAAACTCTGCGCCTACTATGAGTCGCTTGGCTTTATCCGCGCAGGACTATGGCAGGAACCCGGTCCCGGTGGCTACGTGTGGTCCCTGTACGAGAAGCCAGCTCACTGACGACGCAAGGCGACCTCGCGATCTTCAATCTGGCGATCGACAGCAAGCTGAGGACGTGTGACCTTACCGCGTTGCGGGTGTCCGACGTGTGTATGGGTTCGCGGGTATCGGCGCGCGCGACTGTTATGCAACGAAAGACGCAACGGCCGGTGCAGTTCGAGATCACGGAGCAGACGCGGGGTAGTACAGAAGCATGGATTCGAGCGGCGCAGCTTTCTGCCGGCCGATTACCTCTTTCCAAGTCGCATCCACGAATCGCCGCACATTTCGACCCGGCAGTATGCTCGGCTGGTGCATCGATGGATTCGATCCATCGGGCTTGACGACGCAGCCTACGGAACGCACACAATGCGGCGGACAAAGGCGTCGCTGATCTACCGTCGCACGAAGAATCTCAGAGCTGTGCAGCTTCTATAAAACATACCAAACTTGAAAGCACCGTTCGGTATCTTGGCATCGAGGTTGACGATGCGCTTGAGATGGCAGAGCAGACTGACGTTTAAACTAGGCTGGCCGGACGGCGAGCGGTCGCTGTCCGGCCAATGGAGTCATTCAACAGCATGAGCAAAACCGCTGACAATCGCTTAAGCAGATCGCCGGTCTTGACCGCGTTCTTGTAAATCGTGCGTCAGCGGGCAGCGCCGCGTCAAGAATTTCTATCGCTACGTCTAAAAGCGAGCGAGGTTGAATTAAGTTCGATTGGACTCTACTACAGCACGTTCTGAATTACTCGATCCACAGCCGCGAAGTGGGGGGCTGGTCGATGCTTTTTACCGGTCCGCGTTCCAATATGTGAGTCTCAATGCTGGACGCCATTTTTTTCGTTGGTAAAAGAACGGTGCGTTTGGCGTTGATGTACTCTTTTTTGCAGAAGACAATCGGCTGGTTTTTGCCAGCCGGTGAACGCCTGCAAAATAACAACAGCGCTATTTTCCGGAGAGGACTGCGCGTGAAAACAGAACCGCTTTCTTTCATTGACCTTGCCAGACTGGGCCGAACT
>NZ_JAQFVG010000161.1 GCF_029439455.1 Caballeronia sp. BR00000012568055 | reverse complement strand
CTGGATGGCTGCCACACGAGCCGACGCGTACGCCGCTTTCGACCGTTTCGTGTCGATCCATTCGGCGAAATATCCGAAGGCAACCGAGACGCTGAAAAAGGATCGCGAGAGCCTGTTGGCGTTCTACGACTTCCCCGCTGAGCACTGGCAGCATCTGCGGACGACCAACGCGATCGAGTCGACGTTCGCGACGGTACGTCATCGAACGACGCGTACGCGTAACTGCGTGTCGCGGCCTACCTTCCTCGGTCTGGCATTCAAGCTGATCGAGGAGGCGGAGAAAACCTGGCGCCGCATCAACGGACCGGAAAAGATCAAGCTGTTGCTCGAAGGCGTCCCCTTCAAGGACGGCGAACCGGTGCAAGACGATCGACCGGTTCAGCAGAAACTCGCCGCTTGAAATCGACCGTCACGATGCTGCTCATACACCACTCTTGACGTTAGCTCTTGGCAGGAAGCGTCGGCCTGCAAACCATGCGCAACGGCGCTGCCGAAGATTGCTTCGCTGCCTTGAGCGGTCGGAACAGAAAGGCCAGCGCCTTCGATTCCTGCGCAGCGACTTGCAACCGCCGCACCGCCTCCGGGCGCGCATCCGGCAACCAAATCAGCACTGCGCCAATGCCCTCCTGCTTCAACGCCTGCTCGGCGGCCCAAAGCACCTGATCTTCAGGCGATTTGACCCAGACGAGCTTGCTCGTCGGGATCTTCATCGCGCGAAATGCCATCCAATTGGGCTGCCACGGTGGCGCGATAAAAACGACCGAGCGGCTTCTGTTTGCCGTCAACTCGCGAATCGACCGCTCAAGCAAGCGGATTTCACCGACACCACTCTCTTCAATCAACACCTCGGTAATCGATCCGGACGTCCATCCGATACCCGGCAACGCCAAATCAAGCGTGCGATGGCCGCTCGAAACGACATCCAAGTCTTGTGGATAGACTTCTTCGCCCTGCCACATCTGCTGCTGCAGATGAGAGGTAACGCCAATATCGACTAGTGAAAGTGCTGCGCCCATGCGTTCCCCGTCCACGGATACAGGGTCCGATCGAGATAGGGGTTCGTCGGCCTTCTAGTGTACTGAATATTTATACAGTATAAGGGTGAGGGTTGGGGAGTGAGGAGGGTTTGTTGCCGCTGAACTGAAAAAATCGTATGTTGCTTTTCGACGCCCCAAACGCAAAAACCCCATCCGTGTGTGGATGGGGTTTTTGTTTGCAGCATGAGGAG
>NZ_JAQFVG010000160.1 GCF_029439455.1 Caballeronia sp. BR00000012568055 | reverse complement strand
CTGGATGGCTGCCACACGAGCCGACGCGTACGCCGCTTTCGACCGTTTCGTGTCGATCCATTCGGCGAAATATCCGAAGGCAACCGAGACGCTGAAAAAGGATCGCGAGAGCCTGTTGGCGTTCTACGACTTCCCCGCTGAGCACTGGCAGCATCTGCGGACGACCAACGCGATCGAGTCGACGTTCGCGACGGTACGTCATCGAACGACGCGTACGCGTAACTGCGTGTCGCGGCCTACCTTCCTCGGTCTGGCATTCAAGCTGATCGAGGAGGCGGAGAAAACCTGGCGCCGCATCAACGGACCGGAAAAGATCAAGCTGTTGCTCGAAGGCGTCCCCTTCAAGGACGGCGAACCGGTGCAAGACGATCGACCGGTTCAGCAGAAACTCGCCGCTTGAAATCGACCGTCACGATGCTGCTCATACACCACTCTTGACGTTAGCTCGACGCGCTCCTCAGCAACCCCTAGTAAGACGACGTTGGTCGATAGTAGGACAGTGGTCTCGTTAGCAGGCGCGTTTTCAGCCGCAGGGAGTTTGATTTCAGAAAGAAACGGATTGGAAATAGGAGCAGCCAGTACGGGGACCTACATGCAGCAAGGGTGCTGACAAATTAAGGCACAGAGGAAATGTAAATTCGTGCATGACCCTGCTCAACGGAGCGAGTTTGCGCATCGTTTCCGTTTCCCGCGTTGAAACTCACTTGGAGAAGCGGGAGTTGCGCAGACTTAAACACGTCATCCGTTTTTACCGCATCCTGCGCCATCAAATTCGAACAAAAACTGAACAAAATAGTAATTTAATTCTGATTCGGTATTTATTGCCTAGAATTTCGATAGGCAACCAGATCTTTTAATTCTTTCACTTTTGAAGGGTTGAATTGATGTAACGAAAGCAGTTAATGTGCGGAAAAGGTGAACCCGAGGGCCGTGACGTAGAAGCGAAAACGTTGCGCCAGCGTCCTTGCGGAGAGCTGTAAAGGCCAGCAAGGATTTCGAACCCGCGAGTTGTCGCGGGTTTTTTTTGCAAAGTCACCCGCTGAAGAAACGATGCCCATATCATCGCGATAAGTTAAGTGAGCTGATCGTTACATCGGGCGATGTCTCTATAGTCTATTTGTAGATGCCAAACAATTTGAAGCCGCATTCATCACAGAACCGCAACTTCTCAATCAAAACAATAGGCTTGGGCCGATCCATGATCTCTAGCCGATGTGGCATCGATCGCCCGTCTATTATT
>NZ_JAQFVG010000159.1:1289-2233 GCF_029439455.1 Caballeronia sp. BR00000012568055 | reverse complement strand
GGTGCGCGGGGCTAAGGCAGCACAGAAAGAGGTGAACGCGTTGGTTGACGAAGTGCTCGAAATTTTGGGGGATCAACGTGGCTAAGAAAGACTTCAGCGCGGCGCTTTCTGCCGGCGTAAAGCGCGATCAAGCGCTCCGTGCAAAAGACATCACGGCACGGTTTAAGAATGTTGAGGCGGCGCTCGAGGGACGGAAAACCTTGCTGGAAAGCCAGGCAACCGATTCAGATATTTTGAACGGCAAGGAAGCGAATTCCTACCTGGAGGCGTTGGAAAGGCAAGGTAAGGTGCAGACAACATTTGCGCCGTGGCCAATCGACAAGATTGATGACAACCCCCTCAACAGCCGCACAATCTATCAAGAGGAGAAGATCGCGGCACGCGCCGCCTCTATGGCGAAAGATGGCCAGCTTGTTCCCGCGCTCGCGGCCAAACACCCATCTGACCCCGAACGGGCTATCCTTATCGACGGTCACTACCGTAAGCAGGCGGCACTACAAAATCGCTCGCAAACGCTCGAACTTAAGATCATCGATGGACTAGAGCCGATTGACTTCTATCGGCTGGCTCGCACAGCAAATAATGAGCGGGAGCACGAAACGGTTGTTGACCTTGCTCTCGGCTACAAGAGGCTTTTGGACGGTGGCTACGCAACGAGCAACGATGAGCTAGCTGGGTTGGTGGGCGAGGGTAAGTCGAAGGTCAGCAAGGTCTTGGCCCTTCTTGAGCTTCCTGGCGAGGTCCAAGAGATGATCTCCTCTTACCCCTCGATATTCGGAATTAACGTTGCGTATGAGTTGTCGCTCTACCACAAGGCTACCGATGCCAAACGAGTTCACGCCTTTGCAACGAAGGTACTGGAAGAAGAACTGTCCTTCCAAAAGGTGAAGTCGCTGCGGGAGGGACTTGCGAAAGGGCGCTTACCACGCAAGACCTTTTCCAGA
>NZ_JAQFVG010000159.1:0-1259 GCF_029439455.1 Caballeronia sp. BR00000012568055 | reverse complement strand
CGTTGAACGATTCGAATCGTGCCGACGTCTACGTGGATGCGCTGAAGAAGTTGCTGGAAGAAGATGGACATCAAATGAATTGACGATGTCGACGCCGTCCGCCGGCGACATCGTTTGCAGCGGTCACCGGCCGGCAGTCGCATCGCGCAAAAGGAAATTTAATAGATCGCGATCTGTTGGCTTACTCCATACGTGATCGGCGAGCCAATAAGCGAAAGCCTCCTGCGCCGCCTTCTTGACCTTAGCATTAGGTGATATCCGCAGCTGCTCCGCGACCTGCTGGGCATTGTATTGGAATACGTACGCACTCTGCTCGGCGGGATCTAGCTCGTCAAAATACTCTTTTGCCTCGCCAGCCCGGAACGCTAAATAGCGTCCAAGAAGCACGTCTTCACCCGATGAGTCCGATTTTGTTGCACGCGCTGTGAGGGTCGCCGTTCCACGTTGTTCGTCAACTTTCCAGCCACCAGAAAGCGCTTTTCGGAAGTACGCTCCCATATTTTCGATGGGTTGTGCGTTCTTGCGTTTGGTTCGCTGGCGCGTATAGGCGAGCGCGTCTCTAACGGCATCCTTTCCATGCTCACTCAAAAGCTTGCGCGCTTCACTGACGGGGATGCCGAATGCGGTAACGCTTGAGAGCAGGTCTAGATCGTCCTCTTGGGTAATCTCAGGCTTCTTCTTCGCATTTATCGTCAACTGCACTTCCGTTACCGTTCGGCCTGTCTTGGACTCATGGTAGGTGATCTCATGGTCTGCAATGCGGTTGATCTCTTCCAGTGCCGGCAGCAGCACGCGACTCTTGAATGTCTTGTATTGCGCGTACGAACCACTCACCCAGTCCAAACCGAGCAGCAAATCACGAAGGGTGTCAACGCTCATTTTTGGGGTACGGCCTATCCCTTCATAGCGCACAACGTTCTCCCATAACGTCAGGGCGTGTCCCCGTTTGAACTCGCGGGCTATGCGCATATCAATGCTCGCGTAAATGCGCGGGTTCATGAGAATCTCGCGCATGTTGTCCGAGAATTGATAACGGAGAGTTGATCCGGAAATCTTGGCGCCAGCGACCAGACCGCTCGCGTTCCACTCGCGGGAGTCAGACAAATGGTCCCAGTTCACCACGAAGCCGACCAGCGAATTGATGGTGGACTTCACGTAGTCTCGATTCTTTGAGTTGAGCCCTACGTCATTGATCAACTGTCCAACCGGATAGTCGAACCATACGCGTTCACCTTGCTTGTTCTGCTCGATCGCGTTTT
>NZ_JAQFVG010000158.1 GCF_029439455.1 Caballeronia sp. BR00000012568055 | reverse complement strand
TATCGCCGCCGTTCTCGCGCGTGGCCACATCATCATGACCGCGATGCGCGTAGTTGCCGGGCGCAATCTGCCTGATCTCGAACGGCTCGGCTCCATACGCACGCGTCACGAGAAACATAATCAGCATGCCGAACATACGCAAACCGAACGACGCGTTATCGGCTGGCCCGTGGCGCATTGCCTGCCTTTACGCCATCGCCTCCGGGCGTTTTCATCGCGCCTTGATAGGCGATTGTTTCCTTCTGCAAGGGATGCGCAAAGTCATTGTTATTGCCGGGCACTTCGGTACGGATCATCAGCACGTGGCCGGGTACATCATCGGCAATGACGAAGGTGTAGCGCTTGTTCGTGTATTGAGCGAAGCGCTCGGCGTTCGGATCGTTGAGATACGGTTGAATCACGACTTGCTGCGCCTTGACATTCTTGCCGAGTCCGAGCGAGTCACCGGAAACGGGCGTAATCGCAGGATTGGCGGCAAGCGCCATGCGCACGCGCTGCTGAAAGTAGCGCCGCTGTCCGCCGGTCAACTGCTGCATCTCCGTGATGTCATGCTCCAGAAAATAAATGATGACCGGATTGCACGGCAGCCCGCCGGGTATGTCCACTTGCCCCGTGTGATCGGAAACGCGCGCATCGTTCTTACTATTGCCGGGACTATTTACCAGGACGCGCAAGGTGTCCTTGACCTTCTCAGGCGGTCCGGAGTAATCGACCGCGTAATCCAGTTCGGTTTGCGGTTCGACGCCATTCATATGCGGCTGCATAAACAACAAGCGCTCCGCAGGCGCAATTTCCGTTGCAGGCGCATCTGCCCCGAAAACATTCGTTACGCATGCACACACCGCCAGTGCCAAAAGCGCGCGCCTCATTGCTGAGTTACCGGTTGCAAAGGCAGCAAAGGCACTTGATAGCTCGTCAAAATCTGATCGATCTTCGGCTGATTCGATGCAATCCAGTTATCCACCTTATCGCGCCATGCTTTCTCGCCATAGCGTACGCCCATCGAAATTTCATAATCGAAGCGGATGCCCGGCTGCGGCGGGAACGCCACCAGTCTTACTTTGTTATCCGAACGATTCACGAAGTAGCCCGCTATCGGGCCCCAGACGAAGGCCGCATCGACATTGCCTTGCGTCAGATCGTGCTCGATCATTTCGCCGGGGAAAGCATCCGGGTCGCCACTCTGCCCTTGATAGGACACCGCCTGATCGATCAGATTGTTTCGCAGCAGCCAGTCTGTCGCCGGACTCTTGACGAAGATGCCAAG
>NZ_JAQFVG010000157.1 GCF_029439455.1 Caballeronia sp. BR00000012568055 | reverse complement strand
GATCTTCAAGCTGGAAAACGGCTTCTATACGAACACGGGCAACTTCGCGAAGGCGGGCACGCTGTTCAATCGGCAGGCTTATGTGGGGATCGGCCAGGATTCGATCGGTCAGGTGACGCTTGGCCATCAGACGCCGTTCAACTTCGATGTGCTCGGGCCTTTTAGTACGGCATATCTGGCGGCGAGTTGGTACGCGTTCCATCCGGGCAATATCGATGAACTCGCGGATACGGGCGTGGTGCCGTTCGATAACTCGGTCAAGTTTCGCTCTGTGGATTACCACGGCTTCACCGTCGGCGCGATGATGGGCCTTGGCAATACGACGAACTTTTCTACGGGCCGCAATTATGGGTTCACGGTGACTTATGCGAATGGGCCGTTCAAGGCGGGGGCGGTGTATTCGAATGAGCACAATCGCACGCCTTCTATCGTGACTACCGGGATCACGAATTTTCAGGGTGTGGCGGCGGCCACTTACTCTGCCGACAAGGTCGAGAATATGGGCGCGGGTTTGTCATATCAGATCGGCAAGTTGATACTGCACGGCTTGTATACACGCGTGAAGCTGCAGTCGAATGGGTTTTCTGATACGTATCAGAGCTATGACGCTGGCGCTAATTATCAGTTCACGCCGTTTAATAGTGTTTCGGGTGGTGCTGCGACCACTACGCTTTCTGGGCGGCGCTGGACGCAGTTTGAAATTGGGGATGTTTATTCGCTCTCCAAAAGCACGCAGCTTTATGTGGATGTGCTTTATGAGCATTCTAATGATAGTGCTAATGCGGCGTTTTTTACTGCTGGGGTTTCTAGTGGGAGGAATCAGGCTATTGTGCTTACGGGGATTCATCAGAGCTAACGTCAAGAGTGGTGTATGAGCAGCATCGTGACGGTCGATTTCAAGCGGCGAGTTTCTGCTGAACCGGTCGATCGTCTTGCACCGGTTCGCCGTCCTTGAAGGGGACGCCTTCGAGCAACAGCTTGATCTTTTCCGGTCCGTTGATGCGGCGCCAGGTTTTCTCCGCCTCCTCGATCAGCTTGAATGCCAGACCGAGGAAGGTAGGCCGCGACACGCAGTTACGCGTACGCGTCGTTCGATGACGTACCGTCGCGAACGTCGACTCGATCGCGTTGGTCGTCCGCAGATGCTGCCAGTGCTCAGCGGGGAAGTCGTAGAACGCCAACAGGCTCTCGCGATCCTTTTTCAGCGTCTCGGTTGCCTTCGGATATTTCGCCGAATGGATCGACACGAAACGGTCGAAAGCGGCGTACGCGTCGGCTCGTGTGGCAGCCATCCAG
>NZ_JAQFVG010000156.1:27430-63392 GCF_029439455.1 Caballeronia sp. BR00000012568055 | reverse complement strand
CTTGAGCGCAGTGCCGTTGGCTCCGTCACCCGCCCAAGCGCGGGAATGCCGTCGCATACCGTCGACCTCGTAGCAATGGCGCCACCACCACCAACACTCGCGCTCAACGCCCGTGTCCCGGCATCCACCCGCCTTGCGTTCACAATATATTGCGCCGACGCGGGACATGTTGAGCGTCTTCAGACTTTCGATCGCCGCTGCTACTGTTTGCACGGCACGGATCGAATAGACGCTCAAAGCCCTGACATCCGATTCCTCGCCACTTCGAAACGCCTGTTCCTGCAGCGCGCACAGACGCAGCAGCGCGCCGAGCAGATAAGCCTCGATGGCGACTGCGAAGCCGTGGTCCAACGTCTGAAGGCTGCCGAGAGGAAATGTCTCGTTTTCGAGGATCATCCTGAGTAGACCGTCGGCGCCTTCGCAACCTTGTTCATATCGCTTTGCGAGCGTGAGAAAGGTCCGAATGTCGTTGGCGAGCGCGTCGATTGCCTCGGCTTCGGGCAGATATCTCACGAGCGCGCCGGGTTCGAACACGAGTTCGTGCACCAGCGCGGCCACGCTGTCCGAGTCGAGGCCCTTTGCGCGCTTCAGACTGCGCATGCCTTCGTCGCGCATCAGACCCTCGGCGACGAGCCAAACCTCGGCGCACGCCGACGCCCACGCCGACGACATCTGAACCGTGACCGGCGCTCTGAACGATGCGTCATGCACGTCGAGATAGGTGATATGAGAGCCATCGTCCGTGTGCAGGCGCTTCAATGTCGAATGGATTTCCTCACTCATAGGACACACTCCTGAAGTGACCAACCGGCCGTCTCGGCCAGTCGAGCGCTCAGGTTATCGCCGACAGTTCAGCGCCAGTTGATACCGATCAATCGAAACGTGCGTCACGATATCGAATGCCGCGCTGCGGGGACGATATCGCCCATACGATCGTGCGTGAGGCGAACGCGTGGCGAGCCGACCTCGTCGTCATGGGCACACATGGACGCCGCGGAGCCGCCCGTTTGATCCTCGGCAGCGTCGCGCGCCAAGTCGCTCGCCTTGCGTGTACTCCCTTGCTGCTCGTGCATTCCGCGATTCGTTAGAAGATCGAGTGCGATAACGTCGTCGCCGCTCAGGCACCTTCATCGAGCGAGTGATAAAGCTCGTCTTCTTGCGCGCAGTGCATTCGAACGACCGCATCGAGGACGTAAAGTAGCCTTTGCAACTCTCGCATCCCCTGTTCGTCCGGTCCTTCGGGCGGGAGGTCCGCCGCTATTCGCTGCAACACGTGAATGACGCGAAAAATCTCCGCGTGTGTCCCGCTCATCGCGGCTAACGGATCCTCACCGGCGAGTCTGCGGGCGAGGTCGGGGTACAGATGGATATCGTCCTCCTTCTCGTGCGGGAGTAGAACGCGCACTAGAAGGCCGTTGATGCGGGCAAGCTCGGCCGGCACTGATCGCCTCGGAAGCCCGGGCAGCGCGTCGGCGAGACGCCTCAGCTCGCCCGATACCGGCTCAAGATTCAGGTGCGCGGCCCGCAAGCGACTTGCATCGCCGCGCGGCAGCACTTGCTGGTGCGATCGGGGTTTCTTGCGCAGGACGCGAAGCGCGTTCCCGATCACGGCAATGTCGATGACTTCCTGCAATACCGCGCCGTAGGGCGGACTCAGATAGCCGAGAGCGGCCACGATCATCGCTGTGATCGATAGCCCCATCCCTGCCGTGGCGCTTTGTATCGCGATGTGCCGGCACCGTCGTGCAATGTCGAGGCCGTCCGCGAGGCGGTCGAGCCGATCGGTCAGAAGCACGATATCGGCAGCCTGCGCGGATGCTGCCGCGCCCTGCGCGCCCATTGCCACGCCGACGTCGGCGGCGGCGAGCGCGGGCGCATCGTTGATCCCGTCGCCGACCATCACGACCACGCCGTGCTCGCGCGCCGACCGGATCAATGAGAGCTTGCCCGCCGGAGTCTGTTCCGCATGAATCTCAGTAACCCCGAGACTTGCGCCGATGCCTTCCGCGATGTCCCTTCGGTCGCCCGTCAGCATGGCGATTCGCGAGATGCCCGCGCGTCTTAGCAGCCGTAATGCGCGGGGCGTGTCGAGCCGGATGGGGTCGGCGAGACGGAATGCGCCGACCATCACGCCGTCGACGTCGACGAACACGGCCGATCCGTCTTCATGACCGAGACGACGCAGGAACGCGGCGCTCCACGGCGCAACTTGCGCCTGTGCCGCTGCATGCGTGAGCGAGCCGATCGCGACGACTTTCCCATCGACGGTGCCAATGAGTCCCGCTCCCGGGCACTCCGAAACCCGCGATGGCGCACTCAGCGTGAGACCGCGCTCGCGCGCCGCCAGCGTAAGCGCGTGCGCCATGACATGGGACGACGCCTGCGCGAGGGAAGCGGCCAGCTGCAGCACACGTTCGGGCTCGATGCCGGAACTGCTCTCGATTGCGACCAGCCGGGCTCGACCGCTCGTCAACGTGCCGGTCTTGTCGAAGAAGAGGATTTGCACTTGTGCCAGCCGCTCGATCGCGTCGCCGCCCTTGACCAGAACGCCATGTTTTGCGCAAGCAGACATGCCCGAAACGATTGCGACCGGCACGGCGAGTAACAAGGGGCATGGCGTGGCGACAACAAGGACCGCCAGCGCGCGGATGACATCGCCCGTCGCGATCCAGCACGCACCCGCGACGAGAAGTGTCACGGGCACGAAGAAGATCGCGTAGTGGTCTGCCAGACGCGCGGTCGGACTGCGTGTCTTCTGCGCCGCTTCGACCATACGGATGATCCCGGCGAACGTGCTGTCGCGCACCGTCGCCGCCGCGATCATCTCGAAAGGGGCGCCGGCGTTCAACACGCCGCTCTGCACGGCTTCGCCTGCGCTTCGGGACCGGATGGCAGCCTCGCCGGTCAGCGCCGACTCGTCGAGTTCGGCTGCATGTGTCAGCGCTCCGTCGGCGGGCACTCTTTCGCCTGCCCGTACGAGCAGGCGATCTCCCGCGCAAATCGCTTTCGGGTCCACTTGACGCCATTCGCCCGCTTCGTACCGATTGGCGAAATTCGGGGCAAGCTTGAGCAACGCCGTCATCTCGGCACCCGCGCGAGCTTGCGCGAAGGCTTCGAGCGCCCGCCCGCCTGCCACCATCATTGAAATTACTGCGGCGGTAAAGAATTCGCCGGTGGTTGCGGCGACAATCATCGAGAAGAGCGCCAGCACGTCGATCCCGACCTCTCGCCTGCGAAACGCATTGACCGCCGAGATGCACAAGAGCACGCATGAAGGCGCGACACACGCAAGCCAGATTGCATGGGCCATGCCTACCTTGCGAGCCATGAAGAAGCCCGCGCCGGCCGCAAAGCCGAGCGCCGTTACGCCAACGATGCAAACGTGGAACGAGGGATATCTTTTGAACATGACATTCGACGCCATACCTCGCCTGCGAGCGTATTCAGCCGCGCCGCTTCTCTTCGAATATCGTCTGGCGCGTGCTGACGTGGGACAGTTCCACAAGATAATCGCCGATAAATCGCAACAGATCGTCCTCCGATACGACGCCGATAAGACCACCCATCTCGTCGATCACGGCAATGCGCCGAACGCCCAGGCGCCGCATGCGCCGTGGCAGGCAAAAGCCATCTTCCCATTCGAAGGCTGTCACGGCGGGAGCGCTCATGATGTCCGAGACGAGAACCGATCGTGGCTCGACTTCTTCGGCCACTACGGCGATGGCGATATCGCGGTCGGTGACGATGCCGAGGGGCGCAATGCGATCATGCCTGTTCTCGACCACCACCACGTCCCCGACATGGCTAGCTCGCATGAGCTTCGAAGCCTCCAGGACCGTTGTGTTGGGATCGCATTTGACCACGTTAAGCGTGCAGATCTGACCGGCGCGCATGATCACCTCAAATCGAGCATAAGCGGTGCATTCGTCACTCAAGAATCACGTGAGCGAGGCGAGCGGGACGCCGGAGCGCGCGTCCCTTTCCGTTAAGCAACTGGCATCACAACGGGAAACTCGAGGTGCGAGATAACTTTTTTCACCCCCTCCACGTTCTCAGCCGCGATGCGAGCGGCCTGGCGTTCCTCCTTGCTCGTCACGACGCCCCAGAGATGGACGACGCCTTCCTTCACGATGACATTCTCCGGTGCGACCGCCCAGCGCTGGCCCTTCATGGCAAGCACGATCGCGTTGCGTACCCAGGCATCGTTGTGATCGACCGGCGCGGGCGGCTCGGGCGCGAGCGTGACGATCGCGCGCAACAGGTTGGCGCGGCTGATTAAGCCGACGACTTTCCCATCGCGCATGACAGGAACCCGCTTGATGCGCCGCCGCTCGAGCAACTCGGCGAGTGCTGCAACGGTGCAGTTCTCGTCGACGGTCACGACCTCCTTCGACATGACATCCTTGACTTTGCCTGCGTGTTCCTTGACGTACTTGCTTGCAATCTCCCGTGTCGAAGAGAGCAACTCGAGCCACCACGCGCGATGTCTGAAGCCGGTGCCAATCTCCTGCCGATGCAGCAAATCACCTTCGGTCACCATGCCTACGAGCCGGCCGGTTTCGTTGATTACCGGCATTCCGCTGATGTTCCCGAGCACCATTGTTCTTGCGGCGTCGCGCACGGTCATTTCCGGGTCGGCTGAAATGACTGACGTCGTCATGATGTCAGCTGCTCGCATGCTTTTCCCCGTCTAGAAAGTTGGCGCCGTCCCCTCGACGGCATCGGGCCGCGCAATGCCACACGGCTCTGCGCCATTGTTCGCCTTGCCGGATCGCACGCGCTTGACCGAGATCAATTCGATCGCACACTCGACCAGACACATCATCGTGACCAAAGCGCACCGTTGACACCGGTTGACCTGAATCAGCCGGCATTGCCACTGCATACGTCGAAGTAGTGCATCACGTTCACTCAAGCGAGTGTTTTCATCCCACAGTCACGCAGCGTGAAACTGCGCTCGAAGCAGACGCTTGACATGAATCAACCGCGGGCGAGCCGAGTCACCGGAAGCTATCGAGTGAACCCGAACGAGTCATCCGATGACGCCTCTGGACGCCCGCCCCGCTACCACCGACGATGCCGCTCTGTGCGAGCGTCTGATCCACATCGTCGAGTCGCTCGTCGCCGAGACGCACGGCATGCGCGCCGCGGCCAGCGACATCACGATGGACTCGCAATTCGAGCGCGATCTCGGCTTCGATAGCCTCACGCGCGCCGAATTGCTGAGCCGAATCGAGCAGGCGTTTGCCACGCGGTCGTTGATGTGAGTCAATCGAGAGGTGCGGCAAGAACCGCGAGCGGTGTGTGACGCGAAAGACATGGCAACAAGGTTCTAGAGACTGATCCAGATCAATCCCCATGCAGCGTGCGGTGCAAGAATCGGACAACTCTACGTCACCTGCTTGATTGCGCAAGCCTGTAGCTATGGTCAAGCCTCTGTTTCGTATCGGCGCCGTGCTCAACGCACCGTCTCCCCGACCGCTTGACAAGCCGCCTCGCGACGTCGTCGATCTTCCCCAGCCCCAGCGCTTTGGCGGCATGCCTCTGCTGGACGCGCTCGCTGCGCGCCGCACTTCGCGCGACTTCTCGGATGAACCCGTCAATCTGAATCTTCTCAGCGAGTTACTGTGGGCGGCCAATGGCATCAACCGCGATGCCGAGGGCGGCCGCACGGCGCCATCGGCGCTAGGCGGGTACGAGATCGATATCTACGTGCTGCTTGCGACGGGCTCGTATCGATATGAACCGGATGGACATCGGCTTGTGATCGCCGCGCCGTTCGATCTACGCGCGACGACGGGTTATCAGGACTTTCTGTCGTACGCGCCCGTCGACCTCGTCTTCGTGGCGGACCTGAACCGCATGCAGGACGTACCGGCGCGCCAACGCGAAAGCTTCGCTTACGCCAGCGCGGGCGCGATCGTGCAAAACGTCTATCTGTATTGCGCTTCCGCTGGTCTGGCGGCGGGTGCGCGCGGCTGGATGAACCGCACGGCCCTCGCGGTCAACCTGAAATTGTCCACTGGATCGACGCCGGTACTGGCGCAAACGGTAGGCCATTTCGCGCGCGCTCAATCAGTTCAATGACTTCGAAATGGAGCAGTGGCGAACCGCAAATCCGAACGCCTCGTGGTGCATGTCATCCGTCTCGATCACAAGCGCCTCGCCGCCACAGCAACCATGCTTGATTTCGTTCGCATGATTGGCGAAGACGGAGCGCAGCGCCCGTTACGAAAATTGCGCCGCCTTGACTCGCATCAAGATCACATAGCCGCCAAGGCGCGACGATCGCCTCACTCAGGTGCCGACGAGGCAACGAAATGGCCGCCGTCATACCAGAAACGCCCGATTCCAACCGATTCACGCCGCATCGCAACGACGATCCGGAAGCCGCGCGTCGCGTTCGGAAGTTGATCGATAGCCCGAGCTACGTCCAGGCGGACCAGGACGCGGAGTTCCTGCAACGCCCGGAGATGTGCGGCTTGCGGCTTCAACTCGACTACTGGAAGGCCGAAGCGCTATTAAAAGCTCACGCAGTCGACCACACCATCGTCGTCTACGGCAGCACGCGCATCACGGGGCAAGCCGCGCAGCAGGCGGTGGATGATCGAGGAGATGAGCGCCTGTGCGACGCGTCCTCCACCGCTGCACGCGTTGCGTCCAATCGCAGCTACTATGCGATCGCGCGTGCGCTCGGCGAGATTGTCGGCCGCGCGCGTGCCACCGCGACCTTGCCCAAGCTCACCGTCGTGACAGGCGGCGGACCCGGCATCATGGAAGCCGCCAATCGCGGTGCGTTCGAATCGGGAGACGCTAGCGTCGGTCTGAACATCACACTGCCTCATGTGCAATATCCGAACCCATACATCACACCGGAGCTGTGCCTGCGCTTTCACTACTTCGCGATCCGTAAGCTGCATCTTCTGGAACGCGCGATGGCTGCCGTGTTCTTTCCCGGAGGATTCGGGACATGCGATGAGCTCTTCGAAGTACTGACGCTCTTGCAGACGGGCAAGATCCGGCCTCTTCCGGTTGTGCTCGTGGGTGAAGCGTTCTGGCGCAAGGCGGTGAATTTCGATTTCCTCTTGCAGGAAGGACTCGTGTCCGCGGCGGACCTCACCTTGTTCAGCTTCGCGGAATCGGCGGCGCAGACCTGGGAAACGGTCAACCGCTGGTATGAATCGGCTCGTTATGCGTCTGCGCTGGCAACGCCATCGAGTCAGTCGTCGCCTGTTGCCTGTTAGCCTGCCCGGAGGCGTCGCTTGCTATCAGCTGCCGCAAGGTGTCGTGATCGACGACTTCCCGTGCGAGCAGCAAGCGAGCGAGTTTTTCGAGTAGCGGCCTTCTGTCGCGCAGCGTATGCAGTACCCGGTCGTGCGCTTCTGCCAGCATGCGCCTCACCTCCGTATCGATCAATTCGGCCGTGCGGTCGCTGTAGCGCATTGGATGGCGCGGCAACGCGCCGGGTCCGGAAAGCGCTTCGTCGTCGCTGAACGTCGCGAGGCCCAGCGCCGGACTCATCCCGCAACGCACGATCATATGGCGCGCGAGTGCGGTGGCCTGGTCGAGGTCGTTTTGCGCGCCAGTCGAAACGTCTCCGAACATGATCTCCTCCGCGACACGGCCGCCGAGCGCCGCATCAAGCCGATCGAGCAATTCACTTTCGCGCAGCACGTAGCGGTCCTCCGTCGGCACCTGTTGCGTGTAGCCCAGCGCCGCGACGCCGCGTGGAATGATCGACACTTTCTTGACGGGATCGCAATGCGGCCGGGACTGCGCAACCAGCGCGTGGCCCGCCTCGTGATAGGCGATGGTCAGCTTTTCGCGCTCGTTCATGACGCGGCTCTTTCGCTGCATGCCCGCCATCGCGCGGTCGATGGCTTCGTCGAAGTCCGCCATGTCAACGGCGTCCTTCTCCAGTTCGGCAGCATGAAGGGTGGCCTCGTTGACGACATTGGCGAGGTCCGCGCCTGCGAAACCGGGTGTGCGGGCGGCCAATTCGGCGAGGTCCACGTCGTCCGCGAGTTTGACTTGCCTGACATGCACCTGGAGGATCTGCCGTCTGCCGTTGATGTCGGGCCGATCGATTGCAATATGCCGGTCGAAGCGGCCCGGCCGCAACAGGGCGGGATCGAGAATCTCTGGCCGGTTTGTCGCCGCCAGCAGGATCACGCCCGAGTTCGGCTCGAAGCCGTCCATCTCCACGAGCAATTGATTGAGCGTCTGCTCGCGCTCGTCGTTGCCGGCGACCACGCTCGCGCCGCGAACCTTGCCGAGCGCGTCGAGCTCATCAATGAACACGATGCACGGCGCCAGTTGCTTCGCGCGCTCGAAGAGGTCGCGCACGCGGGCCGCGCCGACGCCCACGAACATCTCGACGAAAGCGGACCCGCTGATCGTGAGGAAGGGAACCTTGGCCTCGCCCGCCACTGCCTTTGCCAGAAGGGTCTTACCCGTGCCCGGCGCACCGACGATCAGCACGCCCTTGGGAATTTTTCCGCCCAACCGACGATAGCGCTCCGGGCTACGAAGAAACTGAACGATCTGCTGCAGCTCGGCCTTCGCTTCGTCGATGCCCGCGATGTCGTCGAATGTGACGCTGCTCTGCTGTTGTTCATAAAGGGATGCGCCGCTCTTGCCGACCCCGCTCAGGTCTTTCAGTCCGCCTATTCCCTTGAAGGCGTAGCGGCTGAAGAGGTAGAACGCCAGCAGCGGAAGCATCCAGCCCAGCAAGCCGATGGGCCACGAGCGTTCGGTGACTCCGGTGTAGCGAACGTCGGTTGTCTCGAGTTCTGTGGCGAGCGAACCATCGCCGATACGCACTGTCGAGAAACGGTAAGGCGCACCTTGCCTGCGCAGCGCCGACGCATCGGCCTCGGATAGCCGGGCGAGCGCTTCCGGCGAGCGAATCGTACCTTCGATTTGCGTTGGGCTGATCTGGAGATTGTCGACCTGCTTGGCGCGCAGCAGCGTCTGGAACTCGCTGTAAGGAATCTCTCTCGCGTGTGTGTTCAAGAACGCGAGATCGCTCAGTAACAGCACGAGAAAGCCGTAGAGACCAATCATCAGAATCGCCTTCGATAGCTCGATGGGCCGCTTCTTCATGGTTTTTTCCTCGGTTGGCGAACGCGTCCCAAAAGCATCCCGCATCGGACTCGACATCGTTCTGATGCAGGTCAAGGCGACGAAACACCGACGATTACGGCATCTCACTGACCTGGATCAAGCCGCCATTCGCCCCATGCGGTTTGAATAACGGCAACTGTACTTGTCCGGGAGCATTCGACATGACGTCTTCGGCCCATCCCTGGGAGCGCGGCGAGGGCCGCACTGAAGTTTGCTTCCGCTACATCACGAAACGTCGTCCGCATCGTGCCTACGACGTGTACGTTTTGCTTCGGGAAGACCCTCGTTTCGGCGAAGTCGATATTCGGCACGCGGCATGTATGCTCGACGATATGCCGTCCTTCACCTCGGGCTTTCTTTCTGTCTCGCGGCTGCGCGCGATTACGGGGTTGATCGGGCTCATCGAGCGTGTGACGAGTCGCGACGCCTCTCGCGTGCAAGCCGGTGCGCTCGTCTTCGGCGGACACGTGTCCTTTCCCTTCGAGCGGCGCATCGAGCTTGCTTCAGCGAAGGCGCACCCCAGACTGTCCGAGCGCGAGCGCTATTCGGCGTGGCAGCCTTCGCGCGGGATAAGCGGCTTCTCCGGCGAGCGCGCGCAAGCCGTGCGGCACGCACCGCCGCGTTCCGAGCGCTATCGCCGGCACACTTGAAGCGCTACCGTGCGCAATTGCTCCAAGCGTCGATTCGACTTAAACCGGTAGGACCGCGAGACTCATCGTGAGCCTCCACAGTCCGCCGCAGACGAAATTTTCAGCGAGAACACAAATGACTGACGCCCTTCTGCTTTCCTATGAAGCCCTCCCCGACATTCGACCGTCCGCCGTGAGCGGCGAAGCCGTCGAGATCATTGAGCTTCCTGCTCCCGACGTCGAAGCGGGCGCTCCGCTCATGACGGCGCTGTCGCGCCGCAGAAGCCAGCGCACCTTCGAAGACGAAGCGCTTTCGCCGGAAGTATTGGGCGGACTGTTATGGGCTGCCAACGGAATCAATCGCCCCGAGACGGGCGGGCGCACCGCGCCATCGGCACACGGGTCCAACGAAATCGACGTGTATGCCGCGCTACCCGGAGGCGTCTATCGCTACGATCCGGAGGGGCACCTGCTCACGCTCAAGCATGCCGTCGACGCTCGCAACCTCACGGGTTACCAGGATTTTGTCGGGACGGCGCCGCTCGACCTCGTCTATGTGGCCCAGATGTCGCGCCTCCTGCAGATTCCCCCAAAGTTGCGTGAGGCGTGCGCGGCCGTCGCAGCCGGATGTATTTCGCAGAACGTATCGCTTTATTGCGCATCTGCCGGGCTGGCGACGGTAGTGCGTGGTTGGATCAATCATCGAGTGCTTGCCGACGCCTTGCGGTTGAACGAGGACGAAGTGCCGATTCTCGCGCAGACGATCGGCAAGCGAACGATCGGATAAGGATCGAGGCGGCCGGACTAACCCCGTCACGCGGCGCGTACATCACAGCCGCGCGTTCCGGGAAATCGCCGCGCCGGGACGTCGCCTAGGACGTGGCCTAAGAGGCCGCCTGGCTCGCGTCCGTCGAGAGCGCACCAACTCGCAGTTTCAATTCGCCATCCGGCACAACTTCCTCGCGCCGGTCGCGCACCAGCACCAGGGGAATCTTCGCGCGGCCGGCCACGCGGTTGGCGACGCTGCCGAAGAACGCACGCGCCACGCCCCGCCTGCCGTGCGTGCCCATCACGATAAGATCAGCATTCCAGCGTTCCGCATCGCGCAGCAGCGCATGAGAAACATCGTCTGCGCTGATGTCGGTGCTGACAAGATTGGCCGAAACATGGGCGCGCGTCACATTGCGCCGCGATTTGAGTCGCTGCGCCGCCTCTGCGATCGCCAGTTCGCCTTCCTTGACAAAGGCGTCTTCGAGCAGTGTCATCGGCACGAAATCGCTGTAGCGCACCGCGCGATCGACGACGTACACCACCCGTATCTCCGTCTCGGGCGATGCAAGCAAGGCGCCGATGTCCACTGCGGCAAATGACGTCGGACTGCCGTCGACCGCAAACAGAACGCGCTGAAATCCGGCCTCGCGCGGACTTTCGTATCCGTCTGGCACGACGACCATCGCACAGGGAGCAAGCTTACTGAGCTTGTCCGTGACGGACGGATCGAGCCACCTCACCAGGCCATGATGCTGCCGGGTGCCTAGAATCATCAGGTCTGCGTGAGCGGCTTTGGCGTTGACGGCGAGCGCATGAGCGACATCGCCCTTTTCTTTCGCGAGGTCGATCACGTATCCCCGCACGTCGGCAGCCGTGTCTGCGAGCATACTTTTCGACTCCGCGATTGCGCGTTGAGCGTCGTCCAGCAATTCTCTGCGCGCGGCGCTCAGATCCAGACCTGAGAGCGCGGCGTGCGGCGCAAGCGGCCGCGGATCCAGCGCCACCGCGGCGATGATCAGTTCGACGCCGTGCTGCGCGAACCGCCGGGCAAATCTGGCGGCGCAGTGCGATGCGTCGGAAGAATCGACGCAAAGAACGATGCGTTTGAAACCGCTCGTCTGCGGCGGCACGTCTGTATCCGTTTCCATTGCCCCTCCCGTCGCGCTCTGCGCAGATCCAAAACGATCCATAGCGCCAGCCTAACGTTCGGCCCTTCCCGGACGCATGACTCAGATCAACCAAATCGGCGGATGCGGCGCGATGCGCGAAGTTGACCGGCGTCAAATCCGATCAGGGCAATGCGAGTACCTTCACGCTCATAGTCGAAAACACCCGGAGACATCGTGCGACTCACGTTTCTTGGCGCGGCCGAAACGGTCACCGGCTCGAAATACCTGCTGGAACATGAGGACACGCGCATCCTCGTCGACTGCGGCCTGTTTCAGGGCACAAAGAACCTTCGTCTGCGCAACTGGGCAGATCCGGCGTTCGAGGTCGATTCGCTCACCGCAATCATCCTTACGCATGCGCATCTCGACCACTCGGGCTATCTGCCCGTGCTCGCTCAGGCGGGATATCGAGGGCCCGTCTACTGCACGCCCGGCACGAGCGATCTTTGCGAGATTCTATTGCTCGACAGCGCGAAGCTTCAGGAAGAACAAGCGTCATTCTCGACGCGACACGGCTTCTCCAGGCACCATCCTGCGCTACCGCTCTACACGCTCAAGAACGCGCAGGACGCGCTCCGGCTGCTTGCGCCGCGCGCCTTCGATGTGACGACAGAGCTTGGCCCCCATGCGGCATTTCGGCTTCTGCCCGCCGGACACATTCTTGGGGCGGCGAGTGTCGAGTTGCGGCTCGACGGCCAGACGCTGCTGTTCTCTGGCGACGTCGGCCGACCTTGCGATCCGCTCATGCGCGCGCCCCAGGCTCCTCCGCGCGCGGATGTGCTCGTGGTCGAATCGACCTATGGAGACCGGCTTCATGCGACGGTCGACCCGCTCGATGAAATCGCTGCCGTGTTCGCTGATACGTTCCGCCGTGGGGGCGTAGTGGTTATTCCTTGCTTCGCGGTTGGACGTGCGCAGACGCTCCTTCATTTCATCGCTTCGCTCAGGGAGGCCGGGCGCATTGCGCGGGTGCCCGTGTTCCTGGACAGCCCCATGGCCACGAGTGTCACGCAGACCTACGTTCGCCACGCAAGCGAGCACCGCCTGACGCGTTCGCAACTCGAAGCAATCGAGCACGTAGCGACCATGGTACGCACCGTGGACGAGTCGAAAGCCGTCTGCGCGCGCAAGGGGCCCATGGTCGTCATTGCCGGCAGCGGGATGGCGACGGGAGGCCGCGTTCTGCATCACCTCAAGGTCTTCGCGCCGGATGACCGCAACACGATCCTGCTCGTCGGCTATCAGGCAGCTGGAACTCGTGGCGCCGCGCTGGCGGCACATGCACCCGCGATCAAGATCTTCGGCGAATATATTCCGGTTCGTGCGCGTGTTGCTTCGCTCGACTCGATGTCGGCCCATGCCGACTATGCCGAATTGCTCGACTGGTTGCGCGGCATGCCGGAGGCACCGCGCCACACTTTCGTCACGCATGGCGAACCGGCGGCGGCAGACGCGCTCAGGCGCCGGATCGAAGAGACCCTGCACTGGCCTTGCTCCGTACCAGTCTACAAGCAGAGCGCGGAGTTTTGAGACTGTTGCCGTGGCGGGTCCTGCCCGCTCTCGAAGCGGGCCGAATCTGCAGAATGCCTCCGATGTTCCGCGCCGCTTTTCTCGCTTTTCTCGCCTTGCACGCGGAACTCGCTCGCCATTCGCCGCTTCGGCCTTATCAAATGAACTCGAGGTTGTCGACCACAGCCGTCACGCCGCGCGTCGCCCACGCCGCACCCCGGGCAGCATCGCGCTCTGACGCGCTGCCGACTTTGCCGGTGAGCGTCACGGTTGCGCCTTCCACCTTGATGTCGATATGTTTGGCTTCACGCTCCGCGTGACGTTTGAGCGCGCGTGAGATTGCATCGCCGATGTCTTCCGCGGCAAGGTCGGCGCGCACGCCGGACACGCGACCTGCGGCGTCCTCTGCCGCGAGCTTCTCAGCGTAGCTCACGGGATGTCCCGATAGCGTGATGATCCCGTTGGCCACCTCTACGCCAATGTCGGTCGCGACCACTCCCGGGGTCCATTCGAGTTCTTCTTCGACGTCCTGCTTGATCTTCCAGTCCTCTTTCATGAGGCGTACCTCCATGTTTCAATTGCAGGCGCGCAAAAGCCACGCGCCTGCGTGAGTCCTTAGTTAATCTGCAGACGCTTTTGGTCCGCGGGTGCCTTCTTCGGCAGCGTGAGGGTCAGGATGCCGTCCTGGTATTGCGCGCTCGCGCCGGCTTCATCGATTTCGCTGCCGAGCGAGAAAGTGCGGCTCACTTCGCCTGCATAGCGCTCACGGCGGATCAGGCGTTCGCCATCCTTCACTTCTTTGTTGCGCTCGGACTTAGCATGGATGGACACGGTGTTGCGATCGAGTTTGACGTTGATGTCCTTCTTCTCGATGCCGGGCAGTTCGGCTTTCACTTGATAGGATGCGTCCGTCTCACTTACGTCGATCTTCACCTGGCCCAGTGACGATTCCTCCAGCGAGAGGCCGCGCAGTGGCCGGAATAGTCCCTGGAACATTTCGGATACGGGTTCGATGGAAAAGGGATCGAAACGGGTCAGACTACTCATGACAGTCTCCGGGAGCACAACTAAGAAATGACCGACCGGTGTCTGACGATCGGCTCGTGTTTGAACTCCGCATCGCTTTGATGGAGTACCGCACCACTGTAACTTTCTCGGCCTTTGCCCGATTGACTTGAGTCAAGCTGACGTGTTGCTCATACGATCCCCCACGCCCACGGGGCCCGTTGACCGAACCAACATTCACAATCGGTCCGAAGCCGCGTTCGACCATCGCACCGATGTACGTTTGGGTCATGTCGAAGAGCGCATCGAGTTCGATGCGCTTTACCGCCTCCCGGTCGACTTTGTGTGAAGGTGCTCATACAGCTCAGCGAGCTTCGTCTCCGTACCAACCGCCCCCGAGCGCCGCGAAAAGCGCTACGGTGTCCTGCAAACGTTGCGCGACGCCCTGCAGCCATGCGATCCGTGCCTGATGGCGCTGGCCGTCCGCGACGAGGATCGACAGGTAGCCGACCGTGCCGGCTTCGTAGTCCGCCTGCAGGAGCCGCAACGCCTCCTCCGAGGTCGCCAGGGCACGCGCATCGGCATCGAGCGCATGCGCGTCGTTTTCCAGCGCGCGCAGGGTATCGGCGACCTGTTCGAAGGCCGCCAGCACGACCTGCTCGTATGCCGCACGCGCCTCGTCGTAAGCACCGATCGCCGCGCGGCGCTGGAACCAGAGCGTGCCGCCGTGAAAGAGCGGCGCCGTGACGTCCGCCGCTACGGACCACGCCTGTCCGTTCTGGCTCAAGAGCGCGCCCATCGACCGGTTGCCGTATCCGCCGCTCGCAGTGAGCGTCACGCCTGGAAACAGATTCGCTGTCGCGACACCGATATTCGCACTCGCGACGTGCAGCGCGGCTTCGGCCTGCCGGATATCGGGCCGTTGCCGCACGACTTCCGAGGACACCGCGCGCGGTAACTGCGCGGGCAAGGCGATGTTCCGCAGTGACAGATCGGGCGCGTCCCATTGCGAGGGCAAGCTGCCCGAGAGCACCGCAAGCAGATTGCCCGCCTGCTCGCGCCGCTGCATGAGGGCGGGAATCGTGGCTTCCAGTGTCGCGCGTTCGTTCTCCAGCGTCAGCACGGCGGAGTAAGCCGCCACACCGGCCGTCACCTGGCTGCGCGTGACGCTCACCTGCTCGTCGAGCAGCGCGATCATCTCGCGCGTGGCGGCGATTTCGTCGCCATATGCGGCAAACGCAATCATCGTATTGACGATATTGGCGCTCAGAGTCAGATAAGCCGCCGCCAGTGCATGGCGCTGCACGTCGCTTCGGGCGTGCAATGCTTCGAGAGAGCGCCGCGCGCCGCCCCAGATGTCGAGCGCATAGCTGACCTGCGCGGACAACGTGAAGAGATTGAAGAGCATCGGCGGCTCGTTCGAGCCCACGCGCAACGGCGAATACTTCTGCCGCGACGCGCTCATCGATGCATCGAATTGCGGATAAAACACGCCGGCGCCGGCGCGCACGTCATCCTCGCTTTGCCGCAACGCGGCTTGCGCGCTAGCGAGCGTGGGATTCGCAACGAGCGCGTCGGTCACGACCCGGTCGATCGCGGACGAGCCGAATGTCGTCCACCAGTCGCGCGGAAGCGTCGCGTCGGCGGAAAAGCGCTGCGACCCGCCCGCTGCGTCGATCAAATCCGCCACGGGCGTGCCACGCTCCATGCGCCCGATGCGCGATGCGGCAGGCTCGTGGAAATCGGGGCCCATCGTGCACGCCGCAAGTGCCGACAGAAGCGCGCACGCGCCGACGCAAACGGCACGTCCAGCCGCGCGCAAAGGTCTCGACGGTTCATTCCGCTGCGATGTACACATCGACCATCTGCCCCGGATAGAGACGCACGCCGTCAGGCTGCGCGATCCGAAAAATCACTGGCAGCACGCGCACGTCCACGCGCTCCGTACGCTGATCCGACAGTTGAATCTTCGGCGAGACGTAAGGCTGCACGCGCATGAATTCGAGCGGCGCCTCGATCCTGGTGCCGCGCACGAACATGCGCGCCTTCAGCCTATGAAGATCGGGCAGCCGGTGGATCAGGATCTGGTCGACATAACAGCGCACCGCGAGCCGTTGCAGGCCACTGCCGAGCACGGCGACGGGCGCTTGCCCCTGGGTATAGGTTTCGTAGACGCCCTGGGGCGACACATAAGCACCGCGCGCCGCGTTGATCGACAGCACGACGCCGTCCGCCGTCGCGCGCAACGCGTATTTGTCCAGCAATGCCGTCGCTGCTGCTTGCGCGCGACGCAGCGCTTCGACCTGCTTCTCCTGATTGCGGATATCGTAGGTCCAGGCCCCCGCCTGGATCAGCCGGTACTGGCGTGCGGCGACATCGAGATTGGCCTGCGCCACCTTCCACGCGTTCTGGGCGTTGTCCATCGCGTCACGGCTCACTGCCTTGGGATCGATCTCGAAGGCTCGACGCTGCTTTTCATACTGGTCCTGCGCCATCTTGAGGCTTGCCGTCGCCGCGCCGACCTGCGCCCTGGATACTTCCAGCGCCTCGGCGCGCGGCTGAGCCCGCAACTCGTCCAGCAACGCCTGCGCCGCGTCCGCCTGGGCCGCCGCCTGCGCGCTCGCCGCACGCTGCACAGTATCGTCGATCGCGATGAGCGCATCGCCGGCATGCACCGCCTGGCCTTCGTGCACAAAGATCTGCACTACCGGTCCCGACACTTCCGGATAGACGTTGACGTTCTCGCCGGCGTTCTGCTCACTCTCGACGATACCGTTGGCATACACGCCGCGCGCATACGGATTCGAAGCCGGATCGAACACCGGCGGCTGCGGCGGCTGCTGAATGCCGTATACGTAGGCCGCGAACATCCCGGCGGCGAAACCGGCGAAAGCGAGCAGGAAAAGAATGATCCGCTTCATCGTGCGCCGCCTTGCTCGATGTGAGTCAGCCGCCCGTCTTCCATCTTGAGGATGCGGTCGGCGTATTCGAAGATGCGGCTGTCATGCGTCACGATCACAATGCAGCGATGCTCGTTGAGCACGTGGTGCTTCACGAACTCGATGATGTTGCGTCCGGTGTCGCCGTCCAGCGACGCGGTCGGTTCGTCGAGAATCAGGATGTCGGGCTGCCCCACGATCGCGCGCGCGATCGCGATGCGCTGTTGTTCGCCGCCCGATAACTTGACCGGCGCGAGCTCGGCGCGATTGGCAAGTCCGACGATCTTCAGATATTCGAGGGCCTTTTCAGTCGCCTCGCTCCATGACTGTCGCTTGAGGATCAGCGGAATCGCCACGTTCTCCACTGTCGTGAGCCGACCGAACAGGTGATAGTCCTGAAACACGAAACCGATGCGCCTGAGGCGGAAATCCGCCAGCGCATCCTTCGATTGCTTCCAGAGATCGACGCCATCCACCACCACGTCCCCCTCGTCGGGTCTCAGGATGCCCGATATCACGCTGAGCAGCGTCGTCTTGCCGCTGCCCGACGGGCCGACGATGAGAAGCATCTCCCCGAAGCGCGCCTGCATCGATACCTCGCGCACTGCATACGTGTGCGCGTCGCCCTCGCCGAACCACTTCGACACCGCGCGCGCATCGATGGCGATCTCGGGCATGGTCATCCCCGGAAGACATCGAAGGGTTCGATGCGTAGCACGCGCCGCACGCCCAGGTAGCTCGAACTCGCCGCGATCACGACCACCATCACGAAAGCGAGCGCCAGATTGCCGTAGGAGATGATCGCCGAGTAATCGGGAATGCGCATGCGCGCAAGGGTGATGAGCCCCGCGCAAAGCCCGACGCCGAGGCCGTAGCCCGTCAACGCGGTAAAAGTGGCTTGAAACAGGATCATTGCCACCAGTTCGTGACTCTTCGCGCCGATCGCCTTGAGGGCGCCGAACTTCTCCAGGTTCTCGAGAATGAACGTATAGAAGGTCTGCCCGGAGATGGACAGTCCGACGATGAAGCTGATCGCCGTCATCAGCAGGATGTTGGTGCCGAGTCCGGTCTCGTACTTGTAGAAGTCCGCGATACGCTGCATGAACTCCCGCTTGGTGTAAGCAAGGTAGCCGAGCGCGTGCACCGCCTCCTTGATATGAGGAATGTCCGCTTCGGACCTTGGTTCGACGAGAATATAGGAGGTGGTAAAGCGGGCCGACGGAATGTACTCGACGGCGCGTTTGAAGGTCGTGTAAAGGGTCGGCGAGCCGAACAGGCCGCTGCTCGCCACGGTCCCGATGCCGACGATCACGCCGCGATGATCATTGAGCTCGAAGTCACTGCCAAGTGTGGGATTGCCGAGCTTGTAGAACTCCGGATCGTTGATCGCGATGAAGCCGTTCTCCGCGTAGATATCCTCGATTCTTCCCCGCTGCATCGCGGGACGCCCGTACAGGCTCGTGTCATCGAGGCCGATCACAGTGACGGCCTGATAGGCTCCGTCGCGCAATTTCACGAGCGCCCCGCCGGAATAGAGCGGCACAGCATACTTCACGCCGTCGATGCTGCGCACCGCGTCGAGCACGTAGTCCGGCATCCCGATGCTGCTGGCGATCGTCTGCACGCCAGGGTCCATGATCCAGACTTTCGCCCCGATGTTGATCACGGTGGACGACGAGCGGTTCAGGATGCCTGCAAAGAGCGAGGTCATCTCGACCATCAGGAACACCGCGAAGGTGATCCCCACGATCAACGCCGTGAACTTCGCGCTGTCGTTGACGAGCAGCTTGAACGCAAGTTTAAGGATGCCTTTCACGCCATGCTCTTTCGGAAGCTCGGCCGGATACTTCGGCCCGCTTGTTGTAGGAGCACTTAGGGTAACGTTCGGCGCGTAGAGCTCGTTGATGCAGGTCAAGCACCCTATCCGTTCAGTTCAGTCCGAACCGGCGTAAGAACCGGCGTTTGAGGACATGTGTGAGCAACGCATAGCTCGCGAGAATGGCCAACAGTCCGATCCAGTATGTCCCGGGCAATGGCACCAAGCCGATCAACGCTCCGAGCGGAAGATAAGGCAAGATCATGCCGAATGCGGCGATCGCCAGACTGGTCGCGGTCAACGCCGCACTCGCGCGGCTTTCGACGAACGGCACCTTCGCCGTCCGGATGATGTGAATGATGAGCGTCTGGCTCATCAGGGATTCGACGAACCAGCCTGTCTGGAACAAAGGCGCGTTGTCCCACGCGTGGAAGAGATACAGCATCATGAAGTAGGTCGCGTAATCGAATAGAGAGCTGATGGGTCCGATTAACACGACGAACTTGAAGATCGTGCCGATGTCCCAGCGCCTCGGCATCGCGAGGTAGTCCTCATCGACGTTGTCCGTGGGAATGGCAGCCTGCGAGAAGTCATACAGAAGATTGTTAGTGAGTACCTGAATCGGCGCCATCGGCAGAAACGGCAGTAGGACGCTCGCCCCGAGCACGCTGAACATGTTGCCGAAGTTCGAGCTTGCTCCCATCTTGATGTACTTCGTGATGTTGCCAAACACCTTTCTGCCTTCCAGCACGCCCTCGTTGAGCACGGCGAGACTCTTCTCCAGCAGAATGATATCGGCCGACTCCTTCGCGATGTCGACTGCGCTATCGACCGATACGCCCACGTCCGCTGCCTTGAGCGCGGGACCATCGTTGATGCCGTCGCCCAGATAGCCCACGACGTGGCCCCGTCGGCGCAAGGCTTCGATGATGGCCGCTTTCTGCGCGGGCGATACCTTCGCGAAGACCGCGACGCTTTCCGAGAGCGTTTCGAGCGCCTCGGGGGATGCCGTTTCGAGCTCCCGGCCGAGCGCGATTCGATCCGCGCGGATCCCTACCTCGTGACAGATCTTGCGCGTGACGATGTCGTTGTCGCCTGTGAGAATCTTCACCTGGACGCCGCTGGCCGCGAGCGCGGCAAGCGCGGCGGCGCAGGTTTCCTTTGGCGGGTCGAGAAACGCGATATAGCCCATCAGCGTGAGTTCGCACTCGTCCGCTGTCGTGTATGGGCGCGACGCATCGGGCAAGCGCTTGCAAGCCACCGCGACCAGGCGAAAGCCGTCCGCGTTGAGTTCGACGGTCGTGCGCTGCGCATCGGCGAAATGACTCGCATCGAGCGCGCCCTCCTCGTCTTCGGTCGCATAACGCGTGCAAACCGCAAACACTTCTTCCACGGCGCCCTTGCAGATGAGCAGGCGTTCGCCGCTTTCTCGCGCCAGCACCACGGACATGCGCCGCCGTTCGAAGTCGAACGGCATTTCATCGATCTTCTGATATTCGCCGCCGATCTTCAGATGCTCTTTCATCTCCACATGCTCGAGCACCGCGACATCGAGCAGATTTTTCAGGCCCGACTGATACAGGCTGTTTAGATAGGCGTATTCGAGCACGCGGTCGGACTCGTCGCCATGAACGTCGAGATGTCGCTTGAGAATGATTCGGTCTTGGGTGAGCGTGCCGGTCTTGTCGGTGCAGAGCACGTCCATTGCGCCGAAGTTCTGAATGGAATCCAGACGCTTCACGATCACGCGTGCTTTGGCCATTTCGATCGCGCCTTTGGCGAGATTGACCGTGACGATCATCGGCAGCATCTCAGGCGTGAGTCCAACCGCCACCGCAACAGCGAAGAGCAACGCTTCGAACCAGTTACCCTTCGTCAGGCCGTTGATCACGAACACGAGCGGAACCATCACGGCGATCAGCCCGATCATCATCCACGTGAAGCGCGTGATGCCGCGATCGAAACTCGTGAGCACGCGCTGCGCGGCGATCATGCCCGCCACGTGCCCGAATGCCGTACGCGAGCCCGTCAGTGCCACGACGCCGCAGCCTGTGCCACTCAGAACCGACGTGCCGGTGAAGCATATGTTCTGAAGATCGAAAGTCGTTTGTGCATCCATCGAGGCGGCATGCGCGAATTTTTCCACCGGCATCGACTCGCCCGTCAACGCAGCCTGATTGACGAACAGATCCTTGGCTGTGATGAGCCGCAGATCGGCGGGCACCATGTCGCCCGCCGAGAGCAGCACGATATCGCCAGGCACCACGTCCTCGATCGGCACTTCGATGTGGTCGGCATGGCTTTCGCCGCAACGGCGAACGGTCGCGGTCGTGCGCACCATTCGGCGCAATGTATCGGCGGCCTGGTTGGATCGATGCTCCTGAACGAAGCCCAGGCCCACGCTGAGGATCACCATGACGATGATCATCGCGGCGGCGCGCTGGTCCCCGAGATAGATCGACGCCGTCGCGAGCGACAGAAGAAGCGCATTGAGCGGATTGACCGACCGGCCGACAAGTTCACGGAGCACACCTTGCCGCTTCGCACGCGCGACATCGTTCGGCCCATGCCTGCGCAACCTCTTCAGCGCCTCGGCCGCGTCCAGTCCGGAGGCCGCGCTCGACATATGCGCGAGCGCGACATCGCTGTCCAGTCGCGCGATCCTGCGCAACACCTCCTGCGATTCACCCGGCCGCATCGTTGGCGAACCGTTGTTCGTTCGACGTGAAGAGCGCCTGAGGAAGCCGAATGCTTGCTGGAAGCCGAGCATGCTGTCGTCCGATGAAGCGCGTCGTCGCGCGGGCACGGCAAGCGTCGCATCAACCGACAACCCACGGTTGATGCACATCAAGGCGACGCAACCGGGCTCAGGCAGGCTTGTCGAGAAACACGCAAGTCAGCTCGAACTGCCGGGCGATCGAGACGAGTCTTTCGCGCCACTCCCACACACCGAAGACGTCATGCACGTTCTGGAGGCAACCGAGGAGCGCGACGGTGCACGAATCATCGACGTCGATGCGAGCCCGACGCAGCGCACGGCGCAATGCTGCCAGACCGAGCTCCATATAGTCCGGCCGCCCGGGCACGGCCGGATCCAGAAAGCGCACCGGGTATCGAAGCCTATTTGATCGAGCTGCGCGAGCAGTGACTGGTGAGTCAACCGGGCATCGACTCCGTCGCGATGTTGACCTGAGTCAATCGAAGGTACGTATGCCACGCGCACAGTCGTCTCTTATCGCAAATCATGCGGAGATCAAGTAATGACGTCGCACCCATTTGTCGGGCTGCCCCCGATCTGCCGGCTGCGCGGCGCTCCGGAGGCGGCGATTGCGCTTGCCGCGATAGCCTTCGCATGCTGGCCGTCATTTGCCACGGCTCAGCCCGAGGCGACCAACGCGGCGTCGGAAGAACATTGGATCGTCGCACCGGAAAGCGCGGATCCATTTGTGGTGAGACGCAACGCTGATACTCACGCCGACGCCGAGTACCGTGCATCGAAGCAACTGTCCAAAGAAGAACAGCGCGCTGCCGTCTCGGAAGCCAACGCGCGCTATAAAGAAGAGGTTGCCAATGCTCGCATCAACCGCAAGGCGGACCGCGATGCCGCCAACAATGCACTGAAGGCGACGGAACTCGAGCAGCCGAACCCGCCGCGACGCTCTCATTGACATCATGACTGAAACGTCGAGTAGGCGGCTCAAGCACCGCTGCGGACGCCACCATTTGCGAGCAGTGGACAAGGCCATGCGGCGGGCCTCAACTTATCCGCATCCAGCCGGACGCGTCGAGCGCGTCGAGACGCACATCTCGATCGTTTATCTGGCGGGCCGCTTTGCATACAAGATCAAGAAACCAGTCGATCTTGGATTCGTGGACTTCTCGCGCGCCTCTGCACGCTATCGCGCCTGCGAGGACGAGTGCCGCCTCAACCGAAGGTTCGCGCCGCGGATCTATCTGCGTGTCGTCGCAATCGTGCGGCGCGGACGCGCGCTTCGAATCAAAGGCACGGGGGTGTCGGTCGAACATGCGGTCGTGATGCGCCGCTTCGACGGCAAACGGATCTTTGCCGACCTGATCGACGCCGGCGGGCTGGACGGCGAGACCATCGAGCGCACGGCAGTAGACATCGCAAACTTCCATCGGCACGCGCCTCGCATTCCGCCGCGACGCGCGTATGGGGCGAGCGATTTTTGCGCGCATCAACTTCGCTCGGTCATCAGCGATCTACACACGGTCGCGCCGAGGCTCATACCAGAGGACCTCACGGATTGGTGTGAGGCGGAACTCGTGCGACTCGATGCACACTTCGAGCAACGACGCGAGCAGGGGTTTGTTCGCGAATGCCACGGTGATCTTCACGTGCAGAACATTGTTCTGCACGGTTCGAGGCCCTTGATTTTCGATTGCATCGAGTTCGACGCAGGCTTGCGATGGATCGACGTAGCGAGCGATGTGGCCTTCTTCGTCATGGACCTCGAAGCGCATGGCCGAAACGACCTAGCGGCACGCGCCCTTAGCGCGTGGCTGCTCACGACGGGCGACTATGCCGGACTCGAAGCCTGGCGCTTCTATGTCGTGTATCGAGCCCTCGTGCGAGCGCTGGTGGAAAGTTTGAAGCGGCACACCGACGAGGCCCGACGATACGTGCGCACGGCGACACGCGCCGCGCGCGGCGGTTCGCCGTATCTCCTCCTTTGCCACGGTTATTCCGGCTCCGGAAAGTCCGCGGCAAGCGCCGCACTCGCCCGTGTGATCGGCGCCGTGCGGATTGTCAGCGATATCGAGCGCAAGCGCGTGACACCTTTCGCTGCACCGCGGGGCGGGCGCCTCCCGCGCGAAGCGTACAACCCTGTCGCCATTGACCAACATTACGATCATTTGCTGGAGCTCACCCGCAACGTACTCGACGCGGGAATAGCCGCTATCGTCGATGCGACGTTCCTCCTGCGCGCGCACCGCGAGCGCTTCATGGAACTCGCAAGAGCGTTACGCGTGCCTGTGCTGATCCTCGACTTCGTGGCACCCCGCTCCACGCTGTTCGCGCGCGTCGCCTCGCGTGCCTGCTCACAAGACGGGCCTTCGGATGCGGATGTGGTCGTGCTGAAGCAGCAATTTCTTAACGCTGAGCCTCTAGAGTGCGACGAACAACGGGTCACAGAGACCTTTCAGACGAATGTCGATCTGCACGCGTTCGAGCAGCGCGCATTCTGGCATTCGCTGATGGTTCGATTGCATCAAATTCGGCACCAGGAGGCTCGCTCAACGTCGGCCGAACTGAGCTAAACGCCAATCTTGATCGCGCCTCGTCGAGTGCAGCCAGCAAAACCGTTTTCATGATGATCGATGTCGGCATGATCAAGACGGGCTCGCGCGCCACATGAGACGTAGCGGGCGTGTATTGCATCCAGCTCGCACAGCGAGTTGTGCCATACAACCTTGCCTGGCGTAACAGCGACATTCACACCAGGCGAGAAAGCGTCGAGCATCTGGCGCACAGCGAAGCGCATCACTTCCTCGTGATGTCGTTGGGCAAGCCCGCTCAGAATCGCACGCGCATGCCGACCCGCGTCGCGATCTGATTGCTCGTCCCGGTGCCTGAATTGCCGAAGAAGCTCGAACTCGAACCAATTTCGGCCTGCACCGGAACGCCGTTGTTGCTGCCCGATGCCTTTTGAAAAACCGCGAGCGCGTAGATATCGGTGCGCTTGCTCAACGCATAATCGACGATACCGCTCACCTGATTCCACCGGCCCGTGGCAGACCCGGTCAGCTTCGAGAACGTATAGGCAAGTCCCGCGAACAACGCAGGCGTAAATGCATACTTGCCGTCGATTTCGTAGTTGTTGAAACGCGAGACCTGTCCTTGCAAGCCTTCGAAACGCGTATTCGTCCAGTTGCCGAATACCATCGCCGCACCGAATGCATAGCGCGCGCCCACGCCGATGGTGCGCAGGTCCTTCTGCCCGAAGGTATTCACGTTGGCGATCATCACCGGGAACGACGGCGTCGCTGCATTCGGATAATGAATGTCCGTGTAGGCCGCGCCCATCGAGAACGGTCCGTGCGCATAGTTCGCGCCGAAGCTGAAGGTGCGCGACGAACCCTGCACGGTCTGTCCGTTGACGGTCGTGGTCGGATTGCCGGCGAATTCCGTCGAGTTGGAAAAGCCGTACATCGCGCCGAAGGTGAGGCCCGCGAAGTCCGCGCTCGAAAACTTGATCGCGTTGTTGATGCGGCTGGACGTCAACTGGTCCACGTCGTTCATGCGGAACGCATAGTTTCCGACAGTCTGTCCGCCCGCCGCATACTTCGAGATGTAATCGGTCGAAAACGAATACTGCCGACCGAAGGTCAGCGCGCCGATATTCGACTTCGACAAGCCGACGAACGCCTGCCGCCCAAATAGCGCGCCGCCTTGCGAGAGCGTGCCGTTGCCCACGCCGAATCCGCCTTCGAGCGTGAAGATCGCGGCAAGGCCGCCACCCAGATCCTCCTGACCGCGCATGCCCCACCGATTGCCCTGAATCACGCCGTCGTCGAACTTGAACAGGTGCGACGAACCGCCCTGTCCGTTCGATGCATGATTCACATAGCTGATGCCCGCATCCATCAGGCCGTACAAGGTCACGCTGCTTTGCGCGTGGGCGGCGCATGCGACGATGCCCAGACTGCCCGCCACGACGATCTTGCTCTTCATTTGATGCTGTCTCCGGTTGTCATTGTTGCTGGTTCTTGTTGATTCATTCGTTATCCGAATCAATGCGGATGCGTGTCACGCCAGCAAGCGTGACGCGAGTATCGTCGAGTGAAACGCGCCTAGCGCGATGCCGAATGCGCGACGGATTGCGCCGGGGGAGACGTCACGCGCTTCTTCTTCGGCGTGTCGTCGTCATCGAGCCGGATGTACATCGTGAATACGGGGCCCAGCAACAGCACGACGATCGATGCCGCGAACGCGACGGCCCAGTTGCCGTGTGTCATGTCCAGCAACGCGCCGACTACCACTGGCGACACCGCGCCCGCTATCGCCATGCCGGTGAAGGTGCACGCGCTCGATGTCGCCGAATGTTCGTTCGACAGTTCCGTACCGACCACCCACAAGGGCGAGTCCGCGAGTTCCGAGCAGAAGAACGCAAGTCCGAGACTGATGGCGCTCGTCATCACGTCGTGCGTGAACAGCAGCGGAATCAGGCCCAGGATGGATGACAGAAAGCCGAAGATGATAACTTCGCGCCGCGCACGGCGGCGGTTGCCCGTCACGCGCAAACGCCAGTCGGTGAGCATGCCGCCCGCGAAGGTGCCGAGCGATCCGCCGAGCAGCACGAGCGTCGAAAAGATCGCGTTGTGTTCGAGCTTGAGGCCGTAGCGCTGCGAGAAGAACGAAGGTATCCAGTTGAGGAAGAACCACAGCACCCAGCCGTGGCAGAAACACGCGGCGGCGGCGGGCGCGACACGACGCAGCATGTCAGGCCAGTCCACGGGCGACGACGGCTCTGTAGACGTCGCCCTGTTCGAAAGAGGCGCGCCCTGCCCTGACGCATTCGATTTCTTCGATTCGCTCAGGCACACATACATCACGATCATGTAGACGAAGGTCACCGCGCCGAGCACGATGAACGCCACACGCCACGACGACACGACGATCAGCCCGGTCACGATCAGCGGTGCGAGCGCATTGGCGATGCGCCCCGTCGCATGCATCGCGCCGAGCGCCATGCCGCGGCTCTCTTCGGGGATAACGCGCGCAACCATGCGTGCGGCCGTCGGATAGATCGGTGCTTCGCCCAGCCCGACGAAGAAGCGCGTCACCACCAGCGCGATGAAGCTGCCGATCAGGCCGGTGACCACCGTCGCCGCTGCCCAGATCAGGCCATACAGCAGGATGCCCTTGCGCGCGCCGATGCGGTCGCTGTGCCAGCCGCCCGGAATCATGAAGCAGCTATAGGCGAGCGCGAACGCAGAAAAGATCAGGCCCAGGTGCGTGTTCGAGAAGCCGAGCTCCCGGCTCATCACGGGGGCTGCGACCGACATGTTCGTGCGGTCGACGTACATGATGAAGGCCATCATGCACAGCAAAAAGAACGTGAGTCCGGCGCGGCTTCGTCGGGGCGCGGGTTGTCCGGGCCGCGCGGTTCCTGCGGGTTGCGACATGTCTTCCTCCATGTGTTTTTATCGCCGGGGCCGCTCGTGACTGGCGGCCTCCGGATCACCGCACGCGCTTATTTGAAGAAGTTGCGCAACTCCGCGTAAGTCTCGTCGGGGCACTCTTCCTGAAGGTAATGTCCCGAAGGCACGGTCGCCGTGTGCACGATGTTCGTCGCGTATCTGCTCCAGACCTGCGCGGCATCGTGATTGCGCCCGACGCCGCCCTTCGCGCCCCACAGGATCAGCGACGGTGTATCCACACGCCGGCCCGACTCGAAGTCGTGCGTATCCATCTCCAGGTCCACGCCGAAAGTCGCGCGATAGTCCTCGCACATCGCGTGGATCACATCGGGATTCTTGATGCAGCGGATATAGTCCTGCAGCGCTTCCGGCCCGAAGAACGCCGTGCCCTGATCCGTCTTCGAGAGCTTGCGGCGGATGAAGAACTCCGGGTCCGCGCCCATCATGCGTTCGGGCGTCGGGTACTCCTGAATCATGAAGAACCAGTGCCACGAAAACTTGCCCCACTGCCGTGTGACATTGTTGAGCAGATGATGCTGCGGCAGCATGTCCATGAACGCGGCCTTCGTGACCGTCTCCGGATGATCGAGGCACATGCGGTGCAACACCCGCGCTCCGCGATCGTGTCCCGCCGCGTTGAAGCGCTCGAAGCCCAGCCTCTTCATCACTTCGACCTGATCGAGCGCCATGTTGCGGAACGAATAGTCGGAGTGATCGCCGCCGCCGGGCGGCTTGGAGCTGTCGCCATAGCCGCGCAGATCCGTGAGCACCACCGTGAATTCTTCCGCAAGGCGCGGCGCAATCTTGTGCCACGACAGGTGATTGAACGGATTGCCGTGCATGAGGAGCAGCGGCGGGCCATCGCCGCCGGTGACGGTCACGATTTCCGCACCGCGGGTCTTGATGGTGGTCTTCTTGAAGTTCTCGAGCATGTGTCGCCTCTGTCTCTGTCTGTGCCTGTCTATGTCTCTGTGGATGTGCTGTGCCGCAAACCGACTTCAGTGAGCGACAGCGGCCGCCGCCTGCTTGCGCGCCACAGCGTTGTCCACGGCCACGCCGAACGCCGCATGCATCGCGCCGACATCGGCCGTGCCCTGACCGACGATGTCGTAGGCCACGCCGTGCGCCGGCGTCGCATAGACCGTCTTGAGGCCGCCCGTCAGCGTCACGCCCTGCGAGAAGCCGAGCAGCTTGGTCGCGATCTGCCCCTGGTCGTGATACATGATGACCACGGCATCGAAGTCACCGCGTCGCGCCTTGATGAACACCGTGTCCGACGGAAACGGCCCCATGCTGTCCAGCCCCTTCGCGCGCAAAGCGTCGAGCGTCGGCTTGATGATGGTGATTTCCTCGTCGCCGAACAGCCCGTTCTCGCCGCCGTGCGGATTGAGCGCCGCCACGCCGATGCGCGGATTCTGCTTGCCGAATGCGCGCATGGTGTTATGCGCGAGCGTGAGCGCGCCTTCGATGCGATCGGGCTTCACCATGTCGACCGCCTTGCGCAACGCCACGTGCGAAGTCACGCGAAACGTCGAGAATTGCGGAATGATGTTGACCTCGCCGAAGTAGCCGCTGTGTCCGGTCCAGGCCGCGAACATCTGATGCTCGTCGTGGTAGTTCCAGCCACCGCGATGCAGCGCAGCTTTGTTGAGCGGTGCGAAACAGATGCCATCGAGTTCGTCCGCCAGCGCGAGGTCCGTCATGGTCTTGAGCGTCTCGCCGGTCAGGCGACCCGATTCAGCGTTCAGTTCGCCGCGCGTGAAAAGCGCCGGATCGATATTGCCAAGATCGATGAGCGGCACGGCAGCGGCCGAGTGGTCCGCGTCCGCGATGCGCGCGATCTTCATGTACGGGATCGTCGTGCCGGCGTCTTTCATGCCGAGTTCAAAAACACGGGCGTCGCCGATAACGACGACATCCGCGCGCTCGCGTGTCTCTTTCATCGCGAGCAGCTTGACGACGAGTTCGGGACCGATACCGGTGACATCGCCAAGCATGAGTCCGATCAGGGGTTTCATTGCGTTATCTCCATCTTTGTCATTGCGGGGTGCGGGCTGCCGGGTTCGCGTGATCGCCTCACGCGACACGAGCCAGCGGCAGCACGCGGGTCCATGGGTGAGCGCGCCAGTGCTGGCGCTCGAATGCTTCGATCTCGGGCAGCCGCTTGAGCGACGCGCCGAGCACGTCCAGGCCGTCGAGATACATGTTGCGTTGACGCTCGTCCATCTGGAATGCGTAGCTTTGTCCCGATGCGGTGCGCACGACCTGCGCGGCGACATCGATACAAATGCGGCTCGTCGCCGCGTGCTCCACTTCCGCCGAAATCGCAGCGACTTCGTCGGCGGTCAGCATCACCGTAAGCAGGCGATTGTTCGCGGCGTTGTAGTAGAAGATTTCGCCGTAACTGGGCGCAATCACGGCTTCGATGCCGAACTGCTGCAAGCCCCAGACGGCATGCTCGCGGCTCGATCCGCAGCCAAAGTTCGCGCCGCCGACGATCACTTTCGTGTTACGCCACTCCGGTCGGTTGAGCACGAACGTCTCGCGGACGTGGCCGTCCGGCGCGACGCGCAGGTCGAACAGCACGCCGCGAGCGAGCCCCGACTTGTCCGTGCCGAGCAGGAATTGCTTCGGCATGATCTGGTCGGTGTCGAGATTGGCGATGGGCAGCGTGGCGGCCACGCCTTCGACGCGGGAAAAATCAGACATGGGCGGATGCTCCGTCGTGCTGGCCAGACTCCGTGCCAGCGTGGTTCCAGGTACGGATATCGACAATGCGGCCTGCGATCGCCGCCGCTGCGGCCATCGCCGGACTCATCAGATGCGTGCGGCTGTCGCGACCCTGACGGCCTTCGAAATTTCGATTGGTCGTGGAGGCGCAGCGCTCCCCGGGACGCAATACATCATCGTTCATGGCGAGGCACATCGAGCAGCCGGGCTGGCGCCATTCGAAGCCCGCCTTCACGAAAATCTCCGCAAGGCCTTCGCGCTCCGCCTGCTGACGCACCGCGCCCGAGCCGGGCACGATCATCGCGCGCACGCCCGGCGACACCTTCATGCCGTTGCGCACGACAGCAGCCGCCGCACGCAGATCCTCGATGCGCCCGTTCGTGCACGAGCCGATGAACACGCGATCGATCGGCGTGTCCTCGATGCGCGCGCCGGCCGCCAGACCGATGTAGTCCAGCGCGCGTGCGGCGGCGGCCTGAGTGACGGCGTCGGCGCTGTCGGCGGGCGCGGGAATGCGGGCATCGACGGGAATCGCCTGATCGGGACTTGTGCCCCAGGTGACGAAAGGCGCGACGGTCGAGGCATCGATGCGCAAGTCGGCGTCGTAGACCGCATCGGCGTCGGCGTACAGTGTGTCGCGCCACGCGACGATCGCCAATTCCATGCCGTAGGCGTCGAGATTGCCCGGATGCGCGCGCAAATAGGCGTAAGTCGTCTCGTCCGGTGCGATGATCGCCGCCCGCGCACCCGCTTCCACTGTCATGTTGCAGACGGTCATGCGCGCTTCCATGCTGAGTTCGCGCAGCGCATCGCCCGTGTATTCGACGGCATAACCGCGTGCGCCCTGCGCGCTGATTTGCGCGATCAACTGAAGCACGAGATCCTTCGCGGTCGCGCCAGGCTGCAGTGTTCCGTCGATGCGGATTCGCATCGTCTTCGCGACGCGATAGCAGAGCGTCTGCGTGGCCAGCACATGCTCGATCTCCGACGTCCCGATGCCGAAGCCCAGCGCGCCGAACGCGCCGTAGGTCGTCGTATGGCTATCGCCGCATAGCACGGACATGCCGGGGCGGATCAGGCCCGTCTCGGGCGCGACCACATGCTCGATGCCCTGCATCGGATCGTTGACATCGAAAAGCTGAATGCCGTAGCGCACGCAGTTGCGCGTGAAATTGGCGGCCTGTGCGGCGGCGGCATCGACGAGGATCGCGCGCTTGCCGACGGGATCGGGATGCGTCGGGATCACGTGATCGACGACGCTCATTTGCTGCGCGGGCCGCAACACGGGCACGCCGCGTTCGACTAGTCCATTGAACGCCTGCGGACTGGTGTACTCGTTCATGATGTGCAGGTCCACGTACAGCAGGACATGCTGGGCGTCGAGCCGCGCCACTGTGTGCGCATCAACAAGCTTCTGGTACAGCGTGTGTCCCACGTCTCCTCCGGATCGACTGTTTTTGTCGCGCTCGCCTCATGCAGTCAGGCGCAGCGTCCACTGAAAACAGTGTATCCATTCGACGGAACCGCATAATACAATCTGGTTTATTCTATTATTAGATTTAAATTAAGAATGGATCCGGTCTCCGATCTTGATTTTTTCGTCCGTCTGGTGCGTCAGGGAAGCCTGACGGCGCTGGCGCGGGAACTGGGCGTCACGCCGCCCGCCATCACCACACGGCTTGCTCGAATCGAGGAGCGCCTCGGGGTGCGCCTGCTGAACCGCACGACGCGGCGTCTGAGCGTCACGCAGGAAGGCGACCTGTATCTGGCGAAGGGCGAACGCCTTTTGGTCGAACTGGACGAACTGGAGCGCATGGTGTCGAGCAGCCGCGCGGTGCCGAAAGGCCTGCTGCGCGCCAATGCGACGTTCGGCTTCGGGCGGCGGCACATCGCGCCGGCGGTATCGGTATTCGCCCGGCGTTTTCCGGAAGTCGATGTGCAACTCACGCTCACCGACCGTACCGTGAATCTCGCGGACGAAGCCTACGACGTCGGCATCTGGTTCGGGCAAGTGCCGGATTCGCGGCTTGTGGCGCGCAAGATTGCTTCGAACCGGCGCTATCTGTGCGCTTCGCCGGCTTATCTCGACGAAGCGGGCGCACCCACCACGCCGCACGACTTGCAGAACCACAAGTGCATCGTGCTGCGCGAAAGCGATTCAGCCTACGGCACATGGCATCTCATTCGCGGCCGCAAGCAGGAGACGGTCAAGGTGCGTGGCGCACTGAGCAGCAACGATGGCGAAACCGCGCTCGGCTGGGCGCTTGATGGCCACGGCGTGCTGATGCGCTCGGAATGGGACGTGCAGCCGCATCTGCGATCCGGCGCGCTGCGCGTGGTGCTGCCGGAATGGTCGCTGCCAAGCGCAGATATCTATGCGGTCGTCGGCGGCGACCGGCACCACTCATCGGCCAAGGTCGGTGCATTCGTAGACTTTCTCGTCGAATGGTTCACGCATCGGCCGAAGCATCCGGGTAATGCCGCACCCGGCAACGCGTTAATACATGAAAATATTTGGGATTGAGCCGCGAAGATTGCAGCGTCGCCGATTAGCGTCTGTCATGCTCATCCATAGAGTCGGCCTGCTTTTTGACCCAATCTGTGGTTGGCAACACTGGCGATTCGCTGCAACCCTCCGGACATCGCACAAGCGCGTTCGGCTCACACTACAATATTTGAATTGCAATCTGCGTCCTCCCGATATGGAACAGCTACACATTCCTCAACTGGCACGCGAGATCTCGCTTCATATCCGCGCAGCGGCGCTGGCGCCCGGCACGCGTTTGCCAGAGCGCAAACTCGCCGAACAGTTCCGCGTGAGCCGCACACCTGTTTCGCGTGCGTTGAAGCTCCTGGCAGACTGGAATATCGTCGTCCCATCGGCGACCGGAGGCTATGTGGTCGGGGACGAGGCGGCAACCGTTCCCATCCAGACAACCGAAAAACTGGAGGTGAGCGATGAAGAAAGCCTGTACTTGAAACTGGCGCAAGAGCATTCATCGAACGCCCTGAGCGGCAAACAAAGCGAGAACGAGTTGATGCGCCGGTTCGACGTTGGCCGCGGCATCCTGACTCGCGTGCTACGCCGCGCGGCCGATGAAGGGTGGGCGCAGCGGCTTCCAGGGCATGGCTGGAGTTTCATTCCATTGCTCACCACTGACCTCACCTACGAGCAAAGCGCGCGCTATCGCATCATCATCGAGCCTGCTGCGATTTTGGAGCCGACGTTCAAACTCGATAGACCGGGTATTGAAGCATGCCGCGCGCAGCAAATTGCCATGTTCGACAAAGGCGCGTCGTCGCTTTCGCCGGTCGAAGTATTTGAGATTGGCAGCCGTTTTCACGAGGCCGTACTACGTTGCTCGCGCAACCAGTTTCTGATTAACGGCCTCGCCCACGTGAACCGCCTGCGCCGTCTTGCGGAATACGGGCGCACGCTCGCCAGCGCGAACTGGCGCGAACGCTGCATGGAGCACGTGCGCATCGCCGATATGTTGCTCGACGGTGATCAAAAAGGCGCTTCCGAACTCCTCAAACGGCATCTGACCGAAGGTTCGCGCGCAAAAACACATCAAGATTGATCAGTCCGAATGTCCCTTTCCGCCGCGAGCTTCCATTCTCGCTGCCTGAGATCGCAGGCTTTGTTCAAAATAACGTCTGGACGCCCACCTGCAAGCTGCGAGCGGTAGCGTTGGGCACCGCGGGGGCGCCCGTATAGATCGCTCCGCCAAGCGAATATGCGGACCCTTTTCTGTTCCAGACCTGCGCGTAGTCGCAATAGATGGACGTTGTTTTCGACAGCGAATGAACCAGACCGATCGCAGCGATATAGCCGACGCGCGACGTCGGTAGTCCGTCGGACGTATCAACAAGCCGGATACCCTGAGCCAGCAGTCTGTCAGTAACGGTGAACTGATACTGCAAGCCAAGATTTTCGAGAGCGAAACGAGTTGTCTTGCCGGGCGTTGCGGAATTGATATCTTTAGTGATCGCAGCAATGATTCGGGCCTGTCCAAACTTGACGCTGCCGCCGGCTGAGTAGGCCTGAAGCACGCCCATGGTTCCAACCGGGCGATTCCTTGTGTAACCGGCACTTAGCCCTACTGGTCCCCAATTGGCGCTTCCGCCAATGCCCACTGTCGAGGCGCTCGAAATTGAACCCGCTACGCCGCCGACGCCATACATGGCGCGCAACGTTACACCCTGTATCGTCGGGGACACGTAGTTGATCGAGTTGTCGGTCCGACCGGTTGCCGAATAGACGGTCAGCAAGCCGGCGGTCTTGCCGTTCACCGTGTTGCCGATGTTGCTGAGCCCGCCCGCGAGCCCATGAACGAATGCATCGTTGGCTGTGTTCGCCAGGTATTCCGGTGAGTACTGTCTGCCGAATGTCAGCGTGCCCCATTCGGTAGACAAGCCAACCCATGCCTGCCGCCCAAACAGCAGCCCGTTCTGAAGCGCTGCACCCGTTGTCGCGCTGAAACCGTTTTCGACGTCGAATACTGCCTTCATACCGGCGCCCAAATCTTCGACGCCTTTGAAACCGAACTCCGAACTGTTCAGGCCGCCGCCTTGCATCGCAACGAGTGTGCCGTGTCCCTGGTTCGAAATATCAACGTCAACATCCACTACGCCATAAAGCGTAATCGAGGATTGCGCGTTAGCGCTGCCCGCACAACCCCACACGCCGAGCGCTGCACAAGATAGCCAGAAACGATGACGCAACATGTCTCCTCCTTACCAGTTTCGTAGGATTACTTATTTTTTGGAATGTTATTCAACAGATTTGAACTGAAGCAATTGCGAGAGAGATTGCAGGAGTAAAGCAGAAATGGCTTGAAATCGGATTGCCTGAAGTTCAGCTGCTTTTTCTTCGCCGCGACAGCGTCAGAGATAGCAAGCCTGACACGAGCAAGATCCCACCCATCACCAGAATGCCGGTCTTGAACGAGCCGGTTTCTTCGCGCAGCCAGCCCATGATTGATGGACCAACAAATCCGCCTAACGCGCCTACGGAATTGATGAACGCGAGCCCGCCGGCCGCCCCTGCGCCGCTCAGGAACGTTGCCGGAATCGCCCAGAACATTCCGCGCGCCGAAGTGACGCCAACCATTGCAATCGTGAGGCCGATAAGCGCTGGCAACAGCGACTGACCGATCACGGACACCAGAAGCCCTGCCACGGCAACCACACACGAAGCGGTCAGATTTCCCAGCAACCGTCCGCTTTGATCCGCGTGACGAGCCCACAGCAGCATGCCGACCGTCGCGAACACGTATGGCACGGTAGAAAGCAACCCGATCGTCATGATCGACAGCGTGAATTGCCGCAGGATTTGCGGAAGCCATAGCCCTACGCCATACGCGCCCAGTACGAAGCCAAACTGCACGCCCGTGAGAATGATCACTCTGCGGTCGAGCACCGCCTCTTTGAAGCTTGTGCGCACTTCACGCTTCTTTTCGCCCTCGAGCGCTGTGAGCAACGCGGTATGTTCTTCCTGAGTCAGCCATCGTGCGTCACGCGGCGCGTCGGTAATCAGGAAAAAAATCACGATGCCCAACACACATGCCGGCAGCCCTTCGATGATGAACATCCATTGCCAGCCGACAAGGCCGAACGCCCCATGTGTCGATTGCATCAGCAGCGCAGAGATCGGTCCGCCGATCACCGACGAGATGGGCACCGCCGCAGATAGCCACGCGAGTGCGCGGGCCCGATATTGCGCAGGAAACCATACCGATAACAGAAATGCCGCGCCTGGAAAGAAGCCGGCCTCCGCCGCGCCAAGCGCAAACCGCGAAATATAGAGCGAGGTGGGCCCGGTCACGAACGCGTTGGCTGCCGCGACAATGCCCCAGGTAATCATGATGCGGGCAAGCCAGCGGCGCGCGCCGAACTTATAAAGCGCCAGATTGCTCGGCACTTCGAACATGCAATAGCCAAGGAAAAGAATGCCTGAGGCCAGGCCGAACTGAATCGGGGTGATGTTCAGATCCCGGTTCATGCTCAGCGCCGCAAATCCGATACAAATACGGTCGAGGTAATTGACCACGAATGCCAAGGTCAGCAACGGAACGAATCGCCAAAAATTCTTTCGCACTG
>NZ_JAQFVG010000156.1:0-27404 GCF_029439455.1 Caballeronia sp. BR00000012568055 | reverse complement strand
GATTGCAAAAGAAGCTCATGGCGACCAACTTCTGATGGTTCCGTCGTCGAGTCTGAGATGCGAGTGCCCGTCGAATTCATGATGCGTGTCGTCTCCCTGGCGGCATGCGCAAGGAGGCCGCATCGCCAATGTGATTGGTATGTGTTGGATCTCTGAAACCTGGCTATGCGTCAGCCCGTTCAACTCGCTTGGCTACCCTCCGAATCCATAAAGCGCTGCGGGGTTGTCCACCAAAATTCGGGCAAGCATCTTTTCGTCGTGGCATTGCGCCATCAGAAGCCGGAGAAGCGACATCGGTTGAATTTGCCGGAACGCGACCGGTTGCGGATCAGCCTGAGGACGCCCGGCATGTTCGCTTGTATGAGGCCAATCGGAACCCCATACTATCCGTGCGGGATTTGCGTCGATCAGTGCGACGGCAAGAGCCTGCGTTGCTTCGAATGGCGTTCCATTCTCAACGATTCGATACGGTGCGGATAGCTTGACCCAGCAGTTCCCGCCGCGCAGCAGATCCTGTAGCGCAAGTAGATCCTGTTCGTCCACCGGAACGCGCACCCCGCCCATGTGATCAATTACAACCGGACATGCCAACGCATGCAGCGTGTCGCGCAATCGGGTGACCACGGCTGCTTCAGCGTGAAGCTGAACATGCCAGCCTAGTGCCGCGATGCGCTCCGCTACGTTCTTCACCTGCCGGGCGATCGCAACAGGGTCACGCGAGCCAACGCTCTTTGCGTTCAGACGCACGCCGCGAGCGCCGGCGCGATGAAGGTCCCGAAGCGCTGCGTCCGCAATGTCGGTGTCGGTGCTCACTATGGCGCGTGCGTTCGCACCCATGGCGGAGACCGCCTCAAGCGTGCACGTGTTGTCGGTGCCATAACAGCTTGGCTGCACGACCACCACACGGTCTATGCCTAACGCACCGAAACTTCGCCGCCAGTCGTCCAACGTGGCGGGACGCGGCGCGTAGCTATGTCCTGCGAGTCCCGGAAACCGAGCCAGTGGGCCGAATACGTGCATGTGGGTATCGCACGAACCGCGTGGCACGCTGTAGCTGTAGCTGTCGCGAACGGATGGATCGTCGTTGTGCATGGCGCTGCCGTCGGTCAGTTCGCGTCGTCAAACGTTTCGCAGGTGCCCTGCCGAATCGCGTCGGCAAAGGTCGTGACCAGCGGCTCGGTGTCGCGCAACGACACTGCCCGTGTTCTGACGGGATACCCGACATACAGGAATGCAACGATGTGATCGTCCGGTGTCAGGCCCATTTCCCGTTTGAACAGCGGATCGCGTGCAACGTGTCCCGTCTTCCACATCGCGCCAAGCCCCATTGCGTGCGCAACGATCCACATGTTCTGTACTGCTGCTGCCACGGCCATCAACTGCTCGGTCTCGGGAACCTTGATGCCGGCCGTAATCTTTGCGGCAACAATCAACACCAGCGGTGCGCGCATTGCCTTTCGACACTCGCGCTCGAACGCGTCCTGCGAAAATTCCGGCGTTCGTCGCCGCGCGCTCTCGGCCAGCCTTTTTCCAAACGCTTGCCGCGCTTCGCCCCTGACAACCGTGATCCGCCACGGACGAAGGCTACCGTGGTCAGGCGCTCTGTCGGCTGCCGCAATCAGTTGCCGGATCACATCGTCGCCCGGCTCCGGGCCCGACAGTTCCAGCGCTGACGCGCGGGACAGGACCGTACCAATCACGGCTTCCACCGTCGACACGTCTTCACGCTGCAGATTCACGGACATCAGGGGCTCCCGGTTACTGGCCTTCGACGGTCTGACGTTCGATCTCGTAATACTCTTCGAGATCGATGCGGTCTTCGATGTCCTTGCGAATGCGGACCTCCTGCTCGTGCGTCAACAGCGTGTGATGGCCGGTTTCGCGCAATTCTTTCAGCGCGCGTTGTTGCGCATCCACGGAAACCAGCATCATCAACTGCGATTCAATGATGCCTGCATAGCCCATTTCCCTGAGTTCGTTACGCGTGAAGATCGGCCGGCCGTCGCGATTGCCCCGGCTCATCACATACAGAAGCGGCACCTTGCACACCTTCGGCGCGCGCTCTGTTTCCTCAGGCGTGCGCGGGAACAGCAGGCCAAGATCCGCGCCTTCGTCCGCACCGCGATTGACCCGGTCGGCTGCCACATCAAGGCCGAACTCCCGGCACGAATCGGAGCGCGCAATGATCACGAAATCCGGGTCCTGCTCGTCGCGCTCCTTGCACGCATAGCGAATCTTCGTCGCGAACTCTTCCGGAGTCGTCTCGTGAACCTGATAGGTGTGGTAATGCGCGCGCTTCGGGTAAATCTGATCTTCGATATGAACGCCTGCAATGCCGGCGCGGATGAATTCGCGGACCGTGCGCATGGTGTGCAACGGCTCGCCGAAGCCGGCGCCGGCGTCCACGATCATCGGGATGTCGACTGCCGCGGCGGCGTCGGACGCCAGCTTGATTTGCTCGGTCATGGTCAACAACGGTTCGGTGACGGCGCGCGCGCCGCCGGTCACATAGCCGCCGCAATAGAGCGCTTCGAAACCCGCGTGCTCGGTGAACTTCGCGGCGAGCGCATCGTAGACACCGGGCATGTGCAGGAACGTTTTCGACTTCAGCAGAGCACGCAACTTCGTGGTTTTCTTAACGGACATGAGTCACTCCTGGGGAAAAAGCTGGCCTTGAATGAATGGCACTATGCCATAGTAAAATGCCATTTTCAAGCCAAGCTTCCAAGGTATAAACCCTAGTCTTCTCCATTCGAGCCAGTCCGGAAAGAAAGGTCGAAATGGCGGGCGACGAACGTCGTCCCGAACCATATGACGCGTAGACACGGAGCAGTCCGGCCGGCGCTAACTGGCTTCGAGTAATAGTCTCTTTGAGCTTCGTGAGATCGCGAGGAGTATCGCGTCACGCTTGCAATGACGTGCACCGGCCATGGTCATGCTAAGCGCGGGTGCTGCGAATCAACGGCCGCACGCCAATCGCAAACTAAGCCGTCCTACCCGACATTGGATCGTCCTGCGAACGCATCAGCACGTCCAGCACCTCGCGCGCCGTGTTCTCGGAATGCTCGCGCAGGATGCGCGCGAGATCGGCATGTGCCTTGTCCTGCAGCGCCGCGATAATCGCCTCGTGTTCGTTGGCTGACTCCGCCCAGCGCAAGCTATCGGCGTTGGCCGCGCCGCGGGCGCGATGCACCTTCGCCATCAGCGTCGAATACACATTCGCGAGCACCGGATTGGCCGCGGCATCGACGATCATCTGGTGGATCTGCTGATTGAGCTTGAAGTATTCGAGCCGCTTGCCGGCTTCGTGATACTCGACCATGCGGCAATGCTTCGCCGCGATCGCCGCCACTTCCGCCTCCGAAATACGCCGGCTCACCATGTCGCCCGCCATCGCTTCGAGCCCATGCAGCAGTTCGAAGGTCGCGGCGAGATCGTCGAGATCGATCTCGGCCACCCGATAGCCGATGTACTGCCGATGCGTCAGCCGCCCCTCGGAGGTCAGCACCTTCAAGGCTTCGCGCAACGGTGTCTTGGACACGTCGAACGCAATGCTCAATTCCTTTTCGTCGATACGCGCGCCGGGCGCCAGCTCGCCCTCGTCGATCATCACGCGCAGGCGCGCGGCGATCTCCGCCGCCATGCCTCGGGTGCGCAAAAGAAGGGGATTTTTGGTGGGCTGGTTCATGGCAGTGCAAGCTTATCACGATCTTGGTGAAAACCCTGCACCACGAACGTGCGAGCTATTTTTGTTTAAAACCAAGCGTTTACACTGTTTGTAATTATAAATTTCTAATCCTATACTCTGTTCAACGTTGCGCGACGTCACGAAAACATCCGCCTATCAGGAGCCGTTCATGTCTTCAACATCCGGTGTTGCCGCAATGACGGTGGGCAAGTCCGCCGTCCGCTGGAAGATATTCGTCGTCATGCTGAGTCTTATCGCGATCAACTACATCGATCGCGCGTCGCTGTCGGTGGCCATGCCGCTGATCTCGAAGGAATTCGAGATCGGGCCGGCCATGGAAGGGCTGATCCTCAGCTCGTTCTTCTGGACCTATGCTGTCATGCAGATTCCCGGCGGCATGCTCGCGGACCGCTTCAAGCCGCGCATCGTGATTGCCACGGCGACGGTGTTCTGGGGCTTCTTCCAGGCCATCGCCGCCGTCTGCACCAACGCGCCGGGCCTGCTGCTCACGCGCCTCGGACTGGGTGCATCCGAAGCACCGATCTACCCCGCGGGCGGCAAACTCAACGCGATCTGGATGACGCAGACCGAGCGCGGCCGTGGCGCCACCTTGCTCGACGGCGGCGCACCGCTGGGCGCTGCGCTGGGCGCGATCCTCATCACCGGACTGATCGCCATGCTCGGCTCGTGGCGGCTGGCGTTTGCCGTCGCGGGCATCGGCACGGTGCTGGCGGGCATTCTCGCGTGGTACTACGTTCGCAATACGCCGCGCGAACACCCCGGCGTGAACGAACTCGAAGCCGCGTATATCGAGGAATCCCATGCACGCGATGCCGCAGCGGAACCCGCCTCGCTCTCTGGCCGTTCGAGCGACTTCTTCAAATACCGCTCGGTGTGGGGCATGTTCTTCGGCTGGATGTGCTTCAACAGCGTGTTCTACGGCCTGCTGACATGGATGCCTAATTATCTGCACATGGTCCACGGCTTCGATATCAAGCAGATGGGCGGTTCCAGCTTCATCATTTTCTTCAGCGGCTTTGTCGGCGAGCTGATCGGCGGGTGGATTGCAGACAAGTGGAAGGCCGCAGGCGGGCGTCCGAATGTCGTGATGCGCACGCTATTCGGTATCGCGGCGGTGATCGCTACCGTATCGATCTTTTCCGTGGCCTACGTGACCGATGCGGTCGCGGTCGTTGCCCTGCTCTCCTCGACGCTGTTCTTCCTGCGCTGGTGCGGCCTTTACTGGTGCATCCCGTCGTCCATCGGCACGCGCAACAAGATCGGCTTTCTCGGCGGCTTCATGAATCTCGGCGGCAATATCGGCGGCATTGCGGTGCCGATCATTGTCGGCGCGGTCGTGCAGTTCACGCACTCCTACTTTCTCGCGCTGATGTTCTTCGCGGCGGCCGGCGTCGGTCTGCTGCTGTGTTCGAGCCTCATCGACTATGAAAAGAAGATCCCCGTCTGAGGGATCGAACCACCGATTCATGCAGCAACGCTTCGCTCAATCAACATAAGAGACACATGATGAAAAAACGCACTTTGTTAGGCATGCTTACGCCCTCGTCAAATACTTCGCTCGAACCGCTGACGAGCGCGATGGTCGCCGACCTGCCCGACGTTTCCGCGCATTTCGCGCGTTTCCCGGTGACGGAAATCTCGCTCTCCGACCGGGCACTCGGCCAGTTCGACGACACCAAGATCCTGCAAGCCGCCGAGTTGCTCGCGGATGCCAAAGTCGATGTGATCGCGTGGAACGGCACGTCTTCAGGCTGGCTCGGCTTCGAAGCCGACGAGCGTTTGTGCCGCCGCATTACGGAGGCGACGGGCATTCCAGCGACGACTTCCGTGCTGGCGCTCAACGAGATCCTCCACAAGACCGAAGCGCGCGAGTTCGGTCTCGTCACGCCGTATCTGGATGATGTACAGGAGAAGATCATCGCGAACTATCGTAGCGAAGGGCTGCATTGCATCGCCGAACGGCATCTGAATCTGAAGGTGAATTTCGCGTTCTCTGAAGTCGAAGCCGATGAAATCCGCCGCATGGTGCGCGAAGTCGCCAAAGACAAGCCGCGCGCCATCTCCATCTTCTGCACCAATCTGAATGCGGCGCATCTGGTGCCCGCACTCGAAGAGGAAACCGGCATTCCGATCTACGACACCATCAGCACCGTCGTATGGAAATCGCTGCAACTGGCCGACTATGACACACGCCGCGTGAAGCACTGGGGCCGTCTGTTCACCGAAGTAATCTGAGGAAGAGGATAAGGACGAGGCCATGCCAAACGATCTGGATTTCGTGATCCGTCATGCCGACGTGGTCACCGCGTCGGACCGCTTTACGAGCGACATCGGCATTCGCGACGGCCGTATCGCGATGCTCGGCCAGGGCCTGCCGCCCGCGCCGCGCGAACTCGACGCGAGCGGCATGCTGGTGATGCCCGGCGGTGTCGACGGACATTGCCATCTCGATCAGCCGATGCCCGACGGCTTGCGCATGGCCGACGACTTCTTCACCGGCACGCGCTCGGCGCTGTGCGGCGGCACGACCACGGTGATTCCGTTCGCCGCGCAGGCGAAGGGGCAATCGCTGCAGGCGGCGGTGGACGACTACCATCGGCGCGCGGAAGGACGTGCACTGATCGACTACGGTTTCCATCTGATCGTCGCCGATCCCACGCCGCATGTGCTCGCGGAAGAACTGCCGCGTCTGATTCAAAACGGCTACACGTCGTTCAAGGTCTACATGACTTACGACGATATGAAACTCAACGACCGCGAGATGCTCGACGTACTCTCGGTTGCGCGCGAACACGGCGCGCTGGTGATGATCCACGCGGAAAATTCGGACTGCATCGGCTGGCTGACCGAACGGCTGCTCGGGCGCGGACTGCATGCACCGCACGCGCACGCGCTGGCGCGGCCCGCCGTGGTCGAACGGGAAGCCACGCATCGCGCGATTGCCTTTGCGGAACTGGTCGATGTGCCGATTCTCATCGTGCATGTGTCGGGCGCGGACGCCATCGAACAGATTCGCTGGGGACAGTCGCGCGGTCTGCCGATCCATGCAGAGACTTGCCCGCAATACATGTATCTCACCGCCGACGATCTGGGCCACGGCGAGTACGAAGGCGCGAAGTGCGTATGTAGCCCGCCGCCGCGCGATCCCGCGAATCAGACCGCGGTATGGAAGGCGCTACGGCAAGGCGTGTTCTCGCTGGTTTCATCCGACCATGCGCCCTTCTCCTACGACGATCCGCAAGGCAAGAAGCCCGGCGGCAAGGAAGTCTCGTTCGATCACATTCCGAACGGCATTCCGGGTCTGGAAACGCGGTTGCCGCTGCTGTTCAGGGGCGTGAAAGAAGGACGCATTTCGCTGCATCAATTCGTCGAACTCACCTCGCTGCGGCCCGCGAAACTCTACGGGCTGTATCCGCGCAAAGGCACGATCGCGGTCGGCGCGGACGCCGACATTGCCGTGTGGGACCCGGAGAAGCGTGTGACGATCGCGAATGCAGCGCTGCATCACGCGGTCGATTACACGCCGTATGAAGGCATCGAAGTAAGCGGCTGGCCGCGCCATGTGTTCTCGCGCGGCGGACTGCTGGTGGAGGACGGCACGCTGCTCGACATCCACGCAGGCCGCGGGCGCTTCCTTCCCGCCGGCCGCCCCGATCTCGACTGACCAGAAGGAGCCTGCGATGAAATTGCGCATGATGCCGCTTTCGGCGGCGATGATCTGCATCACCGCGCACGCGGCGGGAAAGGACATGCCGACAGTCGTGCCCGAATCGCTCGGTGTCGATTCAGCGCCGCTCGTGCGCATGTCCGAATGGATTCGCCACGACAAGATGGACGTGCGCAGTCTCGTCGTCGTGAAGGACGGCAAGATCGTGTTCGAGCGCTACGGCGACGGCCTCACGCGCGACAACAATTACGAACTCTATTCGGTCACGAAGACCATTACGTCGCTCCTGGTCGGCGTGCTCGAAGGACAAGGCAAGCTCAATCCTTCCACTAAGGTCGCGCCGCTTATCGCGAAGGCTCGGCCCGATCTCGCACCGCAACTCGCCGACAAGCAAAACATCGAGTTGCGGCATCTGATGTCGATGTCGAGCGGACTCAGCTATCAGACGCGCGAAGGCACGGACCCGCTCTACTACGGCGCGCCGGATCGCTTGCGTGTCGCGGTCACGGCGCGCGCCGCGAAAGCGCCCGGCACGGACTTCGACTACATCGATGTCAATCCCGTGCTGGCCGGTACGGCGGTAAGCGTAGCCGCGCATCGGCGTGAAGATCGTTTCGCCGAAGAGAAGCTCTTCGGGCCGCTCGGCATGTCGCATTACCGCTGGACGGGTGTCGATCAGACCGGCGCGGTGGCGGGCGGCTGGGGCTTGCGGCTGCGCGCCATCGACATGGCGAAGATCGGCATGCTGATGCTCGACGGCGGCCGCTTCGACGGCAAGCAGGTTGTGCCGCAAGCATGGATCAGACAGATGACCACGCCCTCCGCGACGGCTGCCGACTACGGCTATTACTGCTGGATTCAGCATATCGTCGACAAGGGGCAGCCCGAGTTCGGCGCAATGGGCTTCAAGGGGCAATTCATCACCGTGCTGCCGAAACAGCATGCGGTCGTCGTGATGACGAGCCTCTTGCCCACCGAAGGCGGCTTGCGCGATGCGTCCTATCTCAACGCGTATCGCCGTATGGTGAACGATTTCATCCTGCCTGCGCTGACGCCCGCGACACCGCCCGTCGCCAGCGCCGAGAAGACCGAAGCGTTGAAAGAAGAACTCGAACGCAGCAACAGGACGCAAGGCGTGCCGGGCACCGCCGCTGCCTTCAACGATAAACCGGAGACTTGAGCATGAAGGCTGCGACCTGGTTTCGCTGCATTGCACCCGCATTGCTGAGCGGCGCGGTGCACGCGGCTCAGCCGTTGCACGAGGCGGGGCTCGCGCAGGCATCGCCTGAGGACGTAGGTGTCGACTCGCGCGAGCTCGTGCGGCTCTCGCAATGGATCCGCGAGCAGAAGCTCGATGTCTACAGCCTGCTGGTCGTGAAAGACGGCAAGCTGATTTTCGAGCGCTATGGCGCAGGTGCGTCGCGCGATTCGAACTACGAGCTGTATTCGGTCACCAAGTCGGTGACATCGCTCGTGGCGGGCATCATGATCGGCGAGAACAAGCTTGGTCTCGACGATTCGGTCGCGACCAGACTCGCCGCGTGGCGTCCCGACCTGCAGGCCGATTTCGCGGACAAGCACGGCGTCGAACTCAAGCATGTGTTGTCGATGTCGAGCGGTTTGCACTACGACTTCAAGCCGAAGGACGATCCGATTTACTACACCGCGCCCGACCGGCTGAGGCTTGCGGCCGAGACCAGCCCAAAGGCTGCGCCGGGCACGCAGTTCGAATACACCGATATCAACCCGATCCTCGCCGCCGCCGCGCTTAGCGCGGCCGCACGCGAACCGGTCGAGCGCTATGCACAGGCGAAGCTGTTCGGCCCGCTTGGCATGAGGCACGCAATGTGGGAACGCGCGGACCGCACGGGACTGGTATCGGCCGGATGGGGCTTGAGGCTGCGCGCCGTCGATATGGCGAAGATCGGCATGCTCGTGCTCGATCATGGCCGCTGGCAAGGCCGCCAAGTGGTGCCCTCGCAATGGATTGCGCACATGACGACGCCGAGCGCCGCGCCCTACTTCGGTTACTACTGGTGGATCAACAACGTCGTCCCGAACGAAACCGAATTCGATGCAATGGGCTTCAAGGGGCAATTCATCACTGTGCTGCCCGAGCGCAAAACGGTGATCGTGATGACGAGCGTGATGTCTATCGATGGGGGACTGCGCGATGCGAAGAACCTTCAGCAGTTCCGGCAGATGGTGAACGGCTATGTGATTCCGGCGCTGGACAACCGTCGGCACGCGCGGCCTTCGCCGGAGAACCGCGAAGCGATGCGGCGCGAGCTGGCCGCGAGTGCGCGAACACAGGGCGTGCCGGGAACGCAGGTCGATCCGACCGATTTACCGAAGCTATAGCCCGTCGCGTAAGTCGGCTATTCTTAGCGTTTGGCTGCCCCGTCCACGCTACTCAAGGCGTGCATCCTCGCTCCCCAGGAATGGCCATCAGCCGAAGCTGCGTGGTGCGCCGTGTGTTACCGGCGCATATCCACGCAATACGTCCGAGCGATTTTAATCGTCAATCCCGCGCCCTATTCGCATTTCGGCAATCAGTTCAAACGCTTCAACTCGCCATCGTCTGCGTACCAGTCCACTGTCTTGCCGCTCGTGTTCACGGTGACGGCGCGCGGTTCGCTGAACTGATCGAAGGATTCGATGCCCGTCTCGCGCCCTATGCCGCTATTCTTAAACCCGCCCCAGGGCGACGCAGGATCAAGCCGGTGATGGTCATTCACCCACACCATGCCGAACTCCAGCTTCGATGCCACGCGGTGCGCCCGCGCCACATCCTGCGTCCACACCGATGCCGCGAGGCCAAACTGCGTCGCGTTGGCGATACGAAGCGCATCGGGTTCATCGTCGAACGGCATCACGACGGTGACCGGTCCAAACACTTCTTCCTGTCCGATCTCCGATTCCGGCGGCACGTCGTACATCACGGTCGGCTCGATGAAAAAGCCCTTTTTCAGGTCTTGCGGAACGCCGCCTCCGGTCAGAAGCTTTGCGCCCGACTGCTTCGCGCGGTCCAGCATCGCGAGAATGCGTTGGCGCGAGCGGTCCGAAATCACCGGACCGAGCTGGGTCTTCGCATCAGTCGGATCGCCGACTCGAATACGCGACGCCTTCGCGCGGAAGCGTTCGAGGAACTCGGCGTACATCGACTTCTGTACCAGGATCCGCGCACCGCACACGCACGTCTGCCCCGCGCCGATAAACGACGCGAAGGCCGCGCCATTCACCGCGCGCTCCATGTCGAAGTCGTCGAAGAGAATGACCGCGCCTTTGCCGCCGAGTTCGAGCGTGGTCAGCGCGAAATTGCGCGCGGCTGCCTCGCCGATCGAACGCCCTACTTCCGTGCCGCCCGTGAACACGACCTTGCGAATCAGCGGGTGGCTTGCCAGCGCCGCGCCCGCTTCGCGTCCTTCGCCGTTGATGACATTGACGACGCCCTTGGGCACGCCCGCTTCATCGAGCAGGCGCACCAGACGCACGGTGGTGAGCGGCGTTTGCTCCGATGCCTTGATCACGACGCTGTTGCCCGTCGCGAGCGCGGGCGCGAGACTCTTCGACAGAATCATCAGCGGATGGTTGAACGACGTCATCAACGCGACGACGCCGAGCGGCACGCGTTGTGTGTAGCAAAGATACGGGCCTTCGATCGGAATCACGTCGCTGCGTCGCGTGAGCGCCAGCGCCGCGAAATAGCGATAAAACTGCGGCAAACGCGAAATCTGCGCGCGCGTTTCCGAGATCGGCCGGCCGTTGTTGAGCGTCTCTAGTTTGTAGAACTGTTCGAGGTCCGCTTCGAACAGATCGGCGAAGCGATTCATGATGCGTGCGCGCTGCTGAATCGGCATGTCGCGCCATGCGCCTGCATCGAAGGCGCGATGCCCCGCCTGCACCGCGCGATCCACGTCGCCTGCCGTCGCGGCAGCCAGCGCGCCGATCACGCCGCCCGTTGCGGGGTTGACGATATCCATCGTGCGACCGCTTTCGGCATCGGTCCATTCGCCATCGATAAAAAGCTGCGCGTCGAGATGATCGAGATTCACTGTGTCCATGCGATTTCCTTGCATACGGTTATTTCGAAGGCGATGCGTGCGCGTGGCGAGCATCGTGTGATTCGGGCGATCCAGGCGATTCAGGCTGGAGATCTTCGAGGCGTTCGCCGGTCGGTTCCACGCCGAGCCACGCGACCACGACAATCTGAATGGCGAGCAGGCCGATCATCATCGCGAGCACGCCTACGATGCCGTGTTGCGCGAACAGCGCCACCACAATGAACGGCGTAACGATGGTCGCGCCGCGTCCCAGCGTGTTGCAGATGCCCGAGGCGCGCAGCCGCACGGGTGTCGGAAAGAGTTCCGGCACATAGACCGCAAACAGCAGCGCGACAAGCACGTAGATCGGAATGGTGAGCAACAGGCCGATGACAGGCAGCAGCATCGGACTGGAAACGAACGGATAGATCGCCCCGAAGACGATGGCCGCAAGCGACGCGCCGATGATGGTCGGCTTGCGTCCCCACGCGTCCGCCGTCAGCGCGCCGATGCCGCTGCCGATGGGCGCGCCAAGCGACATCACGAGCGCAAAGCCGAACGACTTCGCGATGCTCATGCCCTGATGCACAAAGAACGTCGGCAGCCATGTGACGAAGCCGTACAGCAGCGTATTGATGACGATCAGCGTCACGCAGCCGACGATCATGCGCGGCAGCATCGCACCGGTAAAAAGCGAGCCGAACGACATCGGCGCCGCATTCGATGGTTTCGCGACAAGCGCTTGCGGCAAGGGTTTGCCGCCCTGCGCCTGCGTCACTTCGGCTTCGATGCGCGTCATGATCGCTTCGGCTTCGTCATGGCGTCCGACCGATTCGAGCCAGCGCGGCGACTCCGGCAGCGACTTGCGCGCATACCAGACGCCAAGCGCGCCAATGCCGCCGACGACGAACATCGCGCGCCATCCGAGCGACGGAATCAGCAGCAAGCCGATCAGACCCGCGACCGGCAGACCCGACACGACGAACACGGCCATCAGTCCTTGCAGCTTGCCGCGCTTCGCCGGCGGCACGAACTCGGTCAGCGTCGAATAACCAACGACGTTCTCCGCGCCGAGTCCGAGTCCCATGACGAAGCGGCACGCGATCAGCACGCTCATGTTCGGCGCGAGCGCAGCACCCAGCGATGCGAGCCCGAAGATCGCGAGATTCGCCTGATACGTGAAGCGCCGCCCGAATCGATCGCCGAGAAAGCCGGTGCCGAGCGAGCCGAGCATCATGCCAAGAAAGGTCAGCGACACGAACAGCGCGTTCTGCGCGAGCGTGGAAAAGCCGGATTGCAGCGTCGCGCCGAGCACGGTCGATGCGACATAGATATCGAAGCCATCGAAAAACATGCCGATGCCGATCAGCCACATGATGCGGCGGTGAAAGGGCGACATCGGCAAACGATCCAGTCTCGGGCCTGCGTTGACGTACATGGTTGTCTCCTCCTTGTCGTCTCGTCGTCTCGTCGTTGCAGCTCAGCGGCTTTGCATCAGCCGCAGCGGACTGACGGTCAGCATGTCGGTGGCGGCGCGGAAGTTGTCTTCGACGCGGCCTTCCTGCGCGGCCTGAAAGAATGCCTTGCAGTGGCGCGCACCGGTCTCGTCCAGCGCGAGGATGCGCCGCGTCAACGCATCGGCTTGCATTTGCAGCGCGTCGCGCTCGCAGATGCGTGTGATAAGGCCTGCCTGCAAGGCTTCGGCGGGCGTGATGGCGTCTCCGAACAGCACCATCGGAAACAACACTTTGGGCAACGCGTAGTCGCCCGCGTAAGCCATGATCGCAGCGGGCGGCAAGCCCTTGCGCATCTCCGGAAACGCAAGCGACGCGTCCGATGCGACCAGCGTAAAGTCGCACAGCATCGCGAGTCCCAGACCAAAACCCATCGCATCCCCCTGAACCTGCGCGATCGAGATGAGCGACGTATTGCGCACGAGCCGCTTCATCTCGATGAGCCGCGCGACTTCCTTGCGGATCGAGACCGCGTCCGTCCCTGCCCGCTCGCGCCCGATGCAGAACGCGTCGCCTGTTGCGCGAATGTGCAGCACGCGCGCGGTCGGCTCCAGCGCTTCGGCGTGCAGCGCGGCGGACATCGCATCGAACATGGCGGCAGATATCTCGTTGCCGCATTCGGGACGGTTCAGCGTAAAACTCAATACGCCGTCCGATCTGTCGATCAGAACGGGTTGCGCAAGCGGACCTCTGTCCATGACGTCTCCTCGTGTATAATCTGTATACAGGGTATTCACAAAGTTATCGAGGTGTCAATGGCCGCCGCAAAAACCGCACGCAAGCAAGGGTCTGGTCGTGCCGCTAAAAGCACGCCGACATTGGAGGACATCGCGGAGCGCTACCATGCGCGACTGCGAGCGGTGGAAGCGTCGGGCGATTCGTTGAGCGAAGGCGTTGTTGTTCCGGCATTGCGCGAAGCTATCGTCGAAGGCGTATTGACGCCGGGAAGCCGGCTTTCCGAAGTTCAGGTCGCGAAGCAGTTGAATGTCAGCCGCACGCCCATGCGCGAAGCGTTCGCGCAACTCGAACGCGAGGGGCTGGTCAATATCGTGCCGCGTGTCGGCGCATACGTCCGTGCCGTGACGGTGCGTGACGTCGAGGAAATCTATACGGTGCGCGCGGCGCTCGAATGCCTGGCCGTACAGCTCGCATCGGAGCGCATCACTCCGCTGGGCACGGCGCAACTCGACGATGTCATCTCAGCCATGCAAACGAGCGTCGATGCCGACGACCCTTCGGCTTACGTCGATGCGCTCGATCGCTATTACGCGATTGTCATGACGATCGCCGATAACCGCACCCTGCAGGCGAATCACGCCGGCCTGATCGGTCCGGTGCGTCGTTTGCGACGTATCGCGATGGCGCGTGGCGGCCGTATGCGGGCATCGTTCGAGATGGCGAAGAAGATTCGCGACGCAATCGTCGCGCGTTCGCCCGATGTGCAGGACCTCATGCGCGAGCAACTGCGCGGAGCATGTGACGCTGCGCTCGACGTTCTGAAGAGTGCGGCGGAGTGAGAATCGAGCGTCGATGTAAATGCGATGAGCTGCATCATGAAGTGATCCTTGGCAAAGCCAGGCACCGTGCGCATCAGTAATGCGCGGTCGAACGCCGCCGACTATCCACCAGTTTGACTTGCTTGGCACAAAGCGCGCAGATTTAAGTTAGGTATGCTTTCTTACGATTTCCTGAAGAAGTGCGTCAAGGCGCTTAAGATCAACAGGCTTGGAAAAGTGGTCGTCGAAGCCGGCATCATTGGCTAACTGTTTATCGCTCTTGCTTGCATAGCCAGTGATGGCGATGGAGAAGATGCTGGCAGTCCCCGCAATAGCTCGCAACGCCCGCACGAGCGCATAGCCGTCAATTTCAGGTAGACCGATATCACTTAGCACGACGTCTGGGATACGTTGGCGTACCAGATCCAACGCGTCTTCGGACCGATATGCAACGCGCACGCTGTGCCCTGCCATCTGGCAGTAAAGGGCGAGTGCGTCAGCAGTGTCCACGTTGTCATCGATTACCACGATGTCGAGCTTTCCCTCGAGGCTGACGAACTGATGGCCCTCTTCCCGTTGTTCAGTCTCGATAGTCTGTCTGAGCCAAAGCACAAATTCACTGCCTTTGCCCGCCCCCTCGCTCGAGACCTCCAATGAACCATCGTGCCATTCTGCTAAGCGCCGCGCAAACGGCAACCCTAGCCCCAGGCCGCCAGCGCTACGATCAAGTGGGCGATGCGTCTGCCCAAAGATCTGAAAAATCTCCTCAAGGTCGTTCGCCTCGATTCCAACACCGTTATCTCGCAGGGCGATTCTGACCCGCTCGCCGTCCCCTTCTACCGAGACGTGAATTTGACCATGAGGCGGTGTGTACTTCGCCGCGTTGCTCAGGAGATTCACAAGAATGAGCGGGCACTGCACGCGATCCGCCATGACAACCGGATCACCAACAATCGTCCGAGTCAGACTGTGATGGCGATCTTCAACAAATGCATCGGTCATCTCGAAGGCTTGCTCAAGAAGATCGACGACCCGTACCGGTTCAAGATGCAACTTGATGATACCGAGCGACACCATGGAGGTTGACAGCAAGTGCTCAACGATCTGCCCTATATGTCGCACATGCCGCCCGATCAGTTTTTTTGCCCACTCCCGCTGAGACGTCGTCACTTCGCTGCGGTTAAGAATCTGAACGGCAGTCAAGATAGGCGACATCGGTGCTCGAAGCTCGTGGGCGAGCATCGCCAAAAACTGATCTCGATTGCGTCGAGCTCTATCAGCGACTTCCTGCTTTTCGAGCAAGCTGGCGAGCAGCAATGTGACTTGTGCGCCTAGAAGTCTTAGCGCAGCAATGTCGTGTTCTGCGGGCTTGTGTGCAACGATATCTTTTACGCAAAGGGTGCCGAGAACGAAACCGTCTGGTGAGCGCAGCACAAAAGCCATATAGAAAATAATCTTCGACTCACCCGTCACTTCTGGGTGCTGCTGAATGCTCTCCTGAGAAGCGGGGTCGAGGATGATCACGTCGTCGCTCTCCCCCATATTCTCGAGCGCATAGGCGCATAGCGACTGATCGTGTGCCCGGATCTCCCGCGCCGCGCCCCAGGCCGATTTGCACCAGGTGCGCGCGCCATCCACGAAGTTCACGAAAGCGCGAGGCACGCGCAGAACATGCGCCGTCAGTTTGGTGAGCGCATCAAAATGAGGGTCGACCGGCGTATCCAGGATATGCAGATTCGTCAGGCAACTCAGCCGTGCAGGATGGTTCAGCGCGATCATGAGGTTTTTTGGGGGTATGCACTTCGATATGAGCAACGAGCATTCCGTACGCGCGCGCCTAAACATAACCCACGGTTGCGGCACTGGATTCATAGGCTCGTAATGCGATAATCAGTAAAGGGCGATGGGTCACAAGACTTTCCTATGGCCTAAACCCGCTCGAGGAAGCAAAAATTACTCGCTCCGCTGCTACCCGCGTTGACCCCGGCTCACTGTTTGCGTATCTGGCTGACGCGTACATTGTGCTCGACGCAGACAGAACTGCCGTCTACGTCAATCAGGCCTACTGCGCCCTTCTTGAGCAATCACAGGAACGCGCGGTCGGGCGAACCGTGCTCGAACTCCCGCTTTTCGGCGCCCTGACGGCCGATCCCGCCGGCGAAGCCTGGTTTCATCGCGTTTGCAATGGGCTGACCATTGGGCAAACCAGTTCTACCTCATTCTTTCGCTTCGATTTACCCGCGCTCGAGAACGGCCAGCCGCGCCGGTGTTTCTGGAAGCTGAAAGCGAGTCGAATTCCGTCAGGGCCTGAAGGTGGAGATGCCGCGTCCGGCTATCTCGCCTTTCGCGTGAGCAACGTGACCGAACGGGTTGAGCGGGAAGCTATCGAGGAACGCGAGAAAGCCCGTTTGCGCTCTGAGGCTCAATTGCGCCAAATCGCTGCAGATGAAACGGCAGCGCGACTTCGAGCTCATCAAGAGCAGTTCGCCACTGCGCTCGCGTTTGCCAAGGTGGGCGCTTGGGAGCTGGACGCACGGACGGGACTGATCACCTGCACCGAGCAATGCAAACTAAATCTTGGTTTGCAACCTGACGACATTCTTTCCGAGCAACGTCTATTTACTGAGCTGATTGCGCCCGAATTTCGTGCCGATGCGCGAGCGCGCATGGAGAGTGCGCTCGCGGAGCGAAGGCATTTTGAGACCGAGTATCGCGTCACATCTTTTTATCCCGCTGAACGCTGGCTACTCGTGCGCGGACAAGGCAAGTTTGGCGAGGATGGAACGCTTAACGAGATTCTAGGCTTTACCATCGATATTACGGCCCGCAAAAAGGCTGAGCTTGAGCAAGAGCGGCTCACCGCCGTTGAGCGCGATGCACGCCAACAGAGCGATCGCTACGCAGAGGCGATGGACCACTTCGTGAGTGCAGTGACCCACGAACTGCGTTCACCGCTCAGCGCCATTACCTCGTGGTCGGAGTTGCTGACGAGGTCCACAGACCCTGGTCACCTGAGCCAGGCAGCAGCGGCGCTTAAACGCAATGCGCGACAGTTGAGTCTGATGGTGGATGATCTTCTCGATACCGGCGCAATCGTGTCCGGCAAGCTTTCGGTTAGTCGAAATCCCGTTGTTTTGGACGTGTTAGTCCAGGATGTACTGAGGGATCAGGATTGGGAGGCGCAACGCAAAGGCGTCGCGCTATCGAGTGAACTCGCGTCATGCAGGGTGATTGGTGACGAGGCGCGCATCAAGCAGATCGTGTGGAACCTTCTGTCAAACGCGATCAAATTCACGCAACAGGGCAAGATCACAGTCACGCTTCGAAATGATATCGCGCATGCGATTCTCGAAGTTCGAGACACTGGATGTGGTATCGATGCGAGCGCCCTACCGCGAATCTTCGACCGCTTCGAACAAGTGCGCACTGACGTGGCTGGAAGGATCGGTGGGCTCGGTCTTGGGTTGTGGCTCGTCAAAAGCCTTGTTGAAATGCACGGTGGCACAGTCGCAGCCGAGAGTGCGGGTCGCGGACAAGGTTGCCTGTTCCGCGTATCTCTACCGCTTCTAACGTCGAATGAAGTTTCAAACATCGCCTGAGCGTTATTTGGAGGGTCCAGTTTGCTGGACTGCTCTTTAGGATCCCTGAATCCACAATTGCTCCATCAGCGCCGGCAGATAGGAATGAGCGACGGTCACTGCGTGGCTCGCCAGAACGCTTCTTTCCAAACCGTTAAGGACACTCACCACTCGACCATCTCGTTCACCAATCATGCTGACCAGCCGTTCGTGGGGCGTGCGCCAATGAGATGTGGGAAGAATTCCGTCGCGCCCGGTTTTAGTTCGCGCATACGAACGAACGTAAGACCCGTGGGTCTTGAACGTGTGGCATCTTCAGCCGCGGACGCTGCGAGAACCGTCACAGCCATTCACTGAGCTACCTTACCGCTTCGTTGAACCATCAAGGCGCGCGATCGCACCAGTGTTCTTCCGACCGCATGAGCCGAGCCTGCCGGTCGCCTCAATTCAAGCGCCTGCCAGGAGACCCATGCCTTCGGTATGGCCGCGCCTTCCATCACTTCGACTTCGTTGCCCTTCAAATCCATTGAACGGTCCGCCAGAGCCCATCCTACTTGGCCGATTCATGCACCCAGTTACTGACTGCAAAACCGTTCCTGTCGAATCTCGGGGTAAACGTGGATGGCATGCCGTACTATGGAATACCAAAATACACTCATTCCTCACCGTTCGCGAGAACCTCCCATGAACCTGATTCGCAAATCGATCCTGCACGTCGAGACCATCCACGTCGATGGCGCCAAAGACGCCGTCAAGCCGCTCAAGCTGATCGGCGCAGCTGCCGTCATCAAGAACCCGTGGGCGGGCCGCGGTTATGTCGAAGACCTGTCGCCGGAAATCCGCGCGCTCGGGCCGCAACTCAGCGAATACCTGACCAAACTGATCCTCGATGAAGCCGGTTCCGGCGATGCAGTCGAAGCCTTCGGCAAGAGCGCGATCGTCGGCGTGGACGGCGAACTCGAACACGCCTCCGCGCTGATCCACACGCTGCACTTCGGCAACATCTATCGCAGCGCGGTCGGCGCCAAGTCCTATCTCGCGTTCAACAACACGCGCGGCCCGGCCAATGCGCCCTTGCTGATCCCGATGATGGACAAGAACGACGAAGGCCGTCGCTCGCACTACCTCACGCTCCAGTTCGCCATTCCCGATGCGCCCGCAGCCGACGAACTCGTGATCGCGATCGGCGGCGCGACGGGTGGCCGTCCGCATCACCGCATCGGCGATCGTTACAAGGATCTCGAAGAGCTTGGAAATGACGTCAAGAACCCTGCTGCTGTCAAGTAATCGCGCCGCTCATTACATCGAGCAGGGAACCGGCGAACCGCTGGTTCTGATTCACGGCGTCGGCATGCAGGCGAGCGCGTGGTATCCGCAGATCGACGCGCTCTCGCAAGAATTTCGCGTAATTGCCGTCGATATGCCCGGTCACGGCCAGAGCGATCCGCTCGATGCGCACGCCACGCTGCCGCAATTCGTGCAGTGGGCCAGCGAATTCATCGAAGCGCTCGATGCCGGTTCGGTCAATCTCGCCGGCCACTCGATGGGTTCGCTGATCGCGGCGGGCGTCGCGGTGACGCGTCCCGATCTGGTCCGCCGCGTCGCCGTGCTGAACGGCGTGTATCGGCGCAGTATCGAAGCGCGGCAGGCGGTGCTGGATCGTGCGGCGGAACTGCGCCCCGGCACCATCGACGTGGATACGCCCTTGCGCCGCTGGTTCAACCAGGACGAAGCGCAGCGGATGGCGGCAACGCGCGTGGAATCGTGGCTGCGCGCGGTCGATCTCGAAGGTTATGCGACCGCTTATACGGCCTTCGCGCAAGGCGACGAAACCTATGCCGATGGCTGGCATGAGATCGCCTGCCCCGCGCTCGTGCTGACCGGTTCCGACGATCCGAATTCGACGCCCGCGATGGCCGAGCAGATGGCGCAAGCCGCGCAGAACGGCCGCGCCGTGGTGATCGAAGACGAGCGTCATATGGTGAATCTGACCGCGCCGGAAGCCGTCAATCGGGCGTTGCGCGCCTGGCTGCAAGTCGAGCCGGACATCGAAACGATGAAGCTGGAGGTGTGAGTTGAGCACGCTTAACGTATCTGCTGCCCCGATCAATACCCGCGAATTGCGCGATGCGTTCGGCGCGTTCATGACGGGCGTCACCGTCGTCACCACCACGCGCGACGATGGTGCGCCGCTCGGCTTCACCGCGAATTCGTTCTCGTCCGTCTCGCTCGATCCGGCCTTGCTGCTGGTGAGCATCGCGAAGACATCGAGCAATTATCAGGCGTTTTCGCGCGCCGGCCACTTCGCGATCAATATCCTCGCTGAAGACCAGAAGGATGTATCGAACACCTTCGCGCGTCCGAGCGAGGACCGCTTCGCGACCGTGGACTGGCGGCTGAGCGCGCATGCCAATCCGCTGATCGATGGCGTGAGCGCGTGGTTCGATTGCACCACGCACAACATCATCGATGCCGGCGATCACGCGCTGATCCTCGGCAAGATCGAAGCATTTCATTCGGCAGGCTATGCGGGCCTCGGTTATTACCGTGGCGGATATTTCACGCCGGCAACGGTCGCGGCGGAAGTGATCGCAGGACCGAAGGTCGTCGTCAGCGCGATCATCGCGCGCGACGACAAGGTGCTGCTGACACGCACGCCCGATAACAAGTGGACCATTCCGTCGAAGGAAATCGGCCAGGCGGGCGCGGACAAGGCACTGGCCGATCTCTTCAGCAAGTTCCAGCCGGAGGCATCGGCGAGCTTTATTTACTCGGCCTACAACAACACCGAAACGCATCATCAGTACATCTCGTTTCTGTGCAGCGCGCCGGACGAAGTCGCGGCTTCGGGCGAGTTCGTGGATATCGCCGATATCCCGTCGGATGCATTCGCCGACAGCGCGCTGGCCAGCATGCTCGCGCGTTATCACAAAGAAAGTCAGTTGAAGAGTTACGGTCTGTACTTCGGCGATCACAGCAACGGCACCGTCCGCCCGCTTCATTCCTGAAAGGTCACATCATGCGTTTTTCCCTTTTTGCTCACATGGAGCGCGTCTCCGATACGACCACTCAGAAGCAGCTTTACGAGGAGATGGTCGAACTGTGTCAGATTGCCGATCGCGGCGGCATGCACGCCGTGTGGACCGGCGAGCATCACGGCATGGACTTCACCATCGCGCCGAATCCGTTCCTGAATCTCGTCGATCTCGCCAACAAGACGAAGAACGTGCGACTCGGCACGGGCACGGTGATCGCGCCGTTCTGGCATCCGATCAAGCTGGCGGGCGAAGCGGCCATGACCGACATCATCACCAATGGTCGGCTGGAACTGGGCATCGCGCGCGGGGCGTATTCGTACGAGTACGAACGCCTGTCGCCGGGCCTCGACGCATGGCATGCGGGGCAGCGCATGCGCGAACTGATTCCGGCCGTGAAGAAGCTCTGGGGAGGCGATTACGCGCACGAAGGCGAATACTGGCGCTTCCCTTCTTCGACCTCATCGCCGCTGCCGCTGCAACAGCCGCATCCGCCGATCTGGGTCGCCGCGCGCGATCCGAACAGCCACGAATTCGCCGTATCGAACGGATGCAATGTGCAGGTCACGCCGCTGCATTTCGGCGATGAAGAAGTCGAAAAGCTCGTCGGCCACTTCAATGCCGCATGCGAAAAATTCAGCGACGTGCCACGTCCCGAGATCATGCTGCTGCGTCACACCTACGTCGCCAGCAACGAAGCCGACGCACAGGTCGCAGCAGAGGAAGTCAACGCGTTCTACAACTACTTCGGCGCATGGTTCAAGAACGAGCGCCCCGTCAGCCGCGGCATGATCAAGACGCTGACGAAGGAAGAAATGGCCGCGCATCCGTTCTATACGCCCGAAGCCATGCGCAAGAACAATGTGATCGGCACGCCCGAAGAAGTGATCGCGCGCCTCAGGGCTTACGAAAAACTCGGCTTCGACGAGTACTCTTTCTGGATCGATACGGGCATGAGTTTCGAGCGCAAGAAGGCTTCGCTCGAACGCATGATCAACGACGTGATGCCCGCCTTCGCGTGAGGTGACGACAGCATGAATCCGCAATTTCAGCTTTATATCGATGGTCGATTCGAACCGGGCGCGGCCACTTTCGGCAGCGTGAATCCGGCCACGGGCAAGGTGTGGGCCGAGATGCCCGAAGCGCGCACCGAACAGGTCAACCACGCCGTCGACGCCGCTCACCGCGCCCTGAGCGATGCCGCATGGGCGAACCTCACCGCATCGGCGCGCGGCAAGTTGCTACACAAGCTCGCCGATCTGATCGAGAAAGCCGCGCCGCGTCTGGCCGAGATCGAGACCAACGATACCGGCAAGATCATCCGCGAAACGTCGAGTCAGATCGCGTACGTGGCGGAGTATTACCGCTATTACGCGGGCATCGCGGACAAGCTCGAAGGCGCGCATATTCCCGTCGACAAACCCGATATGCAGGTGTGGCTCGAACGTCAGCCGGTCGGCGTCGTCGCGGCCATCGTGCCGTGGAACAGCCAGTTGTTTCTGTCGGCGGTGAAGGTCGGACCGGCGCTGGCGGCGGGTTGCACGGTGGTGCTGAAGGCATCGGAAGAAGCGCCGGGGCCGCTGCTCGAATTCGCCAAGCTGATCGATGAAGCGGGCTTTCCGCCGGGCGTGGTCAGTGTCGTTACCGGTTTCGGGCCGGAGTGCGGCGCGGTGCTGAGCGGCCACCCGAAGGTCTCGAAAGTCGCGTTCACGGGCGGACCGGAGACGGCGAAACATATCGTATCGAACACGTCGAATAATCTGGCGAAGGTATCGCTCGAACTGGGCGGCAAATCACCGTTCATCGTCTTCGCGGATACCGACATTCAAAGCGCCGTGAACGCGCAAGTCGCCGCGATCTTTGCGGCGAGCGGACAAAGTTGCGTGGCGGGTTCGCGGCTGCTTGTCGAAGCGTCCGTGAAGGATCGTTTTCTGGCGATGCTGGTCGAGCGCGTCGAGCGAATTCGGATCGGCTCGCCGAACGAGATGCAGACGGAAATCGGGCCGCTGTGCACGGAGCGGCAGCGCAGGAATATCGAAGCGGTTGTCGAAACGTCCCTGAAACAAGGGGCGAAAGTGCTGACGGGCGGCCACGCGCTGGATCGCGAAGGCTTCTTTTATGCGCCGACCATTCTCGATTGCACGAACGTCGAGCGGCCGGATTGCATCACCAAGGAATTGTTCGGACCGGTGTTATCGGTCGATACGTTCACCACCGAAGACGAAGCCATCGCGAAGGCGAACAGCACGGTGTACGGCCTCGCGGCGGGCATTTTCACGAGCAATCTGACGCGGGCGCATCGCGTGTCGAAGCGCGTGAAGTCGGGCATCGTCTGGATCAATACGTATCGCGTGGTGTCGCCGCTCGCGCCGTTCGGCGGCTTCGGCCTGTCGGGACACGGACGCGAAGGCGGCATGAGCGCAGCACTCGAATACACCACAACAAGAACCGTGTGGCTGCGCACCTCGGACGATCCGATCAGCGATCCCTTCGTGATGCGCTGAAGCTCAAACGCGGCAACCCCATTAAGACGTAGACGGAGACACAATGAAAGACTCGGGGAACGACAACAGCGTTCTGACCATCGAGAGCAATTCGATCGAATACGTCGGGCCGGAGCATCGGCACGGCAAGCCCAGAGATTTGTTCACGCTTTGGTTCTGCACCAATGTCGCGCCGCTCGCGGTGATATCGGGCGCGACATCGGTGCTGGTTTTCAAGCTCGATTTCGTCAGCGCGATACTCGCCATCGTCGCGGGCCAGTTCTTCGGCGCGCTGTTTCATGCGCTGACTTCGGCGCAAGGTCCGCTGGTCGGCGTGCCGCAGATGATCCAGAGCCGCGCGCAATTCGGACGATACGGCTCGCTGCTGGTGGTCGGTTTCACGACCATCATTTATCTGGGCTTCTTCGTCTCGAACATCATTCTGGCGGGGAAGACGCTTCATACGGCGGCGCCGGTGATTCCCGAGTCGGTCGGCACCGTGGCGGGCGCGTTGCTCGCCACGCTGATCGGCGTGATCGGCTACAACTTCATTCACCGTTTCAACAAGATCGGCGCCTGGTTCATGGGGATTGCGCTCTTGATCGGCATGTCGCTGATTGCGCCGGGGCTGAGTGCGGACGTGTTTCATCGTGGCAGCTTCGAACTGTCGAACTGGTTCGCCATGTTTGGTTTGTGTGCGGTGTGGCAGATCAGCTTTGCGCCCTACACGTCGGACTATTCGCGCTATTTGCCGAAATCGACCGGCTTTGCCCGAACCTTCGCGTTCACGTATTTCGGCACCTCGCTCGGCACCATCTTCGCGTTTATTTTCGGCGTGATGGCGGTGAGCGCCGGTCACTCCTCGGATGCCATGCAGGCCGTACAAACGCAGACCGGCGTGTTCGGCTACGTGCTGATCTTCCTGTTCCTGGTGAATATCATCGGGCACAACGGGATGAATCTGTATGGCGCGGTGTTGTCGTGTATCACGGCGGCGCAGACGTTCCGCCCGAAGTGGACTCCGGGGCGCAACGTGCGTGTGGTGGTGTCGGCCGTGCTGCTGATCGGCTCGACGTTGACGGCGCTGTGGGCATCGAGCAACTTTCTGGCGCTGTTCCTGACCGCTATCTTTGCGATGCGGATCGTGCTTGCGCCGTGGATCGCCATCAATCTCGTGGACTTCTATCTGATCCACGACCGGCACTATCAGGTGTCGGAGATTATCGGCAGCACGGGCGGGGCGTACGGAGCATTCAATCTCAAGGCCATCGCCATCTATATCTTCGGCATCGCGATTCAGGTGCCGTTCATGGAGGAAAGCTTCTTCCACGGTCCGTGGGCGAACATTCTCGGCGGCGCGGATATTTCATGGATGGTCGGCCTCGTCGCCACCGCGCTCGTCTACTATGTCTTCGCTTCGAAGAACGATTCGCACGCGCGCCGCCGTGTACCGGCCGGAGCGCATGCATCGAAATAACCGAAGCGGTTTTTTGGCTTTATAGAATCCGCCTTGCGCTTCGGCGCGGGCGGATTTTTTATACTGAAACGATCATTCCCGATATGGCCTCTTCCCCGCTGCTGCTCGTGCAAACCGGTACGCCGCCCGACGACGTGCTGCATCCGCATGGCGACTTTCCTTCGTGGTTCAGCCGCGTTACCGGCGATAGCTTCGAGACCGAAATCGTGCGTGTGTTCGAAGGCGAGCCTCTGCCGCCGCCTGATGCGAACCGCATCGCCATCATCACGGGTTCATGGGCAATGGTCACTGACCGATTGCCGTGGAGCGAAACCACCGCGCAGTGGATTCGCGATGCAATGGCGGTGAATATGCCGCTGTTCGGCGTGTGCTACGGCCATCAGCTGATGGCGCATGCCTTGGGTGGACGCGTGGACTATCATCCGCGCGGGCGTGAAGTGGGATGTCAGACTATCCGCCTGTTACCGGATGCTGCGGACGATGGCCTGCTGAGCCATTTTCCGTCGAGTTTTACGGCGCATCTGATGCATGAGCAGAGCATCATCGACTTGCCGCCGGGCGCGCAAGCGCTTGCGTCCTCGGATCACGATGCTTATCAGATCGTGCGTTACGGGCCGAACGCGTTGTCCGTGCAGTTTCATCCGGAGTTCACGCCTGCAATCACGGAAACCTGCATCAGACGGCGTCACGACGTGTTGCTCGAAGAAGGCCTGCAACCCGACGAACTGGTGCGCGATCTGCACGACACACCCGATGCACGCGCCTTGCTCTCACAATTCGTCTCTCTGGAACACGTATAAAAAAACGGGGCGTTCATCGGCCCCGTTCGCATCACCTCATCTGCTGTTTTAAACAGCCATGCACAGGTATTTGATGACGAGATAATCGTCGATACCGTAGTGCGATCCTTCGCGCCCCAGACCCGACTGCTTCACGCCGCCGAACGGCGCGACTTCGTTCGAGATCGCGCCCGTGTTGATGCCCACCATGCCGTATTCGAGCTGCTCGGCCACGCGCCAGATGCGGCCGATATCGCGGCTATAGAAGTACGCGGCCAGCCCGAACTCGGTGTCGTTGGCGTACTGCACCACTTCTTCATCGGATGAAAAGCGGAACAGCGGCGCGAGCGGACCAAAGGTCTCTTCTTTCGATACACACATATCGACGGTCGCGCCCGTGAGCACGGTCGGTTCGAAGAAGCCGTGTCCCAAGGCATGACGCTTGCCGCCTGCGACGACCGTTGCGCCCTTGCTCACCGCATCGGCGATATGCGCTTCGACTTTCTTCACCGCCGCGTCGTCGATCAACGGTCCGAGCGTCACGCCGGATTCGGTGCCATGCCCCACTTTCAGCTTGCCGACCGCATCCGCGAGTTTTTGCGCGAAGGCATCGTACACGCGGTCGTGCACATAAAAGCGATTGGTACACACGCACGTCTGCCCGTTATTCCGATACTTCGATGCAATCGCGCCTTCGACGGCGGCGTCGAGATCGGCGTCATCGAACACGATGAACGGCGCGTTGCCGCCCAGTTCCAGCGTAACCTTCTTGACCGTCGGCGCGCTCTGCGCCATCAGCAACCGGCCCACGCCCGTCGATCCCGTGAACGACAGCTTGCGCACGATCGGACTGCGCGTGATCGCACCGCCGATCTCTTTCGGATCGCCCGTCACCACGTTCAGCACGCCAGCCGGAATGCCCGCGCGTTCCGCCAGCACGGCCATTGCGAATGCGGAAAACGGCGTCGATTCAGCCGGTTTGATTACGATCGGGCAACCCGCCGCGGGCGCCGGTCCGACCTTGCGCGTAATCATCGCGGCCGGGAAATTCCACGGCGTGATCGCCGCGCACACGCCGATCGGCTCCTTCACCACGACAATGCGCTTGTCCGCTGCGGGAGAAGTGAGCGTATCGCCCGCCACGCGTTTGCCTTCCTCCGCGAACCATTCGATGAACGACGCCGCGTAGGTGATCTCGCCCTTCGCTTCGGCAAGCGGCTTGCCTTGTTCGGCGGTGAGAATCAGCGCGAGATCGTCCGCATTTTCAAGCATCAGTTCGTACCAGCGGCGCAGCAGATTGGCGCGCTCCTTCGCGGTTTTTGCGCGCCATGCGGGCCATGCTTTGTTGGCGGCATCGATGGCGCGCAGCGTGTCCGCTTCGCCCATTTTCGGCACGCTGCCGAGCGAGCGGCCAGTCGCCGGATCGAACACATCGAAGCTTGCGCCGGTATCCGCACCACACCACTTTCCGTCGATAAAAGCCTCATGACGAAGCAGCGATGCATCCTTCAGCATGGAGTTCAGTTCCACGATCGTTCCTCTTGCAAAGTGAAAAAGCGCCGCTGGGCGCGCCATGAAAGCGTGCCGCGCGGCGCGTATGACAGAAGCGAATCAGAACAGGTG
>NZ_JAQFVG010000155.1:4362-8052 GCF_029439455.1 Caballeronia sp. BR00000012568055 | reverse complement strand
GCCTATGGCGAAGACCGTCGACGACTACGAAGCGTTGCTTCCCTGGAAAATGCCGGCCGACCTCCGCTGACCCGCATCACTACCACACCTCACGCGCTCCGCCACCTTACTCTGAGGGGCGTCGTTCGTGGATCGCATACCATTAGTCGCACAGGCCTATGGACCGACATCCGACGCAGCTCCGCATGCGCCGCTCGACTCGACATTAACGATCGGCCGCATACGGTGCACCGCAATGATTAATTTGAAGTCCGCGGGCCTTGGGATGCAGGTCATGGCGAAATGGATCGGACTGAGATCGAACGCGAGCAATTGCTGTCGCCGGGGCGCGGAACTGTCCGGACGGCAAACGTTCGACGCGCGAAGTAATTCTGTAATTCTGATCATCGAGGACGACAAATCGCGCGACGGCATCAAGGGCACGCTGAGTTGTGGACTCCCGCTTCATCGCGGGCTGGTCGGAGGCTATGTCAACGAGCGACTGTCTAGCATGTACGCCCGACATCCCCGGGCTCGCTGGTAAGCAACCAACAGCCAGGCCTACGGCGCGGGTGCTCCAACACTGCTCGTTGCAGGAAAAGCGCGGTTGAGCCGTGAGCGGTGGCTTTCATCCGCACCCTCGCTAGAGAACCGGGATCTGCGCAGCCCGCTCAGAAGCCTTCGGCGCTATCGGCGGCGTCGACTCACAAGCAATGAGGATTGCGTCGCGACCAACGGCGCGCCCCTTCGGCGCAGCTCCCAGACGGCGTTACAGTCGAACTCGCGTGCTTACGGCACGATGCACGATGCGACGCTTGATACGGCGTTGATCGCCGCGCTGGGCTAGCTTTGATGTTCCGCCTTGATCTGAACGTTCGCTACCTGCGCCGGCGCGGTCATTAGCCCCCCCTGCCTTCCGGCTACGTTTTTCGCGGTACCGGTTGTGCCCAGTAGTTAGCTCGCCCTTGAGCTACCCAACATTGCCTCCTCCGCAGACAGCGTTCAGGATTTGTACCAAACTGCGGCGTACAAACGGACAAACAATAATGGTGATAGAAGCCCCACGGGAATCGCGACCGCGACTGCTGAGCAGCCTTCAGTGTGCCTGTGCCGCAGCAAGTTGGCGATCCAGTGCTTCGCGTGCTCGCTGAGCAGCGTTTCCGTCCACGCGGTCCGCTAACACTTCGCCTACCCGACGCAGTTGGTCCGCAGAGATGCCTACATTCATGCTGATGCGCATATGCGCCTGGAGCTGTGACTCGGCGCCCGTAATAACGGAAAGCATACTCACGGTAGCAAGCTCGCGACTCTGCCAGTCCAAGTTGTCGCGTTCGAAGATATCGCCAAAAAGATGAGTTTTTAGATATTCACCAATCGCAGGCGCGAAATCAAAGAGCGGCCCCTTCACTGGAGCGCCAGACAATTTGGTCTGGTTTGCTGTGCCGGCAGCAAGCAAAGCATCTCCAGTGGGAATCGGAGCGCTGGGAAGCTTGCCGGGTGCGTCCTGGACGCCACGCTGCTTGCGCGACTCAAGAACCTTCATGAGTTCTCCGAGCGCGTTGAGACTGCGTGGAAAACCGGCGTAAGCATACACTTGCACTAGAATCTCTCTTGTTTCGCTGACCGTGAGTCCGGCATCCATGGCATGGTTGAGAGCGACATTCAAATTGGCAATATCGCCTGCGGCGGCGAACGCCGCGATAGGCACAATCGCCTGTTGGCGAGCGGTCAAGGTCTCAGAGGCACTCGGCGAGTCAATTCCCGTGTTCGTCATGTTTGATGCTCCTTCGTTTGTAAATGGTAAGCTTGGTGTCGAAACCAGGCTCACGACCAAGGCCAACGCCGAGGTCTGGACGCGCCTTCTTAGGCGCTTAACGGCCGTTGTATTGCTCATCGGTTACCTTCTCCATCCAGGAAACGTTCTTCCCATTCACTGTGCCGGTTACAGCCAGATGAGTCATCCCGGAGTTGTGTGCAGCCCCATGCCAGTGCTTCACTCCGGGCGGACACCAAACTACGTCGCCGGCCCGGATTTGTTTGACTTCCTTGCCCCATTCTTGCGTCAACCCCGAGCCTGATGTCACAACAAGTCGTTGGCCGGCCGGATGGGTATGCCACGCCGAACGCGCGCCCGCTTCAAATGTCACCAGTCCGCCTGAGGCGTTGATGCTCGCGTCTGCGGGCCATACGGGTTGTACACGTACTTGACCGACGAAGTACTCGTCCGAACCAGCCACGGACGGCTGAGAGCCGGCACGCACGATCTCCTGCTGCGCGACATTTGTCATCGATTCGCTGGCCTGCGTCTCGGTGGAAATAGCCAACGACATGTGCACGACGGCGACAGCAAGCATGATGCGAAACAAGGATGTGATCATGGAATGCACCGGTCTCATGGAGGGAATGTTGTTGCAACAATCGTGGGCTGGGTTCTGGCTTCAGACCTCTGTGACAAGCATCTGCCCGAAGACGGTCCAACATTCAACGCCGTCACAAACGGACCCGCGTAATTGCGGTTGAACGACGTCATTAGTGCGCCGTGAACCCACCGTCAATGGCGAGTGCGTGACCAATGACGAAGGAGGAACCGGAACTGCAAAGCCAAAGAACGGCATCCGCGATCTCTTCGGCGCGCCCCAGGCGTCCTATCGGTTGTTCACGCAGAATCTCCTTCATCGCGTCAGCCTGCTTTTGGAGCATCTCTGCGACCATCGGGGTGTCAAACGTACCAGGGCAAATGGCGTTGATGCGGATCCCGCGCGGCGCATATTCGAGAGCAGCACTTCGCGTCAGCCCGATCACCCCATGTTTGGAAGCATGGTAGGCCGCCCGGCCGGGAAGCCCCACAAGTCCTCCGAGCGAGGAGCAGTTGACGATTGCGCCGCTGCCTTGCTTTCTCATGTGATTCAACTCGTGTTTCATACACGCCCAGACGCCGCGCAGGTTGACCGCCGTCACCTTCTCGAAATTCTCAGCCGGTTCGTCAGCAGCGTCACTTGGCGGCACCTGAATCCCTGCGTTGTTAAAGGCAGCGTCTAGCCGGCCAAAGGTCGTCACCGTTTGATTTACCATATGAGCAACCTGGGCCTCATCGGTGACATCGCAGGGCACCGCCAACACTTGATGCGCCGGAACTCTCAATGAGTCGACCGCGTGGCTCAGAGCGTCGGCATTCACGTCTGCGAGCGCCACGGCGGCCCCTGCCTGTGCAAACGCTTTGGCCGTCGCGAGGCCCATACCTGACGCCGCGCCGGTTACAAGTGCAACCCGTCCAGAGAAATCGAACGTGACTTCCAAGATACTTCCTCCGAATTTGTTGAGTCGAGAGTACTACTAGCCGGCGGAAACTTGCAGTGGCTGACCGCTCAACGGCTGCCAGCAATTCTGTCCCCAACAGACATCACCAGCTCAGGTGATGACCGGCAGCCGGTCAAGAAACTTGTCCAGGGTGATCGGATACTGACGCACCCGTATTCCGGTCGCGTTATAGACTGCATTCGCAACGGCCGGTGCAGCTCCCGTGAGGCCCAGTTCGCCGACACCCTTCGCCTTCAAAGGCGAAATCGCCGGATCGACCTCTTCGACAAAGAAGGCGTCGAGATGGGGTATATCCGCGTGAACCGGTACTTCGTATCCGGCTAAATCATGGTTGATGAACAGGCCAAGCCGTTTATCAACTGCCATTTCTTCCATCAACGCCGCGCCAATGCC
>NZ_JAQFVG010000155.1:1406-4342 GCF_029439455.1 Caballeronia sp. BR00000012568055 | reverse complement strand
CCAATGCCCATCGTCATCCCACCGATCACCTGACTGCGTGCGGTCTTGGGGTTCAGAATGCGCCCGGCAGCACATACCGCGAGCATCCGACGAACACGGATCTCGCCAGTAAAGGCATTAACAGCAACTTCAGCGAAATGCGCTCCAAAAGTTTGAATCGCAAATTTCTTAGATAGGTCACCGAATTCGATGCTATCTTCGACGATGATGTCGCCATCTCCAGCCGCCTGAGTAAGCGGCACACTTCGGCCGACAGACCGCACTTCGCCAGCCTTGAACTCGGTCTCAGCGGCGTTGAAACCCAATCGCTCGGCAATGGTCTGCCGAAGTTTCATGCAAGCGGCATATACGCCCGCAGTGACAGACGCGGCACCTTGTTGCCCTCCTGAACCAGGAGTCTCCGGAAAGCTCGAGTCGCCCAGTCTCACAACGACCTTTTCGATCGGTACACCCATTAACTCGGCTGCCGTCTGCTGCACGATGGTGTAGCTGCCCGTGCCGATGTCGGTCATATCGGTCTCGACGGTGACAGAACCTCGGCGGTCAAGGCGTATCCGTGCTCCCGCCTTGCCGATGGGTGCCCCTCGAATCGCACCGGCCATCCCTGTCCCAACGAGCCAATGGCCATCGCGGAGCTGACCTGGCCGCGCCTTTCGTGTCTTCCACCCGAAGCGTTCGGACCCAGTTCGCAGACACTCGACGAAGGGACGGGATGAGAAGGGTCGATTGGGATTTTCTGGGTCGACCTGCGTGTCGTTCAGGATTCGGAACTCGACCGGATCGATTCCGAGCTTCTCTGCCATTTCGTCCATCGCGATCTCAAGCGCCATCAGACCAGGCGCTTCCCCCGGCGCTCGCATGGCGTTTCCCTCTGCGAGATCTAGCGTTGCCAATCGGACGCGGGTCATGCGGTTTCGCCCCGCATACAGGGTTCGCGTGGACAGGGTTGTCGGCTCCGTGCGTCCGCCCGCAAGATTGCCAGACCAGCTTTCGTGGCCGATCGCCGTGAGTTTCCCGTCGCGCCCGGCACCAAGTCTGACGCGCTGGATCGTCTTCGGCCGATGGATCGTGTTATTAAACATGATTGGACGCTGAAGCGCGATTTTGACTGGCCGACGCACTAACCGCGCGGCGAGGGCCGCCAGCACAAGATCAGACTGGACCGTGCCTTTGCCTCCAAAGCCGCCGCCGACAAAAGACGAAATGAGTCGAACGTTGTCACGCGGAATACCGAGAATGAGTCCGAGATCGCGGGTACCCCAGTTCATCTGCTGGATCGAGGTCCAGCAAGTGACCCGCTCACCCTCCCAAACCGCGATCGTGGCATGGGGTTCCATCATGGCGTGCGCTTGGTCGGGAACGGTATAGGTCTCGTCTACCTTCATCTCGGCGTCTGAGAAAGCTCGTTCGAAGTCTCCTACGTGGGTCTGGGTTGGGCCGCCAAACGCCATCTGTGGTGCGACTGGAGCGCTGAAGAGTTGGGCAGCGAGATCAAATCTGCCTGCGCTGCGCGTGTAATCGACGCGAATAAGCGACGAAGCCGCGCGCGCTTGCTCGAAAGTATCTGCCACCACCACTGCAATCGGCTGGTGATAGTGGTCGATTTCTGGCGAAGCGAGCATCCGTTGGACGTAGAACTTGCCGACCCCCAAAGGACCAGCGTTGCGATACGTCACAACACCCAGCACACCAGGGGAAGACTCGGCCTGCCTCGTGTCGATTGACTTGATTCGCCCTTTGGAAATCGCAGCACCCAGGATGTAGCCGTACGCGATATTCGGGGCGACGTTGTGATACTCGTAAGAATAGGTCGCAGTACCAGTTGTCTTCAGCTTCGCCTCGAAGCGATCAAGTGGTTGACCGACGACGGTCATCTGGTCGATTGGATTCTGTCCTGCTGGCGTCTCGAACTTCATGGTTCATCCCCTCACTTGCGCCATTACGTAGGCTATCGTCCGCTCGACCAAGGCCATTTTGAACGCGTTATCGTGCGTCGGACGCGCTCCGTTCATAAGTTCCTGTGCAACTGCCTTGGCACCCTCGGACATCGCCGCATCTGCAGCTTCAACTCGCCACGGCTTCGGCGCTACACCACCCACTGCAATCCGCCCACGACCGTCCTCGTGCACGACGGCTGCGACCGAGACCAGGGCAAACGCATACGATGCGCGATCTCGGACCTTCTGATAAATGTGCCGCCCACCGATCGGCGGAGGCAATGTCACCTCGGTAATGAGTTCGCCGGGCATGAGTTCGGTCTCGACACTTGGCGTGGTGCCTGGCAGCCGATGGAAGTCGGCGATCGGTATCACCCTGGTCTGGCCATTGGCTCGAACGGTTCCGATGGATGCGTCCAAAGCGCGCAATGCCACAGCCATATCGCCGGGATTCGTTGCGATGCAGTCAGAACTCCCGCCGATCACGGCCAACTGGCGACTGAACCCGCTGATTGCGGCACAACCTGACCCTGGTTGCCGCTTATTGCAGGCTTGATTCGGATCGTAAAAATATGGACAGCGCGTGCGCTGAAGCAAGTTGCCGCCCGTTGTCGCTTTGTTCCGCAATTGCCCCGAAGCACCGGCAACGATCGCGCGCGCAAGCACCCCATAGTCCCGTCGCACCCTCGGATCGGCGGCAAGCTGAGTATTTGTGACCAGTGCGCCGACACGAAGACCTCCGTCAGCGGTTTCCTCTATGCGGTCGAGACCAATATGCCGAAGGTCGACCAGATGAGCCGGCGTTTCTATCTCGAGCTTCATGAGATCGATCAGATTGGTGCCTCCGGCAATGAATTTCGCGCCCTGTCGCTGCGAAGCGATCGCAGCAGCCTCGGCGGGACTCTTCGCTCGCTCGTAGGTGAACTCTTTCATGCCCGGCTCCCCGCCACTTCGGCCATCGCATCGACGATATTCGAGTAGGCGCCACAGCGACAGATA
>NZ_JAQFVG010000155.1:0-1365 GCF_029439455.1 Caballeronia sp. BR00000012568055 | reverse complement strand
CGCATTTCCACGTTGGTGGCCTCAACGGAGGCTGTCAGGTCGCCGGTCGCGTGGCTGGGCACCCCAGCCTTGATCTCGCTGAGGACGGCAACCGCCGAACAGATTTGGCCCGGCGTACAGTATCCACATTGATAGCCATCGTGCTTGATAAAGACCGCTTGCATTGGATGAAGGTGGTCCGGCGTGCCAAGCCCCTCGATAGTTGTTATCGCGTCACCCTCGTGCATTACGGCAAGGCTCAGGCAAGCGTTGATTCGGACTTCATTCACGAGGACGGTACACGCGCCGCATTGCCCGTGGTCGCACCCCTTCTTGGTACCGGTAAGAAGGAGGTGCTCCCGCAAGGCGTCAAGCAAAGTAGTTCGCGGGTCGAGCTCAAGTGCTTGAACGACGCCATTCACATTAAAATTGACGCGCATGTGCTTTGTCGTCAGCGCCGGAGAATCTCCGTTTAATGGACCGCCGATTTGTTTTTGCGCGTTTGCTGTCCCAACAGGCAGCATCGGGGCTACAGCTGAGACTGCCCCCACGATAAGCAGATTTCGTCGCGTCGGATTCGGTTGGCCGGATTCGTCCATAGGTCGTTAGTCCTTTTGCTCTTTAGACAGTCCGTCTTGAGCGGGGTTGTCGAGAAGACGATGCGCCGCGCGTTACCATGCATAAGCTTCTGGTGCTTCCCCTCCGGGACCCGGCCAGATCTCGTCCAGGCAACGAAGGGTGTCTTCAGACAGGGAAATGTCGACGGCTCGAAGTGCGAGCGACAGTTGGTCTGGCGTACGTGGACCGACAATTGGCGCGGTGACTACAGGATTGTGGAGCAGCCAGGCTAGGGCGATGTCGGCTGGACGCTCTTCAAGGTCGGCGCACAGCGCCTCATACGCCTGCAACTGGTCGTGATATTGGCCAATTCTCCGAGCCATTTCGGGCTTTGCGCGGCGACCATCGAGCGCCCGCTGGAGCACACCTCCCAACAGTCCGCCACCCAAGGGGCTCCATGGAAGTAGTCCTACGCCATGGTGACGACAAGCTGGAATCAGCTCAAGTTCGATGGTTCGCGCAGACAGGTTATATAGACTCTGTTCCGCGACGAGTCCCATGAAGTGGCGTGACTGCGCCGCCGCTTGGGCAGTGGCAATATCCCAGCCGGCAAAATTGCAGCTTCCGACGTAGAGCACCTTTCCCTGTTGAATCAAGACGTCCATGGCTTGCCAAACCTCCTCCCATGGCGTGCGTCTGTCGATGTGGTGCATCTGGTAGAGGTCGATGTGATCAGTCTTCAGCCGGCGCAAGCTGTCCTCGCATGCCTTTCTGATATGAAATGCCGACAGTCCGCGGTCATTCGGCCCCAGTCCCATCGGCTGGTAG
>NZ_JAQFVG010000154.1:1393-129141 GCF_029439455.1 Caballeronia sp. BR00000012568055 | reverse complement strand
GACGAGTCTCGAACTCGCGACCTCAACCTTGGCAAGGTTGCGCTCTACCAACTGAGCTACTCCCGCGTTTTCCTGCTTGCTACTTCCTCTGTTTTTGCTTCGCCGTCGTGTTGCTGTCAGGCGTCGCGCATCAGAGAAACGAGATTATGTAGAAGCCTTAGAACGCTGTCAACCCTTTTTCGCGCGATCTTTTCGTGTTTGACGCAAGTTTTCGCAAGACTCGTTCTTTCACAGGATTCCGCCGCGTTCGCGAATCTGCGGCCACGCGAGCTTCATGTAGTAGAACATCGACCAGACGGTGAGGACGGCGGCAACGTAGATAAGCCATAAGCCCCACACGCGCGTGTCGATCATGTAGGGAATGCCGTTGATCTTGAGCGGGCCGTAGAACAGCAGCATCGGAATGGCGACCATCTGACAGACGGTCTTGAACTTGCCGAGCTGATTCACCGCCACACTCTTCGATGCGCCGATCTGCGCCATCCATTCACGCAACGCCGAAATGGTGATTTCGCGTCCGACGATCACCAGCGCGAGCACCGCGTTCAGCCGCGATAGCTGCACGAGCACGAGCAAGGCGGCGGTGACCATCAGCTTGTCGGCGACGGGATCGAGGAACGCGCCGAACGCGGAGGTCTGATTCAATCTGCGCGCGAGAAAGCCGTCGAACCAATCGGTGAGCGCGGCGAGCACGAAGATGACCATCGCGAGCAGGTTCTTGTGCTCCGTGCTCATCATCATGTCCGGCAGATAGAACACGCCCACGACGAGCGGAATCAGCACGATTCGCAGCCACGTCAAGAAGATCGGTAAATTGAACGGCATGAGCGAAAGCGAATGAGCAACATGAAAGGGAGCCGCCATTGTGCCGCGTCGATCCGGCGCTCACAAGGCGATACACCGCGCAGCACGGCACGCGGGTTCAATGCAACTGACGATAAATCTGCTGCGCGAGCGCAAGCGAAATGCCTTCGACGCTCGCCAGATCTTCGACGCTCGCCGCCTGCACGCCACGCAATCCGCCGAAGCGCGACAACAAACGCTGTCTTCTTTTCGCGCCGACGCCTTCGAGTTCTTCAAGCCGCGACGTCTGCCGCGCCTTCGCGCGTTTCGCCCGCATCCCGGTGATGGCGAAGCGATGCGCCTCATCGCGAATCTGCGCGACGAGCATCAGCGCGGCGCTTTCCTTGCCGAGTTCGAGCGCGGTGCGGCCATCGGCGAAGATCAGCGTTTCGAGGCCGACCTTGCGCCCCTCGCCTTTTGCCACGCCGACGAGCATGCCGTGATCGAGCCCGAGTTCCGAGAACACCTGACGCGCGATTTCGACCTGTCCCTTGCCACCATCGATCAAGACGATATTCGGCAGCGTGCCGCTCGCGGCGATCGGTTCCGCAGCGTCTTCCGATTCAGGCGGCGTGGCTTCTTCCGTGGCGTTAGCCGCCGCCTGCGCGACCATCTTTTCGTAGCGGCGCGTCAGGACCTGGCGCATCGCGGCGTAATCGTCGCCGGGCGTGATGCCGGTGATGTTGTAGCGCCGATACTCGCTCGTCTGCATCTTGTGATGGTGATACACCACGCACGATGCCTGCGTCGCCTCGCCCATCGTATGGCTGATGTCGAAGCACTCGATGCGCAGTTGCGCGAGATCGTCCATTTCGAGGCTGAGCGTATCGGCGAGTGAGCGCGTGCGGGCTTGCTGCGAGCCTTGTTCGGAGAGCAGACGCGCAAGTGCGAGCTTCGCGTTTTGTTCGGCCATCGAAAGCCAGACGCGTTTCTGGCCTTGCGGCTGACGCAGCATGGCGACCTTGTGCCCCGCTTGTTCGATCAGCAAGTCGAGCAAATCGCGGCTCGCGGGCGCGTGACTGACCACCAGCACCGGCGGAATCCGATTGCCGATGTAATGCTGCGCCATGAACGCCTCCAGCACTTCCGCTTCGAGCGATGCTTCGACCGTTGGCGCGTCCACGTCGCTCGCCACGACCGACGCGGACACATCGACGAGCGCTTCTTCATCGACCTCCGGCAAATCGTCTTCATCGCCGAGCGATACCGCGCTTTCCACGTGCGTCGGGAAATACGCCTTGTCGCCGAGATGCCGGCCGCCGCGCACCATTGCCAGATTCACGCAGACCTTGCCGCCGAGCGCGACGACCGCGAGGATATCCACGTCACTCTCGCCGCCCACTTCGATCGCCTGCTGATGCAGCACGGTCGAAAGCGAACTCATCTGATTACGCACCGCCGCGGCCTGCTCGAACTTCAGATCCGCGGCGAACGCGTGCATCTTCTGTTCGAGTTCCTTCATCACTTCGCCCTGCCGCCCGAGCAGAAATCGCGATGCGTTCGATACATCGCGCGCGTAATCCTCTTCGTTGATAAGACCGGTGCACGGCGCGGTGCATCGCCCGATCTGATGCAGCAGGCAAGGCCGCGTGCGATTGTTGAACACCGAGTCTTCGCAGGTGCGCAACTGGAACACCCGCTGCAAAATCTGGATGCTCTCGCGCACCGCCCACGCGCTCGGAAATGGCCCGAAGTACTGGTTCTTCTTGTCCACCGCGCCACGGTAATACGCCATGCGCGGAAACTTGTGGCCGGTGAGCTTGAGAAACGGATACGACTTGTCGTCGCGGAAAAGGATGTTGTAGCGCGGCGCGAGCGCCTTGATGAGGTTGTTTTCGAGCAGCAGCGCTTCCGCTTCTGAGCGCGTCACCGTCGTCTCGATCTTGCGGATGCGCGTGACCATCATCGCGATGCGCGGTGAGTGCAGCGTCTTGGTGAAATAGCTCGACACGCGCTTCTTCAAATTGCGCGCCTTGCCGACGTACAGCACGCTGCCATCGCCATCGTAATAGCGATACACGCCGGGCAGATTCGGCAATTGCCGCAGCGTCGTTTTCGGATCGAATTCGGTTTCGGGAGTGGTCGTCATGCAGCGGGGACGGTGCGCCGTGTTGTCTGAAGCGGTGTCTTAGAATCGTGAGTTTAGAACATTCGGCCCGTCGGCTCCTTCCATGTCCACGCTTACCGCTGTTGGCAATCTGGCCCGCGAACTCGACTGCGATATCTTCTGCGCGGTCGTCGATAATTTCGGCGATATCGGCGTGTGCTGGCGGCTCGCGCGTCAATTGCAGGCCGGGCACGGCTGGCGCGTGCGCCTGTTTGTCGACGATCTGACGGTTTTCCACGCGCTCTGTCCCGAAGTCGATGCAAGCCTCGCGCGTCAGGAAGCATCGGGCGTCGTGATCGAACACTGGCACGAACCGATGCACGCTGGCGACACGCTCGATATCGCCGATGTCGTGATCGAAGCGTTCGCGTGCGAAATTCCGCATACATATATCGCCGCGATGGCGCGCCGCGAGCGCGAGCCAGTGTGGATCAACCTCGAATATCTGAGCGGCGAGGATTGGGTCGCGGATTTCCATATGCGGCCATCGCCGCATCCGCGCTATCCGCTGAGCAAGAGCTTCTTTTTTCCCGGCATCGGCGCGGGCACGGGCGGCGTCATCAAGGAACATGATCTCGATGCACGCCGCCAGCAATTCGATGCAAACGCGTGGTGGAGTGAACGCGTGGGAATCGAACGGCCGGACGCGGCGAAAACGGTCGTGTCGTTGTTCGCGTACGAAAATCCTGCCGTCGATGCGCTGCTCGCGCAATGGCGCGACGGTTCATCGCCCGTCGTGCTGCTCGTGCCCGAAGGACGCATTTCCGGCGCAATCGCACGATTTTTCGGCGTGCCAAAGTTCGCGGCGGGTACGTCCGCCAAGGCAGGCGCGCTGGAAGCGCACGCGCTCGGTTTCGTCGAACAGCCGCGTTTCGACGAACTCCTGTGGGCCGCCGACATCAATTTCGTGCGCGGCGAGGATTCCTTCGTCCGCGCGCAATGGGCGATGAAACCGTTTGTCTGGCACATCTATCCGCAAGCCGACGACGCGCATCTGCCGAAGCTGGACGCCGCGCTCGATCACATCACGCAAAGTCTGCAAGCGCCCGCCCGCGACGCGATGCGGGCGTTCTGGCACGCGTGGAACGGCGCGGGCACGCCGGATTGGGCCGCGTTCTGGGTGCATCGGCGGGAATTGGAGGCGCGCGCGGCGCAGTGGGCGCAGGAACTCGCCGCAATCGGCGATCTGGCGGGCAATCTGGTGGCGCATGTGAATACGCGCATCGGCTCGTAAGCCGAGCGCGCGCAAAGCTCCGCGCCCTCGCCAAATAAGCAAAAACTCAGTTAAAATAAGCGGTTATCCGAGGGAAAACGTCGATTCGATCGAATCCGGACTCTCGAAGACAGCACTCTCGCATGGCGGCAACGAAGTAGATACGAGGCAGCCGCCATCCGATTCCAGATTCGTTTTCAGGCCAAAAAGCCAAATCCATTCGTAAGGACTGAGTTTTATGAAGATCGCACAAGAACTTCGCGTCGGTAACGTCGTCATGATCGGCAACGATGCCATGGTCGTGCAGCGCGCCGAGTACAACAAATCCGGCCGTAACGCGGCGGTCGTGAAGATGAAGTTCAAGAACCTGCTGACCAACGCCGGCATGGAAACGGTCTACAAGGCCGACGACAAGTTCGACGTCGTCGTTCTGGATCGCAAGGAAGTGACGTATTCGTACTTCGCCGACCCGATGTACGTGTTCATGGGCGCCGACTACAACCAGTTCGAAGTCGAAGCCGAAATGATGGGCGACGCGCTCAACTACCTCGAAGACGGCATGCAGTGCGAAGTCGTGTTCTACAACGAAAAGGCCATCTCGGTCGAACTGCCGACCACGCTGGTTCGCGAAATCGTCTACACGGAACCGGCTGTCAAGGGCGATACGTCGTCGGGCAAGGTGCTCAAGACCGCCAAGCTCAACACGGGTTATGAACTGCAAGTGCCGCTGTTCTGCAACATCGGCGACAAGATCGAAATCGATACCCGTACCAACGAATACCGCAGCCGCGCGTAAGCCTTACGCGTTGTCTTTCCGGCGAAGGACGGCCCTACTGCTTCTTTCGCCCGGCATTCAAAAAAAGCGCCCATCCACGGGCGCTTTTTCTTTTGCGTGAATTTTTTGACAAATTCAGGCAAACTTTACCGGTACGGCCCCGTTTAAAAGCGATGCAACAGTGGCGCGGCGGGCAAGGTCCGCTATATCCTGCCGTATCCATTGGGCATTCATCGGAAAAATAGACTTTCTGGCACGATTTCTGCTCGAATTATGAGATGTGAATTTCAGGGTCGACATGCGAAACATGCCTAAGGCCGTCAGCCGTTTGTGGGTCCTTGCAGTGCTGGCCACGCCGATTTTCATGGCGACCAGCGGCTGCAAGTCGGCACCGGAGACGCCTGCCGCAGCGAGCGCGCCCGCGAACGACGACGCGTCACTGGCCGTACGCGTGAAGTCGGCGCTGGCTGCCGATCCGGCGCTCAGGCCGCTGCCGATGAGCGTGGCGACCTATCGCGGCGTCGTACAGTTGTCGGGCTATGTCGATTCAACCGATCAGATTCAGCGCGCCATTGCGGTGGCGCGCAGCGTGGCTGGCGTGCAATCCGTGAACAACGATCTATACGTCAGGCCGCGCTGAAGTTTTGCCGAAAGCAACACCGCGTCATCAAGCCGCTTCATCGAAAATCAACCAACAACGAACGGATAGCGCAGGACGAAGAACACACGCAGCGGGACTTCACGCGCCGAGCCGTGCGCGATGCAGTCGTCGTTCCGCCCACGAGCGCCCGAGTTCCATGCGCCGCCTGATCGTGATGGCGACGCGTGCAGCGGAGGCGGATTACAGTCCATTTGATAAGTTGTGTCTGCCATGCCACACGCACTGATTGTCGAAGACGATCCCAATAGCCTTTCCGGCCTTTCCGCGATCCTGACGGCCGATGGCTTTTCCGTCGATACCGCCACGACGCTCGCCGAAGCGCGCTCAGCGCTGACGCGCTTCATTCCCGATGTCGTGCTGATCGATTTGAACCTGCCCGATGGCAGCGGTCTCGATCTGCTGCCCAGCCTTCCCTCGCAACCGCCCGATGGCGCGCTGCCTGTGATCGTGATGACCGGTAATGCGACGGTCGAGAGCGCGATCGAAGGCTTGCGCCACGGCATCTGGGATTACCTGCTCAAGCCGGTGAACATTCCGCGTCTGCGCAGCCTGCTGGCGCGCATTCCGCGCCCGTACGAATTGACCGAGGAAGTGCAGGCGCTGCGCACCACGCTGCGCGATCTCGGTCACTTCGGCGAAATGCTCGGCCGCAGTTCGGTGATGCAGCATGTCTACGATCTGATCGAGCACACCGCGCCGACCGAAGCCGCCGTGATGCTGTGCGGCGAGCCGGGCACGGGCAAGAAGATCGCCGCGCGCACGATCCACGAGTTGAGCCGCCGTCGCAAAGGCCCGTTCGTGACCTTCGATTGCTCCGCCACGCGCGATCACGTCGCCAACGGTCAGCAGCGTTCGATGGAAAGCATTCTGTTCGGCCACGAGCGCAACGCGTACGCGGGCGCGGAGAATCGCGAGCCGGGTCTGCTCGAACAGGCAGGCGGCGGCACGCTGTTCCTCGATCAGATCGATTCGCTGCCCGCCGCGCAACAGGAAGCCCTGCTGCGCGCGCTCGATTCGCAAACCTTTATGCGCGTGGGCGGTAGCAACCGGATCATGACGGACTTCCGTTTGATCGCGGCATCGCGGACGCCGGTGCGGGAAGCGGTGGCGAGCGGCGCGTTGCGCGAGGACTTGTTCCAGCGGCTGTCGGCTTCGTCGATCATGGTGCCGCCGCTGCGTGAACGCGACGACGATATCGCGCTGATCGCCGAGACCTTCGTCGATGAACTCAATCGCGAGAATCACATCGCCGGGATTACGAGCGGATCGCCGAAGCGCATCAGTCCGGCGTTTCTGCGCGAGTGCATCATGAACGAATGGCCGGGCAATGTGCGCGAGTTGCGCGAACGCGTACGGCGCGCGTATCACGCGTCGGGCGAGACGATCGAAACGTTGCGAGTGGATGAGCAAGGCGGCATCGGCGGGCGCGGGCTGAATGGCAGCAGCGTCCAGGTGACGGTCGGTACGGCGCTCGCGGATGTGGAAGATATGCTGATTCGCGCGACGCTCGAAGCGGTCGGCGGCACGCGGCATCGTGCGGCGACGCTGCTCGGCATCAGCCCGAAGACGCTGTATAACAAGCTGCAGCGGATGAAGCTGGAATCGTCCTGATTTTTTTGGATGCACTAAAAAAACGCCACGATTAAATATCGTGGCGTTTTTTTCTTTAGCTCAGCGTTTCTTTGATCAACGCCCGTGCCGCCAGATACTCCGGCTGCGCTTGCAGCTTGCTCCATCGCAGCGCCTTGCCGCGCGGACGCATCTGTTTCAGACGATGTTCCGATTCCTTCGTCGGCGTATAGCGCAGTTGCTCGAGCACGCGGCCCGCCTCTTCCGGCTGATTGCAGACCAGCACCATATCGCAGCCGGCCGTCAGCGCGGCGGTCGCGGCTTCGGTGAGCGTGCCGCCTGCGCGCGCGGCTTCCATCGACAGATCGTCGCTGAAGATCGCGCCGTTGAAACCGAGCTTGCCGCGCAAAATGTCCTGCAACCAGACGCGCGAAAAGCCCGCGGGTTTGGCATCGACTTGTGTGTAGATCACATGCGCCGGAATCACCGATGTCAGCGACATGCCGAGCCAGTCATACGGACGCACATCGTTGTCGAGAATCTCGTCGAGCGTGCGATCGTCGGTCGGCAGCGCCACGTGCGAATCTGCCGATGCGAAACCGTGCCCCGGAAAGTGCTTGCCACAATTCATCATGCCCGCGAGCGCGAGACCGTGATTCAGGCTCTTGGCGAGCATCGTCACGACGCGCGGATCGCTGTGCAAGGCGCGATCGCCGATCACCTGCGACTGGCCGTAGTTCAGATCGAGCACCGGCGTAAAACTCATGTCGATACCACACGCGCGCAGTTCCGCCGCCAGCACATAACCGAACGCGGTCGCGACCTTCGTCGCCAGCAACACGTCCTTGTCCCACAGCGCGCCGAGCTTGCCGGGCGCAGGCAGCACGGTGAAACCATCGGTGCGGAAACGCTGCACGCGCCCGCCTTCGTGATCGACCGCGATCAGAATATCTTCGCGCACGGCGCGGATCGCATCGGTCAGCGCGACGAGTTGCGCGCGGTCCTGAAAATGCCTCGCGAACAGGATGATGCCGCCGGCCATCGGATGCGTCAGGCGGTCGATATCCGCGTCGGAGAGCGTCGTGCCGGCCACATCGAACATCACGGGGCCGGGAGTGCGTTTGAGCGAATTCAATTCAGTTTTCGTTATGTGGATGAGATGGAATCGGGCGTTTCGGCGATCACGAAGGACACCGCGTAATCGCGTTCGTCTGTGACCGTCACCTTGGCGGTGATGTTCCGCGCATCGAGCCATTCCTTCAGTTCGCCCGATGCCACGCAGATTGGCTTGCCGCTCGGCTCGTTGAGTGTCTGCACGGCGCGCCAGGTCATCGGCCAGCGCATGCCCAGGCCGATCGCTTTCGAGAACGCTTCCTTCGCGGAAAATCGCGTGGCGAGAAACGCAAGGCCGCGCACTTCAGACCGCGCCTTCCTTGCGTGATAGATGCGCAGTTCGTCCGGCCCGAGCACTTTCTCCGCGAAGCGCCCTTTGGTGCGCTCCATGACGCCCGCGACGCGGCTTACCTGCACGAGATCCGTGCCGATTCCGTAGATCGCCATGATCGTTTATGCGTTGCGCGCAGCGAGACGCGACGCGATCATGATCGCCTTCATCTCGCGCACGGCGTTGTCCCAGCCCGCGAAAATCGCGTGCGCGACGATCGCGTGCCCAATGTTCAATTCGACGATGCCCGGCAACGCGGCGATCGGCTGCACGTTGGTGTAGTGCAGACCGTGGCCCGCATTGACCTTCAGCCCGAGCGAATTGCCGAAGTCCACGCTGCGCGCGACGCGTTCGAATTCGCGCTGCTGGCTGGCTTCGTCGTGCGCTTCGGCGTAGCTGCCTGTGTGCAGTTCGATCACCGGTGCGCCCGCTTCCTTCGCAGCGCGAATCTGCGTTTCGTCCGGATCGATGAAAAGCGATACGCGCGCGCCTGCATCGGCTAATTGCTTGCAGGCGGCTTTGACCGCTTCGAACTGGCCGGCGACATCGAGACCGCCTTCCGTCGTCAACTCCGAGCGCTTCTCCGGCACGAGGCAAACGTCGTGCGGCTGCACTTCACACGCGATATCGAGCATTTCCTTCGTCACCGCGCACTCCAGATTCATGCGCGTTTTCAGCAGCGGCCGCAGCGTGCGCACGTCGGCATCGACGATATGGCGGCGATCTTCGCGCAGATGCAGCGTGATCGCGTCCGCGCCGGCTTCTTCGGCGGCGAGCGCCGCGCGGATCGGGTCGGGATAAGTCGTGCCGCGCGCATTACGCAGCGTGGCCACATGGTCGATGTTCACGCCGAGATCGATCACGCTCGCGGCCGAAGTGAGAAAGAAGCTCATAGGTTTTGCAGGTCGATCAGTATCTGACGAGTGGCGAGCGGCGTGCCGCCCAGGTGGTAATTCAACAGGAAGCGCATCAGCGTTCTGCTTTGCACCGAGGTTTGCGGCGACGTGTAATCGTCGCGTTCCATATCGATAAGCGTCTGCCCGGCGATCACAGGCCATTGTGCAGGAAAGTCGTCCGATGCTTCACGCACGCCACGGTCCGGATCGAACACATAGCGGCTTTCCGGCACGACGGGTTGACGCGTGACGGTGCGCGTGAAGTTCATCGCGTAACCGGTTTCGCGCAGCAGCACAGTTTCGAACGAGCGCAACACTTGCACGGCGGGTTCGTCGTGCGCGAGACGCGAGAGCGTCAGCACGTAATGATTGAAGAGAACCGGATGCGCGTCTTCACGCGCGCAGAATTTGACCAGCAGTTCGTTGACGTAGAAGCCGCTGAGGAGCGCATCGCCGGCCAGGGGCAACATACCGCCGACCCACTCGGCGTTGGTCAGCGTGCGGACTTCGCCTTTGCCCGACCAAGAGAGGCCGAGCGGCTGAAACGTCTGCAACACGCCGCGCAACGCGGAATGCGGCCGCTTCGCGCCCTTCGCCACCAGCGCGATACGCCCGTGATCGCGCGAGAACACATCGATGATCAGACTCGTCTCGCGATACGGATAACTGTGCAGCACGAAGCCCGGCTGCTCGCTGATGCGGAAATCGGAGCGCGGTTTTTTGGGCGGACTGTCGGCGCTGCTTGATGTTGGAGACGCGGCACGCCGACGCTTCGGCGCGGGCCGCGCCGGAGCTTCGAAATCGTCGTCGTCGGGCGAGAGGGTTCTCGCTTCGTCAGCGCCGTCGCTCATGGTCGCTTTCAGCCGCTCGATGCGTGATTACTCGTAGCCGTAAGCGCGCAGGCCCGCTTCGTTATCGGCCCAGCCGCTCTTCACTTTGACGAAAGTCTCCAGATACACCGGACCGTCGAACAGCTTCTCCATGTCGAGCCGCGCTTCGGTGCTGATCTGTTTCAGCTTCGCGCCCTTCTGGCCGATGATCATGGCCTTGTGCATATCGCGATCGACGAGAATGGTCGCGAACACGCGGCGCAGGCGCCCTTCGGTCTCGAACTTGTCGATCAGCACCGTGCTCGTGTACGGCAACTCATCGCCGGTCCAGCGGAACACTTTTTCGCGCAGGATTTCGGCGGCGAGGAAACGCTCGCTGCGGTCGGTCAGATCGTCCTCGCCGTAGATCGGTTCGCCTTCCGGCAGATACGGTTTGACGATCGCCATCAAGCGCTTGATGTCGTCCGCGTTCTGCGCCGACAGCGGCACGATTTCGCGAAAGTCGCGCAGCGCGGCCATCTGCTGCATGAACGGGAACAGCGTGGCTTTATCGCCCACGCGGTCGAGCTTGTTGGCGATCAGCAGCGTCGGCGTGCCGGTCGGAATCAGGTCGAGCACTTTCTGATCGTCCGGACCGAAGCGGCCAGCTTCGATCACGAACAGGATCGCATCGACGGACGTGAGCGTGGACGTCACCGCGCGATTCAGCGAGCGGTTCAGCGCGGTACTGTGCTTGGTCTGGAAGCCGGGTGTATCGACGAAGATGTACTGGGCGTTATCGACCGTATTGATACCGGTGATGCGATGGCGCGTAGTCTGCGCCTTGCGCGAGGTGATGCTCACCTTCTGGCCGACGAGCGCGTTCATCAGCGTCGATTTACCGACGTTGGGGCGGCCGACGATGGCGACCATGCCGCAGCGGAAATCGGAGGAAGCAGGAGCGTTTGTCATGTTCGTGTACTGCGGAAATTCGTGGGGCGCGCGAGCGCCGGGCGCGGCTTCGGTGATGGGCTTTCAGTGCGCGACGTCAGTGACCGGCATCGGCCGCGCGGACGACACGGTTCGCGGGCACATCCGCGCTCGCGCTGGTGCGGCTTTCGGTATTCTGTGTCGATGCGTCTTCGGACGGCTTTTCTGCGACGTCGGTCTTCGCGGCCTTTTCCGGGCGATGGATCACCTGACGCTCCGGCTTATCCGCCGAAGCATACGATCCCGCCGATGGCTCCACGTGCGTCGCGCGAATCACGGCCAGCGGCGCGGTGGTCGGGCGCTGCTCGTCCGCATGCTGACGCTCGCGCTCCCGTTCACGCTCCCGCCGATCCGGCGAACGCAGATCGAGCGCAGCCTGAACGCCCATCACGCCCGGCACGGTTTCGAGTTCGTTCTGCTTGGCCGCGCGCGAACTCTTGCGCTTCGGCTTGACGCCGAGCGTCGGCGCTGCGGCTACGACTTCATCGAGCGCTTTCTTCGCCGCAGCCTGTTCCGCTGCGCGACGGCTCGCGCCCGAACCGGACACCTTCACGTCGAGCTTGGGCACGGTGCATTCGACTTCGAATTGCTGATTGTGCGCAGCGCCGTGCGTGGCCACGACCGTATAAGTCGGCAGCGCAATCTTGTGCCCTTGCAGATATTCCTGAAGCAGCGTCTTGGCGTCCTTGCCGATGGTGCGCGGATCGATGTGATCGAGCACCGGCGTGTAGAGCCGCTTGATGACGGTATGCGCGGCGTCGAAACCGCCGTCGAGAAAGATCGCGCCGAAAATGGCTTCGAGCGTATCCGCGAGGATCGACGGACGGCGGAAACCGCCGCTGCGCAACTCGCCTTCGCCCAGACGCAGCCCTTCGGACACGTTCAGCGCCTGCGCAATTTCGTAAAGCGACTGCTGTTTGACCAGATTCGCGCGGACGCGAGAAAGATCGCCTTCGTCGAGTTTGCCGAATCGTTGGAACAAAAGCGCAGCCACCACGCAATTTAGAACGGAATCGCCGAGAAATTCGAGCCGTTCATTGTGCGTGGCGCTGTGACTGCGGTGGGTCATCGCCTGGCGCAGCAATTCCGCATTGCGAAATTCGTACCGCAGCCGGCTTTCCAACGGAGAAGATGGCATTTCGAGAGTATAACGCGGGCAGACAGGCGGACGATTCCGCCGGCCGGGACCGGAAAACGCGTGGCGAGATGGTGTTAGCCGCGCTTCTTCACGCCGTTTCGAAACAACACGCGCCTGCTTTCATGCAGACGCGCGCCGTATTTATTCGAACGAGCCGATGCGCTTCAGATTGCTGAAGTTCATCCAGATAAAGAACGCACGTCCAACGATATTCTTGTCCGGCACGAAGCCCCAATAGCGGCTGTCGGCGCTGTTGTCGCGGTTGTCGCCCATCATGAAATAGTTGCCGGGCGGCACCTTGCAGACCACGCCTTGTGCGTTGTAGTTGCAGTTGTCGCGGAATGGGAAATCGTCCGCGCCGATCACGAACGGCGGCACTTGCGGGTTGTTCAGGATGTTGTTCTTGCGGCCGTCGAGGTCTTCGGTGAACTGCTTGGCGTAACCCACGCGCTCTTCATCGAAGAAGTCCGGTTGCGCGACTTCGGGTACCGGCTTGCCGTTGATGGTGAGCTTCTTGTCTTCATAAGCGACGGTATCGCCCGGCAGGCCGATCACGCGCTTGATGTAATCCACCGACTCGTCTTTCGGATAACGGAACACCACCACGTCACCCCGTTGCAGCGGACGGCCCTGCGTGATCTTGTTATTGATGATCGGCAGGCGCAGACCATAGTCGTATTTGTTCACGAGGATGAAGTCGCCAACCAGGAGCGTCGGCACCATCGATCCGGACGGAATCTTGAACGGCTCGACCACGAACGAACGCACCACGAACACCGCGAGAATCACCGGGAAAAAGCTCGCCGTGTATTCGAGCCACCACGGCTGACGCAGCTTGTCGTCATGCAGACGGGCGCGCGTCTGATCGGCGTTTTCATCGGCGAAGCGCTCGTCTACGCGTTGCTGCTGACGGTCGAATTCGGCGACTGCTTCGTCGGCCGCGCGGCGGCGTTGTGGCGCGGATACCAGCTTGTCCAGCACCCATGCGATACCCGTCACGACGACGAGGATCAGGAGTATCAATGCGAAATTCATCAATCGCTTCCGGTTGTTATCGGTATTTGTTTTGGCGCTGCGAGGGTTAGTCGTCCACGCGCAGGATGGCGAGGAAAGCCTCTTGCGGAATCTCGACGGAGCCGACCTGCTTCATGCGCTTCTTACCCGCCTTCTGCTTTTCGAGCAGCTTCTTCTTACGCGAGATATCGCCGCCGTAGCACTTGGCCAGCACGTTCTTGCGCAGCGCCTTGATGTTCTCGCGCGCGATGATGTTCGAGCCGATGGTCGCCTGAATCGCCACGTCGTACATCTGACGCGGGATCAGTTCGCGCATCTTCGCCGCCACTTCGCGACCGCGATGCTGGCTCTGCGAACGGTGGACGATCACGGAGAGCGCATCGACCTTGTCGCCGTTGATGAGCATGTCCACCTTCACGACATCCGCCGCGCGATACTCCTTGAACTCGTAGTCCATCGACGCATAACCGCGCGACGTGGACTTGAGGCGATCGAAGAAGTCGAGCACGATTTCCGCCATCGGGATTTCGTACGTGAGCTGCACCTGGCGGCCGTGATACTGCATGTTGATCTGCGAGCCGCGCTTGTTCGTACACAGCGTGATGACCGAGCCGACATATTCCTGCGGCATATACAGGTTCACGGTGACGATCGGTTCGCGCACTTCCTCGATTTTCTGCGGCTCCGGCATCTTCGCCGGATTCTCGACCATGATCGTGGTGCCGTCGCGCTGCACGACCTCATAGATCACCGTCGGCGCGGTGGTGATGAGGTCCATGTCGAATTCGCGTTCCAGCCGTTCCTGCACGATTTCCATGTGCAAGAGGCCCAGAAAGCCGCATCGGAAACCAAAGCCGAGCGCCTGCGATACTTCCGGCTCGAATTGCAGCGAAGCGTCGTTCAGCTTGAGCTTTTCGAGCGATTCACGCAGCGCATCGTACTGATTCGCTTCGACCGGATACAGCCCCGCGAACACCTGCGGCTTCACTTCCTTGAAGCCCGGCAGCGGCGCTTCGGCCGGACGGCTCGCGACGGTGACGGTATCGCCCACTTTGGCGGCCGTCAGTTCCTTGATGCCCGCGATCACGAAGCCCACCTGCCCCGCCGACAACTCCGGCAGATTGGTGGATTTCGGCGCGAACACGCCGAGATGCTCGACCGGGTACATTGCGCCGGTCGCCATCATCTTGATCTTGTCCTTCGGCTTGAGCGTGCCGTTGACGATACGCACCAGCATGACCACGCCAACGTAGTTATCGAACCACGAGTCGATAATCAGCCCTTGCACCGGCGCGTCCGGATCGCCCTTCGGCGGCGGCACTTTCGCAATCAGCGATTCCAGCACGTCCGCGACGCCCAACCCCGTTTTCGCGGAGCAATGCACGGCGTCGGTCGCATCGATACCGATTACGTCTTCGATTTCGGTAATCGCGTTTTCCGGATTGGCCGCCGGCAGGTCGATCTTGTTCAACACCGGCACTACTTCCACGCCGAGTTCGATCGCCGTGTAGCAGTTGGCCACCGTCTGCGCTTCCACGCCCTGCGATGCATCGACCACCAGCAGCGCGCCTTCGCACGCCGACAGCGAACGGCTGACTTCGTAGGAAAAGTCGACGTGTCCGGGGGTATCGATCAGATTGAGGTTATATACCTTGCCGTCGCGCGCCTTGTAGCTGAGCGCTGCGGTCTGTGCCTTGATCGTGATGCCGCGCTCGCGTTCGAGGTCCATCGAGTCGAGCACCTGCGCTTCCATTTCACGGTCCGAGAGCCCGCCGCACAGTTGGATGATGCGGTCCGCGAGCGTCGACTTGCCGTGGTCGATGTGCGCAATGATCGAAAAGTTGCGAATATGATCCATTCAGTACCGCATTCGGTGCAGATGATGCAGAAAAAGCGAAAAAGGCGCGCCCTCACACACGCGGAGCACGCCTCGAAATTTGGGGGAAAACTTCTGCATTTTAGCCGAAAAGGGGTATCGACGGCGCTTTTCGGCGTTTGGCTGATTTACAGGCCACGCGTTTGCAGTAGTGTTGCGTGGACGGCTGCGGTGTCGAGCTTGTAGTGACACAGTTCGACGCCGTCCAGCGTCAGTACCGGCACGAGTTCGTTGTAACGCGCTTCGAGCGCCGGATCTTCGTCGATATCGATCCACTCGATTGCCACGCCGAACCGTTGCGCGATCGGCTCAAGTTCGGCGCGCATGTCGTCGCATAAGTGACACCACGCGCGGCCGTACAGGACGAACGACACTTATTTGCCCGAAGGCACGCGCGGACGCAGCGGCACGAACTGCGTGTTGTCGCCACGGCGCACGAGAATCGCGACCATTTTGCTGGCGTCGAGATTTTGCGCGACGGCTTCGAATTGCTTGGCGCTGGTGATATCCGTATCGCCGATACGCATGATGATGTCGCCTTTTTGGAAGCCTGCGCGCTGCGCGGGGCCTTCGACGGCATCGACTTGCACGCCCGAAGTTAACTTGAGCGCCTTCTTCTGATCGGCGGGGATATCGCTGACGGCGAGACCGAGCGAATTGCTCGCGCGTTCCTTCGGCTGCGGCGTCTTCTTCTGCTGATCGGCCTTCGCGACCTTGTCCGGCTGCATTTCGGCAATCGTAATAGGCAGATCGCGCGACTGGCCCTTGCGCCACACGGTGATGTTCGTCTTCGTGCCCGGCTTGGTATCGCCGACCATGCGCGGCAGGTCCGTCGCGGTATCGACATTCACGCCATTGAACTTGGTGATGATGTCGCCCGGCTGGATGCCCGCCTTGTCGGCCGGACCGCCCGCTTCGACGCTCGATACCAGCGCGCCCTGCGCCTTCGGCAAACCGAGCGAATCCGCGACATCCTTCGTCACTTCGCCAATCGCCACCGCGATACGACCACGCACGACCTTGCCCGACGTCTTGAGCTGATCGGCGACGCGCATGGCTTCATCGATCGGAATGGCGAACGAAATGCCCATGAAGCCGCCGGTCCGGCTGTAAATCTGCGAGTTGATACCGATAACCTCGCCCGCCATATTGATAAGCGGACCACCCGAGTTGCCCGGATTCACGGCCACATCGGTCTGGATGAACGGCAGGTAATCGCCCGTATCGCGTCCCTTCGCGCTGACGATGCCCGCGGTCACGGTGTTATCGAGTCCGAAAGGCGAACCGATCGCCAACACCCATTCGCCGACCTTCACCTTGTTCGAATCGCCGATGGTGATAGCAGGCAAGTTCGACGCGCTGATCTTGACCACGGCGACGTCTGTGCGCTCGTCCACGCCAACCAGACGCGCCTTGAATTCGCGCTTGTCGGTGAGCGTGACGTAGATGGTGTCCGCGTCGTCCACGACGTGCGCGTTGGTCATCACGTAACCGTCAGTCGAAAGAATGAATCCCGAGCCGACGCCGCTGCTTTGTTCCGAGTTGTCCTGGCTGTCGTCCGGCGTACGGCTGCCGCCCTTGCCCTGATCGCCGCTGCCGTCGCCTTTGTTGCCATCGCCCTTGCCGCCGCCACCGCCACCGCCGCGCGGCGGCTGGCCCGGCATCGGAATGCCAAAGAAGCGGCGGAAGAACTCGGACATGTCGCCTTCATCCAAGCCAGGCGGCAGGCCACGCAAATCGCTGCCCGAACCCACGCGCGAAGTCGTGCGGATATTCACCACGGACGGCCCGACTCGATCGACGAGCGTCGTAAAGTCGGGCAAGGTCACCGTGGGCACCGTCGCTGCCGCATTCGCCGTATGCGAAAAAAACGGCAGGCACACGGCGAGCGCCGCGGCCGCGATCAACTTGCGCAGCGAAGAGTTGCTCATATCTTGGAGGCCGAGATTTACTTGGAAGGCTTGTATTCTATGGTAGAAGCAAATTGCTGCAACGTAGCTTGCGGCACTTCACCCAACAAGGTGATCCAGAAATCTCCGCGCCGCTTCACGAGTACGTGCGTCGCGCCGCTGTTGCCCGCACCTTCCTTGCGCGTACTCTTCTCGACCGGTTCGACGAAAATCGAGATCGCGGCGAGCCCGTCGGAGTAGACGGCTTGATCGACCGGAATCGGTGGCTGGCCTTGCTGACTCGACGCCATCGGGCGACGCAGTTCGCGGATCAATCGGAAGCCGGGAATAGTCGGCGCGATCTTCCAGCCTTGCGCTTGCATATCGACCGGTTGCACCGGCGGCTTCACGACGGTCCAGCCCGTAGTGCTGCGCATGCCGTTGGCAATCGCAGCCTTGTCGATCGCTCCGCCGATACGCACCTGCGAGAACGACAACTGTTCGAGCACCTGACCATCGGTATCGAGCGTTTGTGCGCGGAGCAGCAAGCCGGTCTTGGCGTCTGCCCACAGCTTGTAGGCGAACCGATAGGCGTCTTTGGGATCGAGTTCCAGCACCTGGCTTTCCAGACCGGCTACGCGATCCGTGCCGAGCATCTTTGGCTCGTAGTTGCTGAGCACCTGATCGCCGCTGGTCGATAGAAGCGCCGGAAACGAATCCTTGCTCTGCCGATGTTCCACCACGAGCAAATGACGCTCGGGCACGAACGTGTACATATCGTCGTCGTGGCGCAGCATGCGACGCGGCGCGCCATCCAGACTTTCGAGCGATTCGTACTCGCCATCGCCACGCGTGGCGACGTGCGTGATCCGCGACGACTGAACCGTCGCGCCACGCTGATAGACGAACGTGCCCTCGTAATTCTGCTGTTGCGCCGCATCGTGGATGCGGTTGAGCAGAGCGGCGGCGGACTTGCGTTGGGCAGCGGGGTCGTCGCCTTGAGCGAATGCGGCGTGAGCCGTTGCCAACATCGCGGCTGCACAAAGCATTAACGCCGGCAGCCGCCCCCAATATTTTGTTTTATTCAACCGCACACTCTGCATCAAATTAATTGCCTTGCGTGACAGCCGCCGCGCGGATCAGCGGCATGGCCGCCGGCATGGCGGCCTGCTGCGAGAATTGCTGATGCGCTTCGAGGTATTGATCGAGGTCCGCATCACGGATGATGTTGGCCTCAGTCACCGGCGCACGCGGCGCTGCCGGAACCGTCGCCATCGCCACGTGCTGCACGCCATCGCCCGAACTGACGCTCGCGACCTGCGCACCCTGACGGCTATCGACGCCCTGCAACTGCGGCACGACGATCCACGTCAGCGTGGCCGCAGCGGCGGCGACCGCGAACGCCGGCACCATCCGGCGACGCAGCAAGCCGCCACGCGCCTTCTGCACCGATGCCGCCGGCGCCAGCACATGCGCCTCTGCCTCGAACCGTGCGGAGAACGATGCCATGAACGCGCTGCTGCGCGCCGGGCTTTCCGCGAGTTCGTCGGAACGCAGCGCGTCGCCGATCAGATGGTAATCCGACCACGCCGCGCGCTCGGGATTGCTCATTCCGGCGATGAACTGGCCGAGATCGCCCAATTCACCGAGCGATTCGCCATCCACGAATGCCGACACGCGCTCGCGCGGCAATGTCTGCGCCGAAACCTGTTTTTGCGTCGAAACCGACCCCATGATGCTCCCCATCTCAGACACTACCCCGTAGTGACACTACCTGACTCAGATATCGCGTCCCTGTCCCGTGGATTCCGCCGCCTACCAGCGTTTGCCTTCGGGAGTGTCCAACAATGGACGCAATTTTGCCGCAATGGCCTCGCGAGCACGAAAAATTCTGGATCTGACGGTCCCAATGGGGCAATCCATCATCTCGGCGATTTCCTCGTAACTCAGTCCTTCGATTTCCCGGAGCGTGATGGCGGTGCGCAATTCCTCAGGCAGCAACGCCATCGCAGCATTCACCGTCTCGGCGATCTGCTTGCTCATCAACATCGATTCGGGCGTGTTGATATCCCTTAGTTGGTCGGCGTCGGAGAAAGTTTCCGCTTCTTCCGCATCTGCTTCGGTAGAAGTGGGAGCGCGACGGCCCTGAGTTGCAAGATAGTTCTTCGCCGTATTGACAGCGATCCGATAAAGCCAGGTGTAAAACGCCGATTCGCCGCGAAACTGCGGCAGCGCGCGGTAGGCCTTGATAAAGGCGTCCTGGGCGACGTCCTCGACCTCGGCGGGGTCGCGCACGAGGCGCGAGATCAGTCGAATGATCTTGCGGTGGTATTTGGCAACCAAGAGTTCGAACGCAGCTTTGTCGCCTTTTTGCACGCGTTCGACCAGCACCTGGTCGATTTCTTTTTCACTCACCTAGTGGATTCCGTTTGGCTTGGTCTGTTGCGCGGACGGCTATTGTAACGTCACCGCACCGGGGTTCTCCCGGATGCTCATGCCCGGTTACAGTCTTTACAGGTAGGCTTGTGCGGCGCGGCGGGCGTGGACGGCGAGTTGGCGGAATGTGTCCGGGTCGATGGAATCGGCGGCGATCAGCAGCGTGCGTTTCTTATTCGACGCAAGCGTCAGCGCAAGAAAACGCCCGCCCAATTGCGCGCAGCCGACCATTTGCCAGTGATGCGCCTCGCCGGATCGATCCCACGTCGTAAGACTGTCCGCGTGCGATTCGATTGCAACCGGCTGCGCGTGCCACCAGCGGCGCGCCGCGAGAGTCAGTGCGGCGATGCTTGTGGACGATACGACCACCGCGTGGAACAAGCCGAAATGCCCGAGCACGCAACTAAAAACCGCTGCTCCCGCCATCGCGATAAAAACCGCCATTGCGGCGAGCAGAAAACGCGACGGCCGCATCGCGATCCGTGAATCACGATGCGGCCGTTCAACGCGTGCGCCCGTCATCTTCGACTTCCTTTCCGACGAGCGCGACGCGCTTAGTGACGCTTGAAGACCAGCGAACCGTTCGTGCCGCCAAAGCCGAACGAGTTCTTCACCGCGACATCGATCTTCATTTCCCGCGCGGTGTTCGCGCAGTAGTCCAGGTCGCACTGCGGATCCTGATTGAAGATATTGATGGTCGGCGGCGAAATCTGGTTGTGGATGGCCAGCACCGTGAACACGGATTCCAGCCCGCCCGCGCCGCCGAGCAAGTGCCCGGTCATCGACTTCGTGGAGTTCACGACGGCGTTCTTGGCGGCATCGCCCAATGCGCGCTTGATGCCAATGGTTTCCGCGATATCGCCGAGCGGCGTCGATGTGCCGTGCGCGTTGACGTAGTTCACCTGATCCGCGTTGACGCGCGCGTTCTTCAGCGCGTTGACCATGGCACGGCGGCCGCCGTCGCCATCTTCGGGCGGCGCGGTCATGTGATACGCGTCGCCGCTCATGCCGTAGCCGAGCACTTCGGCGTAGATCTTCGCGCCGCGTGCTTTCGCATGCTCGTACTCTTCGAGCACCATCACGCCTGCGCCTTCGCCGAGCACGAAACCGTCGCGATCCGTGTCCCACGGACGGCTGGCCGTCGAGGGATCATCATTGCGCTGCGACAGCGCGCGCGCCGCCGCAAATCCGCCGATACCCAGCGGCGACACCGTCGCTTCCGCGCCACCGGCGATCATCACGTCCGCATCGCCATATTCGATCAGACGCGATGCTTCGCCGATGCAGTGCAGACCCGTGGTACACGCCGTCACCATCGACAGATTCGGACCTTTGAGGCCGAAGCGGATCGACAGATGCCCGGAGATCATGTTGATGATCGACGCCGGCACGAAGAACGGCGAAATACGACGCGGACCGCGATTGAGCAGCTCGGTCTGCGTGACTTCGATCATCGGCAAACCGCCGATGCCCGAGCCGACCACCACGCCCACGCGCTCCGAGTTTTCATCGGTGATTTCGAGGCCGGAATCCTGCATGGCCTGCACGCCCGCCGCGAAGCCGTAATGGATGAAGGTATCCATATGGCGCGCTTCTTTTGCGGGCATGTAGTCTTCGATATTGAAGCCCTTCACTTCGCCCGCGAAACGCGTGGAAAAGTTCGTGGCATCGAACTTGGTGATATTAGCGATGCCCGACTTGCCCGCGACCAGATTGGCCCAGCCGTCGGCAACGGTATTGCCGACAGGCGAAACGAGCCCAAGGCCTGTAACAACAACTCGACGACGGCTCACGGTAACCCCTTATCCATAGAATGACGAAAAACAAAAGCCACAGCGGCCACAGGAAACCGCCCTGTGTGCCCTGTGGCTATTCATACGGTAGTTCGCCGCGACGACGCATCAAACGTGTTGAGCGATGAGTCGCGTACGCGTCCGGCCTTAGGCCTTGACGTTGGCGCGAGCGTAGTCGATCGCTTGCTGAACCGTGGTGATCTTTTCGGCCTCTTCATCGGGAATTTCCATGCCGAATTCGTCTTCCAGTGCCATCACGAGTTCGACGGTATCGAGCGAGTCAGCGCCCAGATCGTTCACGAACGATGCTTCGTTCTTGATTTCGGCTTCCGCCACGCCCAGTTGTTCGGCGACGATCTTCTTCACGCGCTGTTCGATGTTGTCCATGCAGCCCTCCGAGGGGAAAAAAGTTCAAAAATACGAGTGCGCGCATTTTATCAGGTTTGGACCCGCAAAATACGGCGCGTCAGTTCCATGCTCCGCCGTCCGCTGCGCTTCATCAAGCGTTCGCAACGGCGCAGCAATGTTTCTTATTCTGCCGCGCGTGGGTCGGTGCGCATCGTGCGTTCAGAGCATTTTGCGCGCCCGTCCCGGCGCGGATATTAAGCGAAAATCAGCGAAATGCCTATTACACCTTACATGTACATGCCGCCGTTCACATGCAGCGTCGTTCCGGTGATGTAACCGGCGAACGGCGAAGCCAGGAAAGCCACAGCATGCGCGATATCTTCCGGCGCGCCCAGTCGGCCAAGTGGGATAGACGCGGTGAGCGCGGTGCGCTGTTCTTCCGGCAAAACTTTGGTCATATCCGTGTCGATAAAACCCGGCGCGATGCAGTTGACCGTGATGCCACGGCTGCCGATTTCCCGCGCCAACGCGCGCGTCATGCCCGCCACGCCGGCCTTCGCCGCCGCGTAATTCGCCTGCCCCGGATTGCCCGAGCTTCCCACCACCGACGTGATATTGATGATGCGCCCACCGCGCGCCTTCATCATCGGACGCAGCACGGCGCGCGACAAACGGAATACCGCGCGCAGGTTCGTGTCGATCACAGCGTCGAACTCGTCGTCCTTCATGCGCATCGCGAGCTGATCCTTGGTGATGCCCGCGTTGTTCACGAGCACGTTCAGCCCGCCGAATTCCTTGACCGTCGAGTCGATGAATGCATCGGCGGCGGCTGCGTCGTTGACGTTCAGCACCGCGCCGCGTCCCTTCACGCCCGCTTGCTCGAACGCTTCGGTGATGGCTGCCGCGCCGCTTTCGCTGGTCGCCGTGCCGATCACCGTCGCGCCCTGCTTCGCCAATTCCAGCGCAATCGCCCGTCCGATACCGCGCGACGCGCCCGTCACGATGGCTACTTGCTTATCCAGATTCATGTCGTTCTTCCTCAGCCTGCGATCAGTTTGCGCGTTTCCTCAAGCGATGCCGGATCGAAGATCGAAGCACCAACCAGATTGCCGTCGATACGCTTCGTCAGACCCGCGAGCACCTTGCCCGGACCACATTCGACGATATGCGTCACGCCGTCCTTCGCCATTGCCTGCACGCACTCGACCCAGCGCACCGGACCGGCGGCCTGGCGCACGAGCGCGTCCTTGATCGCAGCGGGATCGTTGACCACGGCGACATCGATGTTATTGATCAGCGGAATCTGCGGTGCCTTGATTTCGACACCGGCGAGATACTCGCGCAGTTGATCCGATGCGGGCTTGAGCAGTGAGGAATGGAAAGGCGCGGAAACGGGCAGCGGCAGCGCGCGCTTCGCGCCCTTCGCCTTCGCCACTTCGCATGCCTTTTCGACGGCAGCCTTCGACCCGGCGATCACCACTTGCGCGGGCGCGTTGAAGTTCACCGCTTCCACGACGCCCGCCGACGATGCTTCGGCGCAGACCGCGCGCACGGTGTCATCGTCGAGGCCGAGGATAGCGGCCATGCCGCCTTCGCCCACCGGCACCGCGCTCTGCATGGCTTGCGCGCGGAAGCGCACGAGCGGCACGGCATCGGCGAAATTGAGTGCGCCCGCGGCGACCAGCGCCGTGTATTCGCCCAAACTGTGGCCCGCGACGATTGCCGGCTTCACGCCGACTTCCGCTTCCCACACGCGGTAGATCGCGTAGGCCGCGGTCAGCATGACCGGCTGCGTGTTTGTGGTCAGCTTCAGTTCTTCGGCCGGACCTTCGGCGATCAGCTTGCCGAGATCCTGACCGAGCGCATCCGACGCTTGTTGCACGGTTTCACGCACGACGGCGTGATCGGCGAAAGCGTTCAGCATGCCGATCGATTGCGAGCCCTGGCCCGGAAAAACGAACGCAAATTTCATATCGTCCTCGTTGAATTGGAATGATCCGCGATGTCTTCACGGACCGCGCGCTCGATTCAAAGCCAGCGCGCGGGGTCGTCGATGAAGGGGATCAGTTACGAATGAATGGAGGAATGATCGAGGGGATCAGACGCGAATGACCGACGCGCCCCACGTGAAGCCGCCGCCAACGCCTTCGATCAGAATGTTCTGGCCACGCTTGATACGGCCGTCACGCACCGCGACGTCCAGCGCGAGCGGAATCGATGCCGCCGACGTATTGCCGTGCTCACCGACCGTCACGACCATGCGCTCCATCGGCAAGCCGAGCTTGCGCGCCGTGCTCTGCATGATGCGGATATTGGCCTGATGCGGAATCAGCCAGTCGATGTCCTGCGGCGTGAGCTTCGCCTTTTCGAGCGCTTCGATCGCGACCTTTTCGAGCACGTTGACCGCGAGCTTGAACACGGCCTGACCATCCATATGCAGGAACGCGCTGCCCGAAATCACGCCGCCGTTCACGTTGCCCGGCGTGCAGAGAATGTTCGAATAGCTGCCATCCGCATGCAACGCGCTCGCGAGCACGCCCGGTTCATCCGATGCCTGCAACACGACCGCGCCCGCGCCGTCGCCGAACAGCACGCAGGTGGTGCGATCCTTGAAGTCGAGAATGCGCGAGAACGTCTCCGCGCCGACCACCAGCGCCGTGCGATTCATGCCGCTGCGAATCAGGGCATCCGCCGTGGCGACCGCATACGCGAAACCGGAACACACGGCCTGCACATCGAATGCCGCGCCATTGTTCTTGATGCCGAGCTTGTTCTGAAGCAGACACGCCGTGCTCGGAAACACGAAGTCCGGTGTGGAGGTCGCCACGATGATCAGATCGATTTCCTGCGCGTCGATACCCGCCGCCTCGATCGCTTTCCGCGATGCGATCAGCGACAAATCACTGGTGGTTTGATCGGGCGCGGCGAAGTGGCGTGCATGAATGCCGGTGCGTGCGACGATCCACTCATCGCTCGTCTCGACGCCTTGCTGCGCGAGACGATCCGCCAATGCCTGATTCGTGATGCGCTCGGATGGCAGATAGCTGCCGGTGCCGAGCACGCGAGCGTATAGGTTGGTTTGAGCCATTATGCCTTCGAGTGTAGCGCAGGTCCGGACTCGCCCGACGGCGGGTTCGATTGAATTGCCTGCTGCGTGTTGGGCTGCTCTGCCGACGGGGCGCTGTCACTAATAGACGCGTCGGGAACGGCGTCACGCACGGCGGGCGCGTTCTCGTTCATCGCGCGCACCAGGCGTTCGAGCACGCCATTTTTGACGGCATCATACCCGCGTTTGATAGCCCACTCAAACCCGAAGGCTTCCGCCGAGCCGTGACTTTTGATGACCAGTCCACGTAGGCCGAGCAAGGCCGCGCCGTTATATTGCGCGGGATCGACACGCTTCTTGAAACGTTTGAGCACGGGCATGGCGACGAGCGCCATCAGCTTCGAAGCAAACGAGCGGCTGAACTCTTCCTTGATGATATCGGCGAGCATTTTCGCCAAACCCTCGGAAGTCTTGAGCGCCACATTGCCGACGAAACCATCGCACACGACCACATCTGTCGTGCCTTTATAGATGTCGTTGCCTTCCACGTTGCCGTAGAAGTTGAGCGTGCTCGCGCGCAGCAACTCGCCTGCGCGCTTGATCGTTTCGTTGCCCTTGATGACTTCTTCGCCGATATTGAGCAAGCCGATGGTCGGCCGCTCGCGCCCTTCGATCGCGGAGACGAGCGCGTGGCCCATTTCGGCGAACTGCAAAAGGTGCTCCGGCTCGCAATCGACATTGGCGCCGAGATCGAGCACGGTGGTATAGCCTTTCTGGCTGGGCATGGCGAACGCGATCGCCGGGCGTTCGATACCCGCGAGCGTCTTCAGCACATAGCGCGAAACGGCCATGAGCGCGCCGGTATTGCCGGCGGAAATGCAGGTCTGCGCCTCGCCCTCTTTGACGAGATTGAGTGCGACGCGCATCGACGAATCTTTCTTCTTGCGCAGCGCGACTTCGACCGGGTCGTCCATTGCGACGACCTCGGTGGCGGGCACCACGGTCAGACGCGGCTCGTCCTGTGCCTTGCACTTTTTGAGCTGCGCGCGAATGGCCTGTTCGATGCCCACGAGCATCAGGTGCGCGTCGGCATGCGAGCGCACGAAATTGACGGCGGCAGGAACGGTCACGGCCGGCCCGTGGTCGCCTCCCATGCAGTCAATGGTTATCTTTACGGTCATGGAAAGCGACGATTTTCAGGCACAAAAAAGCGGCAGTGAAATGCCGCCTTCTTGTCGCACCGGGAAAGTGTCAAAAGCTTGCCGTGCGCGCACGACCGCGAAGCGGTGACGCGCATACAGCCCAAGCGTTAGACGCTTAGTCGTTCTTCGTCTTGACGACTTTCTTGCCACGATAGTAGCCGTTCGGGCTCACGTGGTGACGCAGATGCACTTCGCCCGTGCTCGGCTCGACGGCCAGCGGAGCGCCCGTCAGGAAGTCGTGGGAACGGTGCATGCCGCGCTTCGACGGCGACTTCTTGTTTTGCTGAACTGCCATGATTACTCCAGAAAAATTTTGCGAATTCTAACACAGCTCGATCCGCCGACAGCCCTTGGCTCAACGCCGTCGGGTTGGTCGAGTGCTGATCGCGCTTTCGTTTTCTTGCTACTGCAAATCTGTTTCAGTGCTTCTTGTCGTCCGGTCCGCCCGACTTCAGCTTTCCGAGAACGGCAAATGGATTCGGCTTTTCGGCCTCGTCCTGCGCGCCGCCTTCGTCCGCCTCGTCGTCACTGCCCGCGAGCAGGCTTTCGTGCACTTCGGGACAGACGTTGTGCTTCGGCACGAGCGGCAAGGACAACAACAGCTCCTCTTCGATCAAGTCGACGAGATCGAACTGGCGCGAGCCCACGATCACATCGACTTCATCGTCGTCGAGCGGAAATTCGTCCGCCTCTTCCTCCGTCGCCACGATCCGATAGGTCGCGTCAACATCGACATGCTGCGAATACGGCGTCAGGCAACGCTGGCACAAGAGATACACCGAGCCGTGCACCGCGAGACGCAGATAGGGCTGCGGCGCTTCCGTGCCGTCGTCCTGCAATTCCGGCTGGGTCGAACCTTCACCCTGCCAGGTGAACACGGTATCGCGGTCTGGCGCATCGGCCGGGACTTCGGCTAACATGCGCGGCATCTGCGAGACACGCAGCGCGCCTGCTGCCTGCCGGCCGCTGGTGGCGAAATCGTAGAGATCGAGCGCGCGCGGGTCGGCGGGGCTCGCAGGTTTGCCAGGATTCTGAGTCATGTGCGCTCCTGCATGGGCCGTGCGTTGTGTTCTGCTTCCGGTGAGCATTCAGTATGCACCGACGGCGCGCGGGAGGCAGGCGTGGCTTGCCCGAATTTGCACCGTGCGGAAAAACGTGCTGCATTCCTGCACCGGAATCGTCGGCTGGTTTCTTATATGCACCTTATGTGCAATAAGATCAAACCGATGAAAAGCCCAAAATCATATCGGCTTTATTCTTTCGAGTCAAATACTTAAAGTGTGCGCGGATCACCCTCCCCGCGACGCTGAATTTTCATCAATTTACGCGAATTTCGTTTATGTCCGAGGCTTCAAACACGCCGATGCGCCTGGTTCTGGCGTCCAGTTCCCGTTACCGCCGCAAGTTGCTCGAGCGCCTGCGCGTGCCGTTCGAGGTTGCGTCGCCCGATATCGATGAGACGCCGTTATCCGGCGAAACGCCCGAGCAGACTGCGCTGCGCCTGTCGATCGCCAAGGCGCGCGCGGCGGCCGAGCGGTTTGCCGATGCGCTCATCATCGGTTCCGATCAGGTTGCCACGTTTGATGGCCAGCAGATCGGCAAGCCCGGCACGCACGAAAACGCCGTCGCGCAATTGCAGTCGATGCGCGGCCGCGATGTCGAATTCCACAGCGCGCTCTGCCTGTTCGATACGCGCACCGGCGACGTGCAATCCGCCGATATCGTCACCCGCGTGCGATTCCGTGATCTTTCGGACGCGGAAATCGAAGCGTATTTGCGCGCCGAAACGCCTTACGACTGCGCGGGAAGCGCGAAATCGGAGGGATTGGGCATCGCGCTGCTCGACGCGATTGAATCCGACGATCCGACCGCGCTGATCGGCCTGCCGCTGATCGCGCTGACGAAAATGCTGCGCGCGGCGGGCTTTTCCGTTCTGGGAGCACGAGCATGAGCGGCACTCTCTATCTGATCCCAAACACACTCGGCGATGGCGATGCAGAAGCGCTCACGCAAGTGCTACCCGAACCGGTACGCGCGCAGGCCGCCGCGCTCGGCTATTACATCGGCGAAAACGCGAAAACGACGCGCGCGTTCCTGAAGAAAGTCGGCACGACGCGGCCGATTCAGGAAATCGAAGTGCGCGAATTGAACGTAAACACACGGCCCGCTGAAATCGACCACTTGCTCGCGCCGATTCTGCAAGGCACGGACGCCGGTCTCGTGTCGGAAGCCGGCTGCCCCGCCGTCGCCGATCCGGGCGCGCTGCTGGTCCGCCGCGCGCACGATCGCGGCGTGAAAGTGGTGCCCTTCGTCGGACCGAGTTCGATTCTGCTTGCGCTGATGGCATCGGGAATGAACGGCCAATCCTTCGCGTTCAACGGTTATTTGCCCGTCGATGCAAACGAGCGCGGCAAGCGCCTGCGCGAGTTGGAAGTGCTGTCGCGCAAAGCCAATCAGACGCAAATTTTCATCGAAACGCCCTATCGCAATAAGGCGATTCTGGAGACGCTGATCGCCACTTGCGCGCCGTCCACTTTGATCTGTGTTGCCGTCGATTTGACGTTGCCGGGCGAAACCATCATCACGCGCACGGCATCGAGTTGGAAGAAGGCGAGCGCGCCGGACCTGCACAAGCGTCCGGCGATTTTCCTGCTGCTCGGCGCGTAAGCCTCAGCGCATCTGCACCTTGCCGCCGAACGTCAGCGCACGAACGGCGGCATCGCCGATCGATGCGCCAAAGCGTTTCACCACGCGCTCGCTGATGCTTTCCTTCTGCGTGTAATCGACGATATCCGGCTGCTTGATGACTTCGCGCGCGACGTAATTCGCGTCGCCGAAGCCATCGGCGAGACCGAGATCGACGCTTTTCGCGCCCGTCCAGAACATGCCGGTGAACATATCCGGATCGTCCTTCAGACGCGCGCCACGGCCTTGCTTCACGGCATCGATAAATTGCGTGTGGATCTCATCGAGCATGTCCTGCGCGTGCGCGGTCATTGTCGGCGTTTCGGGCGAAAACGGATCGAACGCGCCCTTGTTCGCGCCGGAAATGTGCATGCGGCGCTGCACGCCGAGCTTGTCCATCAGGCCGGTGAAGCCGAAGCTATCCATCAACACGCCGATCGAACCAACGATGCTGGCTTTATCGACGTAAATCTTGTCGGCCGCCGCCGCGACGTAATAACCGCCCGATGCGCACATATCATCGACCACGACGTAGAGCGGCGTTTTCGGATATTTGGCACGCAATCGACGGATTTCGCCGTACATGATGCCCGCCTGCACCGGACTGCCGCCCGGACTGTTGATGCGCAGAATCACGCCCGCCGTGTTGTCGTCTTCGAACGCGGCTTGCAGCGCGCCGTCGATATTGTCGGCGCTCGCATCGCCACTCGATGAGATTTCGCCCTGAAGATCGACCAGCGCCGTGTGCTTGCCAGCCTTCGCCACGCGATCGCCGGTGAAATTGAACACGCCGAACGCGACCGCCGCGATCACGCCGAGAAACACGAAACGGAAGAAGATACGCCAGCGCCGTGCCGCGCGCTGTTCGCGAATCGCGGCCAGCGCGATGCGTTCGAGCGCCTCGCGCTCCCAGTTGTCATTGCGCGGCGGAAGATTGTCGGACATATAGATAGTGGAAAGGAAAAATCAGGCGGGACGCAAAGCGTCGTCCGGAAGCCAGAAGACGCCGCGGCCTTCGGGTGTGTCGCGTTCCTCGACGGTCACGGCCCGCAGCCGCGCGCCGCGGCACGGTCCGCCGACGCATTTGCCCGTGTCGGGTTCATAGATCGCGCCGTGCGTGGCGCACATCAAGTATAGGCCCGAGCTTTCGAAGAACTGGCCCTCGTTCCAGTCGAGTTCCATCGACACGTGCGCGCAGCGGTTGAGGTAGCCGAATGGCTTGCCGTCGTATCGGACAAAGAAGACGACGGCGTCGCCGCTCGCGTCTTTCGCGTTGAGACGCACGCCCGCGCCGCCATCCACCAGTTCATCCGATGCACACACTCGCACGGCGTCATGCACGGCGGTCATGCGTGCTCCCGCAGCCAGCCCGCCAGCGACGCGATGCTGTCCGCGCAGAACTTCGGCTCCAGCGCGACCAGCGAATCCGCCGGATGCGCGCCGTAACCCACGCCGATGCCCGCCACGCCGGCGTTGATCGCCATTTGCAAATCGTGCGTGGTGTCGCCGATCATCACCGTGCGCGCCAAATCCTGCCCGAGTTCGCGCGTGAGTTCGTGCAGCATGGCGGGATGCGGCTTCGAGAAGGTTTCATCGGCGCAGCGCGTGCCGTCGAAGGCGCTCGTGAGCCGCACTTCGTCCAGCGCGCGGTTCAGTCCGACGCGGCTCTTGCCCGTCGCGACCGCGAGGAAATAGCCCTGATCGCGCAATTCCTGCAGCAGTTCGCGCACGCCGGTGAAGAGTTCGGTCTTCTGCCCCATCGTCAGGAAATGGAAGCGGTAGCGCTCGGCCAGACGCGGGTAATCGGACGGATCGAGCGTCGGTGCGCAGATTTGCAGCGCATCCTTCAGCCCGAGACCGATCACGAAGCTCGCGGATTCATCGGCGGGAATGGGGAGGCCGAGGTCGCGGCAAGCCGCCTGAATGCTGCGCGCGATATGGGCGGTCGAGTCCATCAGCGTGCCGTCCCAGTCGAAAACGATCAGATCGAATTGCCGCCGTGCCATTTATTGTGTCTCGATATTTTTGAGTTGTTCGATAAAGCGCTTGCATTCCGCAGGCAGCGGCGCTTCCAGTTGCAAAGTCTCGCCCGTCGCCGGGTGCGTAATTTTCAGGCGATACGCATGCAAAAACATGCGTTTCAGCGACGGTTTCGCACTCGGACGCGCCAATTCCTTGTTTAAGGCGAAGTCGCCGTACTTGGCGTCACCGGCAATCGGCAGGCCGAGGCTCGCCAGATGCACGCGAATCTGATGCGTGCGGCCGGTCTTCAGTTCCGCCTCGACCCACGCGTAATCCTGCCATCGCTCGATCAGATTGAAGACCGTGTGTGACGGCAGCCCATTTTCCTGGATGCTCACGCGCCGCTCGCCATCCGCCGCGACGTACTTATGAAGCGGCGCTTTCACCACGCGCCGACGGCCCCAGTCCGGCTCCCACTCGCCGTGCCCGACCGCGTAATACCGCTTGTCGATGCGATTCTCGCGAATCTGCTCATGCAGATTGACGAGCGCCGCGCGCTTCTTGGCCAGCATCAGCACGCCCGACGTCTCCCGATCCAGCCGATGCACCAGCTCAAGAAACTTCGCCTGCGGCCGCGCATTGCGCAATTGTTCGATCACGCCGAACGCCACGCCACTGCCGCCGTGCACCGCGACGCCCGACGGCTTGTCGATCACGATCAGATGATCGTCTTCGAAAAGAATCGGGAATTCTGCCGCGGGTGCGTTCGATGAAACCGGCGCTTCGTCCTGCTGCGCCACGCGAATCGGCGGGACGCGCACCAGATCGCCCAGTTCCAGCCGATACGCCGCATCGATCCGGCCCTTGTTCACGCGCACTTCGCCGCTACGGAGAATCCGGTAAATATGGCTTTTGGGCACACCCTTGCAGACGCGCAGCAAAAAATTGTCGATACGCTGTCCGGCGGCGGTTTCGTCGATTTCGATCATCGACACCTGCTCGCTTGCGACCTGTTTATGGGATGTTTTGCCTAACTCATTCATTCTGAATATAATTTGCGAGCAGCCTGAAAACGTCGAGACTTAGGATCAAGCCTTGACCGAGATTGATCAGACTGTAACGGTGCAAGCGATAAACCGTTATTTTACTTGCGCCCAGGGCCGGTTGCTCACCCGGAAAATCGAGCAACGAGTTGCACGCACGGCGATATCACCGGCAAGGACGGAGCCCACAGGCGCGTTCGGTCGTGTCGATCGCCGACGGTAACGGATTTTTGGTCAAAAAGAATCTTACCGGCGAGAAGCGGTGGCGTTTGGAAGTCAGTTCCACGCCAGCCCGAGTCGGCTCACACTGCCATCAAGTGTGAGCGAAACAGGCAAATCGAAGCTCGCCGGTTGCGAACAACCGACGACGCTTTTCGCTGCTGCGCTCATTTCTGCGAAGCGCGATCTGTCAAAAACAATGCGTCGCGATGAGGCGAGACACGGTGTGAACGCGGACGGAAACCAGTCTGCGCAAACGCCAGCGCGGTACGACAGCAAACACGCAGGCCGGAAACACTGCATCGCGAAGCGAATGCGCGAGGCCGTTCGGGTCTTGTTGTCGCCGTCGGGAGGAAAGTGGCTCTTGCAAAGAGCGCAGCGGCTTCAGCGCGTCTATTTTGAGACGCGGAACCCGCAGCGCCGCCGTCCATCCTCGCCGCGAGCCGCGCCGCGTCGGCGCCTCGTTGCGCCCTGTTTCGACGAGGCATCGTCAGCTTGTTCGCATGTGCCCCAAGGCCTGGCCGCCGCGCTTTTCGCGAGCGTCCTGTGCCCGCTTTCGGCAATTCTCCCGCCAGAAGTCCCGCTCCAGCGTGCTTTGTGACAACACAAAAAAGTGGCACGCCTCACCTCCTGCCTCGCGCGCACGACGTTTTCCGTCACCTGCGCCGATTCGCCTGACGAGGGAAAGCGGAGCCGCTCTGGAGCCGTTCGATGAAACGCATGCTGTTTAACGCGACGCAGCAAGAAGAATTGCGCGTCGCCATTGTCGATGGGCAGAAGCTCATCGATATCGATATCGAAACCGCCGGGCGCGAACAGCGCAAAGGCAACATCTACAAGGGAGTGGTCACCCGCATCGAGCCGTCGCTCGAAGCCTGCTTCGTCAACTACGGCGAAGATCGTCATGGCTTCCTGCCGTTCAAGGAAGTCGCGCGCCAGTATTTTCGCGATGGCGTCGAGATGCGTTCCGCACGCATTCAGGACGCGCTGCGCGAAGGTCAGGAACTGATTGTTCAGGTCGAAAAGGAAGAACGCGGCAACAAGGGCGCGGCCCTGACCACGTTCATCTCGCTGGCCGGACGTTATCTCGTTCTGATGCCGAACAACCCGCGCGGCGGCGGTGTATCGCGCCGGATCGAGGGTGACGAGCGGCAGGAATTGCGCGAGACGATGGCGCAGCTCGAACTGCCGGAAGGCATGAGCATCATCGCGCGTACTGCCGGTATCGGCCGGTCGGCGGAAGAGCTGCAGTGGGACCTGAACTACCTGATGCAACTGTGGCGCGCGATCGAAGCCGCGTCGCAGAGCGGCGTGTCCGGCCAGCCGATGCTGATTTACCTCGAATCGAGCCTGGTCATTCGCGCGATCCGCGATTACTTCCAGCCGGATATCGGCGAAATTCTGATCGATACGACCGAAATCCATGACCAGGCGCGCGCCTTCATGGATATCGTGATGCCCGACAACCTGCAAAAGGTGAAGCGCTATCACGACGACGTGCCGCTGTTCTCGCGCTTCCAGATCGAGCATCAGATCGAAACGGCGTATTCGCGCACGGTGCCACTGCCTTCGGGCGGCGCGATCGTGATCGATCACACCGAGGCGCTGGTCGCCATCGACGTGAACTCGGCGCGCGCGACCAAGGGCGCGGATATCGAAGAAACCGCCACGCGCACCAATCTCGAAGCCGCCGACGAAGTCGCGCGTCAGCTTCGTCTGCGCGATCTGGGCGGGCTGATCGTGATCGACTTTATCGATATGGAGTCGGCCAAGAGCCAGCGCGAAGTCGAGCAACGCCTGAAAGACGCGCTCAAGCACGACCGTGCGCGCGTACAAATGGGCAAGATTTCGCGCTTCGGGTTGATGGAACTGTCGCGTCAGCGTCTGCGTCCGGCGCTGTCCGAAGGCAGCCACGTGACGTGCCCGCGTTGTAACGGCACGGGCCATATCCGCGATACTGAATCGTCCGCGCTGCAAGTGCTGCGGATCATTCAGGAAGAAGCGATGAAGGAAAACACCGCGGCGATTCATTGCCAGGTGCCGGTCGAGGTGACCGCTTTCCTGTTGAACGAAAAGCGCTCGGAAATCAACAAGATCGAGTCGCGCTTCAAGGTCAATGTCGTTCTGATCCCGAACAAGCATCTCGAAACGCCGCACTACAAGCTCGAACGTCTGCGTCACGACGATGCCCGTCTGGACGAGCCGCGCGCGTCGTGGAAGATGGCCGTCGAGGCGGCAAGCGAGCTGGAATCGGAAACGGGTTACAGCAAGCGCGCCGAGGAAGTGAAGCCGAAGCAGGAAGCGGCGGTCAAGGGCATCACGCCCGAGAAGCCCGCGCCGAGCGCGGTGCCCAAGGCGGCGCCGGTCGAAGCGGCTGCGGTGGCTCCGGCTCCGGTGGCCGCGAGCGGCGGGTTTATCGCGTGGATCAAGAATCTGTTTGGGATTCAGCCGGAAGTGAAGGCAGCGCCGGCTCCGGTCGAAGTGCAGCCGGTCGCGCGTCCGCAGCGTGAGCGTGGCGAACGCTCGGGTGGTGGCGATCGCAATCGGAATCGTCGTGGCGGTGCGGCGCGTGATGGCGCGAGCCGTGATGGTGCGGCGGCTGGCGGTACGGCGGCGGCGGGCACGGGCGGCAATGGTCGTCAGGGTGCGCGTCGGGAAGATCGTGAAGCGCGTGGTGGTCGTGAAGGACGCGAAGGACGTGAAGGACGTGAAGGCCGTGAGTTGCGCGAGCCGCGTGAGGCTCGGGAAGCGCGCGAAGCACGTGAGCCGCGTGAGGGTCGTGAACCGCGTGAGGCACGTGAAGCACGTGAGCCGCGCGAATCGCGTGAACGCGCGCCGCGTCAGGAAGGTGCGGAGCGTCAGGAACGTCGCGAGCGCCCGGATCGTGCGGAAAAGGCTGAACGTGGCGAACGTGCGGAGCGCGCCGAACGTGGCGAGCGCCGCAAGCCGCAACCGGACGCCGCCGTCGAAGCGCTGACGCAAGGCGAAACGGTGCCGTCGGAAATGGTCGATACAGCACAGGCAAATGCCGATGCTGGTTTCGATCCGAATTCGGCCGATCAGAACGCGCGTGACGGTGAAGAGCGTCGTCGTCGTCGTCGCGGCCGTCGTGGTGGCCGTCGTGAGCGCGAAGAAGATGGCATGACCGTGAATCACGCCGCCGATGTCGCGGAAGCGGAAGGTGCGACGGAAACTGCATCGTCGGCACAAGCTGGCGTGTTCGATGCGGAAGCCGCGCAGGAAGCGGCGGCGCGTCGTGAGCCGCGTCATGTCGAGGCTGTTGCGCCGGTGGTTGCTGCCGCGCCGGTCGAAGCGAAGGCGCCGGAAGTCGTTGAGACGCCTGCCGCAGTTCCTGCTCCAATCGAAAAGCCGGTCGAAGCGAAGATCGAAACGCCTGAACACGCGCCCGATTTCTTCACGAAGCAGGCTGCTGCGCCGTCGATCGACAATCCGTTTGGTCCGACGCCGAAGGCCGCCGAAACCAAGCCTGTCGATCCGTTCGTGCCGGCAGCAGTCGAGGCCGAAGCACCGAAGCACGTCGAACCGACGCAACCGGTGGAAACGGTCAAGCCTGTGGAAGCGCCTGCGCCTGTTGCCGATGCCGCGCCAGTTGAGCCGGTCGTTGCGGCGGAAGCCGAGCCGGTAAAGGTCGCTGCTGTCGCTCCGACGCCGGAATCGACGGTGGTTGAGCCGGCCGAGGCCGTGGTTGCGAAGGCAGAGCCGGTTGCAGTCGAATCGGAACCGGTGAAGGCGTTCGAGCCCGTCGCCGCACCCGCTCCGGCTCCGGCCCCGGTCGCGCGCCCTGCCGCGAAGATGTCGGCAGAATCGCTCCAGCCCATGCTGGAAAACGCCGGCCTCATCTGGGTCAACACCGACGCCGACAAGCTGCGCGAAGCCAGCGCAGCGGCCGCCCGCGAAGCCGCGCCGATCCGCGCGCCGCGCGAGCGCAAGCCGCTGCCGCCGGTCGATACCGCACCGATGCAGCAGGTGGAAACCAGCAAGAGCGCGCACTAAGCCGGACCGCGCACTCATTTAGCGGTAAGTAGTAACAAAAAAAACGCCATCGATCCCAATCGATGGCGTTTTTTTCTGCCTAATGGTCGGAACTGAATGGGTGGAAAACCTGATCTCACACATCAACATGGATGACGACCGTAAAAAGCGCCATCCGCTAAAATGAACGGGACGTTACAAGACCCGAACAAGACCCGATTTCGCAGATAAAACCATGTCCCGACGCATTATTCCCCTGGCCGACATCAGCGCGATCCCGGATTTCTCCGGCATCGCGGCGTTGCCGTCCGGGCGGCTGACGGACACGCTCGCGCGCCCGCTGCGCGATCTGCGAATCTCGGTGACCGATCGATGCAACTTCCGCTGCGTGTACTGCATGCCGCGCGAAGTCTTCGACAAGGACTATCAATTTTTGCCGCACGCGGCGCTGCTGTCGTTCGAGGAAATCGAGCGGCTGGCGCGTGTTTTCGTCGCGCATGGCGTCGAAAAAATCCGGCTGACAGGCGGTGAACCACTGCTGCGCAAGAACATCGAATTTCTGATCGAGCGTCTCGCGATGCTGCGCACACCCGAAGGCCGTCCGCTCGATCTCACGCTCACCACCAATGGTTCGCTGCTGGCGCGCAAGGCGCAATCGCTGAAAGATGCGGGTTTGTCGCGCGTCACCGTCAGTCTCGACGCCCTCGACGACGCCCTCTTTCGCCGCATGAACGACGCCGATTTCGCGGTCGCGGACGTGTTGCACGGCATCGAAACGGCGCAGGCGGTCGGACTTGCGCCGCTCAAGGTGAATATGGTCGTCAAGCGCGGCACGAACGATCAGGAAATCGTGCCGATGGCGCGGCTGTTCAAAGGCAGCAGCGCGGTGCTGCGCTTCATCGAATACATGGATGTGGGCGCGTCGAACGGCTGGAACATGAGCGAAGTGCTGCCGTCCGCGCAAGTCGTCGATTTGATCGATGCGCATTTTCCGCTGATCCCGCTCGAAGCCCATTCCGCCGCCGAAACCGCGCAGCGTTGGGGCTATGAAGACGGCAGCGGTGAAATCGGCGTGATTTCGAGCGTGACGCGCGCGTTTTGCGGCGACTGCACGCGCGCCCGGTTATCGACGGAAGGCAAGCTTTATCTCTGCCTCTTCGCCAGTTCGGGCCACGATCTGCGCGCGCTGATCCGCAACGGCGCAACCGACGAAGAAGTCGCCACCGCCGTCGCGCGCATCTGGCAAGCGCGCGGCGACCGTTACTCGCAGTTGCGCGGCAGTGCAACGGACAATGTGCGACGCGTCGAGATGTCGTACATCGGCGGCTGAGCGCGTGAGCGACGTGTCGAACATCACCGGTTTGTTGCTCGCGGGCGGGCGCGGCTCGCGCATGGGCGGCGTCGATAAAGGCATGCAGCCGTTTCGCGGCGAACCGCTCGCGCTGCACGTGCTGCGCCGACTCGCGCCGCAAACGGGCGCGGTGCTTATCAGCGCAAATCGCTCGATTGACGCCTACACGCAATTGGGCGATGCCTTCCACGCAGGCGTCATCGCAGATTCACACGTGAACTATCCCGGCCCGCTCGCGGGCATCGCGGCGGGCCTGCGCGCCGCCGATACGGAATTCGTCCTCACCGCGCCCTGCGATGCACCCTTCACCGACCCGCAACTCGGCGCGATGCTGATGCAGGCGCTGGTGGCATCGAACACGGATATCGCTTACGCGGCGACGATGGAACGCGATGGCGAACGCACCGCGCATCCGGTTTTCGCGCTGCTGCGCGCCTCGCTTGCCGACGATCTCGACGCCTGGCTCGACGCAGGCGAACGCAAAGTCCGCGCGTGGTACGTACGCCACAGGGCAGCCGAAGTGCCTTTTGCCGATGATCGTGCGTTTTACAATATCAATGATCTGAAACAGTTGGCTGAATGTGAACGCCCTTAGCGCGTCGCATTCCGATCGATTTTCCACACGCGGTTGATGCCGCTTCTTTCGCCGATTCCGGCCGCGATTTCGCTCCGATTCATGACCACGCCCAGGCAATTTTCCAGTTGCGTCACGTACTACGACCCGAACGCGCTTCCCGTTGAAGCCGCTCAGGCGATCGTGCGCGAATGGGCGATGCCGCGCGCGGGGTCGTCATCGGCGGAACAGGTGAAATTATTCGATGCGCTCGGCCGCGTGCTCGCGCATGACGTGATTTCGCCCATCGACGTGCCCGCGTTCGACAACTCCGCGATGGACGGCTACGCGTTCGCCGGCGGCGTGCTCACGAACGCCAGCGAGACGATCGGCCTGAACGTCGCGGGCACCGCGCTCGCGGGCCGCCCGTTTGCCGAAGCACCGCGCGCGGGCCAGTGCGTGCGCATCATGACCGGCGCGCTGATGCCGCCCGGCTGCGACACGGTCGTGCCGCAAGAACTCGTCGTGCGCGACGGCGACATTATTCGTTTTGCTTCCAGCGCCTTACGTGCTGGCCAAAATCGCCGACTGTCGGGCGAAGATCTCGCGCGCGGCAAACCGGCGTTGCGTGCGGGGCGCGTGGTGCGTGCATCGGATCTCGGTCTGCTGGCCTCGCTCGGTATTGCCGATGTCGCGGTGAACAAGCGCATCAAGGTCGCGTTCTTTTCGACCGGCGACGAACTGCGTTCCGTCGGCGAGCCGCTCGTGCCCGGCAGTCTCTACGACAGCAACCGCTACACCCTTTTCGCGATGCTCAGGCGTCTCGGCGTCGAGACGATCGATCTGGGTATCGTGCGTGACGATCGCGCGTCGCTCGAAACAGCGCTGCGGCAAGCGACGGAAGCGGCCGATGTCGTCATCAGCTCGGGCGGCGTCTCGGTCGGCGATGCCGATTTCACGCGCGATCTGATGAACTCGCTCGGCGACGTCGCGTTCTGGAAGATCGCGATGCGCCCCGGCCGCCCGCTCGCGTTCGGCCGCCTCTGGTCCGGTCCGCGCGCGGGCACGGGCGAATCCGCGTTGTTCTTCGGCTTGCCCGGCAATCCGGTCGCGGTGATGGCGACGTTCTACTTCATCGTGCGTGAAGCGCTGCTCGCCATGTCGGGCGCGGAACATCAACCGCTGGTCAAGATCCGCGCCCTCTGCGGCGCGCCGATGAAAAAACGCGCGGGCCGCACCGAGTTTCAGCGCGGTATCGCCAAACGTGACGACGACGGCGTGTGGCACGTCGTCACCACCGGCCCGCAAGGCTCGGGCGTGCTGAGTTCGATGAGCGATGCCAATTGCTTCATCGTGCTCGAACACGCGCGCGGCGACACGGATATTGGCGACGAAGTCGAAATCGTGCCGTTCGATGGCCTGATCTGACGCGCCTATCGTACGGATCGCACGGATCGCTCGGCATTGCCATCACCATCATTCCATTCATCGAAAGACGGGGTTTTACGTCCATGAAAAAGCAGATCTCTTTCATCGCACCAGGACAGACAGCGAAAGCGCTGATCCTCGTGTACCTTACGTTCAGCGTGCCGATCGTGCTGCTGGCCGCGTTGATCGCGTTCCTGCAATATGGCCCGTCGGCGGTGGAAGTGAGCACCGTGTTGAGCGCGCTGCTGCTGAACGCGATTCTCGGTTTTGTGCTGCTGTGGATCGCGTGTCACGCGTATAACTGGGTGGCATCGCGTTTCGGCGGCATTGAAATCGTCTTGTCCGACGCACCGGAGGAAGCGTGACGCAACCCGTTATTCGTTCAGCCACGCCCGATGATGTCGGCGCAATGTTCGCGCTGATGGTCGAACTCGCCGAATTCGAAAAGCTTACGCACTTGTTCATCGCGACCAAGGAAGACGTGCACGATGCGCTGTTCGGCGCGCGTCCTTCGGCGGAAGCGCTGGTGGCCACGCAGGACGATAAAGTCGTTTCCTACGCGCTGTTCTTCCACAACTTCTCGACCTTCCTCGGCAAGCGCGGTCTGTATCTGGAAGACCTCTACGTGCAGCCCTCGCAGCGCGGCACCGGACTCGGCACGCTGATGCTCAAGCGTCTCGCGGCGTTGGCGGTGGAACGCCAGTGCGGGCGCTTCGAATGGTCCGTGCTGGACTGGAACCAGAACGCCATCGACTTCTACGAGAAGATGGGCGCGACGGTGTTGCCCGACTGGCGCATCGTGCGCATCACGGGCGACGCGCTCGATCAGTTGGCAAAGTAAGTCAAAGCTCGTCGTCGCTCTCTTCGGGCGGCGACGCATCCCCAAGCAATCCCGCTGCTTCTTCTCCCGGCAAGGCTTCGACATCGCGCAGACGCTTGTCCATCTGACGCGTGCGCGTTTGCGCCGCTTCGATCGAACGCGTCACGGTTTCGAGCTGCTGTTTGGTCTTGGCGAGCACGGTGCTGAATCGGCCGAACTCGGTTTTGACTGCGCCCAGCACTTGCCATACTTCGCTCGAACGCTTTTCGATGGCCAACGTTCTGAAGCCCATTTGCAGGCTGTTCAACAACGCGGTCAGCGTCGTCGGCCCCGCCACGCTCACGCGATACTCGCGCTGCAAAAAGTCCGTCAGTCCCGGACGACGCAACACTTCGGCATACAAACCTTCGGTCGGCAAAAACAGCAACGCGAAATCCGTCGTATGCGGCGGCGCGACGTATTTCTGCGCGATGGATTTCGCCTCCGCGCGCAGCCGCCCTTCCAGCGCACGCGATGCTTCTTCCACCGCCAGCGGATCGGCACGTTCCTGCGCTTCGATCAAACGCTCGTAGTCTTCGCGCGGAAACTTCGCATCGATCGGCAGCCAAACGGGTGTGGCGATATCGCCCGGCGTGCCGGGGGCATCGTGACGGCCGGGCAGCTTGATCGCGAACTCGACGCGCTCGCTGCTCTTCGGAATCGTGGCGACGTTCTTCGCGTATTGATCGGGCGTCAGCAGTTGTTCGAGCAGCGATTCCAATTGCACTTCGCCCCAGATGCCGCGCGTCTTGACGTTGGTGAGCACCTTCTTCAGATCGCCGACGCCTGCCGCCAGCGTCTGCATCTCGCCAAGCCCGCGATGCACCTGCTCCAGCCGATCCGAAACCAGCTTGAACGATTCCCCGAGCCGTTGCTCCAGCGTCGCGTGAAGTTTTTCATCGACCGTGCGGCGCATTTCTTCGAGCTTGGTCGCGTTGGTCGCTTCGATATCCTTCAGACGCGCTTCGAGCGTTGCGCGCACTTCCGCGAGACGGCGTTCGTTCGCCTCGGACAGTTGACCGAGCGTTTGCGTCATGGAATCGGCGAAGCGCTTGAGCGCGTTGCTCTGATCTTCGCGCGCCTGCTGGCTTTGCTGCGCGAGTTGCTGGGCGAGCGCATCGAACTGAGCGTTTTGCACGCTCGACGTGCTCGCCAACTGCGTCGCCAGCGTTTGATGAAACTGCGTGAAGCCGCTCTGCGATTCCATCCGCGACACGCGTGCCGTCTCCGCGATATCGCCGCGCAAACCGCGTTCGAGCCGTTCCTGCGCGCGCGCGTGCGCTTCGCCCATATCGTTGACGTGATCGGCGAGCGCGGCGAATTCGTCGAGCACATCGGCGTTCGATGCACGTCGCATCATCGCCAACAAAACGATCAGCGCAATCAGCAACGCAATCGCCAGCAAGGCGATTGCGCCGTACAACAGTTCGGTCATTTCTTGAGTACGTCCGGGTTGATCGGATTAGGCGGATTGCCCGCGCGCGGGCCTTCACCCAATCCGGCGATGAGATTGTCCGCCGCGAGATTGGCCATCGCGCGGCGCGTGCTTTCGGTCGCGCTGGCGATATGCGGCGTCAGCACGACGTTGTCCAGCAGCATGAAATCGGGATTGAAGTTCGGCTCGCCTTCGAATACGTCGATACCCGCCGCCGCGATCTTTTTCGCGCGCAAGGCTTCGATTAACGCCGCATCATCGACGATCCCGCCGCGCGCGATATTCGTCAGCGTCGCCGTCGGCTTCATCAACGCGATTTCCTTCGCGCCGATCGTGTGATGGCTTTCCTTCGTGTACGGCAGCACGAGCACGACGTGATCCGCGCGCTTCAGCAAATCTTCCTTCGACACATATTCCGCATTCAGCGCCGATTCGATATCCGACGCCAGCCGCGAACGGTTGTGATAAATCACGCGCATATCGAAACCCGCCGCGCGCCGCGCCAGCGCCTGCCCGATGCGCCCCATGCCGATCACGCCGAGCGTCGAGCCGTACACATCGCTGCCGAGAAACGCGTCGAACGCCCACTTGCCCCATTTGCCCGCGCGCAGAAAATGCTCGGATTCCGTCACGCGACGCGCCGCTGCCATCATCAGCGCCCAGCCGAAATCGGCGGTGGTTTCGTTCAGCACGTTCGGCGTGTTGGTGCCGAGCACGCCGTGCGCGTCGAAGGCGTGCATATCGAAATTATTGAAGCCGACGGCCATGTTCGCTACGACCTTCAGATTCGGCGCGCCCGCGAGTTCGGTTTCGCCGATCACGTCGCCTGCGGTGAACGCGCCGTGTTTATCGGCAAGGCGCAGTTGCAGTTCTTCCTGCGGCATGACTTCGCCGAGGTTGGCATCGACATCGAAATATTGTTGGAGGCGTTCGATCACGTCCGGGAACGTGGGACGCGCGACGAGCACTTTCTTCTTCATCGGTTACTCCTGGAAAAAAAGCCAGCCCATAACGGCGAAAAGCGGCAGAAGGACGATGCACGACCACGCGAGATAGCCGAAAAAACCCGGCATGCGCACACCGCGCGATTCCGCAATTGCCTTCACCATGAAATTCGGCGCATTGCCGATATACGTGTTCGCGCCCATGAAGACCGCGCCCGCCGAAATGGCGGCGAGCGTTGTGGCGTCGGTGGTCATGAGCGTGTTGGCATCGCCACCGGCGAGATTGAAGAACACGAGATAAGTCGGCGCGTTGTCGAGGAACGAGGACAACAATCCGGTCGCCCAGAAGTAGGCGAGATCGATCGGCTTCCCATTCGAATCCGATACCGCGTGCACGATGCCCGCGAACGCGCCTTCGCTGCCCGCGCGCAAGATCGTGATAACCGGCGCGATGGTGATGAAGATCGCCGCGAACAGCTTCGCCACTTCTTCGATCGGCGCCCAGTCGAACGCGTTGCCTTCGCGTGCTTTCTTCGGCGTCAATACGAGCGATGCGATCAGCACAACGACGAGCAAGGTATCGCGCACGAGGTTTTGCAGTGCGACGTGCGTGCCCATCACGTCGAACGAAACGTTGGGCTTCCAGATGCCGCTCATCAGCACCAGCGCGATGATCGCCACGAGCAGCGCGAAATTCACCTTTCCGTCGATGCCGAGCGGCGGCGAGTCAGGCGTCGGATCGACGAATGCGCTGCGGGATTCTTCGCGCTTGTGCCAATAGAAACTGTCGAGCGCGTAAAAAATCGCGAGCAGCGCGATGCAGATAAAGAGCATCGGCAAGGCGAGATGAATTGTCGTCCAGAAGAAGCCGACGCCATTCAGAAAGCCGAGGAACAAAGGCGGATCGCCGAGCGGCGACAACGAACCGCCCGCGTTCGCGACAAGAAAGATGAAGAACACGACTACGTGCACGACGTGCTTGCGGTTATCGTTCGCGCGCAACAGCGGACGGATCAGCAACATGGCCGCGCCCGTCGTGCCCATGATGCTGGCAAGCGCGGTGCCGAGCGCGATCAATCCGGTATTCAGCGCCGCCGATCCATGCAGATTCCCGCGCACGCAAATCCCGCCCGCCACCGTATAAAGCGACGCCAGCAGAATAATGAACGGCACGTACTCTTCGAGCATCGCGTGAACGAGCACGCCCGCCGCCGTGCCGAAGCCAAACGCCAACGCAAACGGCACGACGAACGCCAGCGCCCACAGCGCCGCGATCTTCCCGTAATGGTGATGCCAGACTTTGTTCGCAACGAGCGGAAACACCGCGATCGACAGCAGCATGCCGACGAACGGAATGCCCCACGCAGCCGAAAGCGTCGCGCCATCGAGCGATGCAGCCGAAGCGTTTGCAGCAAAACCAAACGCCGATAATCCGATCAAAACGCGCCGCACCGATTCACGCCCCGCGCACAATAATCACATGCACGCGATACGGCCCATGCGCGCCCAGCACGATGGTCTGCTCGATATCGCCGGTGCGCGACGGACCCGACACGAAGTTGACCGCGCGCGGCAACACGCCGTGTTCTGCACGGATCAACGCGAACGCATCTTCATGCGCGGCCACGATGCGCGACGCCGGCACGACAGCGATATGCGTCTGCGGCAACAGCGCGCCGGACGCGGGCGTTTCCGGTCCGGACAACAAGACAAGCGACCCGGTTTCCGCCGTCGCGCAAAAACATCCGGTGATGCCGACCATATCGGCGTCTTCCGGCTTGCGAAACGCCGCCTGAATCCCCGCCGATGCAAACGGCAAATCAGCGAGCGCAGGCCACGCGACGACATCAACAGAAAGGGCAAGCGAATGAAGATAACGCGCGGCTTCCGATGGCGCATCGGCCAAAGTCTCGACTTCGGCGACGGTGCTGGAAAGCCGCTCGGCTTCGAGACGGAATCGCGCGATCAACTCATCGCGCGTGGCGGGAAGTGGCGGACGGGGACCGGCCGGATGGCGCGCGACGTAATCGTCAGCGGCAGCGCGTTCGGCATCGGTCGATGCGCCTTGCCTGCCCTGCGCATTGCGGATGCGCGCAAATATATTGCGGCGCGCGGCCGATGTGTCCATGATGCCGTCCTTGTGTGTGCGTGCTTGAGAAAGCGTCATGGAACGAATTCAACGACGCGTTCCGATTATAGCGAGCGTGTCTGGCGCGAAAACCTCGGCCAGACGGCATAGGCCAAATGCACGAACTCAGAGTTCCCCGACCGGCTGCTCGATGCCGAACACCTGACGCAGATAGGCGAGATACGCCTTGTCATCGCACATATTCTTGCCGGGCGAATCCGAGAGCTTGGCGACCGGCTGGCCGTTGCATCGAACCATTTTGATGACGATCTGCAAAGGGTGATAGCCCAGATCATTGGTCAGATTCGTGCCGACGCCGAACGCCAGTTGGCAACGTCCACGGAAGCGTTCGTAGAGTTGCAGCACTTTGGGAATGTCGAGCGCGTCGGAGAAAACGAGCACTTTGGTGCGCGGATCGCAGCGGTTCTCTTCGTAATGGCGGATCAGGCGCTCGCCCCAGTCGAACGGATCGCCGGAATCGTGTCGCGCGCCGTCGAACAGCTTGCAGAAGTACATATCGAAGTCGCGCAGGAACGCTTTCATGCCGTACACATCCGACAACGCGATACCCAAATCCCCGCGATATTCCTTCGCCCACATTTCGAAGCCGAAAATCTGCGAGTCGCGCAGACGCGGACCGAGCGCCTGACACGCCTGAAGATATTCATGCGCCATCGTGCCGAGCGGGCGCAGGCCGTGTTTCATCGCGTAGAACACATTGCTGGAGCCGGCAAACTGCGCGCCGAGCCGCTCCTTTAGCGTCAGCACCACTTCTTCGTGCCACTGCTTCGAAAAACGGCGACGCGTGCCGTAATCCGCGATCTTGCAATCGGAATATTCGGGCGGCGTGGCAAGCAATTTGATCTTGTCGCGCAGCCGTTCGCGGCCGATTTCGAACTCCGGTTTGCGCTGCGTATTGCGGAAATACACTTCGTTGACGATCGCCAGCACCGGGATTTCAAAGAGGATCGTATGCAGCCACGGCCCTTTGATATCGATATCGATTTCCCCGTTGCCCTTGGCCGACGGCGCAATCGTGATGGACTTCTCGTTCAGATGAAACAGCGCGAGAAAGTCGATGAAATCGCTCTTGATGAAGCGCATCTGCCGCAGATAATCGAGTTCGTCTTCCTTGAAGCGCAGATTGCAGAGCTGGCGCACTTCATCGCGAATCTCGTCGATGTACGGCACCAGATCCACTTTCGGAGTCCGGCAACGGAACTTGTACTCGACGTTGGCCGCGGGAAAGTGATGCAGCACGACCTGCATCATGGTGAACTTGTAGAGGTCGGTATCGAGCAGCGAATGGATGATCATGGTTCGGACTGGAACATCGAAACGATATAAACACGCGCCGCGTGTCTCGTTTCATGTTACCCGAATGTGCGCGCCCTCACCCATCATACGGACCCCTTTAGTGTCCCTTTAATGTGCCTTTAGCGCTGAGGCATAAATAAATCACCAATCGATATAAGCCGCGCCCCGCCGGGTCTGCGCTGCGTTTTACCGTTACGCTACAATACGCGTTTCCGCAAGCGACCCCTCCGGCCGACGTAGCCATCGGGCGCTGCCCCCACGAATTCCGCATGCAGGAGCCCGAATGACTCACGTTGTGACCGAAAGCTGCATCAAGTGCAAGTTCACCGATTGCGTGGACGTGTGCCCGGTGGATTGCTTCCGCGAAGGTCCCAACTTTCTCGCGATCGATCCGGACGAGTGCATCGACTGCGCCGTGTGTGTGGCCGAATGCCCGGTGAATGCGATCTACGCCGAAGAAGACGTGCCCGGCGATCAGCAGCACTTCACCGAACTGAACGCTGAACTCTCGCGCGGTTGGCCGAGCATCACCAAGACCAAGGCGCCGCTGCCCGAGTCGGATGACTTCAAAGACGTGAAGGACAAGCTGGACATGCTCGAACGTTAAGCGTTAGTGCAATAAGCTGTATTGAATGAGGATTGAGCGTTGACAGGTTTGCAAACGCTCCCTATAATTCCGCTTCTCTGTTGTTGATGTTCCCCGATAGCTCAGTCGGTAGAGCGCCGGACTGTTAATCCGTAGGTCCCTGGTTCGAGCCCAGGTCGGGGAGCCAAGAAGCTCATCAGCTTCGTTTATCAGCATCAGCAAGGTTTCACAAGAAGCCCAGTTAGTTGTTCAGACTGGGCTTTTTAGTCGGTTAAGTTGTTTCGTTGTAGCAGGTCCCCGATAGCTCAGTCGGTAGAGCGCCGGACTGTTAATCCGTAGGTCCCTGGTTCGAGCCCAGGTCGGGGAGCCAAAAGCTTCACATCAAGCTCCGACACAGTTTCAAGCGAAAGCCCAGTCAAATCGACTGGGCTTTTTTGCTTTTCAGCCGACAAATCCCAACGCTTCCCATAGCTCAGCATTTCATTTCGCGATTCAAGCGAGCTTTTTGTATCGGTTTCATAATTTAAAGATACATGCGAAATGCCGCGTTTGATCGCGGAAGGAGCATCCAATGCGCTGGGTTGTTCTGTTGATCTTTATCGCCTGCGCCGCGTACACGCACTGGCGCGGAAAGGTCCGGCACGGATTCTTCCGGCAGCTTTCCGATCATTCGACCTTCATGTCGCCGGTGAACAGTTTTCTCTATCTGTTCTCCAGTGTGCCGGCCACGCCTTATTTACAGCCATCCCTTTTTCCCGATCTCGCGCCGATCCGCGCGCAATGGCAAACCATCCGCGCCGAAGCCATTGCGCTGCATGAAGCGAGCAAGATTCAGGCGGCAGAAAAGTACAACGACATCGGCTTCAACTCGTTTTTTCGACGTGGCTGGCGGCGCTTTTATCTGAAGTGGTACGACCGCCCGCATCCGTCGGCGGTGGCCGTGTGTCCGAAAACGCTGGCGATACTGCAAGGCATTCCATCGGTGAAAGCGGCGATGTTCGCGATGTTGCCGCCCGGCGGCACGCTCACGCTGCATCGCGGTCCGTACGCGGGTTCGCTGCGCTATCACCTCGGGCTGGACACGCCGAACGACGACGGCTGCGCGATCATCGTCGATGGCGAGCGTTATTCGTGGCGCGACGGCGAGGAAGTCGTGTTCGATGAAACCTATCTGCACTGGGCCGAGAACAAGACGGACAAGGACCGCATCATCCTGTTTTGCGATATCGAACGGCCGATGAAATTTCGCTGGGCGCAGGCCGTGAATCACGCGATGGGCGTGTTTTTGATGCGCGCGACGGCTTCGCCGAACGAAGCGGGTGATCGCACCGGCGCGTTGAATCGCGCATTCAGGTATCTGTATCAGATTCGGCTGGTCGGCAAGCGGTTGAAGGCGTGGAACCGGACGGTGTATTACATCGTCAAGTGGCTGCTGTTCGGCGGGATTGCGGTGGCGATTTTCTGGCGCTATTGAATCCAGACGACCGTGAGCGAGCGCACGCCCTGTGCGCCGCGAATCAGCACGCCTTCGATATCGGCGGTGGCGGATGGTCCGGTGACGAGCACCGCATATCGCGCCGACTTGAAATCGTCCCGTCGATACACCTGCTGCAAGCCCTCGACCAGCGTGGATGGATCGAGCAATACGACGAGAGGCTGCGCGCGATAGCCGATCGAATTGACGATGTACTCGCGCTCGCTGAACCACACCGAGCCGGTTTCCGCGACACCGAAGCGCCCTTTCACCACGCCCACATCCACATCTTCGAGCGATGCAGGCACGGTATCCGGCGATAACGCGCGCGTGCCGTGTACGCCATCGACCGCAGACGCAACGACAGCTGAAGAACCGAACCGCGCCGCGATCAACGCGTTCACTTCGTCCAGCGAAGACGCCTCGACACACGTCCCGCCCATCGCCGTCAGCGCGGTGAAGAAGCGCGCCTTCAAATCACCTTCCGGCGTCGCGAACAACGGCACTTCGGGACGCGGACGCGCCACCGGTTGCGCCGCCCGAATCTTCGATAAAAACGCGTCGCGAGTCGTCATTTGGCTGGCTTCCGGTTCTTCTTGTACCACTCGTGGAAAGTCTCGGCGGGCGCATCGGGCAAATCGCGGCCGCGTCCCCAGATATTGAGCGGGTTGTACAGCACGAAGTTCGGCAGCCGCTTCAGCGCGCCGCCGAGCGACGCCACCGTCGCACGATAAAGCGTCGGACTGGCGAGCAAGCGCCCCGCCATCTTCAGCACTTCCTGCTTCACGAACGGCACCTCGTGTTTCTCCGCGATCACCTCGCGCCACCTGTAAATCTGCTCGTGGATATTCACCTTCACCGGACAGACGTTCGTGCAACTGCCATTCATCGTCGATGCAAACGGCAGTGCGCTGTATCGCTTGAGGTCGTGAGTCGGATTGATGATCGCGCCGATCGGCCCCGAGTACGTGCCGCCATACGACAAGCCACCGCTGCGCCGATACACCGGACACGTGTTCATGCACGCGCCGCATCGGATGCATTTCAGCGAGTACCAGAAATCCTGCATCGCGAGGCGCTCGGAACGGCCGTTATCGACGAGGATAAAGTGCATCTCCGTGCCGGGACGCGGCGCGCGAAAGTGCGACGTGTATTGCGTGATCGGCGACCCGAGCGCGCTGCGCGACAACATGCGGACGAACAGCCCGAGATCGGCGATCGTCGGAATGATCTTCTCGATTCCGATCGACGCAATATGCAGCGGCGGCACATTCGCCGATAAATCCGCGTTGCCCTCGTTCGTGCAGACCACGACCGTTCCCGTCTCCGCGACCGCGAAATTGCAGCCCGTCATGCCCGCCGTTTTCTCGCGCACGAAGTAAGGCCGCGTATTCATCCGCTGACTTTCGGCAAGATAATGAATGTCACTGTTCTTCGGATCTGTACCGATAGTCTTGCCGAACAGTTCTGCCACATCGGCCCGTAACTTGTGAACAGCGGGCACGACCATATGGCTCGGGTCCTGATGATCGAGCTGTTGGATGCGCTCGCCCAGATCGGTTTCCATCACCGTGATGCCGCGCGGTTCGAGATAGTCGCGCATATAGCATTCGTCGGTGAGCATCGACTTGCTTTTGACGAGTGCGGTCATGCCGCGCTCGCTCATCAGTTGATGAACCAGCGCGTTGTGCTCTTCCGCGTTGGCCGCGAAATGCACGACCACGCCGTTCTTCGCCGCCTGATCCGCGAACTGCGCGATGTAATCGGCGAGATTGGATAGCGTGTGTTCTTTGTTCGCGGATGCCAGCTCGCGCATCGTCTCCCATTCGGGGATGCCGTGCGCTTGTGCATCGCGCTTGCTGCGCAGGTCCCACAGGCGTTTGTCGTGGAAGGCGACGTGATCGGGCTTTTGCAGGAACGCGCCCGCTGCTTTGGCGTGATCGATGCGTACCGTTTTGCTCATCCTCGCGCTCCGTTGAGAACCTGCGCAATATGGATAAAGCGCGCATCGAGCTTCATGCGTTCGGCGCATCCTTGTTGGTGCATAAGGCAAGACATATCGCCCGACACGATGTACTCCGCGCCCGCACCGACGTGATCGCGCACCTTGTCTTGTCCCATTCGCACCGACACGGCCTCTTCGGTCACGGAAAACGTGCCGCCGAATCCACAGCACTCATCCGGCCGCGCGGGTGCCACGAATTCGATGCCCTTTACGCCTTCCAGCAACGCGCGCGGTTTCGAAAACGGCGTCGCCGCGACTTCAGAGTTCGACGTTTCCCGCAGATGCCGCACCGCGCTGCAACTGTTATGCAGCCCGACGCGATGCGGAAACTCGGCCCACGGGAATTCGCGCACGTTCAAAACATCGTGGAGAAATTCGACCAGTTCGTAGGTATTGCGGCGGACTTTCTGCACTGCGCTGGTCTGCTCGATCGCCGTGAAATGTTCACGCACGTGATGCGTGCAACTCGCCGATGGCCCGACGATATGGTCGTAATCCGCGAAGTTGCGCGCAAATACCCGCTCCGCGCCGGCCGCTTCCTTGTGCGCGCCGCTGTTCGCCATCGGTTGGCCGCAGCAGGTTTGGTCCGGCGGGTAATCCACATCGACGCCAAATCGCTCCAGCAATTCAAGCGTGGCAATGCCGATCTGGGGATAGAACGCATCGATAAAACAGGGAACGAAGAGCGCGACTTTCATGGCCATCCAAATGCGAGGGGATCTTTGGTAAGCTTGGTCTGACCAAGACTTTAATGAGATGCGATCGGCGTGTCAAACTGCGCCACCGCAACGAATCGCGAAAAATTCATGACCTTTCAGCCCGTCCATTCACACGCCTACACGCGCGTGCGCCTGTCCGATGTCGTATCGACGCAAATCAGAGAGCTGATTTCGACCGGATCGCTGATGCCCGGCGAGCGTCTGCCCGCCGAACGCGATCTGGCCGAGCAGTTGAACGTGTCGCGGCCATCGCTGCGTGAGGCGTTGATTCGGCTGGAATCGGATGGATTTATTCGCGCGGTCGGGCGCGGCGGGTTTGTCGTCTCCGATGTGACCGCGCCGCTGGTGTCGCATCCGCTGGCGGCGCTGCTCGAACAGCAGCCGAACGCCAGCGCCGATGTGCTCGAATTACGTCACGGTCTGGGAACGCTCTCCGCCGCGTACGCCGCTGAGCGCGCCACGGACGCCGATCTCGCGCGCATTGCGGAAGCGTTCGAGGCGCTGGAAGACGCCGTCGCGGAGAAAAGCACACGCATCGCCGAAAAGGATGCGGCTTTCCATCTGGCTATTGCCGATGCCACGCACAACATCGCGCTCGCGCACGTCATGCACGGCCTGAACGAGCTGATGCGCGAATCCATGCTCACGTCGCATCGTCTGATCGATTACGACGATGAAGTCGAAGCCGCTCTGCTCGCCCAGCATCGCGCGATGCTTACCGCCATCGTCGCCCACGATGCAGCCCGTGCCCGCGAAGCGGCAGGCGCACATCTGGACTATGTGCGCGCTTTTTACCGCGATCGTCCGGTAAAACTGCCTATGAAATGACCAATCCGTAACGCTAAAGTAATTGAAGCTAGGACTACACCTACACGCGTTTCAGACATGCACGGCTGACGGCGAACGTTCGTATTCGCGATACTGAACTCACTGAAAACGACACGCGATGGAGGACGACATGCCCTATCTTCTCGGATGGTTGCTCGGTGTTCCGGTGGTGGTTCTGGTGATCCTGTACCTGATCTTCCATTGATCGACGGTGTTTCGCGGGAAAGACAAAAGGGCGTCGTTACAATACGACGCCCTTTTCTATTTTCCGAAGGATTCCGATGAAACCGCTCTTGCCGAATCTGCCACTCGCCGCATCGCTCGTCTTGCTTCTCGGTGCGGGGTTCGCGCACGCGGAGGAAATCGCGAGCGTCAACACTAACTTCCGCTTCACCGGCTCCGACCGCGTCACCGTCGATGCCTACGACGATCCGCTCGTGCAAGGCGTGACGTGCTATGTATCGCGGGCGCGTACGGGCGGCGTGAAGGGCACGCTCGGGATCGCGGAAGATCCGTCGGAAGCGTCGATTGCGTGTCGCCAGGTCGGGCCGGTCAAGATCGCGCAACCGCTCAAGCAGAAAAGCGATGTGTTTTCCGCCAGCATGTCCTTCATCTTCAAGACGCTGCACGTCGTCCGAATTGTCGATGCCAAGCGCAATACGCTCGTCTATCTGACCTACAGCGACCGCATCGCGACCGGCAGCCCGAAAAACAGCGTCACCGCCGTGCCGATCACCGATGGCACGACCATCCCCGTGAAGTGACGGCATCGACGTTGTAGACTGGACGGTCCGCTGTTTCCATCGGATCGAATCGAGCCATGAAACCCGCCCATTTCCGCGATGCCGCGCGCTACTGGCGCTCGCCGCTCCTGCCCGGCGCGGATATGGTCACGGCCGAATACTACGATCACGAATTCACGCCGCACTGGCACGACGCCTACACCGTGCCCGTGATCGAAGCGGGCGCGGAATGTTATGACTATCGCGGCGCGCATCATGTGGCGGAAGCGGGTTCGGTGCCGGTGATCAATCCCGGCGAGTTGCACACGGGCGCGCGGGCGGTGGATTCGGGCTGGCGGTATCGCGTGTTTTATTTGCCGGTGCCGTTCGTGGAGGCGCTTGCGGAAGAGGTTTTCGCGCAGAAGACCGCGTCGCCATGGTTTCCCGTCGATATCATTCGCGACAATGACTTGGCGCGGCGGTTGATTCGTGCTCATTACGCGCTCGAATCGGCAGCCGATTTGCTCGCTGCCGAAACCGCATTGGTCGATGCCGTCTCCACGCTCATCGCGCGTCACGCGACTGAACGCCCCTCACGCTCCGTCATTGCCACCGACGCCGTACGCGTCGAATCGATGAAATCGCGTCTCGCCGATGATCTGCTCGCGCCCGTCACGCTGACCGAACTCGCGCAGACGGTCGGGCTATCGACGTTTCATGCGGCGCGGCTTTTTACGCGTGAGACCGGTTTGGCGCCGCATGCGTGGCGCAATCAGTTGCGTATCGTGCGGGCGCTGCCGGCGCTGCGGGCGGGTGCATCGGTCACCGAGGTCGCGGTGGAAAGCGGCTTCACCGATCAAAGTCACTTCACGCGGCACTTCAAGCGTGTGTTCGGCGTGCCTCCTGGCCGCTGGCGCTGAAACGCGCGACCGCAAGAACGTACAAGCGCCCAAGCGAATGCTTCGCTTATCCTCCCGGCCAAAGGAGGACATCTTGAACGCATCACCCGTCACCACTTCGTCCGACGCCCGCCGCGAGTTCATCGCCGGGGCGCGCGACACCATTCCGATGATGGTCGGCGCCGCGCCCTTCGGCGTCATTTTCGGCACGCTCGTCACCGCCAGCCCGCTCGCGCTGTGGCACGGACAGCTTATGTCGCTGGCGGTGTTCGCGGGCTCGGCGCAGTTCATCGGCATCGGTCTGATTGCGGGGAACGCGAGTTTCGCCGTGATCTGGGCGACGACGTTCGTCGTCAATCTGCGGCACGTGCTCTACTCCGCGACGCTCGCGCCCTATGTCGCGCGTCTGCCCGTGCGCTGGCGATGGGCGCTGTCCGGCCTGCTCACCGATGAAGTCTTCGCCGTCGCCTACGCGCATTATCAAAAGCGCGCGCCGGGCGAGATCGGTCCGCATTACTTCTTCGGCTCGGGCCTGGCGATGTATCTGAACTGGCAGGCGTGGACGCTGATCGGCCTGCTGTTCGGCGCGGCGTTTCCCGGCCTCAAATCGCTCGGGCTCGACTTCGCGATGGTCGCGACTTTCATCGCGATCATCGTGCCGCAGCTCGTGGCCGTGCGATTCGTCGCGGCGGCGCTGGCCTCAGGCGTGCTGGCGTTCGCGTGGCAAGGCTGGCCGTACAAGCTCGGGCTGCTGGCGGCGGTGCTGGTGGGCGTCGTGATCGGCATGTTGGTGACCGTGGCCGAGGCCAAGCATCGGCTGAAGGAGCGCACGCAATGAACTACGTCGTTCTGATTCTCGGCATGGCGCTGGTGACGTATCTGATCCGCGCCGCCGTGTTCGTGCTCGGCGAGCGCGTGCCGTTTCCGCCGATCGTGCGTAGCGCGCTGTCCTTCGTGCCGGTGACCGTGCTCACCGCGATCATCGTGCCGATGACCGTCTCGCCGCACGGCAACGGCGCGGAGATCACTTGGCGCAATCCGCAACTGGTCGCGGCGCTCGTCGCCATCGTGGTTTGCTTCGTAACGAAGCGGCCGCTTTTGACCATTGCCGTATCGCTCGTGGTGTTCTTTGCGTGGCAATTCGCCGTGCTCAAATAGGCGCTCAGCGGGAAGAAAAGCCAAACCTTTCAACCCGCACTCAAGTTCTCGTGATTCAAGCCGATATCAGTAACGAACGGACTCCGTCGAGAGAGCGGCGCCGGAAGCATTGCCGCACCGGGGAAACCGGGCGGATACGGGAACCAACATGCGTCAAATCACCCTTTCGTTTCGCGAAGAGACCTTAGCCTCGCTGCATCGAGACTTCGAGTCGTTTCTTCGCTTGTCGCTCAAGCTCGACCCGCAGTTCGTGACGCCCTCGTTCGAGGACTTCCTGCGCGCCAAGCTGCTCGACAATCCGACACCCCTGACCGAGCAGGCGGTGGCGCGTATGCTCACGCACGGCCAGTACGCGTGGGCCAAGCGGGCGCTGGACAAGGAATTTCCGGAAGTCGTCGAAATGCTGATCCGGCAGGCCGCCGAACACGGTTTCGCGTTCGCGATCCGTTCGGACTGGAGCGCCGAAGACTTGATCAACGCGTCGCGCGCACTGGCGACGGCCATCGTCACCGAAGCCAAGGGCGATGCCTCGCAGATCGACATGCTCGCCGCGCAGATGAAGTCGGCCGCGGAAGATATCCGCGAAGTCGAAGGGAGAATGCAGACGCCCGCCTTCCGTCTCGCGGACTCGCTGCGTCAGCGCGTGTATGAGACGAAGATCGCGACGGAGAACAGCGTCGGGTCGAACGCGCGCGAGAAGCTGGGCGAGTTGCGTTGTCTGCTGCGGCTTGGCATTTTCTATGGTTCGATCCAGAAGCAGGAAGCGCAGCAAGTGCTCGAATATATGCGCTCGCTGCGTCCGGAATTGTTTATCGACGAACCGTACGATGGCTTCACGCGATTCGCCTCGTGGCTGCGCAGCATTTTCGCGCCCGCGCCGCGTATGCCGAAGACATCGCGGGCGCAGCGTTAAGCGCGTTACGCGCGGGTTAGTCCCACATCCCTTTCAGGCGCGCCGCGATATCGATCTTCGCTTTCGCGGCAGCCGCCAGTCCTGCCGCCGTCGGCACGGCGGGCGCGATGACAGGTGGCCACGCGGCCGCTTCGAAGTGCGTCATCACATGCTGCGGAATGAAGCGCGTGCGCTGCGCCCAGACGTGTCGATCGCCCAGATGCGTCTGGTTATGCACGTAAAAGCGCTGCGGCGTGACGATATGCAGATCTTCCTTCGCACGCGTCATCGCCACGTATAACAGCCGCCGTTCCTCGTCGATTTCCTCGTCGCTGCCCGTACCCAGATCAGACGGAATGCAGCCGTCCACGCCATTCAGCACGAACACGTTGCGCCACTCCTGACCCTTCGCAGAATGGATGGTCGAGAGAATCAGATAGTCTTCGTCGAGCATCGGCACGCCGGATTCGTCACTGGTGGCGTCGGGTGGATCGAGCGTGAGTTCGGTGAGAAAGCGCTCGCGCGTCGGATACGTCGCCGCGATGCTCTCCATTTGCAATACATCGCCGATACGAATGGCCGCATCTTCATGATTACGTTCGAGATGCGGCTCGTACCATCGGCGAATCATTTCGAACTCGGCGGGCCAGCCGCTTTCGCGTCCGACGAGTTTCGCCATCAAACCGACGAAGCGTGGCCAGTCTTCCAGCGCGCGCGCCGGAGCCGGAAACGAAGCGATCGCACGCGCCGTATCTTGCGCGACGCTATCGAGCAAACGCCCCGCAATCGCCGGCCCAATGCCCGGCATCAATTGCGCGACCCGAAAACCCGCGACGCGATCACGCGGATTCTCCGCCCAGCGCAGCACCGCGAGCACATCCTTCACATGCACGGAATCGAGAAACTTCAGCCCGCCGAACTTCACGAACGGAATGTTCCGCCGCGTCAGTTCGATTTCGAGCGTCGCGCTGTGATGCGCCGCGCGGAACAGCACGGCCTGCGCCTTGAGCTTCATGCCGCCCTCGCGCGCCTCCAGCACTTTCTCGACGATATAGCGCGCCTGATCCGCTTCGTCCGATACGCTCACCACGCGCGGCTTCTGCGCCGATGCCTTGTCGGTCCACAGGTTCTTCGTGTAGCGCTCGGACGCCAGATCGATCACCGCGTTCGATGCCGCGAGAATCGGCTGCGTCGAACGATAGTTGCGGTCGAGCGTGACGGTCGCGGCGGGCGGATCGAAGTGCTGCGGGAAGTCGAGGATATTGCGCACGGTCGCGCCGCGGAACGAGTAGATCGACTGCGCATCGTCGCCGACGACGGTGAGGCCGCGGCCGTCCGGTTTCATCGACAGAAGGATGGTGGATTGCAGGCGGTTCGTGTCCTGATACTCATCGACGAGCACGTGATCGAAGCGGCTGGAGAGATCGGCGGCGATCGTTGGTTCGGCTGCAAGGTGCGACCAGTAGAGCAGCAGATCGTCGTAATCCAGCACGCTTTGAATCTGCTTCGCGTGGACGTAGGCGGCGAACAGGCGCTTCAGGTCCGCTTCCCACTCGCGGCACCACGGAAACGACTGATCGAGCACCTGCACGAGCGACGCGCCCGTGTTCACCACGCGCGAGTAAATCGAAAAACAGGTGGACTTGGCCGGAAAGCGCTTTTCCTTCGATGACAAACCGAGTTCGTGCCGCACGAGGTTCATCAGATCGGCGGAGTCTTCGCGGTCGTTGATGGTGAACGATGGCGCGAGTCCGACGAGATCGGCGTAGTCGCGCAGCAGACGCGCGCCGACGCTGTGGAACGTGCCCGACCACGTCAGCCCTTGTGCGATGGCGCTTTTGCTGCCGAGCGCGTTCATCGCGATGCGCGTCACACGGCGCGTCATTTCCATCGCCGCGCGCCGCGAAAACGTCAGCAGCAGAATGCGATGCGGGTCCGCGCCCTTCACCAGCAAATGCGCGACGCGATGCGCCAGCGTGTTCGTCTTGCCCGATCCCGCGCCCGCAATGACGAGCAACGGACCGCCGCATCGGTTCGGCTGATCGATGCCGAATTCGACCGCCTGACGCTGTGCTTCGTTGAGCTTGGCGAGATAGGACGCGGCGGCGGGTTCAGCGGTTTCGGGAAGCGTAAGCACGGAGCGAAAGTAGCGTCAAAAAGAGTGACGCACACTGTATATCCATACAACCCGCGCACGCAAGTCATTGCCGATAAAGAGTTTTGTCCCCATAAAAACGGCCCGCCTTCGTGCTGCAAGGCGGGCCTGTCTTTGCGAACAGAAGCGCGTTATTCAGCGTCCTTCGCGTTCTTCACCTTGGCATCGGCGGCGGCTTCGTTTGCCTTCGATTGCGCCTCGGTCTTCTTCTTGTCCGCCTTCGCCTGCGCGACGTCGGCTTCCTTATCGGCCTTGGATTGCTTCTTCGCGGCCTTCTGATCGGCCTTGGTTGGCGCGTCGGTCGTGGTTTGAGCAAAGGAAGCCGCGCTCGCGCCCGTCAGCGCACAAGCCACCAACGCGGTCAGCAATACATTTTTGGATCGATTCATCGTGTTCTCCCTCGCCTCTTACTGCGACGAACCGCCTTCCTTCGGCACGCTCGTCGTGGTGGTCGCGTTGGTCGTATTGGTCGCGGATTCGTTCAGCTCGGCCTTCGCGGCGTCCTTGTCCGCCTTGCGATTGACCTTGGCGTTGCGCACCTGCTCCTTGTATTGCGCCTTGGCCTGCTTGTTCTCGGCCTTCAACTCAGCCTTCGATGCCTTCTTCGATGCGCGATATTCGGCATTCGCCTGTGCATCGGCGTTGCGCTTCTGGACCAGCGGATCGGTCGGTGCGGGCGCGGTCAGGTTTTGCGGCGGCGGCGTCACGGGCGCGGCCTGCATCGCTTGCGGTTGTGCGGGCTGCATGGCCGGTTGGGTCGGTTGCATCGGCTGAGCGGTTTGGGCGTAAGCGCCGGTGGCGGTCAGTGCGGCAACGGCGGTAGCGATCAACAGATTACGAGCGCGAGTCATGAGCGAGTCCTCTCTATGTTGGCGCCGGCGGGCGATTAAAAATTAAAGTGATGCGCCGCACGGCTTTGTCGATTTGGAGAATGACCGAAGCTGCATCGATCAAAGTTACAGACCGGGCGAGAAACAGGCGAGTTCGCGGAAATTAGCGACTGTTACCTGCGGTTTCATCTCGCTACAATTTGCAGATGCACCGCGTGCGGCACGTTCGTCTGTTTAAAGCACGGTCGGACATGCGTCAGCACGGCGCGTGCCTATCACTGGTTACTGCTGGTTTATGATGGCCGCCCTTTCAATCGCTTTGCTCTTTTCACCATGCCGCCACTCCAATTCACCCTCACCGGCGATTTCATCGAACTGCACAATCTGCTCAAACTGATGGGCCTCGCCGACAGCGGCGGCTCCGCGAAAGCGCGCGTCGCAATGGGCGATGTCACCGTCGATGGCAAAGTCGAATTGCGCAAGACCGCGAAGATTCGCGCCGGTCAGAAAGTCATGCTCGATGGGCAGACCATCCGCGTGCGCGCGCCTGAATAAACAACTTGTGCACAAGCGTCCCACGCTTGTCAAAACCCGGCCAAAACTTGGCTATAAGCACGCGCGACATCGACATGCCGCGTGCGAGGCAATAAGCTAGTCATCTTTCGTTCAGGTTTCAGCGCAGGACCATCGCGCGGGATCGGCGTTCGCGCCCGATCCGTTCCTTCCCCTTCCGATCATGCAATCGCAATTCACGCGCGCCAGCCGCGCGCACCAAGGGCCGCCGACGCTGACGCGGCACGCAGTCGATACCGCGCGCCTCGCTGCGCCGCTCGCCATCGCACAGCTATCGCAAATGGCAATGGGCGTCACCGATACCATCCTGCTCGGCTCGCTCGGCCCCGATGCGCTCGCGGCGGGCGGTCTCGGCGCGAATCTGTTCTTCGTCGTGGTGACGCTGTTGCAGGGCGTGCTGACATCGGTGAGCGTGTCGGTGGCGCATGCGCGCGGGGCGAATGCGGAAGATCGCGTGCCGGGCATCTACTGGACGGGTTTGCTGCTGTCCGTGCTGCTCGCGGTGCCCGCGTTCGTGCTGCTGAGTTATGCCGAAGCGATTCTCGTCGCGTTTCACGAACCGGCGTTGCTGGCGAAAAACGTCGGCGAATATTGCGCGGTGCTGCGCTGGAGCACGCCGGGCAGTCTGATCGGCGTGGGCATGATGCGCGCGTTTCTGCCGGCTATCGGCGCGGCGCGCAGGCTGTTGTGGGTATCGATCGGTGGCGTGTTCGTGAATGGCTTTCTCAATTACGGGCTGATACACGGCGCGTTCGGCCTGCCGCGCGAAGGCTTTCTCGGCTCCGCGATGGCCACGACTATCACCGTTTGGCTGACGGCATTGGCGCTGATCGCGTTTCTGCATCTGCGGCCGCGTTATCGGCATTTCGTCACACGTGCCCGCGTGCGCTTGCCGCTGATGGGCGAATTGTTCGGCATCGGCTGGCCGGTGGCGATTACGTATGGCGTCGAATCGAGCTTGTTTCTGGCGACGGGCCTGCTGGTCGGCACGCTCGGCGAAGCGCCGCTGGCCGCGCATCAGATCGCGCTCAACGTGGCATCGGTGGCGTTTATGGTGCCGCTGGCGATCGGTCAGGCAGCGAACGTGCGCGTCGGATATTGGATCGGCGCGGGCGTGCCGGTCGCGGCGCGGCATGCGGGTTTCGTCGCTATCGCGCTGGGCGTGGGCTTCATGATGTGCTCGGGCTTCGTGCTGATCGTCGCGCCTCACGCCATCGTCGGCCTGTATCTGCATCTCGATGATCCCGCCAACGCCGCCACCGTCGCGCTGGCGGCAAAGCTGCTCGGCGTGGCCGCCGTATTCCAGATTGTCGATGGCATGCAGACCGTCGGCTCCGGCTGTCTGCGCGGCCTTAAGGACACACGCATTCCGATGCTCGCCGCCGCGTTCGGCTACTGGGGCGTCGGCTTTCCGGTCGGCTATCTGCTCGCGTTCCACTTCGAACTCGGCGCGAAAGGCTTGTGGTGGGGACTCGCCGCCGGGCTCGCCAGCGTGGCCGCGCTGATGACGCTGCGGTTTCATCGAATCAGCCGTCGATTCGTACAAGCCACCGCCAAATAAGCAGCCAAGCTGCGCGCAAATATCGAAAGCACGATTCCTTGGTTGGCCGACACCAAACCCTTGGTTACGATGAAACCGTCTCTTCCTTGAGACTCCATTGACAGGGGTTCCCGCCCGCTCTCGCCGAGCGGGCTTTTTTTTGCCCCTTCTCCTCCGATGGATAGCGCGCCCTCGCCCCGAATTCCCCTAGAATAATTTCGAGATACGCACCCGAGAACGCAAATTGCTACTCACGCGGCGCTAAATCGAAAACAAGCGAACCACTAAAACGAGGAATCGCGCAGTGCTGCACAACCGGGGAATCATCAAAACAATTCGCGATGCCATGCTCATCGCGACTTTCAGCGCCTTGCTCACCGCCTGCGCGACCCGTCCACCCGCCACGGCCTACGACCGGCCGGTCACGCACGCGCTGTCGCCAGGCGAAACGACGCCGCTCGGCACCGCGCTCGCGCCGCTGGAACGCCAGCATCCGGATCAGTCCGGCCTGCGCCTGCTCCCTACCGGCACGGATGCGCTTCAGGCCCGCATCGCACTCGCGCGTGCGGCGACGAAGACGCTGGACATGCAGTACTACATCGCCAACGAGGACAACACCGGCAAGCTGCTGCTCTCGGCGGCGCTGTACGCGGCGGATCGCGGCGTGCGCGTGCGTATGCTCGTCGATGACCTGAATTTCAAGGACATCGACCAGATCATGGCGGCGCTGAATTCGCACGACAACATCGAAATTCGCGTTTTCAATCCGTTCGGCAGCGCGCAACGCAGCTTCTCCGAGCGCACGCAGAACATCTTTTCGAACGTCGATCACTTCACGCGCCGCATGCACAACAAGGCGATGATCGCGGATAACCAGATCGCCATTGTCGGCGGCCGCAATCTGGGCGATGAATACTTCAGCGCCAGTCCGACGCTGCAGTTCCGCGATCTCGATATGTTCACCGCGGGTCCGGTCGTGCCGAAGATTTCCGCGAGCTTCGACGAGTATTGGAACAGCACGATCGCGTATCCGCTGCGCGTGCTCAACAAGCAAAAGTTCGATGCCGCCGAACTCGATAAAACCCGCGACGATCTGCGCGCGCACTGGCGCGCCCAGGCCGATCCGCTGAACGCGCGTCCGCTCAACGCGACGCCGCTGGCGCAGCAGATTGCGCGTGACGAACTCGGGCTGGTCTGGGCGCCGACCGAATTCTGGGCCGATTCGCCGACCAAAATCTCGAATCCGAGCGACGACTACAAAAGCCCGCCGATGGATCGCTTAGCCTCGCTTTTGAAGGACGCGCAAAGCGAATTCCTGATCCTGTCGCCCTACTTCGTCCCGCACGATGCCGGCGTCAAAGCGCTCGGCGATCTGGCGCAGCGCCACGTGCGCGTGGCCGTGCTGACCAACTCGCTCGCCGCCACCGATGCCGTCGCCGTGCAGGCGGGCTACGGGCCGTATCGCGTGCCGCTGCTGCGCGAAGGCGTCGAGTTATACGAATTCAAGCCGATCCAACCGCCCGGTGAAGGACGCCCGCCCGCCGGTCTGTTCGGCTCGCAATCGCGCGCCAGCCTCCACGCGAAGGCATACATGATCGATCGGAGTATCCTCGTCATTGGCTCGATGAACCTCGATCCGCGCTCGGCCAAGCTCAATACCGAACTCGCGCTCGTGGTCCACAGCAAGCCGATCGCCGATCAGACCGCCAGGCTCTTCGATCGCGGCATCTCGCCGGAAGTGAGCTGGCGCGTGGAACTGGCGAGCGCGGCGGTGCGGGCATCGCTTGCGCGCACCGGCTCGCCGCAATCCGGCCTCGTCTGGACGACCGTGGGAAACGGCTCGACCGTCACCTACGACTTCGATCCCGAGGCCGGCTTTTATCGCAATCTGATGACGGGCATTTTCACGCTCCTGCCCGTCGATTCGCAGCTTTGACGGAGCGCCCGCGCGTTCCGTCCCGTCAAACTTCCTGAGGACTTCACGCCATGTCACATGACGCGCAAGGCACAAGCGGCAACGTACGGATGGAAAAGGACACGTTCGGCGAAATCGCCGTGCCGAACGACAAGCTCTGGGGCGCGCAGACGCAGCGTTCCTTGCAAAACTTCAAGATATCGACGGAAAAGCAGTCGCCCGAATTGATCACGGCGCTCGCGATCATCAAGCACGCGGCGGCCGAGGTGAACGAAGGGCTGAAGGTGCTCGACGGCAAAAAAGCCAAGGCGATCATGGATGCCGCGCAGGAAATTATCGATGGCAAGCATCCGGACGAATTTCCGCTGGCCGTGTGGCAGACGGGTTCGGGCACGCAGACCAATATGAATCTGAACGAAGTGATCGCGAATCGCGCGAGCGAGTTGCTCGGCGGGCCGCGTGGCGAAGAACGCCATGTTCACCCGAATGACGATGTGAACCGCGGACAGTCATCGAACGATGTTTTTCCTACGGCGATGCATGTCGCGGCGGCGGTCGCGATTCACGAGCAGTTGATTCCGAAGCTCAAGACCCTGCGCGATACGCTCGCGAAAAAGTCGAAGGAATTCGACGACATCGTCAAGATTGGCCGCACGCATTTGCAGGACGCGACGCCGCTGACGCTCGGGCAGGAATTCTCAGGATACGTGGCGCAGATCGATCAGGGCATTCGCCATGTCGAAGCGACGCTGCCGCATCTTTATCAACTCGCGCAAGGCGGCACGGCGGTCGGCACGGGCTTGAACGCGCATCCGGAGTTTGCAAAGAAAGTGGCGGCGGCGATCGGCAAGCTCACCGGCCTGCCCTTCGAAACCGCGCCGAACAAGTTCGAAGTGATGGCGGGCGCGGACGCACTGGTCGCCGCGCACGGCGCGCTGAAAACCGTGGCCGCAAGCCTGATGAAGATCGCCAACGATGTGCGCTGGCTCGCAAGCGGCCCGCGCTGCGGACTTGGCGAATTGTCGATTCCGGAGAACGAACCGGGAAGTTCGATCATGCCGGGCAAGGTCAATCCGACGCAGTCCGAAGCGGTCACGATGCTCTGCTGCCAGGTCTTCGGCAACGATGTCGCGGTGAACTTTGGCGGCGCGAGCGGCAACTTCGAACTCAACGTGTTCCGCCCGATGATCGCGCATAACGTGCTGCAATCCATCCGCCTGCTCGCGGACGGCGCGCAGAGCTTCAACGATAACTGCGCGGTGGGCATCGAGCCGAATCGCAAGCGGATCGATAGTCTGCTGAACGAATCGCTGATGCTGGTGACGGCGCTGAATCCGCATATCGGCTATGACAAGGCCGCGCAGATCGCGAAGAAGGCGCATAAAGATGGCTCGACGCTGAAGGCCGCCGCGCTCGCGCTCGGGCATGTGACCGAGCAACAGTTCGATGAGTGGGTGAAGCCGGAGGAGATGGTGGGGAAGCGGTAAACCTACGCGTCACTGCGCGGCAGCGGGTTCCCACGGATTAACGACGCTCACGCCGCACGGAGAAAAATCGGCCACGTTTCTCGTCACAATCGTCATGCCGTGTACGAGAGCCGTGGCCGCGATGTAAGCATCGCGCTCAGGGCGCGGATCTGGCACATGGAGCTTTGCGCATCGCGTAGCGACGGCCGCATCAAGTGGCAACGTGCGATCGGTGAACTCGGGAAGAATGCGAGTACGCAGCCACATGCGCAATCGCGTGCCTTGGTCAGGGTCACGGCGCTCCATCCGCAAAACACCCATTTCCAGTTCGAACAGGGTTACCACGGAAATGTAGAAATCCGATGCGTCGCGGTCCAGCAGCCACGACATCACATTGGCGTCGGCTTTTCCGTCGCCGGCTTTTCGCAATTCAGAAATTACGTTGGTATCGAGCAAAAACATTTATTCAAAATTGGCCGGTCGTGGAAGTTCACGTGAGCGAGGAAACTCGACATCCACCGCTGCAAGACCCGGCATGGATAGCGCTTCGACGAGACTGCGCTTCTTCCCGGTCAAGCGCTGATACTCCTCAATGCTCAAAAGCACATGAGACGGTCTGCCCCGATCAGTGATGAACACCGGGCCGTCCTTGGTGGCCTTTTTTGCGCGCGTGACGTCTTGATTAAGCTCTCTGCTGGATAAAGTGGTGATGGGCATAGCTCATCTCCTCGCATACATACAATGTAGGAATGTTACTACATTTTATGCAGCTGCACCATATCGTCAAACCTTGAGCTTTAAACCTTCCCCGCCGCCACCTCTTCCGGCTTCAATTCGACAATCGCGTCCAGCGCGTCCTTCACGTCCATCGCGTACTTCGCCAGCCGCTTTTCCTCGTCCGTTTCCGGTTCGAATGTCGGCACGGGCGTGGGCTTGCCTTGCTCATCGACGGAGACGAAGACCATCAGGCAATCCGTGGTCTGCTGCAATTCGCCGACTTTCGGATCGCCCGCGTGGACGGAAATGTGGATGTGCATGCTGGTGCGCCCCGTCGCCACCACGCGCGCGCGCAGTTCGACGAGATTACCTACCAGAATGGGGCGGCGAAAACGGATATTGCCGACGCTCACCGTCACCGCGTATCGCCCGGACCACATGGCGGCGCACGCATAGGCGGTTTCGTCGATCCATTTCATCAGCGCGCCGCCGTGAACCTTGCCGCCGAAGTTGACCGACGTCGGCTCGGCCAGAAAGCGGAAGGTGGTTTCGGCGCGGCTTTTAGGCACGGTCGGGATAATCGGCGTATTCATGTGGAGGCTCTTTTGTATGAAGCGTGATGCGCCGATTATAAGTTCGCCAAAAGCTGTAGGGCCTGTTCACATATAGACGGCCACGCGTTGCCCTACGGGCAACCCTGCGAGAACACCCGAAATCGGGCGCATGGCGGCGTCGCTCGTCGCTTGTTTGGCTCGCCAAACGGCACTCCTCACTCCTTGCCCTGCACCCGATTTCGAGCGTTCGCGTGGCCGTCTCTATGTGAACAGGCCCTAGTTGTGAACCGTGACGCCCTGATCGATCGTCCCGTACATCGTGATGCTGCCGCCACCGCCCGACGATGACGACGGCGCGCCCGCACAGCCCGCCAGCAAGGCGATCAAAGCGGCAATGAAGAACTTGTTCATGTCGATGTTCCTGCAACGTTCAATGCAGCGATTCTAGCGCCGGCTATCGTGTATCGACATTTCGGCGCGCGGTGAAACATCGGTTGCGGATGCGCGTTAGAGTGAATACATTCCCTCGTTCATCCGAGTCAATCATGCTCCCGGACCACGCTCACCATTTCCCCGGCCTCACGCGCATCGGCGCATTGCTCGCCGATCCTGGCCGCGCCGCCATGCTCTGGTCGCTGATGGACGGCACCGCGCGTCCCGCAGGCGAATTGACGATGATCGCGGGCGTATCGCCATCGGCGGCGAGCGGGCATCTGGCACGACTGACGGAAGGCGGGCTGCTGGCGATGGAAGTCAGCGGACGGCATCGCTATTACAGGATCGCGACGCCGGATATCGCCGCGGCCATCGAAGCGCTGGCGACGCTGGCCCGCGCGAGCGCGCCGCAACGCGAGCCGGAGCGTCGCCCGAGCGCGGTTCCCATCGATATGCGATACGCGCGAACCTGCTACGACCATCTCGCGGGCGAACTCGCTGTGCGTCTCTTCGATTCGATGCTCACGCGCAACTGGCTCACGCTCGCCCCGAACGACAGCGAAAAACAAGGCGCGACGCCACTCGATGCCACGCCCGAAGGCGCGCAGGCATTGACGGAACTCGGCATCGATATCAAGGCGCAGCGGGCGCGGCGGCGGCGTTTTGCGTGTACGTGCATCGACTGGAGCGAGCGGCGGCCGCATCTGGGCGGCGCGTTGGGCGCGGCATTTCTGGAAGCGTGCGAGACGCATGGGTGGATCGAGCCGACCGCCAAACGCCGCGTGTTGCGCGTGACGCCTTCTGGACGTCAGCATTTCGAGCGCTTTTTAAATACACCGTAAACAAACAAGCAAAGCTTTGTTACGCGCACCGCGCGCCGGTTACAAACCACAGCGCCCGGATACAAGCGCGAACGATACATTGATCCTGAGGCCGTGCGGCTAACCACGCACACGACAACGCCAAACGAGCGCGGCCGACGGAGAAGATGATGAAGACCAGAATTTGTATCGCTGTCACGCTCGCGCTGCTTTCGATGCAAGGCGTCGAAGTGCTTGCGCAAACGCCGCCGGGGGAAATCGCGGCACCGAACGCACCGAATGCATCGAGCCAACAAGGCGATCCACCCGGACGCGTCGCGCGGCTGAACTACACGGCCGGCACCGTGACGACCGAGCCGGTCGGCGCTTCCGACTGGAGTTACGCGCAGATCAATCGCCCGCTCACGACCGGCGATCAGCTCTGGAACGATGCCAACGCGCGCTCGGAAATGCATATCGGTTCGACGGCGGTACGGCTCGGTTCATCGACCGCGCTGTCTGTCCTCGCGCTCGACGATCGCACCGCGCAGCTCAAAGTCACGCAAGGCACGCTGTCGATGCGCGCGCGTGAAGTTGCGCCCGGCACGCAATACGAAGTTGATACACCGAACGCCGCGCTTGCCATGACCACGCCCGGCGATATGCGCATCGACGTCGCGCCGGATGGCCGTGCGACCACCGTGACAGTGCGCAGCGGCGGCGTCACCGCTTATGGCGATGGCGGCTCGGTGCAACTCGCGCCCGGTCAGCAAATGACCTTCGAGGGCACCAATCTCCAGCAGGCATCGGCGAATGCCGCGCCCGCGCCCGATACCTTCGATCAATGGGCCGCCAGCCGCGATGCCGCCGAAGATCGCTCGATTTCGGCGCGCTACGTCTCGCGCGATATTCCCGGTTATCAGGATCTCGATGCCAACGGCACGTGGCGCAACGATCCGTCGTACGGCGCGATCTGGGTGCCGAATGCGGTATCGGCGGATTGGGCGCCGTATCGGCAGGGACATTGGGTATGGCAGGCACCGTGGGGCTGGACCTGGGTCGATGACGCGCCGTGGGGCTTCGCGCCGTATCACTATGGCCGATGGGCTTACGTCGGATCGCAATGGGCGTGGGTGCCGGGTCCGATGGTGGCGAGCGCGCCCCCGCCCGCGTATGCGCCCGCGCTGGTCGGTTTCGTCGGCGATGGCGGCGGTGGCGTGGATTGGAACGTGGCGCTGACGATCGGCGGGATCGCGGCAGCGGGCGTCGCGTGGTTTCCGCTCGGGCCGGGCGAACCGTGGCGGCCGCATCACGATGGCTGGAGTCCGCGTTACTACGAGCAGGTGAATCGCAATGTTTATATCGACAGGTCGGTGGGGATTCACAACACGTACGTGAATTACCACGCGCCGCGCGGCCTGACCGCTTTGCCCGCAAATATGTTCGTGCGTGGTCAACCGGTTGGCCGGCAGCCCTACGCCGTCGATCCGTCGCGTTGGCATAATCCGCGATTCTTTGCGGGCGCACCGGCGATCGCGCCGACGCACGAGAGCTTCGCGCCGGGTGCGCGCCGCGCGGATGACCGGCCGCCGCAGAGCTTTGCGCGTCCAGTCGTGGCGACGCGTCAGCCGCCGGTTGAAGGTGCGTATGCGCATCGTCCGCAGGGATTCGATGATGTGCATATCGTTGCGACGCATGGGCCGGCGCGCGCGGTGATTACGCCGCATTCGCCGCCGCAAGGTGCTCAGCCCACGCAACCCATGCACGCGATGCAAGCGCAGCAACCGCCGACCCAACAGCCGATGCATCAGCCGAACAGCGTGCCGCGTCCACCGCAGAATCCGCAGCAGTTCGGTGGCGAGCCGCGAGTTTATCGTGGCGGACAGGAAGCGCCGCCGCATGCCGAAGCCAACGCTCGTCCGATGCAAGCGCCCCACGTCGAACACGGCGCGCCCAATGTGCCAATGCAAACCGCGCAGCCTCACGCGCCGCAACCGCAGCCGCAGCCGCAACCGCAACCGCAGCACGCGATGGCGCAACCGCACGCGGAAGCACCGCGCCAGCAATGGCACGCCGAAGCGCCGCCGCCGCGCGCCCAGCAAGCGCCTCAGCCTCAGCCGCAACAGCAGTTCCATCAGGAGCAGGCGCGTCAACAACAAGCGCGTCAGGAACTGCCGCATCAGCAGCCTCAACCGCAACAGCAGTTCCATCAGGAGCCACCGCAGCAGCATCAGCAGGTGCATCAGGAGCCACCTCACCCGCAGCCGCAACAGCAGCAACCGCAACATGCCGACAACGAGCATCACCACGGCTGACAGGCTAACCGGCTAACAAAACGCCTGCGGTAAAAACGACGACGCGCGGTCCAGGCCGCGCGTTTCGCTTTTGAAGCAGGAAAAGCCAGAGCCGCCTTACACGGCCATTGGCGCGGTCAGCGGATCGTGATGTTTATAACCTTCGAGCGCGAAGTCCTTTGGCTCGACCTTTTCCAGCCATTCCGGTTCATATCGTTTGGTCACCGCATAATCCGGCACGCGATCCGAAATAATCAACTGCGGACTGGCGAACGGCTCGCGCTTCAATTGCTCTTTGAGCATATCGAGCTGATTCTCGTAGATATGCGCATCGCCGATAAAGTACGTGAACCAGCGCGGCTTATAGCCCGTCAATCGTCCGACCAGATGCAGCAGCGCCGCGCCTTCGGTGAGATTGAACGGCGTGCCGAGGCCGACATCGTTACTGCGAATGTAGAGACACAGCGAAATCTCGCCCGTCACCGCGTTCGGCAGGAACTGATACAGCAAGTGGCACGCAGGCAGCGCGATTTCATCGAGCTTGGCCGGGTTCCAGGCATGAAACAGAATCCGCCGATCCGTCGGGCGCTCGATGATCGTATCGAGACACTGGCGCAATTGATCGATCGCCTTGTACAGCAGCACCTGCTCGCGCCCGTTTTCGACGAAGCTCGTCACGAGCTGATAGCCGCGATTGGTTGCATCGACGATCTGATCGCCGGAGGAAGCGTCCACGAGCTTGTACGCGGGCCACTTGCGCCACTGCACGCCGTACACATCGCCGAGATCGTCCTCGCCTTGCCGATACGGATTCTCAAGCCACTGCGGGTTCTCATTGGCATTCGCGTCCCAGACCTTGCAGCCCAGCGCGCGAAAATCCGCCGCACTCTTCGATGCGCGCAGAAAACCCACCATCTCGCCGATTGCCGACTTGAACGCGAGCTTCTTCGTGGTCACGGCGGGAAAGCCCTGCTGCAAATCGAAACGCAACATCGCGCCCGGCATGCTGATGGTACGGATGCCCGTGCGGTTTTCCTGCCACGTGCCGGTATCGAGAATCGCCTGAACGAGCTCGAGATACTGTTTCATTCGATGTTCCTTGGGGCGCGGCGCGTGGCCGTGCAAAAGAATAGGCGCAAAGGAAAGATTTTAACGCGGCCAAAACGTAGCCGCCGATTCAGCCCGCACAAAAGAAAACGGGCGCTTTTCAGCGCCCGTCCAAAGCAATCACGAAAATGGTTGTCAGCCGCGCGTGGCGTGCTCCGTGGGCGCATCGACTTCGATATGCCGCATACCATGCGCACTCAATAGCCGATACAGCGTCACCCGCGAAATGCCGAGCTCATGCGCGGCATCGCCCAGACGGCCACGATGACGCAGCAATGCGAGTTCGATCGCTTGCCGCTCCGCCGCCTCACGCGCCTGCGCCAGCGAAACCGGCGCGACTTCCACGTATTCGCCGAGTTCGAGATCGCGCGCGGTAATTTGCCGCCCTTCCGACATCACGATCGCCCGCCGCACGCGATTGATCAGCTCACGCACATTGCCAGGCCAGCCATAGTTATGGATCGCGGCGATCGCATCCGGCGAGAATCCGCGCAGCCGACGGCTTGCATCTTTTTTGAAGCGATCGAGCATATGCTTCGCCAGCAGTTCGATGTCCTTGCCACGCGCGCGCAGCGGCGGCTCATCGATCTGCAGCACGCACAGACGGTGATACAAATCCGCGCGGAATCGCCCTTCGATCATCGCGGTCTGCATATCGACGTGCGTCGCCGAAATGATGCGGACATCGACCGGTGTCGAACCGTGGCCGCCAAGCCGCTCGACTTTGCGTTCCTGCAGAAAGCGCAACAGGCTCGCCTGGCTTTCCAGCGGCAAATCGCCGATTTCATCGAGGAACAGCGTGCCGCCGTTGGCCGCTTCCACGCGACCGATCTTGCGCTGATTCGCGCCCGTAAATGCGCCACGTTCGTAGCCGAAGAGTTCCGATTGCAGCAGATGCGCGGGAATCGCGCCGCAGTTGATGGCGACGAACGGCTGATCGCGACGCGCCGAGCGCTCGTGAATGGCCACTGCCGTCAGTTCCTTGCCCGTGCCCGATTCGCCGGAGATGAACACCGGCGCGTCCGTCATCGCAACTTTGCGGATGGAGCGGAACAGCGCGAGCATGGCATCGCACGAACCGACCATTTCGCCTTCCGCGCGCCCTTCGCGCGAATCGTTCGATGCTGCGTCGTGCAGCGCAACCATGCCGTACGCGTGACCGACCGAATCGACCACGCGGTCGTTCGATGTCGGCAGCGTCACATAATCGAAACAATAGTCGCGGATGAGGCGGCGCACCGCCGCGTCTTCGAGCTGTCCGGAAACCGTGGCCGCGACCCAGCCGACGTTCGTCATGGTCAGCGACGATTCGAACGCCGCCAGTTCGTGTGATTCGAATTGACTGGACAAATCCAGCAGGCCGCCAATGGCCAGGTCGCTGCGCAGTGCCTTGCGCGTGTCGCGCGCGCTGGACACGATTTCGATGTGCCAACCACGCTCTTCGAATCGCGCGCACAGCGCCTCGCTTGGATCGCGAGTCACATAGATGAGTTGCCGCCGAGCGACGTCCATTATTCAGATCCTTGGTTCAACGTTCGTTGAAAAAGGTCGCGTGGTTCAGGCGCTATGCTGCATGCAAACGACGATGCCCTCGCGCGTCGTGACGAGTGGTCATGCATGTCCAGGTGGCCCCGAGGACACGGCGTCTCTCACCCCCGTCTCCTCTGTCGCGAATTCCTTTTTGTCTGATTCTGCGCCGTTTTTGAGACACTACTATAAACCAGAAACCCCGCAAACAAATATCGATACTAGGCTTCAGATTAGCGACAAAAACTGCCACAGGCCCGCACAGAAAGAATTTCTCACACTTTTTAAAAACCCTTACCGCAACTTTTAATAAGACAAAAGCTTATACCTGTTTCTCAAGAAAATCTTGTTTTTCTGCCTCAATGTTTCAGACGTGAAACGTTTTCCTGTTTTTTCAGCCTGCAGATTTTGCCGAAACGCCCGTGTAGCCAAGGCCCGCAATGTCTGGCACGCGAATCGCTTTTCGCGTCTTGCGCAAACTGGCAAAAATGGCTTATATCGAACGCGCGTTTTACCGTGTTTCAGCCTTTCGGTCATATCAATCGCTAATACCGGCCGAGTGAATCCTTTATTCCCGGAATATTTAATTCGGGAATAGTTACCTTGGGATATTGTCGTCAGATGGCTCTCGATAGCTTCTTACCGCGCGATGATTTCAATACCGTCCAGCCGGTCGATGGCAAGGAACGGGGCGAGTTGTCCTGGACACAATCGCAGATCATGCTCGACATCCGCGACGGCGGATCGTCCCGAACAGCGTATGGATCGGTCATGGCGCGCAATGTCACGCTATGGGACGAAGGACCGCGTACGGTCCGCGATCCACTCGACGACGACGCCGAATAAGCGAACCACGTCGGTTAGAATCGTGGGCTCTGCTGCGCAATCAGCGCGGCTTCGCACCGATTCCGGAACCGAATGACGACGCTGACACTGATCGTCGCCCGTGCGCGCAATGGCGTGATCGGCCGCGACAACCAACTTCCCTGGCGACTGCCCGAAGACCTCGCGTTCTTCAAGCGCACGACGATGGGCGCATCCATCATCATGGGCCGCAAGACGCATGAGTCGATCGGACGGCCGCTGCCGGGGCGGCGCAATATCGTGGTGTCTCGCGATGCTTCGCGGCGCTATGAAGGCTGCGACGTCGTCACGAGCGTGGAAGACGCGCTGAAGCTGTCGCCCGATACGGAAGCGTTTCTTATCGGCGGCGCACAGCTTTATGCCGATGCCATCGCGCGCGCCGACAAGCTCATCATCACCGAGATCGATGCCGATTTCGAAGGCGACACGCACTTCCCCGCGCCTGATCCGGAGTTGTGGCGCGAAGTATCGCGCGAGGCGCATCAAGCAAAAGCGCCGAATGATTTTGCGTTTGCGTTCGTGTCCTACGAGCGCATTGCATCGGCAGAGTAAAAACGCAAAAGGCTCCGAAAATCCGGAGCCTTTTTGCTTTGCGACGGCTGGGTCTTACTGACCCGCGATCGTCATACGCTCGATCAGCACCGAACCGAGTTCCTTCGTACCGCGCACGACCGTGTCCGCGCCGATCGCCTCGATATGGCGGAACATCTCCTGCAGCGTGCTCGCCACGGTGATTTCCTCCACGGCATGCTGAATCTTGCCGTTCTCGACCCAAAAACCCGACGCGCCGCGCGAATAATCGCCGGTCACGTAGTTCACGCCCTGACCCATCAATTCGGTAAGCAAGAGGCCCGTATCGAGTTTCTTGAGCATCGCCTCGAAGTCGTCTTCGGCCTTCGTATGCGAGCTTGTCAGCGTCAGATTGTGCGATCCGCCCGCGTTGCCGGTGGTCTTCATACCGAGCTTGCGCGCCGAATACGTTGACAGGAAATAGCCCTGCACCACGCCGTCTTCGACCACATTGCGACGCTGCGTACGCACGCCTTCTTCGTCGAACGGCGCGCTGCCCATGCCGCTCTTCACATGCGGATCTTCGACGACCTGAATATGCGGCGCGAACACCGGCTTGCCGAGGCTATCGACCAGAAACGTGGTCTTCCGATACAGCGCGCCGCCGCTCACCGATTGCACGAACGCGCCGAGGATGCCTGCGGCCAGCGGCGCTTCGAACAGCACGCGACACTTGCGCGTGTCGAGGCTGCGTGCGCCGAGACGCGCGAGCGCGCGTTGCGCGGCGTATCGGCCAACGGCTTCGGGATCGGCCAGTTCGCCTGCGCTGCGGCGCGACGTGTACCAGTCATCGCGCTGCATATCGCGGCCATTTTGCGCGATCGGCGCGCACGCGATGTAATGCCGCGAATACGGATAACCCGCCATGAAGCCGCGCGACGTGGCCAGCACGAACTGCGAGTGCTGCGCGGACACGCTCGCGCCTTCCGAATTGGTGATGCGCTTATCGACATCGAAGGCGGCGGCTTCGGCGCGGCGCGCGATATCGGCGGCTTCTTCCGCGTCGAGTTCCCACGGATGGTAGAGATCGAGGTCCTGCGGCGCCTTCTCCAGTAGATCCTCTTCCGCCAGACCCGCCGCGCTGTCTTCCGCCGTGAAGCGCGCGATGTTGTACGCGGCCGCGACCGTATCGCGCAGTGCATCGCGGGTGAAGTCAGCCGTGCTCGCATTGCCGCGCTTCTTGCCGATGAACACCGTCACGCCGACCATCTTGTCGCGGTTGTGCTCGATCGTCTCGACTTCGCCGCGCCGCACGCTGACCGACAGGCCATCGCCTTCGGAAATTTCGGTGGCGGCGTCGCTTGCGCCGAGTTCCTTCGCGTAGCGCAGGATGTCGGAAGCGATCTCCTTCAGTTCGTCTTGCGTATGCGGAAAGAATCGTTGCTTGACGTCCATGTCTGCTGCCATTTTGTCGTTGCCTCTGGAAGTCGGGCGATGAATGCGCGCCCGCGCGAGTTGTGCATTGCGGTCCTTCGACCCATCACGCGATCATAGCAAGGAGCGCGCTTGTGCACTCGCCGCATTGGCCCGGATCGCGCGTATGGAAGATGTAGCGCAAACCCGCAAGCTACAATATCGCCATGAACCGTAAAACCCGCATTCAACCCATCGACGCCGGCGACGAAGCCGACGACAACGGCTACGACCGTCCCAGCAAATCGCAGCTCAAGCGTGAAATGCACGCGCTGCAGGAACTGGGACAGGATCTCATCGACCTGCCGAAAGACGCGCTCAAGCGCATGCCCATGCCCGAAGCGCTCGACGAAGCCGTGCGCGAGGCGCGCCGTATCACCGATCACGAAGGCAAGCGCCGTCAATTGCAGTATGTCGGCAAGGTCATGCGCTCGCTGCTGGACGAAGAAGTCGCCGCGCTGCGTACCGCGCTGGACACGTATCGTGGCGTGAACAAGGCCGAAACCGCGCGCATGCACTGGATCGAGCGCACGCGCGAACAACTGCTCGCCAGCGACGACGCGCTCACCGAATTTCTGCGTCAGCATCCGGGCGTGGACGTGCAGGAGGGCCGCACGCTGATCCGCAATGCGCGCAAGGAACGTGAGCAGCAGAAACCGCCGCGCTATTACCGCGAGCTGTTCCAGTGGATCAAGAACGCGGCGGGCGCGGAAACCGACGACGCCGAAGACGACCACGATCAGGAAGAACGCGATGACGACACGGAATGAGTTGATCGTTGGACTCGTCTCGATCAGCGACCGCGCCTCGCAAGGCGTCTATGAAGACAAAGGCGTGCCGTCGCTTCAGGAGTGGCTCGGCAACGCGCTGACGACGCCCTGGCGCGCCGAAACGCGCCTGATCCAGGACGACGCCGCCACCATTTCCGCGACGCTTATCGAACTGGTCGATACCTGCGGCTGCGATCTGGTCCTCACGACTGGTGGCACCGGCCCCGCGCGCCGCGATGTCACGCCCGAAGCCACACTCGCCGTCGCCACCAAGCCGATGCCTGGTTTCGGCGAGCAAATGCGCCAGATCAGCCTGAATTTCGTGCCGACGGCCATTCTGTCGCGGCAAGTCGCGGTGATCCGCGAAACGCCCGCGCACGCGGCGCTCATCATCAATCTGCCGGGTCAGCCGAAGTCAATCCGCGAAACGCTCGAAGGCCTGAAAGATGCCGACGGCAAGCCGAAAGTGCCGGGCATTTTCGCGGCGGTGCCGTATTGCATCGATTTGATTGGCGGACCGTATATCGAAACGCGGCCGGAAGTCGTTGCTGCGTTCCGTCCCAAGAGCGCGATCCGCCCCGCGAAAAACTAGGAAGCCGACGGAATCAGGAAGTGCTCGCGGTAGTACTTGAGTTCGTCGATCGACTCGTGGATATCGGCAAGCGCGGTGTGCATCGCGCGCTTCTGGAAGCCTTTGTAGATGGCGGGCTGCCAGCGGCGGCACAACTCCTTCAGCGTGCTGACATCGAGATTGCGGTAGTGGAAGAAGGTTTCCAGTTCCGGCATCCAGCGCGCCATGAAACGGCGATCCTGGCAAATGGAATTGCCGCACATCGGCGATTTGCCCGGCGGCACGTACTGACCCAGAAAATCGCGGATTTGCCGCGTGGCTTCCGCTTCATCCACCGTCGATGCCTTCACGCGTTCCGTCAGCCCCGAGCGGCCGTGCGTATTGCGATTCCACTCGTCCATGCGGCCGAGCGCTTCTTCCGATTGATGGATCGCGAACACCGGTCCTTCCACCAGCTTGTCGAGCGTGGAATTCGTCACCACCACCGCAATTTCAATAATGCGGTCGTTTTCCGGATCGAGCCCGGTCATCTCCATGTCGAGCCACACGAGATTCATGTCGCTGCGCACCAAAGCGGTATCGGTCGAAGTGGAAATGTCGGTCATGGGATGCCTGATGTGGAAGGGAAACCGCTAACGCCGTAATTGCAGGCGCTTTTGCAGTATCTGACAGCGCCGATACGGCCTAGAACCTATAATTCTCGCATAGTTCAATCGGAATTCCCGGATGACCAACATCACACTCGCCTTCTCGACGATCTTCGTCATCGCCCTGATCGGCATGGTTGCAACCAAGCTTTGGCTCGCCTCGCGCCAGATTCGCTACGTCGCCGCGCATCGCGATGGCGTGCCCGCGCAATTCAGCGGCACGATTCCGCTCACCGCGCATCAACGGGCAGCGGATTACACCGTCGAGCGCACGCGCCTCACCATGATCGAAGTGGTCACGAGCGCCATCGTGCTGGTCGCGCTGACGCTGCTCGGCGGCGTGCAGGCGCTCGATATCGCCATTTCCGGCGCGCTCGGGCGCGGTTACGTCGGGCAGATTGCGCTGGTGGCGGCGGTCGTCGCGATCACGAGTCTCATCGACCTGCCGTTCGATTACATCCGCCATTTCGTGATCGAAGAGAAGTTCGGCTTCAACCGTATGTCGAAGAAGCTGTTTTTCATCGATTTGATCAAGGGCGTGGTGCTGGGCGTAATTATCGGCGCGCCCTTGTTGCTGCTCACGATCTGGCTGATGGATCGCGCCGGCACGTATTGGTGGCTGTGGACATGGATGGTCTGGGTCGCGTTCCAACTGCTCGCGATGATCATTTACCCGACCTTCATCGCGCCGCTTTTCAACAAGTTCGAGCCGCTGAAGGACGAAGCGCTCGTCGCGCGCATCACGAATCTGATGTCGCGCACCGGTTTCGCCGCCAAGGGTTTGTTTGTGATGGACGGCAGCCGCCGTTCGGCGCATGGCAACGCGTATTTCACGGGCTTCGGCGCGGCCAAGCGCATCGTTTTCTTCGATACCTTGCTTGCGCGTCTCTCGGGCAGCGAAATCGAAGCCGTGCTTGCGCATGAACTCGGCCACTTCAAACGCCGTCACGTTTTGAAGCTGATGATCGTCATGTTCGGTATCAGTCTCGCCATGCTGGCGCTGCTCGGCTGGCTGGTGCAGACCGTGTGGTTTTACGAAGGACTCGGCGTGCGGCCATCGCTGGTCGGTGGCAATAACGGGCTGGCGCTCGTGCTGTTCATGCTCGTGCTGCCCGTGTTCATGTTCTTCGTGACGCCGCTGGGCAGCCTGACATCGCGTAAAAACGAATTCGAAGCGGACGCGTTCGCCGCGAGTCAGACCGATCCGAAGGACCTCGTCAACGCGCTCGTGAAGCTGTACGAAGACAACGCGTCGACGCTCACGCCCGATCCTATCTACACGGCGTTTTACTACTCGCATCCGCCCGCTTCACAACGCATCGATCGATTGATGCAGCACGCCGCATGACGCAGCGCGCAGCTTCGAATAAATGCGGCGAGCGGCTGGCGGGCACGGTCATCGCCGCGCACGGGCGTCACTATCTGGTCGCGCCCGACGACGGCTCGCCGATGCTGCAATGCTTCCCGCGCGGTAAAAAAAGCGATGTGGCCGTGGGCGATCGTATCGGCTATGAGCAGCAGTCGGCGGATCAAGGCGTGATTGTGGAGATCGGCGAGCGGCGGAATTTGCTGTATCGCTCGGATCAGTTTAAGTCGAAGCTCTTTGCGGCGAATCTCGATCAATTGCTGATCGTGCTCGCCACCGAGCCGCATTTCAGCGAAGACCTGCTCGGGCGCGCGCTGATCGCGGCGGAAGCGCATGGGCTGGAACCGCTGATCGTGCTCAACAAGATCGATGTGGAAAGCGCGTTGCCGCTGGCGCGTGAACGGCTGGCGTCGTATCGCGCGCTTGGGTACACGGTGATCGAACTGTCCGCGAAAATGCAGCCCGGCGACGTGCATCCGCAACTCGATGCCTTACTCAAAGATCGCTCGACCATTCTGCTCGGCCAGTCCGGCATGGGTAAATCGACGCTGGTCAATATCCTCGTCCCCGACGCGGATGCCGCCACGCGCGAAATCTCAACCGCGCTCAATTCCGGCCGCCATACGACGACGTTCACGCGTCTCTATCATTTGCCCGCGGGCGGCTCGCTGATCGACTCACCCGGCTTTCAGGAATTTGGCCTGCATCATCTGACCGAAGGCCAACTGGAACGCGCTTTCGCTGACTTCAGGCCGTTTCTCGGGCACTGCCGCTTCTACAACTGCCATCATCTGCAAGAACCCGGCTGCGCGGTTCTGGAAGCCGTCGAAGCCGGCGCGATTCGCCCGGAACGCCACGCGCTCTACGCGCAACTGGTCCACGAAGCCAGCCAGATCGTTCGATGAAACGCCTGACGCGCGCGCCGAACGTGATCATCGCGCAGCACTGGGTCAATGTGCTGGCGACCGCGGGCGTGCCGTGCGAGTTGCACAACCGCTATCTAAATGGCGCGATGGGAGAGATTCCGGCCGATCAATGCGCGCCCGAAATCTGGATCGTCGATGATCGCGACGAGGCGCTGGCGCTGCGGCTATTGGATCGTGCGAGGAACGGACCGGACGCGAATGCCCGGCCGTGGAGATGCAAGAAGTGCGGTGAATCGCTGGAAGCGCAATTCACCGTGTGCTGGAACTGTGGAACGGCGCGTGATCCGCTGGACGACTAGGCTAACCACACCGCGATGGTGAGCATCAGCAACAGCAGCATCCACAGGATCACCGCGCGCCACACCAACCCGACCGCCGATTGCAAGGTACGCGGCGTGCAATCGTCACCGACGGGCAACGGACTGGCATCGCCCACGGCGAGCGCTTCGACGCTCAGCGGTTCTGCCAGCGGACCCGCGAGACGTGCGCCAAGCGCGCCGCTGCCGGCGGCCAGCAATACGCCATCGTTCGCATCCGGCCATTGGCGCGCGTGATTGCGCCACGCGTAGATCGCATCCTCGAAATTGCCGACGATCGCAAAACCTAGCGATGTCAGACGCGTCGGCACCCAATCGATCACGAAGAATGCGCGCTGAGCGAAGGTGGAAAACGCCGCCGTGCGCTCCGGATTCGGCTCCGACCACGCACGCGCCAGATATTCGGCAATGCGATAGAACACCGCACCGGCCGGTCCGATTGGAATCAAAAACCAGAAGAACACGCCGAATACATGCCGATGCGACGCCACCACCGCATGCACCAGCGTCTGCCGCACGATCTCGCTGACGGGCATATCGACGGTGTCGATATTCGTCCATTCGGCGAGGATTTCGCGCGCGCGCGGCACGTCGTCGTTATTCAGCGCGAGGTGGATATCGGTGAAATAGTGGCTGAATTGGCGGAAACCGAGCGTGAAGTACACGATCACCACGTTCCACAAAAACGCCAGAACGAAGTTGATGCGATACAACACGTAATAGATCAGCCCGACCACCAGCGTCCACGGCAACACGACCACCAGCCATGCGATGAGACCGTGCTTTTCCTTGCCCGCATCGAACCCGTGGGCAGTGGATTCCGCATGATAACGAAGCAGCGCCGATACCGGATTGTGCGGCGAAAGCGCGCGCACTTGTTCGATGATGAGAGCCAGCAATACGGAGAAAAAAGTCATGCGAAGGCCGAAACAGTCCGATTAGTTCGAGTTTCGCGTAACGATATCACAGCGCCCGATGGGTTTAGCGCGCCGAGTAATCGCGCGTGCGATGGCTCCCGTGCGCACTTTCCGCGCACGCCGGCTCAAGCCGCGAGGAAGCGATAGAAATTGCGCAACATGCCGGCCGTTGCGCCCCAGATGAAATACGGCGCCATGTTTTCGGCGGGCAAATACGGCATGGCAAAAAAACGACGTTCGCCGCCTTCCCAGCGGAAGATGCGCACTTCGTGATTAGCCGGATTCATCAGCCAGGCGAGCGGGACTTCGAAGATATCGGCGACTTCGCAGGTATCGGCTTTCAATTCGAATGGCGGATACACCAGCGCGACGACCGGCGTGACACGAAATCCCGTGCCCGTCAGATACTCCGGCAACGAGCCGATCACTTCGCAATGTTTCTCGTCGAGGCTGACTTCTTCGCGGGCTTCGCGCAAGGCGGTGGCGGCAGCATCAGCGTCTTCGGGTTCGCGGCGTCCGCCGGGGGAGCTGATTTGTCCCGCATGATCGGAAAGATGGTCGGCGCGTTGAGTCAGCAGCACGGTCAAGCCGCCTTCGCGCAGCACCAGCGCCACTAGCACCGATGCGACACGCGGATCGCCGCCGATCGCCTTGATACGCTGCTCGCGTTCTTCCTGCTTCCAATCGAGATTCATCCCGAAACGCGCGCGCAGACCTTCGGGCGTGAGTCGCTCGGGCGCGATGGGCGGAAGCGCTTCGCCGGTGGCGAAGACGGGCATCTTTTCGGGTTCGAGAATGCGCGGGGTCGAGGTCTTGCCAGTGGACACGGTGGCGATGCGTGGCTGTCGAAGTCTCAATTTGAACACACCAAAGAAAAAAGCACCCACGTGGGGTGCTTTTTTCGACCAGCGACAACCTGAAACTTACTCGGCGGAAGCAGCCTTGCCCTTGAACACCAGCTTTTCCTTGATACGTGCCGACTTGCCCGAACGCTCGCGCAGGTAGTAGAGCTTCGCGCGACGAACGTCACCGCGGCGCTTCACGACGATGCTTGCCAGCAGCGGCGAGTACGTCTGGAACGTACGCTCGACGCCTTCGCCCGACGAAATCTTGCGGACGATGAAGTTCGAGTTCAGACCGCGATTGCGCTTGGCAATCACGACGCCTTCGTAAGCCTGGACACGCTTACGCGTACCTTCGACCACGTTCACGTTGACGACGACCGTATCGCCCGGTGCGAAATCGGGGATGGACTTTTCGCCGAGAACGCGAGCGATCTCTTCCTTCTCGAGTTGTTCAATCAGATTCATTACTGACTCCTTGTGCCATCTTGCCGGAGTTGTGTGCCTACGCTTGCGCGTTTGAAAAAGGCCCCGGTAGAGGATGGGTTTGCTTCAGACGCCGGTTTGACCCGACGTCCCCTTGTTCCCGCCCGTCAGCCCGAAATCTATGCAGACTTCGACGCTTCCTTCGCGAGTTCTGTAAGCCATGCTTCGTCCGCACGGCTCAACATCTTGCTGGCGCGCGCCCGTTGAATCAAGTCGGGCCGCTTGGTGAACGTGTTGCGCAGGGCTTCACGCCTGCGCCACGCGTCGATTTCCTTGTGATGGCCGCCGAGCAGCACATCGGGGACGCGCACACCTTCGTATTCTTCGGGACGCGTGTAATGCGGGCAATCCAGCAACACGTCCACGAAACTGTCCTGTACAGCGGATTGTGCGTCGTTCAGCACGCCGGGCAACTGGCGGACGACTGCGTCCATCAGCGCCATGGCAGGCAACTCGCCGCCGGACAGCACGAAGTCGCCGAGGCTGACTTCTTCGTCCACTTCGCGGTCGAGCAAACGCTGATCGATCGCTTCGTAACGGCCGCACAACAGCACCAGACCGGGTTCCTGCACGAACCGCATCACGCGATCGTGGTCGAGTTTCGCGCCTTGCGGCGACATCATGACCACGCGTGTCGACGTAATGCCTTGTTCGCGCTGCGCCGCCTTCGCCGCGTGGATTGCGTCTTCCAGCGGGCGCGCCAGCATGACCATGCCTGGGCCGCCGCCGTACGGGCGATCATCGACGGTGCGGTAGTTGTTGGTCGTGAAATCGCGCGGATTCCACGTTCGCAACCCGAACCGTTGCTGCGTGACCGCCCGGCTGGTAATGCCGAAGTCGGTCAGTGCGCGGAACATCTCAGGAAAGAGCGTCACGACATCGAACTGCATCGCGCTCTCCCCTTGTCTTGCTGATGCCGTTTAATAATCGGCGTCCCAGTCAACGACGATACGCTTCGCCGCCCGATCCACCGTCTTCACATACACGCCGACGAACGGAATCAGCCGCTCGCCGGTCACGGGCTTGCCATCCTTGTCCGTACTCGGATACTCGATCCGCAGGATGGAATGCGCGCCGTTGTCGATCATGTCGGCGACATGGCCTAAAGCCACGCCCGCCTCGTTTTCGACATTCAGGCCGATCAGATCGACCCAGTAGAATTCGTCTTCGTCGTCGAGTTTCGGGAAATCGACGCGTGCAATGTGCACCGTGTATCCCTTCAACGCTTCGGATGCGTTGCGATCCTCGCAACCACCCAGCCGCGCGACGATGGTATCCGCATGCACTTTCGATTGCATGCAGCGCGCGGACTTGCGTTCGCGGCCCTTCGTCAGCCACCAGCGTTTGGCGGTCAGCAGCGCGTCGCCGCCTGACTTGCCATTCGAATGCGGCACGATCTTGACCCAGCCTTTGAGACCGTAGCCGTCGGCGATATAACCGACTTCCACTGCGTCTTCCGGCAAAGCCTCGACCGACTCGATGACTTGTTCCTGCTTTGCGCTCGAAACGTCGGCGGCCACGCGACGCGCGCCCGGCTTGCGGGCAAACGCGCCAAACGTGGCGGCTTTCTCTTCTTGCCCCGGCTTCGGCTGGCTGACGGCACCATCGTGGCCGTTTTGGGGATCACGCGTGGACATCAGCGAACCTTGGGCTTTAACTTCGGCAGAATTCGAACGACTGGCGATAGAGCCGCATGAAGCGGCGTACATCGCCATCAAACGTTCAGACGACTTAAGCAGCCGGCTGAGCTTGTGCAGCTTGCTTGACCAGACGCTCGACGGTCGGCGACAGTTGCGCGCCAACGCCTTGCCAATAGGTCAGGCGATCTTGAGCGATACGCAGCGATTCGCCCTTGGTGGCGACCGGGTTGTAGAAACCCACGCGCTCGATGAAGCGGCCGTCACGACGGCTACGCGAATCGGTTGCGACGATGTTGTAGAACGGGCGCTTCTTCGAGCCGCCACGAGCCAAGCGGATGATGACCATGCTTAAATCCTTGAAAACCGGGGTTCGGAACTACGAGAACAGGCGATTATAGCCGGATTCCGAAGCACTAACAAACACTTAACGCGTTTTTCGTGTTTGGCTGCTTCGGAACTCCCAATTTCAAGGTGTGGTCAAGGCGTGCGGCAATGTGACTTTCTGTCAGCGGCGGCCTCGCCGGGCGTAAAATGCTTGCCGCGTTCCGTTCACCATTGCACTCGCTGATGACCTCCTCGTCCGTTGCCGCTTCAACCGGCCCGAAGCCCGCCGGCAAACCGCTTCCGCCGTACTTCCGCTCGAAGACGCTGACCGCTGCGCTCGCGTTTCTGTTTGGCTATATCGGGCTGCACAGGTTTTATCTGTACGGCATGCGCGATAAATACGGCTGGGCGCATATCGTCGGGATCATTTTGGGCGCGGTAGGTTTTATGCTGCTTGCCGCGACCGAGCGCGCGTCGATTCTTGGCTGGGTGCTGGCGTTTCCCGGCGCGGTGTCGCTGCTGGCGGCGTTTCTGTCGGCGATCGTGTATGGATTGCGGCCCGACGAAAAGTGGGATGCGCAGTTCAACGCGCACACCAATCGCCAAAGCGATTCGGGCTGGACGGTCATTTTCATCGTGATCTTCTCGCTGCTGTTCGGCGCGTTCTTGCTGATGACCGGCCTCGCGCTCACCTTCCAGACGTATTTCGAAAGTCAGGTCGAATCGGCGAAAACGCTGTCGCAATGACGCGCTGAGCTAGAACAGATCGAGCTGCGGATTCGACGGCGGCGCGATCTCCGGCTTTTTGAACTCCGACATATCGAGAATGCCGTGCGACCGCTGGTTCAGTCCGAGCCGCTTTGTCGCCTTGCTGAAGCGTTGCTTGAGCATGTCCGCCCATAAGCCTTCGCCTTTCATGCGCTTGGCGAAATCCGAGTCGTAGTCTTTGCCGCCGCGCATATCGCGTACGCGGCTCATCACGCGGTCCGCGCGATCGGGAAAATGCGCGGCCAGCCAGTCTTTGAACAGCGGCGCAACTTCCCACGGCAGACGCAGCACGATATAACTCGCGCTCGTCGCGCCCGCCTCGGCGCAGGCTTCGAGTACGCGCTCCATGTCCGGTTCTGTGACGAACGGAATCAGCGGCGCGATGCTCACGCCCACTGGAATCCCCGCATCGACCAAAGTGCGAATGGTGCGCAGACGGCGCGATGGCGTGGCCGCGCGCGGTTCGAGCGTGCGCGCGATGTCGGCATCGAGTGTGGTGACGGTGATGGCGGCCATGACTTGTCCGCGCGAAGCCATCGGCGCAAGTAAGTCGATATCACGTTCGATCAGCGACGACTTGGTGATCGCCGCAAACGGATGTCCGCTGTCGTGCAGGATTTCGATCACGCGCCGCGTGAGCTTCAGATCGCGCTCGACCGGCTGATACGCGTCCGTATTGACGCCCAGCGCGATCGGCTCCGGCCGATAGTTCGGCTTGCCGATCTCGCGCTCCAGCAATTCGCCCGCGTTGATCTTCGCGTAAATGCGGCTTTCGAAATCCAGCCCTGGCGAAAGCCCGAGATAACTATGCGTCGGACGCGCGAAGCAATAAATGCAACCGTGCTCACAACCTCGATACGGATTCAACGAAGTCGAAAACGGTATATCCGGCGAGTTGTTGTGCGTGAGGATGCTCTTGGCGCGTTCCTCGAATATTTGCGTGCGCAGCGGCGGCGTATCGCCCTCTTCCTGAGAAACGTGCTCCCAGCCATCCTCGACGCGCTCGCGTTCATCGCGCTCGTATCGCCCCTGCATATTCGTGACCGCGCCGCGCCCTTTGAGCGGCGAAGGCGGCGCGATGGGGAATTCGCGGTCGGACGTGGGCATAGCGGAGACGCTCCATAAAACACTGTATAAATATACAGTGTTTACGTCCGATGCGTCACATCTCGGCAGGAATAAACAGCGTCTCCTTGATCTCTTCCATCACCACATAGCTCTTTGACTGCACCGCGCCCGGCAACTGCAAGAGAATGTCCCCAAGCAGCTTCCGATAATCCGCCATCTCACCGATCCGCGCCTTGATCAGATAGTCGAAATCGCCGGACACGAGATGACACTCCAATACCTCGGGAATCTTCTGAACCTCGCGCCGAAACTGGTCGAACATGTTGCCGCTCTTGTGATCCAGCGTGATCTCGACAAACACGAGCAGCGCCGCGCCCAATTCCGCCGGATTCACCCGCGCGTGATAGCCCATGATGACGCCGTCGCGTTCCATGCGCTTCACCCGTTCGATGCAAGGCGTCACCGACAATCCGACGCGCTCGGCCAGATCCTTCATAGCGATGCGTCCGTCCTGCTGAAGCGTGTTCAGAATCTTGTGATCGAGCTTATCGAGCGCGCGGACCGGATTACGCTGTGTTCTCATTGTTTTTTCCCGAAAATCACTCAAATACAATAACTAAAACTATATCGATATCCATACCATAGTCGATAACACTATACGAGCTTCCGTTTGCGTCGTCGATCCACTTTCTAAGCGCGCAACGGCAGTTTTATCGAATCTGGTTGGAGATTTTTCCATGCGTATCGTCATTCTCGGAAGCGGCGTCGTTGGCGTAACGAGCGCCTATTACCTCGCCCGCGCCGGTCACGAAGTCACGGTCATCGACCGTGAAGCCGGCCCTGCGCTCGAAACGAGTTTTGCCAACGCCGGACAGATCTCGCCGGGCTACGCATCGCCGTGGGCTGCGCCGGGCGTGCCGCTCAAGGCCGTGAAGTGGATGTTCGAGAAGCACGCGCCGCTCGCTATTCGTCTCGATGGCACGGTGAATCAGCTTCAATGGATGTGGCAAATGCTGCGCAACTGCACGCAGGATCGCTACACGGTGAACAAGGGCCGCATGGTGCGCCTGGCCGAATACAGCCGCGATTGCCTGCAAGCATTGCGCGCCGATACCGGAATTCAGTACGAAGGCCGCACCGGCGGCACGCTTCAGCTTTTCCGCACCCAGCAGCAATTGGACGGTGCGGCGAAGGATATCGCCGTGCTGAAGGACGCCAATGTGCCGTTCGAATTGCTGTCCGCGGATGAATTGAAGAACGCGGAACCCGCGCTCGCCGCTGTATCGCACAAACTGACGGGCGGTCTGCGTCTGCCAAACGATGAAACCGGCGACTGCCAGATGTTCACCACGCGCCTCGCCGCAATGGCCGAAACACTTGGCGTCAAGTTCCGCTACAACACGCCGATCGATGCGCTGGCGATGGCAAACGGCCGTATCGCGGGCGTGCAGTGTGGCAAGGAACTCGTGCAGGGCGATTCGTACGTCGTCGCGCTCGGCTCGTATTCGCCGAAGCTGCTGCGCGATCTGGTGAAGATTCCGGTTTATCCGCTCAAGGGTTATTCGCTCACCGCGCCGATTGTCGATGCGAACCGCGCGCCGGTTTCCACCGTGCTCGACGAAACCTACAAGATCGCGATCACGCGTTTCGACGATCGCATTCGCGTGGGCGGCATGGCGGAAATCGTCGGTTTCGACAAGACGTTGAAGCAGGCGCGTCGCGAAACGCTGGAAATGTGCGTGAACGATTTGTTCCCCGGCGGCGGCGATACCGCCAGCGCGAACTTCTGGACCGGTCTGCGCCCGATGACACCGGACGGCACGCCGATCGTCGGCCGCACGCCGGTGCCGAATCTGTTCCTCAACACCGGACACGGCACGCTTGGCTGGACGATGTCGTGCGGCTCGGGCCAGTTGCTGGCGGATCTGATGTCGGGCAAGCAGCCCGCGATCCGCGCGGATGATCTCTCGGTACATCGCTATTTCGGCGATACGGGCGTGAATCGTCGGCCGGGCTATGCGAACGCGTGATGCTTTCTAGGCACGCTTGAAGAAAAAAAGGCGCCTCGCGGCGCCTTTTCTTTTTGCGGCAACACTCAGAACTGATCTTCGCTCAGCGCCAGCACGCCTTCCGTGCCCTTCGCGCTGATGATCGACGCTTCGATCCCCGGCGCATGCGACAGAATGTGCTCCGCGTAGAACTCGGCCGTCGCAATCTTTGCCGTATGGAAGCGCTCGTCCCCCGCGCGTTTGGCATGCGAGACGAGCATCGCGCGCGCCATCTGCCAGCCGCACAGCACCGTGCCCGCAAGCCGCAAATAAGGCACGCTGCCCGCGAACACCGCGTTCGGATCGCTCTTGTATTTCGCGACGATAAACTCGATCGACCGCGCCAGCGACAAGCTCCCCGCGCTCAAATGCCGATGCATCGACTTGAACGCTTGTCCGTCCACCTCGGTGAGCGCGACGATGGTCTGATCGATTTGCGCCAGCAGCGCCTGCGCCGCGCGGCCGCCATCGCGCACGGTCTTGCGGCCGACCAGATCGTTGGCCTGAATCGCGGTCGTGCCTTCGTAAATCGGCAAGATGCGCGCATCGCGATAATGCTGCGCCGCGCCCGTCTCTTCGATAAAACCCATCCCGCCATGCACCTGCACGCCGATGCTCGCGACATCGACGGACATTTCGGTGCTGAAGCCTTTGATGATCGGCACAAGGTATTCGTAGATCGCCTGATGGCGCTTGCGCGCGTCTTCATCGGCGTGACCGTGGGCGAGATCGGAATGCGCCGCCGCAACATAAGCCAGCGCGCGCGAGCCTTCGGTGAACGCGCGCATGGTGGACAGCATGCGCCGCACGTCGGGATGATGAATGATCGTGACCGGCTCCTTCGCGCTGCCATCGACGGGACGGCTCTGCACGCGGTCTTTCGCATACGCCACCGCCTGCTGATACGCCCGCTCCGCCACCGCGATGCCCTGCATGCCTACCGCGAATCGCGCCGCGTTCATCATGATGAACATGTATTCCAGCCCGCGATTTTCCTCGCCGATCAAATAGCCGATCGCGCCGCCGTGATCGCCGTATTGCAGCACCGCCGTCGGACTCGCCTTGATCCCGAGCTTGTGTTCGATCGAGACGCAATGCACGTCGTTGCGCGCGCCGAGCGAACCGTCGTCGTTGATCAGAAACTTGGGCACGAGAAAGAGCGAAATGCCCTTCACGCCTTCGGGCGCATCCGGCGTGCGCGCCAGCACGAGATGGACGATGTTCTTCACCATATCGTGTTCGCCGTACGTGATGAAAATCTTCGTGCCGAATACTTTGTACGAGCCATCGCCTTGCGGCTGCGCGCGCGTGCGGACCATCGCCAGATCGGAGCCGGCTTGCGGCTCGGTGAGGTTCATCGTGCCGGTCCATTCGCCTTCGATCAGCTTCGGCAAATAGCGCGCTTTCTGCTCGTCGGTGCCAGCGGTGAGCAGCGCTTCGATCGCGCCATCGGTCAGCAGCGGACACAGCGCGAACGACAGATTCGCTGAGTTCAGCATCTCGTTGCACGCCGTCGCGATGAGCTTCGGCAAGCCCTGTCCGCCGAATTCCGATGGATGCACGACGCCTTGCCAGCCGCCTTCCGCGTACTGACGAAACGCATCCTTGAAACCGGGCGTGGTCGTGACTTCGCCGTTCGCAAACGCGCTCGGCTCGCGGTCGCCCGCGACGTTCAGCGGCGCGACGATTTCACCGCAGAAACGCGCGGCTTCTTCGACGACGGCCTGCGCGGTATCGAACCCGCCGTCTTCGTAGCCGGGCATGGCGGCAACGCTGTCGATATCGGCGAGTTCCTTCATCACGAACAGCATGTCCTTGACGGGGGCCGTGTAGCTCATTCTTTTGTCTCCTACGTGTTCAGAAAAAAGAAGGGGCGTAACCGTGGTCACGCCCCTTCTCTCATATGCCGATGTGTGTCACGGCGTGCACGCTCAGCCGAGTTCCTTCACGAGTTCCGGTACAACCGAGAACAGATCGCCGACCAGACCGTAATCGGCGACGCTGAAAATCGGCGCTTCCGGGTCTTTGTTGATGGCGACGATCACCTTCGAGTCCTTCATGCCAGCCAAGTGCTGGATTGCGCCGGAGATGCCGACTGCCACATACAACTGCGGCGCGACGATCTTGCCCGTCTGACCGACCTGATAATCGTTCGGCACATAGCCAGCGTCCACAGCCGCACGCGATGCACCCAGCGCCGCGCCGAGCTTGTCGGCGAGCGGTTCGAGCGTCTGCGTGTAGTTCTCGCCGCTGCCCAGACCGCGTCCACCGGAAACGATGATGTGCGCGCTCGTCAGTTCCGGACGATCCAGTTTCGTCACTTCACGCGATACGAACGACGAGATGCCCGCGTCCGCCGCTGCATCGATCTTCTCGACCGATGCGCTGCCGCCTTCCGCCGCGACCGGATCGAAGCCCGTGGCACGCACGGTGATGACCTTGATCGGATCGCTGGATTGAACCGTGGCGATGGCGTTGCCGGCGTAGATCGGGCGTTCGAACGTGTCGGCGCTATCGACGGCGGTGATGTCGCTGATTTGCGCGACATCGAGATGCGCAGCGATACGCGGCGCAATGTTCTTACCGTAGGCCGTCGCCGGAGCCAGAATGTGCGAGTAATTCTTCGCGATGCTCAGTACCGTGCCATCGACGTTTTCCGCGAGACCTTCAGCGAGTTGCGGCGCATCGGCCAGCAGCACTTTGGAAACGCCCGCGATCTTCGCCGCCGCATCCGCCGCGCCTTGCGCGTTCGAGCCTGCGACCAGCACATGCACGTCGCCGCCAATCTTCGCGGCCGCGGCCACCGTATTCAACGTCGCCGCCTTGATCGACGCGTTGTCGTGTTCTGCAATTACGAGAGTCGTCATATTCAGATCACCTTCGCTTCGTTCTTCAGCTTCTGGACCAGCGTGCTCACGTCCGGCACCGTGATACCGGCGCTGCGCTTGGGCGGCTCGACAACCTTCAGCGTCTTCAGACGCGGCGTCACATCCACACCCAGATCAGCGGGCTTCACCGTCGTCAAAGGCTTCTTCTTCGCCTTCATGATGTTCGGCAGCGTCACATAGCGCGGCTCGTTCAGACGCAGATCGGTCGTCACGACGGCGGGCAGCTTCAGCGACAGCGTTTCCGCGCCACCATCGACTTCGCGCGACACGGTGGCTTTGCCATCCGCAACCACGACTTTCGATGCAAACGTCGCCTGCGGCAGACCTGCCAATGCCGCGAGCATCTGACCGGTTTGATTCGAATCGTCGTCGATTGCCTGCTTGCCGAGAATGACGAGTTCAGGCTTCTCTTGATCGACCAGGGCCTTCAGCAACTTGGCCACGGCCAACGGCTGCAATTCATCCGCAGATTCAACCAGGATGGCGCGATCCGCGCCGATCGCCAGCGCCGTGCGCAGCGTTTCCTGACATTGCGTCACGCCGCACGATACGGCGATCACTTCGGTGGCTACACCCGCTTCCTTCAGACGAACCGCTTCTTCCACAGCGATTTCGTCGAACGGGTTCATCGACATTTTCACGTTGGCGATATCGACACCCGTGTTGTCCGATTTCACGCGGACCTTCACGTTGTAGTCGACCACGCGCTTGACTGGCACCAGAATTTTCATGCACACGCTCCAAAGTTACGATTACGTCAACCCAGCGTCATTATACGAGCGACGCGGCCGCTCCGACCCGCCGAAACGGGTGGGCTGAGTCAGCGTGATGCAGGTTGCAATAAGCTTGAGCCGAAATATATTCGAACGATCGTTCTTTTTATATCCCCGAAAACCCCGACGTGCTTCACCACGCGGTGATTACCGCGCCGCCGAACTTTCCGTCGATAAACTGCTTCACCTCCGGCGAGCGATACGACGACACCAGCGTCTTCACCCACGGCTTGTCCTTGTCCGCCGCGCGAATCGCGATGATATTCGCGTACGGACCGTGCGAGTCTTCGATGGCGATCGCGTCTGCCTTCGGCTTCAGACCCGCTTCCATCGCGAAGTTCGTGTTGATGGCGGCGGCATCGACATCGGCGAGCGAGCGCGGGATTTGCGCGGCATCGAGTTCGACGATCTTCAGCTTCTTCGGGTTGTCGGTGATATCGAGCGGCGTGGCTTTGAGACCCGCATCGGCGCGCAGTTTGATCAGACCTTGCGATTGCAGCAGCAGCAACGCACGGCCGCCGTTGGTCGGATCGTTCGGCACCGCGATACGCGCGCCGTTCTGCAATTCCTTGAGCGACTTGATCTTTCTCGAATAGATGCCCATCGGATACGTCACCGTGTTGGCGACGCTGATGAGCTTGTAGCCGCGATCCTTCACCTGCGCGTCGAGATACGGCAAGTGCTGATAACTGTTGGCATCGAGATCGCCGGATGCGAGCGCGGCGTTCGGCTGCACGTAATCGGAGAATTCGATGATGGTGATCTTCAGCCCTTGCTTGGCCGCGACCTGCTTTACGACTTCCATGATCTGCGCGTGCGGACCGCCGGTCACGCCGACCTTGATCGACTCATCGGCATAGGCGTTTGCCGTGAACAGCGTGGCGCTTGCGAGGGCTGCCGCGAACTTCAGAATATTTCGACGTTGCATGATGGTTATTTATGGCTGAGTCGACGAACGAGCCAGTCGCCGAACGATTGCACGAGTTGCACGAAAACGATCAGGATGATGACCACGGTCAGCATCACTTCAGGCAGAAAGCGTTGGTAACCATAGCGGATGCCGAGATCGCCGAGACCGCCGCCGCCGATTGCGCCCGCCATCGCCGAATAGCCGACGAGCGAGACGAAGGTGATGGTCAATCCGGCGACCACGCCCGGCAGCGATTCCGGCAGCAGCACTTTGAACACGATCTGTCGCGTGGTCGCGCCCGTCGCCTGCGCGGCTTCGATCAGACCGCGATCCACTTCACGCAGCGCCGTTTCCACCAGACGCGCGATAAACGGCGCCGCCGCAATCGTCAGCGGCACGACGGCCGCCGCCGTCCCGATCGACGATCCGACCACGAGCCGCGTGAACGGAATCACCGCGACCAGCAAAATGATGAACGGCGTGGAACGCACCGCATTGACGATACCGCCGACCACGCGATTCACCGCGATGTTCTGCAATACGCCATCGCGATCGGTCAGATACAGCAACACGCCAAGCGGCAAACCCAGCGCCGCGCCGATCAGCCCCGAGATGCCGACCATGATCAGCGTTTCCCAGAACGACTGGACAAACATGTCGAACATTTCACTCAACATGAGACAACTCCTCAACGACCACGCCTTGTGAGCGCAGATAAGCGATCGCTTCGGCGACCTTCACCGGCTGACCGCCCGCGAGCACCGCGAGCGAGCCGAACGCCTGGCCCTGGATCTCATCGATCTGGCCGTGCAGGATATTGAAATCGAGTTCGTAGCGGCGGATGGTTTCCGAGAGAATCGGCTGATCGACGCCGGAACCGGTGAACGCGAGTCGCAGCAAATGCCCGCTGCCGGTCTTCAATCGCTCGGCCACGCGCGCCTTCAGCGCGGGCGGCAACTCATGCGCGATGACATCGCCGATCAGCGCGCGCGTGACTTCGTGATGCGGCTGCATGAAGACATCGACCACTTTGCCTTCTTCGACCACGCGGCCCGCATCGAGCACGGCGACGCGGTCGCACACCTGCTTGATCACCTCCATCTGATGCGTGATGAGCACGATCGTCAGACCGAGTTCGCGATTGATCTTGCGCAGCAAATCGAGAATTGCGCGCGTGGTTTCGGGATCGAGCGCGGAGGTGGCTTCATCGGAGAGCAGCACTTTCGGCTTGCTCGCCAGCGCCCGCGCGATACCCACGCGCTGCTTCTGCCCGCCGCTGATCTGCGCAGGATATTTGTCCTTGTGCTGCGTGAGTCCGACGAGTTCCAGCAGCGGCAACACCGTCGCTTCGATCTCCGCGCGCTTCATGCCGGCAAGTTCCAGCGGCAGCGCGACATTGCCGAACACCGTGCGCGAACTCAGCAAATTGAAGTGCTGAAAGATCATGCCGATATCGCGGCGCGCGGCGCGCAAATCGTTCTTGCCGAGCGTGGTGAGATCGCGCCCTTCGACGACGACACTGCCTTCGCTTGGACGCGTCAGCAGATTGATGGTGCGCACCAGCGTGCTCTTGCCCGCACCGCTTCGACCGATGATGCCGAACACTTCGCCGGCGGGAATCGCCAGATTGACGTTGTGCAGCGCTTCGACCCAGCCGCGCGGGCCGGCGAAACGCTGCGAGAGATTGCGTATGTCGATCATCTTCCGATCATGAAAATACAAACGGCGGAGGCTGCGCGTGGGTCTCCCTCGCGCTGCCGGCCGCCGCTTCTAGGTGTTGTTTCTGGTGTTGTGTTGCGTGTAGACCGCGATTTTACAGGACGGGCTTCATTTCCTTTAATAATGATTTTCGATCGACTTATTGCATTGGGATATTTAGATTCAGATTTCTGCCAGCGCGCGCAAATGCGCGACCACGCTTCGTCCCAACGCCGACAAGTTGTAACCGCCTTCCAGACAACTCACGATGCGCCCCTGCGCGTGCCGTTTGGCGATACCGCGAATCTGCTCCGTGATCCACGCGTAATCGTCCTCGACGAGTCCCATATTCGCCATATCGTCTTCACGATGCGCATCGAAACCAGCGGAGACGAAGATCATCTGCGGCTTGAACGCTTCGAGTCGCGGCAGCCACATCAGATCGACGATCTCGCGCACTTGCATGCCCTTCGTGCGCGCGGGCAGCGGCACATTCACCATATTCGATGCGTGATTGTCCGCGCCGCTGAACGGATAAAACGGATGCTGGAAGAAGCTGCACATCAGCACGCGCGAGTCGCCGGTGAAGGCGGCTTCGGTGCCATTACCGTGATGCACATCGAAATCGACGATAGCGACGCGCTGCAAGCCATGCACTTCGAGCGCATGACGCGCGGCAATCGCCACGTTATTGAACAGGCAGAAGCCCATCGCGCGCGCGGGTTCGGCGTGATGGCCAGGCGGGCGCACGCTGCAAAACGCGTTCTCGTGGCGGCCTTCGATCACCGCATCGGTGGCGGCAATCGCTGCGCCCGCCGCTCGCAACGCCGCGCGATACGACGCGGGACACATCGACGTATCCGGGTCGAGTTCGCTGCGGCCCGACTCGGGCGTGCGGCTCTTGATGTAATCGATATGCGCCTGCGTGTGCACACGCGCCAGCTCGCTTTCTTCCGCCAGCGGCGCTTCTTCATGTTCGATAAATCCGTCGATTCCGCTTGCGATCAGTTGATCTTCGATCGCCTGCAATCGCGCCGGACATTCGGGATGGTATTGCCCGTTGTCGTGCTGAAGGCATTCGGGATGGGAGTAAAAGCCGGTGGCCATGTTGTCTCGCTATGCCGCTTTCGTCGGCTCTCGTCTCGTGTTTTTTCGTCATACGCGACCACAGGCCGCATGTTTGCCGTTAAGTTACCACACCGTTCGATACGGCCCGAACCATCGAATGATCCGACGTGAAGCGCCTTTCGGCCCCAATCGTTCACATACCGTCGGTTATACTGCCGCGATGCTCATGACGCCCTGTGCTTGCCGCGTGGGCCGTTGCAGGCAGTGGCATCGCGTCGGGAATCATTGCAGAGATTCGCAACTCACAGGCGCGTGACACGCGAACTTCGCGCTCGCCTTTCATCGCCACCAAACCACGCACACTATGACTTTTCAGTTTGCTCCGTTCGGAAACACGTTCAAGCCGTCGCGCTTTGCCTGCATCGCTTCGTTGCTCTGCGCACTCGGCATGAACGCCGGTCACGGCGCCTTCGCCCAGACGCAGCAGCCGCAAAACGCGACGCCGCAAGGGCAAGAATTCGAAGAAGAAATCATCCCGCAGCGTTACGCGAACAACCCGAATGTCGATGCCTTCATCAACGACATGGTGGCGCGCTACGACTTCGATCCCGCCGCGCTGCACGCGCTGTTCAATAACGTCAGCTATTCGGCGACTGCGGTGAAACTCGTGCTGCCATCGCCCACGCCGTCGGCGAAGAACTGGAAGGCGTATCAGGCGCGCTTTATCGAACCGATTCGCATCAACGCGGGCGTGAAATTCTGGCGCGCGAATCAGGCCACGCTGCAACGCGCGAGCGAGCAATTCGGCGTGCCGCCTGAGATCATCGTCGGGATCATTGGCGTAGAGACCATCTACGGCAAGTACATGGGCAACTTCCGCGCGCTCGATGTGCTGACCACGCTCACCTTCGATTATCCGAACACGCCGAATCGCGTCGAGCGTATGGCGACGTTCCGCAAGAATCTCGAAGACCTGCTGGTGTGGACGCGCGATTCCCAGATCGATCCGACCACGGTGCTCGGTTCGTACACCGGCGCGATCGGCATTCCGCAGTTTCTGCCGAGCAGCATCGTGCAGTACGCGGTGGATTTCGATGGCAATAGCCGTATCGATCTGCGCGCCAGCCCGGCCGATGCCATCGGCAGTGTGGCGAATTATCTGAAGCAGAATGGCTGGGAGCCGGGTCGTCCGGTAGTGTGGCGCATTGCGGGTGACGAAGGCAGTCAGGGGATCGCGCAGGCGGCGGCGGATGGATCGCCGGAACCGCATTGGTCGCTGGCGCAACTCACCAAGGCGGGAATGCTGCTCAACGAGCCGGGTCTGAACATCAACGCCGAAGCGCCGACGCCGCTCACCGTCGTCGATCTGCCGACGCCCGGCATGTCCACGCAGTACACGCTCGGGCTGAAGAACTTCTACGCGTTGACGCGCTATAACCGCAGCTTCTTTTACGCGCTCGCGGTGTATCAGCTCGGCGAAGCGGTCAAGGCAAAAATGCAGTCCGGCGCGCAGTAAATTGGTTTGAACGAAACCCCGGTACGCCGGGGTTTTTTCATGGAACGTCAGGCAGGAAACACACCCGTCGAGAGATACCGATCACCCCGATCGCAGACGATAAACACGATCGTCGCATTCTCTACCTGACGCGCGATGCGCAACGCCACTTCGCACGCACCGCCCGACGAAATCCCCGCGAAAATCCCTTCGACCGATGCCAGCCGGCGCGCCATCGCTTCCGACGCGGCCTGACTCACGTTCTCCACGCGATCCACCCGCGAGCGATCGAAGATCTTCGGCAGATACTCTTCCGGCCACTTGCGAATGCCCGGAATACGCGAGCCCTCTTCCGGCTGCGCACCAATAATCTCGATCTTCTCGCTCTGCTCCTTCAGATACTGCGACACGCCCATGATCGTGCCAGTCGTGCCCATCGACGAGACGAAATGCGTGATGCGGCCATCGGTCTGCTTCCACAGCTCCGGGCCGGTGGTTTCGTAGTGCGCGAGCGGATTATCCGGATTGGCGAACTGGTCGAGGATGATGCCTTTGCCGTCGCGCTGCATCTGTTCGGCGAGATCGCGGGCGTATTCCATGCCGCCAGTCGTCGGCGTCAGCACGATCTGCGCGCCGTATGCGCCCATGCTCTGACGGCGCTCGATCGACAAATCTTCCGGCATGATCAGCACCATCTTGTAGCCGCGCACCGCTGCAGCCATCGCCAACGCGATACCCGTGTTGCCGCTGGTCGCTTCGATCAGCGTATCGCCCGGTTTGATGCGGCCGCGTTCCTCGGCTTTGCGGATCATCGACAAAGCCGGGCGGTCCTTCACCGAACCCGCCGGATTATTGCCTTCGAGCTTGCCGAGCACGACGTTGTTGCGGCTGCGGATGTCGTCATCGACGACGCGGACCAGTTGCACGAGCGGCGTATTGCCGATCGTGTCTTCGATAGTCATGTAAGCCATATGGGAACCAGTTCGGGTTGCACGCGCTCGACTGCGTGATTTTGATATAAGGATTTCTCGATTGTAGCCCAGCGATCCGTGCGACGCCCGTGCGTCCCTGTTGGCCGGATGGATTGCGTGCTGCGGGCGCTGTATCGCCCGGATTCGGCAACGCAAAAAACCCGCAGGCGGAACCGACTGCGGGAGCCCAAAACCATCCGAAGGCTGAAGGAGGATGTGCTTACCGATGCGACGACACGCGCCGTGTGTCGCCTACTTCTTCACGACCACAGGTTTCGCCGATGCCGATGCGGAGACTTGCGTCGCGGTCGCGCCATTTGCCACAGCGGTTTTCGGCGCGGAACCGCTCGTACCGATAGTCAGCCCTTCGGCCTCCAGACGCTGCACGGTCTTGCCGCCCAGCCCCTTCACGCGCGTGCCGAGATCGCTCGCGTCCTTGTACGGACCGTGCGCCTGACGTTCATCGAGAATGGCTTTTGCCTTGGCGGGACCGATACCCTTGATACCGCGCAGCGCATCGGAATTGGCAGTGTTCACATCGACGGATGCGAAGGCGGAACCGATCGACAGCGCGAGTGCGAAGGCGACGAGCGATGAGAGTGCTTGCTTGAACATACGTAGGTCTCCGAGAGAACCGGCCAGCACCAGCGCTGACCGTGAGACCCAGTGTAGAGAGACTTCGAAAACGTTTATAGCTGGCCGAACAGCCAATGCACGTAGCGGTCCACGCCCTCTTGAACCGTCAAAAACGGCGCGTCATAACCGGCCGCGCGCAGCTTCGACTGGTCCGCTTGCGTGAAGCATTGATACTTGCCGCGCAGCGCATCCGGGAACGGAATGTACTCGATCAAACCGCGCTGCACGAGTTCCGCCAACGACAGCGAAGCCTCGCCGTTCAAGGCGCGCAGCGAATTCACCACCGTCGATGCGATATCGTTGAACGGCTGCGCGCGCCCCGTGCCGAGGTTGAAAATTCCCGACTTCTCCGGGTGATCGAAGAAGAAGAGATTGACCTTCACCACGTCTTCGACGGAGATGAAATCGCGCGTCTGCTCGCCCGCGGCATAGCCGTTGTATTCGCCGAATAGCCTAACTTTGCCATCCGAACGGAACTGATTGAAGTTGTGAAATGCGACCGACGCCATGCGTCCCTTGTGCGTTTCACGCTGCCCGTACACATTGAAATAGCGAAATCCGACGATCTGACTCTTCGCCTTCGGCATCACCTGACGCACGATCTGATCGAACAGCAGCTTCGAATAGCCGTAGACGTTCAGCGGCTTTTCGTACTCGCGCTCTTCAACGAATTTGCTCGATCCACCATACGTCGCTGCCGACGATGCGTAGAGAAACTGCACGTCGTTGGCCTGACAGATGTCCATCACTTCGCGGCTGTAGCGGAAGTTGTTGTCCATCATGTAGCGGCCGTCGGTTTCCATCGTGTCCGAGCAGGCGCCTTCGTGAAACACCGCGCGTACTTTGCCGAAGTCGCCGCGCCGGAAGCGTTCGACGAATTCGGTTTTATCGAGGTAATCGTCGATCTCGCAATCGACCAGATTCTTGAATTTGTCGGCTTTCGTCAGATTATCGACGGCGATCACGCGTTGCTCGCCGCGATCGTTGAGCGCCTTGACGATATTGCTGCCGATGAACCCGGCCGCGCCGGTGACGATAATGGTCATAGGTAGGAGGTCAGGCGAAAAGTTCGTTGTAGTCGACGGTCGCCGTGCCGAGCTTGCCGACGACGATACCCGCCGCGCGGTTCGCATAGACGATCGAATCGACCAGCGGCACACCCGCGCCCAGCATGGTCGCGACGGTGGCGATCACGGTGTCGCCCGCGCCCGAGACATCATACACTTCACGTGCTTCCGCCGATGTGTGTACGACTTGTGTCTCCGTGAACAGGGTCATGCCTTCTTCGGAGCGCGTCAGCAGCAGCGCGCTGAGATCCAGTTCCTCGCGCAGCTTCTTCACGCGCTCGTGCAAATCTTCTTCCGATTTCCACTGGCCGATCACCTCGCGCAACTCCGCGCGGTTCGGCGTAATCAGCGTCGCGCCGCGATACCGCGCCCAGTCGTCGCCCTTCGGATCGACGAGCACGGGTTTGCCGGCGCGCTTTGCATCGCTGATCATCTGCGTGACGTGCGTGAGGCCGCCCTTCGCATAGTCCGACATCAGAATGACGTCGTATTGCGGCAGCAGTTCCGTGAAGCGCGCGAGGCACGCGAGCAGCACTTCATGATTCGGCGCGTCTTCGAAATCGACTCGCAGCAACTGTTGCTGACGCGACAGCACGCGCAGCTTGATGGTGGTCGGCAGATCGGGATCGCGGCCGAGATGCGCGGCGACCTTGCTCTCGCCCAGCAATTCGACGATACGCTCGCCCGGTTCATCGTGCCCGACCACGCACAGCAAACCCGCCTGCGCGCCGATCGCCGCCGCATTGCGCGCCACGTTCGCCGCACCGCCTAAGCGATCTTCCTTCTTCTGCACGCGCACCACCGGAACGGGCGCTTCGGGCGAGATACGGTTCACATCGCCGAACCAGTAGCGATCGAGCATCACATCGCCGACAACCAGCACGCGCGCAGCGGAAATGCGCGCGAGCGGGACGACGGGAATAGCGGCCTGATCAGTTGCGGTTGCTGTCGAGTTCGACATGGGGACGTCCTATTGCGTAATAGTCGATGCCGAGTTCGGCCATCGCCTCCGGTTCATACAAATTGCGGCCGTCGAAGATCACCGGCATCTTCAGCTCGCTCTTCAAGTGCCCGAAATCCGGGCTCTTGAACTCCTTCCATTCGGTCACGATCACGAGCGCATCCGCGCCCGTCAGCGCTTCCTTTTGCGTCTGCACGAAATGCAGGCGCTTCATGTCTTCCGGACGATCCGCCAGGTCCAGCGCGATGACGCGCTCGGCTTCCTGCATCGACACCGGATCGTACGCGCGCACGGTTGCGCCGCGCGCCAGCAAAGCAGCCGCGATCCGACGGCTCGATGCCTCGCGCATATCGTCGGTCTGCGGCTTGAACGCGAGGCCCCACAGCGCGAACGTGCGGCCGCGCAGGTCTTCGCCCATGCGCTTCACGATCTTGTTGACGAGCACTTCTTTCTGATCGTCGTTGACGGCTTCGACGGCTTCCAGAATGCGCAACTGATGGCCGTTTTCACGCGCCATCTGCACCAATGCCTGCACGTCCTTCGGGAAGCACGAGCCGCCATAACCGCAGCCCGCATACAGAAAGTGATACCCGATTCGCGGGTCCGAGCCAATCCCCCGCCGCACGGCTTCGATATCCGCGCCGACTGTATCGGCGAGATTGGAGAGGTCGTTCATGAACGAAATGCGCGTGGCCAGCATGGCGTTGGCCGCGTACTTGGTGAACTCGGCGGAACGCACGTCCATATACAGCGTGCGTTCGTGATTGCGGTTGAACGGCGTGTAGAGGCGCTTCATCTTCTCGCGCGCGCGGTTGCCATCTGCATCGTCGTCGATACCGATCACGATGCGGTCCGGGCGCATGAAATCATCCACCGCCGCGCCTTCCTTCAGAAACTCCGGATTCGACACCACGGAGAAGCGATACTTGTCCGAGCTTTCCAGCCCGCGCGCCTTCAATTCTTCTTCGATCACATTGCGGACATGGCTCGCCGTGCCCACCGGCACCGTCGATTTATCGACGATCACCTTGAAGCCATTCGAATACTTGCCGATATTGCGCGCCGCCGCGAGCACGTATTGCAGATCGGCGGAACCGTCTTCGTCGGGCGGCGTGCCGACCGCGATGAACTGAATCTCGCCATGCTCGACGCTCGCCTTCACGTCGGTCGAAAACTGGATGCGGCCCGCCGCGCGCACGCGATTGAGCATTTCCAGCAGGCCCGGTTCGTGGATCGGCACGCCGCCGTTGTTGAGGATTTCGATCTTGCGCGGATCGACATCCACACAAAACACGTCATTGCCGATTTCGGCGAGACACGCGCCGGTGACAAGACCGACATAACCGGTGCCGACGATGGTGATTTTCATATGTGTATCGGAGGAAGTTCTTCTGTAGCGGTGGCGAAGGCTGAATCAGGCCGAACTGGTGATCGGCTCGACGCGGCGCGGCGCATAGGTTTCCCAGCCGCTGCAGCCGGGGCATTGCCAATAGAATAGACGCGCCCGGAAGCCGCAAGTTTGACATGTGTAGCGCGGCAGATTCTTGGTGCGCTGTTTCACCAGATTACGCATCAATTCCAGCTCGCCGCGACGCGGTTCATCGGCGGTCGCTTCCTGCGCTTCGAGCAAACGCGTCATGCCGGCGAGATTCGGCGCGGCCTGCATCTGCTTGCGCGCGAGCGTGTGCGCGGCGTCCAATCCGCGCAATTCCTGAACGTGCTTGTAAGCCACATCCAGCAAGTCGTTCGATGGATAGCGCGTGGCGTAATCGGTCAGCAGATCGACGCCCGCTTCGGTCTGACCGAGCGCGCTGTACGCCTTCATCAGCTTCTCGGCGACAAGCGGCAGATACGCCTCGTTCTGCCCTTCCACGCGCTTCCAGTGTTCGATCGCGCCCGTCAAATTACCAGCGGCGGCTTCGACATCGCCCGACAAGATGGTTGCGCGCACGTTGTCCGGATTCGATGCCAGCGCGAGTTTCAATTCCTCGCGCGCGCCATCCGGATTCTTGCGCTGCAAGGCTTCCTGCGCGAGTTCGCAATGAAAATGCGCGATCTCCATGTGCAGCGAAGGCGCACCCATCTTTTCGATGCGCTCGGCCGTCGTAATCGACTTCGGCCAATCCTTTTCGATTTCGTAAATGGTCAGCAGCGCGCGTTGCGCGCCGAGCGAATATTCACCGGCATCGAGCGAACGGAAGGTTTCTTCGGCGCGATCCAGCAGCCCGGCTTTGAGAAAGTCCTGCCCGAGTTCATACAGCGCGTGATCGCGTTCGGCGGCAGGCAAATCTGCGCGGCTCAACAAATTTTGATGCACGCGAATCGCGCGATCCGTCTCGCCGCGCCGCCGGAACAGATTGCCCAGCGCAAAGTGCAGTTCGATAGTTTCGGGATCGAGCTTGGCGACTTCGATAAAGGCATCGATCGCCTTGTCGTGCTGTTCGTTCAGCAGGAAATTGAGGCCGCGAAAATACGATCGCGGCAGATTCGCGTTCTCGGACAGCAGCGTTTTGAGGTCATAGCGCGATGTCATCCAGCCCAGCGCGAACGCGATCGGAATGACGAGCAGCCACCAGAAGTCTAGATCCATGCGATTAGTCGTTGAGTCGGTTAGGTGTCTGCTTTTTCGCAGCGATACAGGCGCGTTTCAGTTGACGCGCGCCTTGGTGCAGACAGCGTCAGATGAGCGGCGGCATCGGCGGTTCTTCCTTCACCACCGGCGTCTCGCGCGCCACGCGCAACTCGCGTTTCAGGCGGCCGTTTTCCATGCGCAGGCGGACCATCGCCGGGACTGCGGACACAAGTCCCGCCAGCAAGCCCACGACGAAGAACGCCAGCCCGATCAGAATCAGCGGCGCGGACCACGCGTAACCCGCGAGGAAATTGAGCGTCGCCGGTTGCGTGTTGGCAAGCGCCAGCACGAGCAACAGAACGAAAACCAGAACGCGGATCAGCCAGACGATAAATTTCATGAAGGGTCTCGCGAGAGCGTGCTTGCTCAGGTCAAAGTGACCGGTATTGTAATTGATGCGTTTGGAAGGGCACACCTGAGCGCGCTCCGACTTGAAAGGGAGCAAGTGCTGCACCTGTTGCATCGAGCGCATTTGCTTAAGAGTACGAAAGCGCCGCGCATAAAAAAAGCACCCCGCAGGGTGCTTTTCTGGTCGATTGCCTCGTGGCCGGACGCCGCGGACTGAAACATCTCAGTCAGGATGCGCGCCGATCAGAGATCGTCCGCATCGTCGTCATTCGACGCCTTCAGCGGCTCGCCCGCGCGGCCATCGACACGTTCGCGCAATTCCTTGCCCGGCTTGAAGTGCGGCACGAATTTCTCCGGCACCAGCACCTTCTCACCCGACTTGGGATTGCGCCCCACGCGCGACGGACGACGGTTGAGCCCAAAGCTGCCGAAGCCGCGAATCTCGATACGATGACCGTTGGCCAAAGCCTCCGACATCGCATCGAGCATCGTCTTCACCGCGAAATCCGCATCTTTGAGAACAAGTTGCGGAAATCGCGACGCCAACTGGGCGACCAATTCACTTTTGGTCATACTGCAGCGTGCCGGTAGGGCTTAGCTGTTCTGGCCGTCGAGCTTGGCCTTGAGCAGCGCGCCGAGGTTGGTCGTGCCGGTCGCGGCGGCGTTCGAGTCCGAAGCTTGCAGGCCGCGAATCGCTTCCTGTTGCTCAGCCGAATCCTTTGCCTTGATCGACAGGTTGATACCACGCGACTTGCGATCGATGTTGATGATCATCGCGTTGACCTTGTCGCCTTCCTTCAGCACATTGCGCGCATCTTCCACGCGGTCTTGTGCGATTTCCGAAGCACGCAGGTAACCTTCGACTTCGCCGGACAGCGTAACGACCGCGCCCTTCGGGTCCACAGCCTTCACGATACCGTCAACGATCGCGCCCTTGTCGTTGATCGCGACAAAGTTGTTGAACGGGTCGCCTTCGAGCTGCTTGATACCCAGCGAGATGCGTTCCTTCTCGACGTCGATGCCCAGAACCACGGCTTCGACTTCGTCGCCCTTCTTGTACTTGCGCACGGCTTCTTCGCCGGTTTCCGACCACGACAGATCCGACAGGTGAACCAGACCGTCGATACCGCCAGGAAGACCGATGAACACGCCGAAGTCGGTGATCGACTTGATGGCGCCTTGCAGCTTGTCGCCCTTCTTGTAGTTGCGGCTGAAGTCATCCCACGGATTCGGCTTGCATTGCTTCATGCCGAGCGAGATACGGCGGCGGTCTTCGTCGATTTCGAGAACCATGACTTCGACTTCGTCACCGAGTTGCACAACCTTCGACGGTGCAACGTTCTTGTTCGTCCAGTCCATTTCCGACACGTGGACCAGGCCTTCGATGCCCGATTCCACTTCGACGAATGCGCCGTAGTCGGTGATGTTGGTGACCTTACCGAACAGGCGCGTGCCCGACGGGTAACGACGCGAGATGCCTTCCCACGGATCGTCGCCGAGTTGCTTGATACCGAGCGAAACGCGGTTCTTCTCTTGGTCGAACTTGAGGATCTTCGCGGTGACTTCCTGGCCAACCGACAGCACTTCCGACGGGTGACGCACACGACGCCATGCGATGTCGGTGATGTGCAGCAGGCCGTCGATACCGCCGAGGTCCACGAACGCGCCGTAGTCGGTGATGTTCTTGACCACGCCTTCCACAATCGCGCCTTCCTTCAGCGTTTCCAGCAGCTTTGCGCGCTCTTCGCCTTGGGTCGCTTCGATCACGGCACGGCGCGACAGCACGACGTTGTTACGCTTGCGGTCGAGCTTGATGACGCGGAACTCGAGGGTCTTGCCTTCGTACGGGGTCGTGTCCTTGACCGGACGCGTATCAACCAGCGAACCCGGCAGGAACGCGCGGATGCCGTTGACCATGACGGTCATGCCGCCCTTGACCTTGCCCGTGATCGTGCCGGTCACGAGTTCGTTGTTGTCGAGTGCTTTTTCCAGCGACAGCCACGAAGCCAGACGCTTCGCCTTGTCGCGCGACAGGATGGTGTCGCCATAGCCGTTTTCCAGCGCGTCGATCGCGACGGAAACGAAGTCGCCCGCCTGCACTTCCACTTCACCCGCGTCGTTCAGGAACTCTTCGAGCGGAATATAGGCTTCGGACTTGAGACCAGCGTTGACGACCACGAAGTTGTGGTCAACGCGCACGACTTCAGCGGAGATCACTTCGCCAGCGCGCATGTCTTGCTTGGTCAGCGACTCTTCGAACAGAGCCGCAAAGGATTCGGTATTCGGGGTGGAGGTTTGCAGGTCGGACATAAAAATCGATATTTGCACAGCTTTTGCGCGATGGTCTCGGAATTGAGACCGGCGATGCGCTCGGCCATACGGGGTTAAATGGTTTAACACACGCTCCGCTTCCGGCGGAGCACCTTACTTCTTGCTACTTACGACAACTACACGCCAACTACACACGAATGGCGCTGTACCAGCCGATGATCTGCTCGACCGTTTGATCGATCGACAAACCGGAGGTGTCCAGCGTCTTCGCGTCCGCTGCGGGCTTGAGCGGTGCGGCGGCCCGGTTCATGTCCCGGGCGTCGCGCTCGCGCAAATCGCGCAGCAAGTCATCCATATTAGCAGAAAAGCCTTTTTGCATCAATTGCTTATGCCGTCTGGCGGCACGCGCCTCGACGCTTGCGGTCAGAAACACCTTCAGCGTGGCATCGGGGAAGATCACGGTGCCCATGTCGCGGCCGTCCGCGATCAGGCCCGGACGCTTGCGGAACGCGCGCTGGCGGGCTACGAGCGCCTGCCGCACCTCCGAATGCACTGCAATTGCTGACGCGCGATTGCCCACTTCCTCGGCGCGAATTTCGGTCGATACGTCCAGCCCGTCGAGCTGTGCGCAGCCTTCGCGGAAGGTGATATGGAGCGCTTCGACCAGCTTTGCAAGCGCGGGAGCATCGTCGGTTTCGATGCTGTAGCGGATGCTCGCCAGCGCCGCCAGCCGATACAGCGCGCCACTGTCGAGCAAATGAAAGCCGAGCGTTGCCGCGACGAGCGCCGCGACCGTGCCCTTGCCCGATGCCGTCGGCCCGTCGATGGTGATCACAGGTGTGGGGTCGAAAGGTCGGGTCGGTTTCATTTCTTGTGGGCGTTCTGGCGCTTTATTGCCGTTGAAGAGATCGAGTGCATCGCGTTTCACGTTCAGGCCCTCACGAGCGTGGCGAACCGGTCGAAGTAGTCGGGGAACGTCTTGTTCACGCACTTCGGATCGTTGATGCGCACCGGCACGCCGCCCAGGCTCACCAGCGAGAAACACATCGCCATGCGGTGATCGTCGTAGGTGTCGATGGCGGCGTTCGGCGTCAGCTTGTGGGACGGCGGCGGCGTGACGACGAGATAGTCCGCGCCCTCTTCCACCGTCGCGCCTACCTTGCGCAATTCCGTCGCCATTGCGGCGATGCGGTCGGTTTCCTTCACGCGCCAGCTCGCGATATTGCGCAGCGTGGTCGTGCCGCTGGCGAACAGCGCCGCGACGGCGATGGTCATCGCGGCATCGGGAATCAGGTTGAAATCCATGTCGATGGGCGCAAGCCGCCCGTCGTCCGACTCCACGCCGCGCACTTCGATCCAATCCTCGCCCATCATCACGTTCGCGCCCATTCGGTTCAGCGCGTCGGCGAAACCGACGTCGCCCTGAATGCTCGAACGCCCGACGCCTTCCACGCGCACCGGCCCGTGGCCGATCGCGCCCGCCGCCAGAAAATACGACGCCGACGACGCATCGCCTTCGACCATGATCGCGCCAGGCGACGTGTAACGCGCGTTCGGCGCCACCGTGAAGCTCGCCCAGCCATCGCGCTCGACCGTCACGCCGAAGCGCTCCATCAGCCGAATGGTGATGTCGATATACGGCTTGGAAATCAGTTCACCTTCGACTTCGACCGTCACCGGCGCGCTGCGGCCTTCGATCACGGGCAGGCTCATCAAAAGCGCGGTCAGAAACTGGCTCGACACATCGCCGCGCACGCGGATCGGTTTATCGATCGCGATCTTCGCGGGATGAATCTTCAGCGGCGGAAAACCATCGTTCAACTCATAGTCGATGCTCGCGCCGATCTGGCGCAGCCCATCGACCAGATCGCCGATCGGTCGCTCGTGCATACGCGGCACGCCGTGCACGCGATACTCGCCGCCATTCACCGCGAGCGCCGCCGTCAGCGGACGCACCGCCGTGCCCGCATTCCCCAAAAACAGTTCCGCCGATTTCGACGGAAACGCGCCGCCCGTGCCTTTCACGACGACACGCTCGCCTTCCTCACGCACATCGATGCCGAGATTCTTCAGCGCGGCGATCATCACGCGCGTGTCGTCGGAATCGAGCAGATTGGTGATCGACGTTTCGCCGTTCGACAGCGCCGCCAACAGCAGCACGCGGTTCGAGATGCTCTTCGAGCCGGGCAGCCGCACCGTGCCGGACGCGCGGGAGAAAGGTCCGAGATCGAGATGTTCCATAGTGTGTCCTCATTTCGCGGCGATTTCGCCCGCGGTCGTATCGCCTGCGGGCTTGATGCCGCCGCGTTCCTGCCATTCCGTGCGCGCCACGCGCGAACGCGCGAACGCCGCTTCGAGCGCCGCGCCATCCGATGCATCGATCGCCGCGCGAAAACGGGCGAGCACGTTCACGTAATCATCGAGTTCGGCCAGCAGCGCCGCGCGATTCGCGACACAGATATCGCGCCACATTTCCGGACTCGACGCGGCGATGCGCGTGAAGTCGCGAAAGCCGCCCGCCGCGAACGAAAACTTCAGTTGCGCGTCGGGCGAATCGAGAATCTGATCGACCAGTGCAAACGACAATACATGCGGCAAATGACTGACCGTTGCGAACACGCGATCGTGCTGCGCCTCGCTCATCTGCCGCACGCACGCACCGGTCGCGCGCCACATCGCGGCGATTTTTTCAACGTCGTCGGGCGCGTTCTCGCTCAGCGGACAAAGCACGACATTGCGTTCGACATACAAATCCGGCAACGCCGCCTCGACGCCGCTCGACTCGCGCCCGGCAATCGGATGCCCCGGCACGAATTGCGCGATGCGCGCGCCCAGCGCCTCACGCGCCGCCGCGACGACATCGCTCTTGGTGCTGCCCGCGTCCGTGACGATGGTGCGCGCATCCAGCAAGGGCGCGATCTGTGCGAGCAGCGGCCCGGTCTGCGCGACGGGCGCGGCGATCAGCACGATATCCGCGCCGTGCAACGCGTTCGCGAGCGCAGCGTCGTCCTTGAGCGTGACGGCTTCGTCGATCACGCCGAGTTCGAGCGCGCGCTGCACTGCTTTCAGCGAACGCCCGACGCCGACCACGCGCCCGCTCACGCCCGCGCGCTCGCGCAGCGCCCGCGCCAGCGATCCGCCGATCAAACCGACGCCGAAAATAACCAGTTTGTTGAAAGAGAACATCGATGCCGATTGAAGCGAATAACCCGGATCAGCGCGCACGCGGATACGAGCCGAGAATCTTGAAGAACGCAGCCTTGCGCTCCAACTCTTCGAGCGCCGCCGATACCGACGCATCGTTACGATGCCCTTCGATATCAATATAAAAGTAGTACGCCCATGTGCCCTCGCGCGCCGGACGCGATTCGAAACGCGTCATGGATACGCCGTGCGTGGCGAGCGGTTCGAGCAGCTTGAACACCGCGCCCGCCTCGTTCTTCACCGAGACGATCAGCGACGTCTGATCGTGACCGCTCGAATCCGTCGGCTGCCGGCCGATGATCACGAAGCGCGTGCGATTGTGCGGATCGTCCTGAATCAGCGAGAACACGACGCCTAAGCCGTAGTGCGTCGCCGCGCGATCACCGGCGATGGCGGCAACGGTCGGATCATCAACCGCCATGCGCGCCGCTTCCGCATTGCTCGATACCGCCTGCCGCTCCAGATGCGGCGCGTTCGCGCTCAACCAGCGCTGACACTGCGCCAGCGCCTGCGGATGCGCGCACACGCGCGTCACGCCATCGAGCTTGCCGGATGCGGTGAGCAAGTTATGGTGAATCGGCAAAGCCAGCTCACCGCCGATCAACAACGACGTGGACAGCAGCAAATCCAGCGTGCGCGACACCGCGCCTTCCGCCGAATTCTCGACCGGCACCACGCCATATTCGGACGCGCCCGATTCGACCGCGCGAAACACTTCGTCGATAGACGAGCACGGCAGCCCTTCAATCGAATGACCGAAGTATTCGAACATCGCCTGTTCGCTGTACGTGCCGACCGGCCCGAGATACGCCGCGCGAATGGTCTGTTCGAGATCGCGGCTCGCCGCCATGATCTCGCGCCAGATCGACGCGATATGCGAATCCGCCAGCGGACCTGCGCTCATTTCCTGCAAACGCGCGATCACTTGCAGTTCGCGTTCGGGACGAAACACCGGCGCGTTGAAATGCTTCTTCACTTCGCCCACTTCGAGCGCCACGGAAGCGCGCTGATTCAGCAGCGCGATGAGTTGCGCGTCGAGCGCGTCGATGCGCTCACGCAGCGGTTTGAGTCTTGAATTGAGATCGTCGTCCATGCGGTGTTTTTTCGGATGCGGTTTTAAGCGCCCTGGCGCTCGAATTCCTTCATGTAATCGACGAGCGCCTTCACGCCCTCGACCGGCACCGCGTTGTAGATCGATGCCCGCATGCCGCCGACGGACTTGTGGCCCTTCAGTTGCAACAGACCGCGCGCTTTCGCGCCGGCCAGGAAATCGGTATTGCGCGATTCATCGGCAAGAAAGAACGGCACGTTCATGCGCGAACGGTTTTGTCGCTCGATCTTGTTGATGTAGAAATCGCTCGAATCGATGGTGTCGTACAGCAGCTTCGCCTTTTCGACATTGCGCGCTTCGATGGCAGGCAGGCCGCCGAGCTTCTTCAGCCACTTGAACACCAATCCGGCGATATAGATGGCATAGGTCGGCGGCGTGTTGTACATCGAATTGTTTTCCGCGACGATTTTCCATTCGAACGCGGACGGGCAAATGGGCAACGCGCGATCCAGCAGATCTTCCCGCACGATCGCCACCGTCACGCCCGCCATGCCGATATTCTTCTGCGCGCCGCCGAACAACACGCCGTACTTGGCGATGTCCATCGGGCGCGACAGGATGTGCGATGAGGCATCGGCGACCAGCGGGATATCGCCGAGATCGGGAATCTCGAACGCCTCGACGCCATCAATGGTTTCGTTGCTGCACAGATGCACGTAGGCCGGATCGTCGGACAGCTTCCATTCGCTGAACGCGGGCACGCGCGTGAAGCCTTGCTCGGTCTTGCCATTGGCCGCGAGGTGCGGCGTGCAGTATTTCTGCGCTTCCTTGAACGACTTCGTGGACCACGAACCGGTCACGACGAAATCGGCGGTCTTCTTGTTGCCGAGCAGGTTCATCGGCACGATCGCGTTTTCGCCGATACCGCCGCCCTGTAGAAACAGAATACGGTGCGAATCCGGCACGTTGAGCAGTTCGCGCAAGTCGGTCAGCGCCTCTTCATGGATCGACATGAATTCCGCGCCGCGGTGGCTCATTTCCATCACGCTCATGCCGCTGCCGTGCCAGTCGAGCATTTCATCGGCGGCTTGCTTCAGGACTTCTTCTGGCAGGGCGGCCGGACCGGCGGAGAAATTGAACACGCGCATCTGGAAATCCTGAAAGGCAGGCGCGAGAAAAATGGCGGACTTCGCGTTCTTCCCGACCAAAAAAGAAATGGCTGCTTGCGCTCACGCGCAAACAGCCATTATCGCACTGTCCTGAAAACCCGCCAATGCACGAGGCGGCGAGCCCCGGCGGCGGATTCCTGAACTTACTTCGCGCTCGGCTTGACGCTTGCCACTTCCTGATCGGCTTGCGTACGCGTTGCCTTGATCGATTGCGGCATGTACTTCTGCATCAGGCCGTTGACCACGTCGCGGCCAACCTGGTCTTGAACCTGGATGAACTTGCGACCGGTCGGGCTCTTGTAGAAGTTGGTCAGGTCTTTGATTTCGTCGGTGCTGTAGTACTTCGCGTAGGCGTCGTACTGAGCTTGCATGGCGTCCTTGCGGAACGAGTCCGTTGCGAACACCTGACCTGCGGAGTCAACCAGCTTCGGCACTGCATTCTTTTGCAGCGACGGAACGGCAGCTTGCTTCTGCTTGTCGTTCAGGGTCTTGTTTTCCGACAGCGCGTCCGACAGGATTGCCGGGACCAGCTGCTTCGACTGCATCTGCGCGCTATTGCCGATCGCGCTGACGAGCTTCTGCGCGTCGATCGCGTCGAGCAGATCCTTGATCGCGGCTTGCTTGGCCGGATCAATCGGGGCTGCTGCGGCCGGTGCCGCCGGCGCTGCCTGAGCCGGCGCCTGATTCTGGAGCGACTGAGCCATCGCGAAAGTCGGCACGAAAGCGGCCAGCAACATCCACTGCTTGAAACGTCCTTGCATCATTACTCCCTGTAAAAAATTTCCAGTTCGGCACGGGCGACGCGCCTGGCGTGTCGGAGCGTGGCTCGCCCCGCACGATGCGGGGACAAGCACGCCGGCAAATAGCCGACGTCGCGCAGCTTAACTAATTCGAGCTTTCAAAAGCGATAACGAGAGCCGGGCGTCACAAAAAATATCAGACGCCTTCGCCGTTTTCTGCATCGTCCGATGCGTCCGGTGCCGGTGCGGAACCATTCGATTCTGCATCACCTTCCAATTCGGCTTCAGCTTCGGCCTCGGCGATATGCTGCAGTCCCGACAACTTCGTTCCCTCGTCAAGGCTGATGAGTGTAACACCTTGAGTCGCGCGGCCCATCTCGCGGATCTCGGACACGCGGGTGCGGATCAGCACGCCCGACGTGGTGATCAGCATGATTTCGCTTTCCGGCTCGACGAGCGTCGCCGCCACCACGCGGCCATTTCGCTCCGACGTCTGAATAGCGATCATGCCCTTCGTGCCGCGGCCATGACGCGTGTACTCGTTGATCGGCGTGCGCTTGCCGTAACCGTTTTCGGTCGCGGTCAGCACCGACTGATTCTCGCCGCCCGCGACCAGCATCGCGATGACCTGCTGGCCGTCTTCGAGCTGCATGCCGCGCACGCCACGTGCCTCGCGGCCCATTGCGCGCACGTCGTTTTCGTCGAAGCGCACGGCCTTGCCGGCATCCGAGAACAACATGACGTCGTGCTCGCCATCCGTAATGGCCGCACCGATCAGGAAATCGCCGTCATCCAGACCGACCGCGATGATGCCCTTCTTCATCGGACGGCTGAATGCTTCCAGCGGCGTCTTCTTGACCGTGCCGAGCGACGTGGTCATGAACACGTACTTGTCCGCCGAGAACTCCTTAACCGGCAGCACGACGTTGATCTTTTCGCCTTCCTGCAGCGGGAACATATTGACGATCGGACGGCCGCGCGAGTTACGCGAACCCTGCGGCACTTCATAAACCTTGATCCAGTACACGCGACCGCGATTCGAGAAGCACAACATATGATCGTGCGTGTTCGCGATGAACAACGTGTCGATCCAGTCGTCTTCCTTCATCTGCGTGGCCTGCTTGCCGCGCCCACCACGCTTCTGCGCGCGATACTCGGACAGCGGCTGCGACTTCACGTAACCGGAATGCGACATGGTCACGACCATGTCCGTCGGCGTGATCAGATCTTCGGTGTTCAGCTCGGTCGCATTCATTTCGATGCGCGAGCGGCGGTCGTCACCGAACTCCGTACGGATCTGACCGAGTTCATCGACGATCATCTGACGGATACGTTCCGGGCGCGCGAGGATATCGAGCAAATCGGCGATCTGCGCCATGACTTCGCGGTACTCACCAACGATCTTGTCCTGCTCCAGCCCGGTCAGGCGTTGCAGACGCATCTGCAGAATTTCCTGCGCCTGCACGTCGGACAACTTGTACAGACCGTCTTCCTGCAAGCCATACGCCGGATTCAAGCCTTCCGGACGATACGCCGCACGCCCGCCCGAAGCCTCGGTGTCGGTACGCGTGAGCATTTCGCGCACGAGCGACGAATCCCACGGACGCGCCATCAACTCTTGCTTGGCGATAGGCGGCGTCGGCGCGGCCTTGATGATCGCGATGAATTCGTCGATATTCGCCAGCGCGACGGCCAGACCTTCGAGCACGTGCCCGCGATCGCGCGCCTTGCGCAGTTCGTACACCGTGCGCCGCGTCAGCACTTCCCGTCGATGCGACAGGAAGCACTCGATCATTTCCTTCAGATTCAGCAGCTTCGGCTGGCCATCGACCAGCGCGACCATATTCATGCCGAAGGTGTCCTGAAGCTGCGTCTGCTTATACAGATTGTTCAGGATCACTTCCGGCACTTCACCGCGCTTCAGCTCGATCACCACGCGCATGCCCGACTTGTCGGACTCGTCGCGGATATCGGAAATGCCTTCGAGCTTTTTCTCGTTGACGAGTTCGGCGATGCGCTCGAGCAGCGTGCGCTTGTTCACCTGATACGGAATCTCATCGACGATGATCGCCATGCGCTGACCGCGATCGATCTCTTCGAAGTGCGTAGCAGCGCGCATCACCACACGCCCGCGCCCGGTGCGATAACCGTCGCGCACACCCGCCACGCCGTAGATGATGCCGGCCGTCGGGAAATCCGGCGCCGGCACGATCTCGATGAGTTCATCGACCGTGGATTCGGGGTTGTTCAGCAGATGCAGACAGGCGTCGACGATTTCGCGCAGATTGTGCGGCGGAATGTTGGTCGCCATGCCGACCGCGATGCCGGCCGAACCATTGATCAGCAGATTGGGGATACGCGCCGGAAGAACGAGCGGCTCGTTTTCGCTGCCGTCGTAGTTCGGACCGAAATCGACCGTTTCCTTGTCGATGTCGGCCAGCAACTCGTGGCCGATTTTCGCCATGCGGATTTCGGTGTAGCGCATGGCCGCGGCGTTGTCGCCATCGACCGAACCGAAATTGCCCTGGCCGTCCACCAGCATGTAGCGCAGCGAAAACGGCTGCGCCATGCGAACGATCGTCTCGTAGACCGAGGCGTCGCCGTGAGGATGGTACTTACCGATCACGTCGCCGACGATACGCGCCGATTTCTTGTAGGCGCGGTTCCAGTCGTTGTTCAGCTCGTGCATGGAGTACAGTGCACGACGGTGCACCGGCTTCAGGCCATCGCGGACATCGGGAAGCGCGCGCCCGACGATCACGCTCATCGCGTAATCGAGATACGAACGGCGCATTTCCTCCTCGAGGGAGATTGGCAGAGTCTCTTTGGCGAATTGATCCATTATCCGTGTCTTGAACTGTGCAGCAGCGACACGGCAGCGCGCCGGCAAAATACGCGAAACTCGCCCGCGAGCCGCACGGCGGATGCCGGCCACGCGCGTAGCCGACGTACGCCGCGCGCTGCGTATGCAGCGCATGCCTTTGATACGCGCCGCGAGCGCAGCGCATCGAAAGATTCTAACATGCGCGGCATCTGCGCCCGGCGCACAGCGTATACATACTGTGTGATGCGCGTAAGACGAGGCCAAAACGGACCGCGCATTTCACCTTACGCACTCGCAATGCACGATGCGGAACGCCGTGGCAATTACTTACAAAAACAGCGGGAACGAAACCGTCAATTCGTCATCGGGCCGGGCTATCATGCCGCCTCGTCGCGCTTCGTCGTTTTGGCGACGCGAAAAATCGCCATGATGAAAATTCGCAGGAAATGGCGTTCAGGCACGTAATGTGCGCACGTTTTGCGCCTTCTGCGAGCCTGCGTCGCTCCTGTCCCTTTCTTGTTGCGCATGCACCACATAAGGTTGCGGGCGCTTGGGGTGCGGGGATATTTTTATCGTTGCAAGGGAACGATATGGCAAAATGCCAACGCACAAAGTTAGACACTGCTCGAAGTCTACACAGCGCGTTTTGTTCCGTAGGGAATGTTATACTTCGAGCAATGTATGACTTGTCTTCGTCTACAGGCTCGCAGTAAACCTGCGGTAATCTCAATTTCGAGAGGAGAAATATGAATAAACTTTCAAAGCTCGCGTTCATTGCAGCTACCGCGGTTATGGCTGCATCGGCCTACGCACAGTCGGTGCCGGCCTCGCGACAAGCAGTGAATGACAACTGGGTGAACGGTACGGGCGAGTACGTGTGGATGAACGGCACGAACGAACTCTGCTGGCGCGACGCATTCTGGACCCCGGCAACGGCAAACGCAAAGTGCGATGGCGCGCTGGTCGCGCAAGCCCCGACGCCGCCGGCACCGGTCGCTCCGCCGCCGCCGGTTATCCAATCGCAAAAGGTTACCTATCAGGCTGACGCTCTGTTCGACTTCGACAAGGCTGTCCTGAAGCCGGCTGGTAAGGAAAAGCTTGACGATCTGGCATCGAAGATCGGCGCGCTGAACCTCGAAGTCGTGGTTGCAACGGGCTACACGGACCGTATCGGTTCGGACAAGTACAACGATCGTCTGTCGCTGCGCCGTGCACAAGCTGTGAAGGCTTATCTGGTCAGCAAGGGCATCGAAGCCAACCGTATCTACACGGAAGGCAAGGGCAAGCGCGACCCGGTCACGAAGGGTAGCTGCCAACAGAAGAACCGCAAGCAACTTATCGCCTGCCTCGCACCGGATCGTCGCGTGGAAGTCGAAGTTGTGGGCACGACCCGTCAGCCGCAGCAGTAAGCGCTGGCAGGATTGCCGCAGATCAAACCCCCGCCTCGGCGGGGGTTTTTTTATGCCTGAAACGCCTGCTCGCACGCACCTTCGACCGTCCAGGCGGTGCGATGACGCAGAATCCGCTTTTTGCCCACCATTCTTCCCGCCTATATACTCGGTCTAACCGATTCACGACTCACTCCAAGCCAAACTGAACATGACCAATGTCGATCCCCACGAACTACAGAAATTCAGCGAGCTGGCGCATCGCTGGTGGGACCCGAACGCGGAGTTCAAGCCGCTCCACGAACTGAATCCCGTACGGCTCGACTGGATCGATTCGCAGGCGCACTTGATGGGCAAGCAGGTGGTGGATATCGGCTGCGGCGGCGGCATTCTGTCCGAGTCGATGGCGATGCGCGGCGCGAAGGTCAAGGGCATCGATCTGTCGTCGAATGCGCTCGGCGTGGCCGATCTGCATAGTCTGGAAAGCGGCGTGGACGTGGCGTACGAAGAGATTTCCGCCGAAGCGCTCGCCGCGCGCGAACCCGGCGCGTACGACGTGGTCACCTGCATGGAAATGCTCGAACACGTGCCGAATCCGGCCGGCACAATTGCCGCGTGCGCCGCGCTGGTCAAGCCGGGCGGCTGGGTGTTTTTCTCGACGCTCAACCGCAACGCCAAGGCTTATCTCTTCGCCGTGATCGGCGCGGAGTACATCGCGCGTATGCTGCCGCGTGGCACGCACGATTATGCGCGCTTCATCAAGCCGTCGGAACTGGCGACGTTCGCGCGTGCGGCATCGCTGTCGCCGCTGAATATCAAAGGCATCACTTATCGCCCGATCTCGAAGCATTTCGGCCTTTCCAACGACACGAGCATCAACTACATGATGGCTTGCCGCCGGGAAGCCTGAAACCATGATCCAAGACGACAACACGGGCACGATTCGCACCAAACCGCTGCCCGACGATCCGACTCCCCTGCCCCAGCGCCTCGCCGATAACGACCGGCTCGGGCTGTGCCAGGCCGTGCTGTTCGACCTCGACGGCACCGTCGCCGATACCGCGCCCGATCTGGTCGCCGCCGTCAACAAAATGCGCCACGATCGCGGTCTGGAGATGCGTCCGCTGGAAGCGCTGCGGCCGTTTGCCTCGGCGGGCGCGCGCGGCCTGCTTGGCGGCGCGTTCGAAATTGGTCCGGAGCATCACGATTTCCCCGCGATGCGCGACGAATTCCTTGCCAATTACGAAGCCGATCTGTGCATCGAGACGACGCTGTTTCCGGGCATCGCCGAACTGCTGGATCAGCTCGATGCGCGCGGCGTGCGCTGGGGCATCGTCACGAACAAGGTGATGAGGCTGTCCGTGCCGCTGGTCGGCTTGCTCGGGCTGGATACGCGCGCCGGCTGCCTCGTCTGCGGCGATACGACACCGCACGCGAAGCCGCATCCCGCGCCGCTGCTGCACGCCGCCGAATTGCTGGATACCGCGCCGGAGCGCATCGTCTATGTCGGCGACGATCTGCGCGATGTCCAGGCGGGCTTCGCCGCTGGCATGGTCACCGTGGCGGCCGCCTACGGCTACTGCGGCGACGATATCCCGCCGCGCCGCTGGCATGCCGATCACGTGGTCGATTCGGCGGTCGAGCTTCAGGAACTGCTGCGCGACATCGGCTGAACACTTGAAGCGCCGACGAGTCGCCCCATCTACCCTTTCCATGCGATAATTTCAGTTCCGCTTGGGGGCGACCTGGTTTCGACAGGGGTTGTGAAGCGGTCAGGGCATACCGAGGACCCGTCACCTCGTTAATCAATGGGAAAATCGTAACTGCAAACGACGATACGTTCGCACTGGCAGCCTAAGGGCCGCCGTCCTCTCACTAATTCGCTGACGGGTTAGGGTAGCAATACCGCGAGAGGTCATATACGTCAGATAAGTCTTGGTGGCGTCACGACGCCAGGGTCGAAAACTTAGTGAATCGCCGTCACGCAGCGTGTTCGTCCGCGTCGTTCCGGTTAAATCAAATGACAGAACTAAGTATGTAGAACTGGTCGTAGAGCGCTTCTGGACGCGGGTTCGATTCCCGCCGCCTCCACCAAATTGATGTTCGGCGATGTTCGCAATTGCCCGGAAACCCCGATAGACTCACGTCTTCGGGGTTTTTTTATTGTTCGGTGGCGTCCGGCAATGTACCCCTTGAGCCGGGCTTTGCAGGGGGTAAGCGGTGGGGTACTTGACCTGCCTGAAAGCCCGGTACCCCTTGACCGACAAAAAGACGAGGTGGGCATTGGCATTGACCGACATTCAGGTGCGCGCAGCAGAGCCGCGCGAAAAGCAGTATCGACTTGCTGATGGCATGGGCATGTATCTTGAAGTCCGACCGAATGGCGGCAAATACTGGCGTCTAAAGTATCGATTCGCTGACAAAGAAAAAACGTACACAATCGGCCCGTATCCGGCTGTCTCGCTTAAGGAAGCTCGCTCTCGCCGGGACGACGCGCGCACGAAACTTTCGAATGGCATCGATCCGTCTGCTGAAAAGCAATCAATCAAACGCACGAATCGCTTAAACGCCGAAAATTCCTTCGAAGCTGTTTCACGCGAATGGTCGGCGGCTTTCGCGTCAACTATCTCCGATTCGCACGCCCATCGAAATCTTCGACGCCTTGAGGTTCACGTCTTCCCTTACATCGGCGTGCATCCGACTGTCTCTCTGCAACCGCCCGTGGTTCTCGATGTAATCAAACGCATTGCTGCCAAGGGCCATCTAGAGACTGCGCACCGGGTGCGGGTGCTTGTTGGTCAGGTGATGCGTTACGCGGTCAGCACGGGTCGCGCGACCCGCGATATCACCGCCGATCTTCGTGACGCGCTCCCGCCTTCGCCAGAACGGCAACATGCAGCGGTAGTTGATCCGAAGGCAGTGGGCGCACTTCTTCGTGCCTGCGACGGATATACGGGCAGCGCGACCGTAACTGCGGCCTTGAAGATCGCTCCGCTGGTGTTTCAACGCCCCGGCGAACTGCGTCAGGCCGAATGGACGGAAATCGATATGGACGCAGCAATGTGGACTATCCCGGCACGCCGAATGAAACGCCGCTTGGCAGGAAAGGAATACGGCCCAGATCATCTGGTACCGCTAAGCCGCCAAGCCGTTGAGCTTTTTCGAGAGTTGCATTTGCAAACCGGTCGCTGGCGCTACGTATTTCCGAGTCAGCGCGGCGTGACTAGGCCTATGTCGGATATGGCGCTGTCCGCAGCGTTCAAACGCATGGGAATCGACGCCGAGACAGCACTTCCGCATGGATGGCGAGCGACGGCACGGACCTTGGCAGTTCAAGAACTCGGCGTGCCCGCTGAAGTGGTCGAAAGGCAGCTGAGCCACACCGTCCGGGATTCGCTGGGCACAGCCTATAACCGGACGACTTGGCTCGACGCACGCCGTGACCTGATGCAACGTTGGGCGGACTATCTCGACAAGTTGAAGACGGTGACGACGGAAGCTTCGACGTAAGAAATGGATCGTTTCTCGTTTGGGAATCTAGCTACGCGATATTTGCTGATTGCCGCAAAAAACATTCTTGCCACGGAAGCAGGCACTACGTTTTCACAATAGATCGCCGAATAGAAAAATTACATAAATCATCAAACTTTAGAGAAACAAAATTCCATTTTTGATTCGTGAGCGCATACTATTGACCAATAAATGCGCGTTATTTGGCATAAAAACCTCTTGCCTTGCCTCCTTTCAGTAGGCATAGTCGCCACTGTCAGACAGTGGTAGCGCACAAGACGACTCCAAATGCAACGCGAAAAGCCACTTCTGCACGGGGCCGACCCGGCGCTTTGACTTTCGGGTATCCGTTCCCCTTGGAGGAGTCTAAGCGCCCGGCCTGCTAAGCCCGGCCTCGTGCAGAGAGGGTTTTCGTTTCGTGTGCTGCCACGTCGGACATTGACTCTATTAGGACAACTAAAAATGTCTCGACGGAACGGAACTATGCAAACGACTGAGAAGCAACTCGAACAGGCGGTAGGAAAGAAGGTCGCCGTAGGTACAGAGCGCAAATTCACGCTCGAAATTCTCCGCATGCGCGAAGTGATGCGAATCACCGGCATGGGGCGCACTACGATTTATGACGCAATCGCACGCGGCGCTTTCCCAAAAAGCGTCAAGCTGACGTCGAAATCGATCGGGTTCTACGCGGCGGATATCCAGACTTTTCTCGCCGATCCGATGGGCTATCGCGCTCCGGGGGCTGTGTAATGACGACGAACAACACCAATCCCGTCATCAGCTTTGGACTCGTCGCAACGATCGCGGTTAAACGTCTGATGAAAACGATTTGCCGTGCTACCAAGCGTGAAGGTCGTCTGAAACTTGCGTACGCTTGTAAACCCGCGCAGGTTCGCTATACTGCATTCATGGTCCAGACAGCGACCACCGGGCCTGAGAAACCCGAATGTTCCAAGGCGGACGACCGCTATGAGGCGGTATTTTTTCGTCTGTACATTATCGTTCGCGACCTTCAATGGCTGGGCGGTAGTGGGTGGCACGCTTGCGTGCGCCGGTTCCCTTGGACGCCGGTTTTCTCAGCATCCGCTATTCGTCCGGCCACCCGCCTGAGAAACGGGTTCCGGGCTTCGTTCAAAGTCCAAGGAGGTCGCATCATGCGCCGAGTCCTCGCTCGTCCTGAGCAAACTGAATCCCCGCTTCAAATCATCAATCGCGCCCTCCGCGCCGCTGCTGTCGCGCCGACTGTATTCGATGCGCTCGACGTGACTGGCGACGCGCTTCGCCTGCTGGCTGAACTTGCTCGCGGAGAGGTGAGCCATGCGTAAGCTGCCTTTCATCGAACGCACTCATGGCCCGATCGGTTGCACGCTGGAGTCGGTAGACAGTCAGGCGCGCATCGCTGTCGGTCCCGTCGCCGCCTACCTCGCTCGCAGCCATGCACTGACGCAAGGCGCAAGCGCCGTCGCCCGTGTAGTCCGCGCGCAAAACCTTAGCGGTGACATAGACGAGCCGGAATTGATTAGCCCTACGACAACGGACAGCCTGCTCGCGCTTGTTGAAGCCGCCTGTCAAATGCATGCCGAGTCGATGGAACAATTCGCCGAATGGATCGCGGTCGCTGGGCTGGCCGATCCGCGCGAGAAGTCTGCACCGCACCCTCTGAACGGAGGCGTCCTGTGAACGACGAAGCAGATTCTGTCCGCGCGAGTTCGGACTGGGAAGCCATGTTTCAGCGCGAATTGTGCGCTGAAATTCCGCTCGCATCGAACCAAGACGATAAAAAAGCGCTCGCGCGCTCTCTGTGTCGCTCGCTTGCGGAGTATGTCGCGAATGTTCGCGGGGGTCGCGGTTAATGGATTGGTTTCGTTGGTGGCACGGAACTTTGACCGATCCTAAGTTCCGCTGGGTGGCGCGCAAATCCGGCTGTTCATTTACTGGTGTCATCGCCATATGGGTAGCGCTGCTCGAACGCGCAAGCTGCGTGACAGACGGTGACGCAGATGTGACGCGTGGTGACGTCACAGGGTTTGACTGTGACGCTCACGACGCAATGCTTGATGTGGACGACGGAACGTGCGCGCGCATTCTCGCCGCGTTTGTCGAAAAAGGAATGGTGTCGGATGGGCGCATCGTGAACTGGGAAAAACGGCAGCCGAAGCGCGAAGACTCAAGCGCGGCGCGGACTCGCGAGTATCGCGCGCGCCGCAACGCGACCAAGTCCAGTGACGCAGGCGTGACGAACGGTGACGCAGATGTGACGCAGGGTGACGATAAGAGAAGAGAAGAGGAGATTAGAAACATAGAGGCTTACGCTTCTGTCAACAGCGATGCGTCCGCCTCGCATGCTGACTTGCTCGAACAAGCGGAAACATCGCTTGCTTGCCCCGTTGACCGGATAGTAGAAGCGTATCAAGCCGCAATGCCCGACAACCCGCGCGTGAAAGTTAAGAGCAACGCTCGTTGCAAGGCGATCGCCGCCCGCTGGCGCGAAGCGGCACGCCTTAATTGCGAACCGTTTGGATACACCACGACTGCGGATGGACTTAAGGCATGGCGCAAGTTCTTCGAAATCTGCGCGCAGTCTGACTTCCTTACCGGTCGTTCGAAGCCGATGCCCGGAAAACCGCCGTTCATTGCCAATATCGATTTTCTGATGACGCCGCATGGCTTCGCGCGGTGCCTTGAGAACATGTATCACCGGGAGGCGGCATGACTGCGAATGAGCTACAGCGCTCGATTCCGTCGGCGGTCGAGGCAGAACAATCGGTCATCGGCGGACTGTTGCTCGACAACGATGCCATCGACCGTATTGGCCATCTGCGCGCAGGACATTTCTTTCGGGCCGACCATCGCGTCATTTTTAAGGCGGTGACGGCGGCGATTGCCGAAGGCGGCGCGGACCCGATAACGGTCAACGACCGCTTGCGCGTGTCCGGCAAGGCAGAGCAAGTTGGCGGGCTAGCCTACCTCAACGCCATCGCCCAGAGCACGCCGAGCGCCGTAAACATCTCGCGTTATGCCGATATCGTTCGCGACCGCTCCCACAAGCGCAGATTGCTGGCCGTCGCACACGAGATTCAAGATTCTGTAGGCGCGACGCCAGATGACGCGGCGACGCTGATTGACCGCGCGGCATCGAAGCTCGAAGCGATTGCCGAAGGTACAGCGGTGCGCGAACCTAAGCTTGCGGCACAAGGTCTCGCCGAACACTTGGCTGAGCTTGAACGCCGCTCCACCGGTACGTCGCAAGCCCTATCCACAGGGCTTGCGGACCTTGACCACCGGTTGAATAGCGGGCTTCGGCCCGGCTGGCTAGCGATTGTTGCTGCTCGTCCTGGCGTAGGCAAAACCGCGCTTGCACTAAACATCGCAACCCACGTTGCGCAAACCCACAGTGTGCTCTTTTGCAGCATGGAGATGCCCGAACCGGAGCTTCACGACCGGATGATCGCGTCGCTTGGGCGAGTTTCGCTCGACACAGTGATGCATGCTCCTGAGCATGACAACGAGTTTTGGAATCGTATGACAACAGTCGCTGCGAAGGTGACGGAGTTGCGGTTGCGAATTGACGACCAAGCCGCGCTTCGATTGGCTGATGTACGAGCAAAGGCTCGCGCGATCAAGCGCAAGCATGGACTCGACTTGATCATCGTCGATTACTTGCAACTGATGACCGGCGATGGCTCGAACCGGAATTCTGAAATTGAAGGCATATCGCGCGGCCTGAAGGCGCTAGCCAAGGAACTGAACATCGCGGTAATCGCGCTGGCCCAGTTGAACCGGCAGGTCGAGCAGCGTGCGATCCGCATTCCGCAGCTTTCCGACCTTCGCGATTCAGGCGCTATTGAGCAAGACGCCGACGTGGTTATGTTCGTTCATCGCGAAGAGGTCGCTAATCCGGACTGCGACGAGCAGTTTCGTGGCTTCGCGCAAGTACGAGTCGCAAAATTCCGACATGGCAGCACAGGGGACATTCCACTTCGCTATCGTGGCGAGCATGTGACCTTCGAAGGCTGGACTGGAGCGTGGCCGACCGTTAATGCGAGCCGCCCGTCGCGGATACGAGGCTTTGATTGAAATAGTTGGGCCCAGCAACCGGGCAAATCACGCGCTGCTTGGCTTCGAATGCCCAAGTCAAGATAGTCAGTAGCATTAGTCATCGAGACGCGTAAGCACCGCCATAAGCGGATCAAACAGGCTCTCAAATTAGGATTACTACCGGTTAGGAAAGCATGAAAAAGGAACACGTTGTCACGGCCATCGCCGTCACCACTACATTCGGCGCACTGAACCACCTGCGCGAACTTCGCGTCGCCGTCAACAATGGTGATGCCGGGTATCGCGCTTCGCTATCCCAGTCAGCGATTTATCTTTACGAGCACGTGGAAGTGAATCACGCGGCCCGTACCGGCATGCGGGGTGCGTAGTGGCGAAACGGTTCAAGAGTCGCGCCTCCGCCGCTCGACGCTTCGCGTACCGGATGCGAATGTCAGGTATGGCTTTGCCGGAAGCGCAAATTCAGGAAGCAATCGCCAAAGGTGAGCGCCATGACGCGGAGGCACGCGCAGCGCGCGAAGAGACGGCGCGAATTGAGCGCGAGCGCTTCGCCGGATGCCTATCCGTCACCGATTGCGCGCGTGAACTCGGAATGTCCCGCACTGCGCTCTTTGAACGCCTTTCGCGCGACGGCTGGCTTGTACGCGGTGGCAGCGGCAACTGGACACCGACGCGGTGGGCTGTATCGCAAGGCTTCATGATGTCGCGTGGCCCAGTTTCGAGTGAACACGGACGACTAACGCCGATGGGGCGACAGGAACTCGTTCGGCAATTGAACGTGATGCCGAAAGACGACAATAAGTAAAGACGCGGCACGGCTTTATAGGTGCCCTCTTCGATAATGGCAATGGCGAGTCGTAGCTAATAGGACGTGAGAAATCGACACGACAGTGTGTCGTATGCATCATAAAAAAATGGGTCCGACCCTAAGATGAGGATTTCTTAAACTCCTGCTCATTAAAATGCGAAAAGCCCTTCTAGCGCTTATGCTGACGTCCTCGACCGCAGTTCATGCACAAAGCAACATTGCCGCCTCCGTGAATTCTCTTTTCTCTTCGCTGACCGGTTCGCAACCTGAGAGCCAAGAGTCAAGAGACGACAAGCAGCGACGGATAAATGAAGTGGCATCAAGGACATTCGTTGTGAATTCGAACCTGAGTCCGTGGTCATCGTGTCGAACGGCTGTTGATACAAAGGGAATCTTGGGGCGACAGGAAAACTGGAAACCCTACTACGACAGTTGCATGACCACGCTGCAGGCTCGACAAGATGAATGGCAGGCAGAATCGAAGGCAAAGCAAGCTCAACAGGCCTCCGCGCTAAAACAAGCAGAGGAAGCGAAAGCCGCGCAACAGGTCGAAGACAAGCGGAAGTTCGACGCGAACGTGCAAGCGGTATCAGCGGGCCTTCAGCAACCCCGGTCAATAGACGAAGCAATCGCGGCATATGGTGCCGTGAATGGCTGGTAACTCGCCGGCGCACCTAAAGTTCGGCCGGACGGAAAAATGTATTTCATGACTGCCCAACTGTATAAGGCGCTCGATTCAAGTGCCGATTTCATCGCGACCGTTCCGACCGATGACTACGTGCCCCGGTATGTGAAGGTTCGGGTACCCAAACGCTTGGAGAATGACTACTTTGACAACGCACAGGAGCAGAAATTCTTTGTTGTGGTCGGTACCTACAAATCGAACGCAGACTACCGCAACAATGTAGGTGGCAGCGTAAAAATGCCTGTTATCGACGCCGAATACATAAAGTTTTAAGCTTCGTAGCGATCGTTTGCCGGACTTGAGCCTATCTCTGCACTGCGGTGAACATTCGTGATTCGCCAGCGCATCTAAACGATCAAATCACGTTCGGCAGCGACGTCGCGCGCGAGCGGTCGTTTTGCACAGCGGTCCGCCGATCTAATCGGGCGAACGTCGAACCTCTTATTCCTCGCGCCTCCGCCGAGCAAGCAGCGAGGTTCGCATCGAACCATTCATACGGGTTCGTCAGCGAATATCCCGCTCACTCACTGCTCTGCGACGTCCAAACAGTCGGGTTATGGCCGCGCCTAACTTATAGCCCGATCGAATTGCGCGCTTGATCCTGCACATATGCATCTCGGCAATGAAAGATCGGAGCTTGGCGACCAATCGATCAAAACGCAAACCGTAATGATCATTCGCGCGCACTTTCGGCCAGTCTCGCACTGGCTTACACGTGGCAATTGCGACGTTCCGAAAATACACTCGAAAATCCGGCAAATGCATATGCTCCAAGGCTGCGCGAAGATTTCGATCGTCTACGCCACGTAATTTCTTTGCACGGAGCGCGCGTGCGCGCGCGTGCGCCCGCGCGGGTACCACAGCGATCGAAGCGACGCAATTTAGATAACGGCTTGCTATTTGCACGTTGGAAAGCGGCGTCCGTGAAGCGTGAAGTCGGGTGCGACGATGGTGCCTTTCAATCACACGAAGAAATCCATGACCGACCTGCTTGAAATCCTGAGCGCCGACGCCTCCGACGCCCAAGCCACGTTCTTCGCCATGGCGCGCAACGATGCCTGCATGCGCGCCGCGAAGTCAGTGCTGGAAGCGCAAGCAGCCGCACTAAAGGCTTCCGGCCCGGCGCACCTGTTGGCAGAATTCATCCAGCGTGAAGTCACTAGCGAAGCGAACGTCCTCGCCGCGCTTATCGCCGAAATGTCGCGGCTGCAAAAGCAAGCAAACGATGCGCGTATCGGAAGCGCTGCGCTCGAAGATTTCTATAAATCGCAGCGCGCGCTTTTTAGCAAAGAACTCGTTACGGCTGGGCGTGTCGCGCTCGCGCTCACTTCAGACGCCATTCCACAACTGGCACGCCGCATCGATCGTTTCGACGCCGACCGCGCGGCGCACCGCGAGCGCCTTCTTGGCGTCGGCATTAGCGACGCCGAAATCGATGCGGCGGATTTGATCAAGCCGCGTATTGAAGACCGCGATGCGTGGATCGTGCATCTTCAAGAATGCCGCGCCCGACACGCTCGCGTCGATGCCTTCGCCAATTCGGGTCCGTTGTTTGACATGGCCTTGCTGCACGACGACGACCTTATCCGGCCCGTCTGCTAATGGGAGCGCGGCTTAAGCCCACGCAGTGGCTGGAGGCTGAGCGGCGGTATCGAAGCGGCACGCCCGCCAAGTCGATTTCTGCCGCCTTCGGCATCTCCACAAGCGCCGTGTACCAGCGTGCGAGCCGCGAAGGCTGGCGAGCGAGCAGTCCAGGTCACTCAATCAGTCAGTTGGACCGGCTTGAACAAGTGCTGTTACGCCTCGAACGCGTAGCAAAAAAATTAGACAGAGGTCAACGTGACTGAGAAATTCGCCGAGCCGGTTACGCCGCACCAGCATGACGAAGCGGTGAAAGCTGCCCTGAAGCGTTTTCGCCGCAGCGCCCTTGAACCCAAAGAATCTGAAGACTTTCGGCTTCGTTTGATTCAGGGGCGCGTGCTCAACGGTCTGACGATCAAGCAGGCACAAGATGGATTCACCAAGACAGGCGTGCATGTGAATATCGCTGCCATCGAATCGGGAGCCTTGGCGTCGGCAAAGAGCGTGGAATTCTTGTTGGCCGCGACGACAGTCTATTCGTGCTCTGCCGATTGGCTCGTAGGTATCTCGCCCGATGTTGAGCCGGACGCGCGCCGTGCCGCCATGTTCGCGCAGTTCCGTCACATGGAGACGTTCATTGGCGGCGCGGTCGCCCAGTTCGTGAAAGCCGCTGAGGATAGCGTGCGCGCCGTACAGTTTGGACCGGACGAGATCGAAAACTTCGTAAACGCGATCGATGCCGTGGCAGCGCGCTACGAAAGATTGTGCATGCACGCGTCGTTTGACACCCTACCCGCTGCGCCGCTTGGCGCTGCTGTAATGCGGCTAAAGGCAATGCTTCCGCGTCTTCGCACGGTTCATCAGCGTTACACGGAGCTCGACAGCTTATTCGGCTCGCTTGGAGACTCAGCTTTCCTCCCACCCGCGCTCCGCGCAGCACACGATGCTTGGTCTGAGTTTCAAGGTCGAGGCAATGCGCCGTCAATGACTGAAGTCGAAATCGAGTAGGACCTTCCGACATACCAAGTTCGATCTGAGCCGGTCTTAAACCGGCCAGTAAGGGGCGTTCGACCTAGTAGCCTGAATCGGCGGCAATTTGCAGCGCCAGCCCTGTCGGAGCAGGCTGCAAGTCTCGCTTCGGTAGCTGTTTAGCGGCCATTTGCCTGAGCAACCAGGCCTGCGGCGTCACCTCATTCGGCGTGCCGATGGCCGCCTGCAATGCATTGGTGTCCTTGAAGGTCGGGGTGTGGGTATGGAAATCGAACTTCCACCAGCCTGCGCCGGGGTAAGGCCAAGGTTGGCTCATGTTCTTCTCCTGGTTGAGGCCGTCAATCTTCCACCTTGTTTTGAAGCGCCTTCATTAGCGTCTGCACCTCGTCCCGGAACGGACTGCCGTCGAATTCGCTCAGGTCGCAGGCAAGACAGGCCTCGATGTCCTTGCGCGACAGGTAGTGCTTGTGCAGGAAGTTTATTTCCACGTGAACTTCGCTGTCAGCGATCTCGCGTTCGTCTGGATTCGCGCTATCGCGCAAGAACTGCAACAGACAAGCATGCAGCACGCTCGGCATATGGGCCTGGATGCCCCAAATTTGCTGCATGACTCCTTCAATACGCTGGTCTGCCGTTGCCTGATCGCTAAAGAAAATGTTGCCGTTGGGATGGGCGATCTCATTGCGCTGATCCACCAGCTTCTGAAACTTGCCGATGTGCTGGTTCTCGCAACCAGCCAAACGAAGGAATTTAAAGATGCTGCGCTCATTGACTTCGCTGAAGGTAAATGGCGAGCTGGCGGTCAGCAGCTCCTTTTCCTTTTGCTGGAACAGCACCGCGTGGATGAAGGCTTCCGGCCTGGCCTGTTTGATCTGCCACACCGAGAAATACACGTAGCTCATGTAGAGCATATGGAAAGCAAGCATCGCAAACTGATACTTGCCTGCCACGTAGTTGCTCTCGAAGGCTTCCCAGACAAAACGGATGTACTCGCCTTCACCGCTTGACGGATAGGCCATTGGTAGGTATTCGTGGATTTCCAGTGCGGCGTCCATATTCAGCTCACCCAGACTCGATCAATCGCCGCCTTGATCTTGGCCTCGAAACGCTCAATTAGCTCTTTGTTCGAGTTGATGAGGACTTGTTCGGCCAGAACTTCATCGACGAGTGCTTGTTGGTCATCCAAGCGGGGGGGGGACGGGAATCTGCCATTCGGAAAGCACATCTCGTGGCACCCGTTGCAAGCCTCCCGTACCGGTCATGCGATTGGCCCCGTGATTCCTGAAGAACGGTGTTGCAACATGTAGGTAGATCCATTCCGGTAG